>CABTZK010000009.1 GCA_902489275.1 uncultured Porphyromonadaceae bacterium
GGTTTGGCACCTCGATGTCGGCTCGTCACATCCTGGGGCTGGAGAAGGTCCCAAGGGTTGGGCTGTTCGCCCATTAAAGTGGCACGCGAGCTGGGTTCAGAACGTCGTGAGACAGTTCGGTCTCTATCTGTTGCGGGCGTTGAGATTTGCGTGGCGCCGCCGCTAGTACGAGAGGACCGCGGCGGGCAGACCTCCAGTGCGCCGGCTGTCCTGCCCAGGGCACCGCCGGGTAGCCGCGTCTGCGCCGGATAAGCGCTGAAAGCATCTAAGCGCGAAGCCAGCCACAAGATGAGATCTCGCCAGAGGGCCGTCGTAGACGACGACGTGGATAGGCCGCAGGTGCAAGGCCGGCAACGGTCTCAGCCGAGCGGTACTAATTGCCCGACGCTTTCCTCGCCGGGGCCTGACGGGCCCCGGCCCCCCGGGGCGCCCGCCGCGACGCGGCGCGCCCCCCTCGCCCCCGGCTTTCTCCCGCGGGCTTGCGCAGGGCCTCGCGCCCCCGCCCCCAGCGTTTCCCCAATGCCTCTTCCCAACACGGCTGCCCCCCCTCGCGGCGGGAGGCGCCGGCAACGGCACGAAGGCGGCCATAGCGTGAGGGCCCCACCTCTTCCCATCCCGAACAGAGAAGTTAAGCCTCACCACGCCGATGGTACTGCGAGAGTGGGAGAGTAGGTAACCGCCCCCTACGGGAGGCCGGCCCCCAGCCCGGGAGCCGGCCTCCCTTTCTTTTTATCCCCCCAGCCGGCAAGTTTTCGGCTTTTACAAAACAATTCTCATTTATTCTTGAAATATCGCCAAATTTCCGTAATTTTGTGGGTTAAAATTTTAAGTGAGTAGCGATGGCTTTACGATATAAGAACGACTATGGCTTCATCCGTGTCTCATCGGCAGTTCCAGAGGTCAATGTTGCAGATGTGGATTTCAACGTGGATAGCATTTTGAAGTGCTACAATGATGCGAAGCAACTTGGAGCACAAGTGCTTGTATGTCCAGAACTATGTGTGACTGCTTACACTTGCGCCGATTTGTTCAATAGCGAGTTGCTGATCGAGCAAGCAGAGCTGGCCATTGATAGGATTAAATCGGCAACCAAGGATTCTGATTTAATGTTGTTGATTGGAGCCCCTATTCGCGCGAATGGCCATTTGTTCAATTGCGCAATCGCTATGCAACATGGCGACTTGTTGGGCGCAGTCCCTAAAACTCACATTCCCAACGACAATGAGTTTTGCGAAAAGCGATGGTTTGCCAGCCATCAGGCTGCACAAGGGCTGAAAGAAATCACGATAAACGATTCGGTGTGTCCTTTTGGCGTTGATTTGCTCTTCGATGCAGGAAAGGTGAAACTTGCGGTCGAGGTGGGTGAGGATTTACGCGTCCCCATTCCCCCTTCTTCTATCTATGCCGTCAATGGTGCGAATGTGCTCGTTAATCTCTCGGCATCCAATGACCTGGTTGGAAAGCAGGACAGCCTGGAGGGCATCATCAGGCATCAGAGTCGTTGCTGCATGGCTGCTTATGTCTATGCCTCGGCAGGTTATGGCGAGTCGACGACCGACTTGGTCTTTTCGGGTAACTCAATTATTGCCGAGAATGGACTTGTCCTGGCACAGAGCCGCCGTTTTGCTCGCAAGGCCAGTGTCGAGATTGCCGATATTGACATTCAGGCGCTGGACAATGAACGCCGTGTCAAGAATGACAGCTGTGGCAGTAGGTCGCTGTTCTACAGTGACTTGCGTCACATTCCCGTTCGGTTGGCAGCTCCGCTCGATTACACGACAACTGAATTGAAGCGCCCTGTGAGGCGCAATCCCTTTGTGCCCCAAAGCCAGCAGTGTTTAAAGGCACATTGCGAGGAGATTGTCAATATCCAGACCGAGGGCCTCATGCGCCGCATGGAGTTCACGGGCATTCGGTCGCTTGTGGTGGGCGTTTCTGGCGGTTTGGACTCTACCCTCGCGCTGCTTGTTGCAAATCGCGCGTTTCATCAGTTAGGTTACGACCGAAAAGATATTCATGGCATCACCATGCCAGGTTTTGGCACAACAGGGCGCACCCATAGCAATGCGGCCAAATTAATGAAAGAATTGGGGGTTACGGTTCATGAGATTCCAATTCAGGATGCAGTGAAGCAGCATCTCAAAGATATTGGTCATGACTTAGCGACACGCGATGTGACTTATGAAAATGCGCAAGCCCGCGAGCGTACGCAAATTTTGATGGACTATGCCAACCAGATTGGCGCTCTCGTCCTCGGCACAGGCGACCTTTCGGAGTTAGCGCTGGGCTGGGCTACTTATAACGGCGACCACATGTCGATGTATAATGTGAATGTGAATATTCCCAAGACGCTGGCTCGGCATCTTGTTCGCTGGTTTGCGCTTTCGTCGAATGTGGCATCCATGCGTGAAATCCTTTTCGATGTGATCAGCACCCCCATCAGTCCAGAGTTGACTCCAGCCGACGAGCAAGGCAATATCGCCCAAAAAACAGAAGACTTGGTGGGGCCTTACGAACTCCATGATTTCTTCATTTATCACACTTTGCGCCATGGCTACTCGCCTCGCAAACTGTTTTTGCTGGCGACGGTCGCATTTAAAGGATGTTGCGACAAGGCAACCATTAAAAAGTGGCTAACGAAATTTGTCTGGAGATTTTTTAGCCAGCAGTTTAAGCGCTCTTGTCTTCCCGATGGGCCAAAGGTGGGGTGCGTAGGACTCTCGCCTCGCGGCGACTGGCGCATGCCAAGCGATGCGTCTCCGGCGCTATGGATCAAGGAATGCAACGAAATTGCCGACTGACTAAGTTCGTTTTTTATTTGAATGAATCCAATTGTTCGACATAGTTACAACGTGCTTCGCTCCATCGTGGTGACGATACTTGTTGCTGTTGTATCGCTCTATGCGTTGCTCTATGTCTTGCTGTGTGTGCCTGCCATTCAAGAGAAGTTGAAAAGTGAGGGTGAGCGGCAATTAAGCGAGTTCCTGCATACTCGAGTCTCTATAGGCAACCTGTCAGTCAAGCCTTTCAACCAATTGATGCTCTATGATGTCAGCATCCCCGACCAGCGCAACCACAAACTTTTCAATATCGAAACGCTCGCTGCGGGCATCAGTGTGAAGGATTTGCTTGTTGACCGCAAAGTTGTGATGACCTATGGCGAGATCATTGGCCTGCACGCTCATATCGAGCGACCCGATAAAAGCAGCCCCACCAATATGCAGTTTATCATTGATGCGCTGGCTCCTAAAGCCAATACACCTCCCAAGAAGTTCGACTTGGCTGTCCATAATATTGTGATTCGGAAAAGCGACATCGCCTATCATGTGCTGGACCAGCCCAAGAAAAATAGATTCGATCTCAACCATCTTCAATTGAGCGATTTGCGTGCCGATATTGAGTTGCCGCGCCTCAAGAATGATGATTTTTTAATTGATGTGAAGCGCATGTCGTTCAAGGAGCATAGCGGTCTTCGGGTCGTAGCGTTCTCATCACAGTTGGCTATCACCAAGCACAAGGCTACCGCGTCAAACATACGGCTGGAATTGCCAGGAACTGTTTTGGCGCTTAACGATTTCTCGGTTGATTACGACACACTCAAGCACATTGCCGATGCCATCAAGCAGAAACCAGTAGATATTGTGCTGGACAGAAGCCGTGTCACCCTTAGCGATTTCAAGGCGATAGTGCCTGCGCTGGCGAGATTTTCCACTCCTCTTGAAGTCTCGCTATCCATCCAGGGGAATCTGGAGCAGCTCAATGTTCCCCTTTTCAGTCTCAAGACTTTGAGCAACCGCTTGTCGGTTGAGATGAAAGGACGCTTTTTCCATCTCGGCAATCAGGCTCGTTTGACCTACGACGTGCCCCGTTTTGAGTTGAAGGCTACAGCTGGCGATATTTCGATGATAACTTCAATTCTACCATTGTTAAAGCCTGAAATCAAGCGTGTTATTTCAGATTTTGGAAATGTCAATATTAGCGGTTCTGCCAAAGGAACGCTCACTCACGTGAATTTCAATGGTCGCCTGGCGACTTCACTCGGCAGTGCAAGGCTGGCAGGCAACTTTGCCAAGAATGCCCGTGGAGTGATGAGTTTTGACGGTCATGTCGAAACAGGAGGATTCCAGATCGGGAAATTACTCAATCAACCTGGCAAACTGGGAAGTGTGGCGATGAATGCCAACGTGGCGGGAACTGTTCGAGGGAAAAAGCTGCTTGAGGGAAAGGTAAATGGTGATATTGCCCATGTTGATTACAATGGTTACCGATTTCAAAACATCAAGGCCAACGTCGTCGCAAGCGGCAACAGCTATCGTGGGAAACTTGCTGTCAACGATCCGAATGGCATGATCGATGTGGAGGGTACCGCACTTCTCGCAGGCCTGAATACCAAGATTGATGTGGGCTTGCAGGCGCGCAATCTCAACCTTGCCAGAATGAGATTGGCCAAAGGCAAGGAAAATGTGCTCTCGCTCAATGGGCAGGCTTCGTTCATGGGCAACAGCCTCGACAATGCCACCGGGACGCTCGATGTGACAGAGGTCACCTTTACCACCGACAAAGGCAGGGTGTACCGTCTCGACCATTTGAATATTGATGCCCGGAACTCGGCCTATCCCCAAGAATTGAATGTTAATTCTGATTTCATTCGAGGAAAGTTGACGGGAAAATTCGACTTTTCAACCCTTGTTCCCTCAGTCAAGGGGATGCTGGCAAAGGCGTTTCCCGATATTTTCGGGCAATATGCTCGCTATGCCGAAGAGCATTCCAGCAATCATTTCGATTTCAATTTCGAGGTAGAGCCTAACGATGCTTTCGAGTCACTGGTCAAATTGCCGGTGAAGCTCCTGTATAAGGGTACAATAAAGGGTAGCATTGATGTGCCTGGCGGTTCTTTTAATGTGGCTGTGAGCGCGCCATATCTCCAGCAAGGCAACAAACTCGTCGATGGAACTGTGCTCACGGTGCGCTACAATAAAGAGGTCAATAGCTTAGTGGCCAACGCACACGCCAACTACCCCTCTAAAAACGGAAAGATAGCCCTCAATCTCGATGCGTTAGGAACTAATAATCAGGTGATGACCAACGTGGGGTGGCGCTATGCCGGGGAGAAGGACTACCATGGCAATGTGCTCACAAACACCACCTTGATGCGGACGGTCGACCGTTCTGTTTTTGCCCACATCGATGTGATGCCCACCGAGGTCGTGGTCAATGACACCACGTGGCACGTGAGACAAGGCAGCGTTAACATCAATCATGGAAATGTCCAGGTCGATAGCCTGTTGGTCACGCGAGCCGAGCAGTTTATTGATGTCAAAGGCAATGTGTCGAGAAACCCTGCCGACGAGTTGACGCTGAGCTTGCAAGATGTTGACCTTGACTATATTTTTGAGACGTTGCGCATTAGCAACGTGGAATTCGGCGGGCGTGCCACGGGCACTTTCTATGCCAGCAATTTGCTTTCAAATGCCCCACGATTGGAAACGCCCGATCTGCACATCGTTAATTTCAAGTACAACAAGGCCATCATGGGTGATGCCGATATCAAGAGCCATTGGGACAATGCGAATCAAGGTGTCGTGATCAATTGTGACCTTGCGCAGCGCAATGGCGAGCATTCTCACATTGATGGCGCCATCTATCCAAAGCGAGACTCGTTGTATTTTGACTTTAAGGCCAATAAAGCCAATATCTCGTTCCTCCAGCCATTCATGGCGGCATTTACAAGTGATTTTAAGGGTACGGCCTCGGGACACGCTATCCTGTTTGGCAATTTTCACACCATTGACCTGATGGGTGATATTAAGGCTGACAGTATCAAGTTTCACCTTGATTTCACCAATGTCACCTATACCTGTCAAGGCGACTCGGTGCACATGAAGCCAGGACTCATTGAGTTTGACCATGTGCGTCTTCACGACCGCGATCGCCATGAGGCGCTGATGAAAGGGTGGGTGCGGCATCGGCAGTTCCACGAGCCTTCATTTAACTTTTCCATCACCCAAGCCAAAAACTTGCTCTGCTATGATACCAACGAGGCTATCAACCCTGTGTGGTATGGCACGGTCTATGGCAACGGGTCAGCATTTATCAATGGCGCGCCTGGCACCGTGAACATTAAAGTCAACATGCTTTCAGCTCCTCGTAGCAGGTTTACCTTTGTCCTGTCTGATAATGAGGAGGCCAGCGAGTACAACTTTATCACCTATCGTAACCGCGACAGAATCAATGTGCCTGCCGATACGATTTCCAGGGAATCCACCGACACCGTTCCCGAGTTGGTGAGGCGATTAACGCAAAAAATCCAGAAGAGCCAGCAAGTGTCAGCGCCTACTAAATATAAGATTGACGTGCAGGGCGATATAACCCCCGATATGCAGCTGACTCTTGTGATGGACCCTGCGGGGGGCGATAAGATTAAGGCCACAGGCAGGGGTAACATCCACATGACCTATGACAATAGCGACGAGCAACTGGAGATGTACGGCAAGTATGTGTTAGAGAAGGGCTTCTATAATTTCACCCTGCAAGATATTATTATCAAGGATTTTACCATCCGCAATGGCAGCACCATCAGTTTTCAGGGCGATCCCTATCAGGCTAATCTCGACATCGAGGCCATCTATTCGCTAAATGCCAACATCAGAGATCTCGACGAGTCATTTGCCAGTGACCGGGAAATTAATCGCACCAATGTTCCTGTTCATGCGTTGCTCAAGACCAAGGGGGTGATTAGCGCGCCCGAGATTTCGTTTGATTTAGAGTTTCCCACGCTCACTTCTGATGCCTATCGCAAGGTTAAGTCCATCATTAGTACCGACGATATGATGAACCGGCAAATTATTTACCTGTTGGCCCTTAACCGTTTTTATACGCCCGATTACATGAACAATTCCTCTTCCAACCACGAGTTGACCTCGGTAGCTTCCTCTACCATTTCGTCGCAGTTGAGCAACCTGCTTGGCCACTTGAATGAGAATTGGAGCATCTCGCCCAATTTCCGTAGCGACAAGGGCGACTTTAGCGATGTGGAGGTTGATTTGGCCTTGTCGAGCCAATTGCTCAACAACCGATTGCTGTTTAATGGCAATTTCGGCTATCGCGACAATGCCTACAATTCCAGGAATTCCAACTTTATCGGTGACTTTGAACTTGAATACTTGCTCAATGCCAAGGGGTCGTTGAGGCTCAAGGCCTATAACCACTTTAACGACCAAAACTATTATCTGCGCAATGCCATGACCACCCAGGGAGTGGGTATCGTCTATAAGCATGACTTTGACACCTGGCGCGGTATGTTTAGAAGAAGGCACAAGTCAAGCAAGACGATAAAGAACACCCCGGCGGCGGCACCTGCCGACTCGCTGCCAACCCGTAGCAAGGAGGTGAAGTGACGAGGTTTTTTGCCATAGTATTTTTCGTGCTGCTGCCGTTTCTCGTGTCGGAGGCACAATGCGTGCCTGCCGATACTCTCGTGCCATCGCCCCCCGTGGGCAAGCATGAGGCATCGCTCAACACGATTCATGATGCCGCTCCCTGCCAGCCCGCATTGGGGCATGGCCAGCCTGGCATCAACGATTCCGCAAGGGTTTACCCGCAGGGATTGAGGCAAGTCGTGGCAGCCTATCGCTGGCTTAATCGGTTTTTCGACACCTATGATACGGCCTATGTGACGGGAACGGGTAGTCACAAGAAGGTTACTCTGAAGAATCAGAACTGGATGGATATGTACATCGGCCGATTGACGAGTCATCGCGTACCCATTCGGATGAACTCCAACATCACGAGCTTTTTTGGTGTCCATTTCTCCATTTACGGCATCGGTGCTGGCTATACGTTTAATTTGAATGACTTGATCACAGGGAAAAAGTCTAAAAATACCCGTTGGGACTTTTCGCTCACCACATCGCGCGTAGAGCTTGATGCCTATTTCAGCAAGGACAATAGCAAGGTGAATGTGCACCGCTTTGGCGATTATCGCAGCAGTGCGTTCCAGTCTATCGACTTCGACGGGTTCAAGCATGAGTTTTACGGCCTATATGGCTACTATTTTTTCAACAACAGGCGCTATTGCCAGTCGGCAGCCTACAGTTATTCTAAAATCCAAAAGCAGAGCGCTGGCTCGTTCATTGCTGGCCTACATCTAACCCACCAGGACTATGGGATGGATTTCACGCGACTTAACGATAGCTTGCAAGGCTATCTTCCTGATTTGCGCAGAGATTACCGTTTTCGTTACCGTGACTACAGTTTTCTGTTGGGCTATGGCTACAACTGGTCTTTCCATCGCCGTTGGCTGTTGAACGTCACTGGCATGTCGGGGGTAGGCTATCGCCATTCTTTCCCAAACTCTATTGAGGGCGAGAAGGATATGGTGTCGATCTATTACCGTGTCAAAAGCGGATTGTTGCTCAACCGCCGCCAGTTTTTCTATGGCCTGCAGTTGACAACCGATGCCCATCTCTATCACAGTCGGCATCACCGATTCCTAAGCAGCAGCGTCAACATCAATTTCTGCACGGGCTTTAGGTTTTAGCCTCCTGAAATCCAATGCTTTGCACTTGGAGGTGGAATCTGTGTCCTTGCATTTTTGAGCTCAGATTTTCGCGGTTATGAAAAAAAATGTATCTTTGTAGAACTGAAAAAAACGAATACAGAACAATTATCATCAAATAAAAAATCATTTTTATGAAATTATTGAAATCAGTTATGATGGCATCGTTAATGGCATCGATGGTGGCCACAACCGCATGTGACTCCTCCAAGGCTGGAACTAACGCTGGCGGCCCGAAGGCGCTACTGCCTCAGGACACCGCCGCTGCTGCTGCCAAAGGTGAGTACACTCCCGAAATCCTGAACAGTTTTGGCCGCGTCAGCGACCCGCAAGTGTCGCCCGACCGCAAGAAAATTCTCTTTGGCGTGTCGTTTGTCGATATTGAGAAGAACCGCAGCAACCGTGACTTGTGGGTGATGGACATCGACGGCAAGAACTTCCAGCGCCTCACCAGCACTCCGAATAGCGAGTCAAACGCCGTGTGGTTTGATGGCGGCAACAAGATTGCCTTTGTTTACACCGACGACTCTAAGGACGACGCGCTGCCGCAAATGTGGGTGATGGATGCCAACGGGAGCGGCCGCAAGTGCGTGAGCGACATGGAAAAAGGTGTCGAGGGCTTTATTATCGCTCCCGACGAGAAGCACGTGATGCTCATTTCCGATGTCCAGTACGGGCAGCGCTGCCAGGACGTGTACCCCGACATGAAAGAGAGCAAAGCTCGCATCATCAACGACATGATGTATCGCCATTGGAACGAGTGGGTCGAAGAAATCCCGCAACCCTTTGTGGGCGCTTTCGACGGCTCAAAAGTGACTGATGTGAAAAACGTGCTTGAGGGCACACAATTTGAATCACCCATGCGCCCTTGGGGTGGGGTGGAACAACTGGCTTGGACCCCCGACAGCAAGCAACTCATCTACACATGCCGCAAGAAGACGGGCAAGGAATATGCCGTATCAACCAACAGCGACCTCTATCTCTATGACGTGGCTAACGGGAAGACCGTGAAGAATCTCACCGAGGGGATGATGGGCTATGACCAGAACCCAATCGTTTCGAAGAGCGGCAAGATTGCCTGGCTCTCGATGGAGCACGACGGATACGAGGCCGACAAGAACCGCATTTTCCTGATGGACAAGCTGGGCGGCGAGAAGAAAGACTTGACGGCTAAGTGGGACTATAGCGTCGACGCGATCGCCTTTAGCCCCGATGAGAAATACATCTATTTCACATGCCCGTTCCAAGGCACAATACCCATGTTCCGCATGGAGATTGCCACCCAAAAGATTGATACCATTGCCAGTGGCCAGTATGACTACAGTGGCATGGCTGTCAACCAGGACGGCAGCGTGATCACTTGCCGCCACTCCTACCTGGAACCCGACGAAATCTTCAGCGTGAGGCTGGGCGAGGAGTCGAAAAAGCTCACCGCTGTGAACGATGACTTGCTGGCATCAATCGACCCCGTAACCTGCGAGAAGGTGATGGTTCCCACCACCGACGGCAAGCAGATGACCACTTGGGTGCTCTACCCGCCCAAGTTTGACAAGAGCAAGAAGTATCCAGCTATCCTTTTCTGCGAGGGTGGCCCTCAATCACCAGTTTCGCAATTCTGGAGCTATCGCTGGAATCTGCGCATCATGGCCAACCATGGCTACATCGTGGTGGCTCCCAATCGTCGTGGTCTGCCAGGATTTGGCACCGAGTGGAACGCTCAAATCTCGGGCGACTATGCGGGTCAGAACATGAAGGACTATTTGGCTGCTGTTGACTACATGAAGACGAAACCCTACGTTGACGGTGACCACTTCGGCTGCACGGGCGCCAGTTACGGCGGCTACTCGACCTATTGGTTAGCAGGTAACCACCAGGGACGCTTCGCCTGCTTCCTGTCGCATGCCGGTATCTTCGACCTGCGTGCGCAATATACCGAAACCGAGGAACTTTGGTTTGTGAACTGGGATCTTGGCGGCGCGCCTTGGGAAAAGGATAATGCCCTTGCTCAAAAATCGTTCCAGCTTGCCGACCCCAAAAACTACGTTCAAAACTGGGACAAGCCCATCATGGTGACTACGGGCGAGAACGATTTCCGCATCTCCTACACTCAGACCATGCAGGCTTTCAATGCGGCGCGCTTGCGTGGCCTTGAGGCTCGACTGGTACTCTATCCCGATGAGTGCCACTGGGTGCAGAAGCCACAGAACAGCATCGTTTGGCAGCGCGAGTTCTTTAACTGGATGGACCAGTGGCTCATGCCTGGCAGCGAAGCGGCCAAGAAGGCTGCCGAAATGCGTCAACAGCGTGATGAGGCCAAGAAACAAGAGACGGCTCCCATCAAACTGCCAGCCAACCCCATGACCGTGAAGTAGGCCGCGAGGTCACATGTCCCGATAACAGAGTCAGGTGGATTTCAGTCAAGAAGTCCACCTGATTATTCTATGTGAGCTTTGTAAGCTTTGTCTTATACCTTGTCGATTTCGTCGAGCCACTTGGTGAGCACATCACAGTAGTGGTCATTTTGCTCGGCAAATGGCATGTGGCGCGCGCCGTCGAAGAGTTCCCATTGCGTTACTGGAATGCCGTCATACATGGTTTTCGCGATGAGCGGCGTGCACATGTCATTCGTGCCGCTCATGATGAGGCATGGAACGGTGATTTCGCCCAAGCGGTCGATATAGTCAAAGTCTTTGAGCGTGCCCAGTGGCGTGTACTCGTTTGGCCCCCATCCGTAGAGATAGGAGTCGGCTCCGCTCTTCTTGGGGCGTCGCAAGCACTCGGGGCTGTCTGCTGTTACTTCGCCGGCGCAATGCAAATCCATAAAACGATCATTGGCCGACAAATAGGCGGGGTCGTTGTAATTGCCCGTTTCCTCGGCCTTTGCAATGGCGCATTGGTCCTCTTGGCTCATCAACTTGATGAGGCGGTGCTGCTCTTTCCCCCACAGCCAGCTGGCGGGCAATGTGCTTGAGAGGATGGCTGAGCGCACCTCTTCGGGTTTCTCCTCGATGAGGTATTGAATCACGAGCATGCCTCCCCATGACTGACCCAAAATGTGGAATTGCTCAAGTCGCAAGTGCTTCACAAGGGCTTTGAGTTCTCCTAACCAAGTCTCTGGAGTCCAAAGCTCAGGATGACCCTCGACAAATGAATTTCCACAGCCAATCTGGTCGTAAGAAATCACCTGCCGGCCCGTGTCGGCTATGCGGTCGAGCAACTCAAAATAGTTGTGTGTACTGCCAGGCCCGCCATGTAGCAGGAGGATAGGCGCTTGGTTATCGCGGTTCTCGCCCACGATGCGGTAGTAAGTTTGATAGCCCAGATAGGGCATGTAGCCTTCTGTCGTTTTCATTGATTTGCTTTTTTTTTAGGGTTTTATTAGCGATTGTTACTTTCGTCGCCTGCCGTGACTCTGGCGATGAGGGCGGCAAGCATCGTTTGTGGATTGCATGTTGCGTGTCTGCTGGCTATGCATGGGCGTGCTATAGGGGTAGAGGCGAGCCAGCAAGTCGTTGCGGTGCATCTTGCGGAGCGAGTTGAGGATGTCGCGCTTGTATTCCTTTTCGTACCAAAAGAAATACTTCCTTTGCGCCAATTTTTCTTCTTTGCTGTGGGCGGTGTACACGGGTTGCAGGGTGTAAGGATGAAAACCCGTGTAGAACGTCTCGGTCGATACGGTCATGGGGGTTGGCGTGAAGTCCTGCACCTGTTCCAGGTGGAAATTCAAGTCTTTGGTCATGGCGGCAAGTTCGGCCATGTCCTCCTCGGTACAGCCTGGGTGAGAGGAGATAAAATAAGGAATCAGTTGCTCCTTGAGCTGGTATTTCTCGTTGATGCGGTCAAACTTCGCCTTGAATTTCTCAAAGAGCGAGAATGAGGGCTTGCGCATGAGGTTGAGCACCCGGTCGCTCGTGTTCTCGGGGGCTACCTTCAATCTTCCTGACACATGGTAGCGGATGAGTTCCTCGTTATATTGGCGATTTACTTTGTCAATTCGCTCATCGCCAGTCACGTGCATCGACAAGTCATAGCGCACGCCGCTGCCAATAAACGATTTCTTCACCTCGGGCAAGGCATCAACAGCGTGGTAGATGTCGAGCAGTGCGCTGTGGTCGCTGTTGAGGTTGCCGCATGGCGACGGATGCAGGCATGAGGGCCTGACGCACTTCTTGCAGCGCTCCAAGTCGTGCCCGCGCATGTGGTACATATTGGCGCTGGGGCCTCCCAAATCGCTAATGTAGCCCTTGAAGTCCTCCATTTGGATGACCTGCCTCACCTCTCGCATAATCGACTCCTTGCTGCGCGAGGCAATGAATTTGCCTTGGTGGGCGCTGATGGTGCAAAACGCGCACCCGCCAAAGCACCCGCGGTGCAAGTTCACCGAGTGACGTATCATCTCATAGGCGGGGATGCGTTTGCCGCGGTAGCGAGGGTGTGGCAGGCGCGTGTAGGGCAAGTCGAACGAGGCGTCAATTTCTGCCGTCGTCATGGGCGGATTGGTGCGATTCACCTTAATGGCCATGTCGCCAGTGGCTTGCCACAGGTTGTGGCCGTTCCAGCGGTTACTCTCGATCTCGATGTCACGGAAATTCTCGGCCTGCATCTTCTTGTTGGCGATGCACTCCTCAAAGGGGTGCAGCACCACGTCGCTGCCGCTAGTGGGAATATGGCTCAACGGTGCTCGCACCACCGTTTGCGGGATGTCGACAAGTTCCTCGATGCTTTTCCCACCATGCAGGGCATCGGCGATTTCTACCATGGGCTTCTCGCCCATGCCATAGACCAGCATATCGGCAGGGCTGTCAATCAGGATGGAAGGGAGCACCTTGTCCTGCCAGTAGTCGTAGTGCGCCAGCCGGCGCAGCGAGGCCTCGATGCCGCCTGCAATCACCGGTACGCTGGGAAAAAGTTTCTTCAAGATCTCGCTGTACACAATGGTGGGGTAGTCGGGGCGCTGGCCTGCGCGCCCGCCAGGCGTGTAAGCGTCATCGCTTCGGCGGCGGCGGTTGGCCGTGTAATGATTCACCATCGAGTCCATCGCTCCAGCCGAGACCCCGAAGAAGAGCCGCGGCCGACCCAGTTTCGTGAAGTCGCGCAAGTCATCGCGCCAGTTTGGCTGTGGCACAATCGCCACATGGTAGCCGTGCGCCTCAAGCACGCGGCCAATCACGGCAGCGCCCATCGATGGGTGGTCGATGTAGGCGTCGCCGCTGAATATAATCACATCAACGTGGTCCCACCCCAAGTGTTCAATCTCCTTTTTGGTGGTGGGCAGCCATTGTCCTTTGACGTGATGGTCGCGTAGCGTGGCGGGCTGTTTCATCGCTATGGCTGTTTTTTGTTGTTGAGTTGCTCTTGCAGTTTAATCATCTCGTCGCGATACTGGGCAGCCTCGATGAAGTCCATGCGCTTGGCGGCTGCCACCATTTCGCTTTTGAGGTGTTCGATGACCTTTTCCAAGCTCTGGCCGCTCATGTATTGCACCACGGGATCGGCAGCGATGCCCGCGGTGTGGTCGAACTCGGCTGTTGTGTAGCGCTGGGCTGGAGTGATGTCCAGCACGTTGCTCTCGTATTGCCGGGCGTGCTTCTTGCCCTCCTCACCCATGCGCAACTCGTTGTCGGCTCCAATGATGGCATTGCGAGCCTTGTTGATGGCTTGCGGGGTGATGCCATGCTCCTCGTTGTATTTCAATTGAAGGGTGCGGCGTCGGTCAGTCTCGTCGATGGTTTGCTGCATTGATTCTGTGATGTTGTCGGCATACATGATGACCAGCCCATTCAGGTTGCGCGCGGCGCGACCAGCCGTCTGAGTGAGGCTGCGGCGGCTGCGCAAGAAGCCCTCTTTGTCAGCATCGATAATAGCCACTAATGAGACTTCGGGCAAGTCAAGCCCCTCGCGAAGCAGGTTCACGCCCACCAGCACGTCAATTGCGCCTGCACGCAAGTCGTCGAGAATTTGGATGCGGTCCATGGTTTCCACGTCACTGTGCATATAGGCGCAGCGAATGTCGAGCCGTGCCAAGTAGGCACTCAATTCCTCGGCCATGCGCTTGGTGAGGGTTGTTACTAATGTGCGCTCATGATGCTCAATGCGAAGCTGTATCTCCTCAATGAGGTCGTCAATCTGCCCTGCCGATGGGCGCACCTCGATGCGCGGGTCAAGCAGGCCGGTGGGCCTGATGATTTGCTCGGTGATGACTCCTTCGCATTTTTGCAGCTCATAGTCGGCTGGTGTGGCGCTCACGTAGATGGTTTGCCCGGTCATTTCCTCAAATTCCTCGAAGCGGAGCGGGCGGTTATCGACAGCAGCCTCTAACCTGAAGCCATAGTTCACCAAGTTGATTTTCCGGCTCTGGTCGCCACCGTACATGGCGCGTATTTGCGGCACGGTCACGTGGCTCTCGTCAATAATGGTGAGAAAGTCGCCTGGGAAAAAGTCGAGCAGGCAGAAAGGCTTCTGCCCGGGCTGGCGCCCGTCGAAATAGCGCGAGTAGTTCTCAATGCCGCTGCAATAGCCCACCTCACGAATCATTTCCAAGTCATATTCCACGCGCTCTTTGAGGCGCTTGGCCTCGGCCGGCCGCCCCTCGCGATAGAATGCGTCGACTTGAGTACCCAGGTCGACGGCAATTTGGTTCAGGGCGTGAGCCATGCTCGATTTATCGGCCACAAAGGCGTTGCCTGGGAAGATGTTAAAGCGCTCCTCGTCGCGAATGGGCATTTGGGTCGTGTAGTCAAGAAACTGGATGCGCTCCACCTCGTTTCCCCAGAAGATCACGCGCAAGATGAATTGCTCGTTCGACAAGGCGATGTCTACCGTGTCGCCTTTCACCCTGAAAGTGCCTGGCACGAGTTCCATCTCGTTGCGAGAATAGAGCGAGTCAACGAGTTTTCGCAAAAACTCGTCACGGCTCACTTGCTGCCCCATGTGCACCTCGATTGTTTTCTCGCGGATGCTCTCGGGGTTGCCCATGCCATAGAGGCACGACACACTCGACACCACCACAATGTCGCGGCGCCCGCTTTGCAGCGCGGCAATGGTTGAGAGGCGCAAGCGCTCAATCTCATCGTTAATAGCAAGGTCTTTCTCAATGTACTTGTCAACCGAGGGAATGTAGGCCTCGGGCTGGTAGTAGTCATAGTAGCTCACGTAGTAGTGCACGGAGTTCACAGGGAAAAAACTCTTGAATTCGCTGTAGAGTTGCGCGGCAAGGGTCTTGTTGTGCGATAGCACGAGCGTGGGGCGACCGGTTCGGGCAACCACGTTAGCCATGGTGAAAGTCTTTCCCGAGCCCGTCACGCCAAGCAGCGTTTGAAACGGAGTGCCACCGTTCACGCCCGCCACGAGCTCGTCAATAGCCTGTGGCTGGTCACCTGTGGGCTCAAAGGGCGAATGCAGTTCAAAATCGGTCATATTCAATGCTTATCACTCACAAAGATACAACAAAGAAATGAGAATTTATCCTGAAGCGCGGCTCAATCTTCCCAACAACTCGTTGAAAACCCCCAACTCATGAAACTAAAATGAAATTTTAACCAAAAAGCGCGCCAAAAGTTTTGCCGTTTCAAAGAAATGTGCTACCTTTGCATCGCTTTTGGGGCATTAGCTCATCTGGTAGAGCGCAACACTGGCAGTGTTGAGGTAAGCGGTTCGAGTCCGCTATGCTCCACAAACGTGCGATATAGCACCATTAAAGTCCTTAAGGCTCTTTGATGGTGCTTTTGCTTTTTTCTACAGGAATAAGTTGAAAGATGTGGAGGATGCTGTGAAGTACCCTCCGCGTTTTTTTGAGGCGCTTATCTTTTGCCGGCAGGCTTGAAAAACTTCGTGCGATAGTTGCAGTGTGTTTTCCCTTTCACGATGTTGTTCAGTTTTGTGCGAATCATTGTCTTGCGAATGGGCGCAATGCGGTCGGTGAAAAGAGTGCCGTCGAGGTGGTCATATTCGTGTTGAATGACACGGGCTAAGTAGCCCTCAAAGTCTTCGTCGTGCTCTTCCCAATTCTCGTCGGCCCACTTGAGGTGTATCTTTGAGTGGCGGGTCACGTTTTCGTGAATCCCAGGAACGCTCAGGCAGCCTTCTTCCCGGGTCACGGTGGCACTTTCCTCGTCGATGGTGAGCTCGGGGTTGATGAGCACGAGACGCTTGCCTTTGAGTTCGGGGAAGTCGTCCTTGAGTATATCGACATCAATGAAAATCAAGCGTGCGTTAACGCCCACTTGTGGAGCGGCGATGCCAATGCCATCGCTGGCATACATGGTCTCTTTCATGTTGTCGATGAGTTCGTGCAGCCCCTCAAAGTCTTTGGTCACTTGCTGTGCCGTTTTGCGCAGCACGGGTTGTCCGTAGGTATAAATAGGTAAAACCATTTTTTGCTATGTCTTTAATTTCTTGCTTTCTAAGTAGTCATTTAAAATAATGGTCGCTGCAATGGCATCGACACGGCTCTTGTCGCGGCGGTCGCTTTTTTTCATTCCGCCGTCAATCATGGCGCGGTGTGCGAGGGTCGAGGTAAATCGCTCGTCGTACATCACCACGGGCAAGTTGGGCAATTCCTTTTTGAGCTGTTTTAAAAAAGGAGCGATATAGCGCATGCTCTCGCTGGGTTTCCCGTTGAGTTGCGTGGGCTGCCCCATGACGATGAGGTCAACGCTCTCTTTGCCCACATAGTTTTTGAGCCAGGCCATGAGCGACGCGGTAGACACAGTTTCCAATCCGTTGGCAATAATTTGCAACGGATCGGTCACTGCAACACCTGTGCGCTTGCGACCATAGTCTATGGCTATAATTCTTCCCATTGCCAATTTAATCTTTGAGCCAATGGGGTTAGCTGTTCATGGTGAGCAGGAGTTCCTGATTGTTCTTGGTGTGCTTCATGCGGTCTTTGATGAACTCCATGGCCTCAAGGGAGTTGCGATCGCTCAAGAAGCGGCGTAGAATCCACATGCGGTTGAGTGTCTCAGAGTTGAGCAACAAGTCGTCGCGTCGCGTGCTGGATGCCATAATGTCGACTGCGGGGAAAATGCGCTTGTTGGAGAGCTTGCGGTCAAGTTGCAGCTCCATGTTTCCAGTGCCTTTGAATTCCTCAAAGATCACTTCGTCCATTTTCGAGCCCGTGTCAATCAAGGCTGTTGCGATGATGGTGAGGCTGCCGCCTTGCTCAATGTTGCGCGCGGCGCCAAAGAAGCGTTTCGGGCGTTGAAGGGCATTGGCATCTACGCCACCCGAAAGGATTTTGCCCGAGGCTGGGGCGTTGGTGTTGTAGGCGCGAGCAAGGCGCGTGATGGAGTCGAGCAGAATCACCACGTCGTGACCGCATTCCACCATGCGTTTGGCTTTAGCCAGCACGAGTTCTGCGATCTTCACATGGCGGTCGGCGGGCTCGTCAAAGGTGGAAGCAATCACTTCGGCATTCACGCTGCGCGCCATGTCGGTCACTTCCTCGGGACGCTCGTCAATCAGCAAGATGATCATGTAGGTCTCGGGATGATTTTCCGATATGGCATTGGCAATATCCTTTAGCAGAATTGTTTTTCCCGTCTTGGGCTGGGCCACAATCAGGCCGCGTTGGCCTTTGCCGATGGGGGCGAACATATCGACAATGCGCGTCGAGATATTGGAATGCGACTGGCTTTCAAGATTGAATTTCTCGTTGGGGAACAATGGAACAAGATGCTCAAACGGGACTCGATCGCGCACATATTCTGGCGTGCGGCCATTAATGGAGTCAATGCTGCACAGTGGGAAGTATTTCTCGCCTTCCTTGGGCGGGCGTATCTTGCCTTTTACGACATCACCGGTTTTCAAGCCGTTGTTCTTGATTTGTGCTTGCGACACATAGATGTCGTCGGGCGAAGTCAGGTAGTTGTAGTCGCTGGAACGCAAGAAGCCATATCCGTCGGGCATGATCTCAAGAAGCCCGTAACCCTCCAGAATGCCCTCAAAGTTATAGGGGCACTCGCCAAATGGATTCTCTTCGATGGCTGGTTGAGGTTGTTGCCTGTTTTTCCCCTTGTTCTTTTTGCTTTGCGCTGGTTGCGTTTTCTCAACAAAAGGCTCCTGGATGATGATGGGTGCTTTGGCGGCCTCTTCGGCTGCGCGCTTGCGAGCCTCGGCTGCACGACGCTCGTCTTCCTCTTTTTCTTCTTGGGTGCGTGGCTTGAAAGTGCGTTTGCTGCTGTTTCCGCCAAAAAACGCTCCATAGCCCGCGTTTTGCTCGCCCTGATTGCCTTTTCTCCTTCTTCTTGGTTGGTTTCTTGTGTCGAAGAAGCTCATGAAGTCATCGTTTCGGTCATAATCAATAGGCTGTTGTTGAGATTCTTGCGCTTGTGCGTAAGCATATTCAGCTTCTGCCGGGTTGTCTTGCGATAGCTCTTCCTCTTCTTGGGGTATCGTGTCTTGCATCTCGTTATGGTCGTCTTGTTGATTTTCTGGAGCAGGTTCGGTGTTCTCTTGGGTGGGCTTGGGCTCTTGCTTTGCAGTTAAGTCCTTGGCTTCTTGCGGTTGCTCGTCGGGTTGCTCTTGTTTTGCGCTGTCATTGGGTTGCTCTTGAGCGGGAGCGAGCGGGAGTGCAGGTGCGGCGTTAAAGTTCAGTGCTGGCACTGCGGCGGTCTTCTCCTCGTGTTGCGTGCGGCTACTGCGGCGGGTGTTTTTGCTTTTCTCTTCCTTTGCAGGTGCCTCTTGAGCAGTGTCGTTGGCAGGCTGTTGGGGGGCGGTAGCGGGTTGCTGTTTGGCAGGTTGCTGTTTGGCAGGTTGCTGCTGCTGATTAGTAGTGGGCTGAAGAGTAGGGGAGTCCTCGGCCTTTACCTTTCTTGGGCGGCCTGGTCTCCTTTTTGCAGGCTTTTCGGCCTTGGCTTGCGCCGGGTCTTCTTTTGGGGCATCCTGTGGAGTCTCTTCTTTTGGACTTGTAGTGCCAGTGCTGGCAGCATCCTTTTTAGTGCGTCCGCGTTTCTTTCTCCCGGCTGCTTGTTGAGGAGCGTTTGCTGCTTCTTGTATGGCTTGTTGGTCAAGGACTTGGAACACGAGATCCTCGCGTTCGGTAGAGTCTATTTTTTTTAGTCCCATGGATTTCGCAAGAGCCTTCAAGTCGGCCTCTGGCATGGAATTCAATTCAGAGATGTTGTACATAAAATTGTGTTTTGTGAAAAAGATCTATTAGGGTTATGAAACTCTCTCCCTACCATAATAGATGCGTATTTTTTCTTAAAAGTGTTTTTTGAAAATCTTGGGGAAACTATCTTCTTCAAAGGAGGCTCGTAAAGAGTTTCGGCTGCCTTGAATGGAATAGCTGTTCTTGAATTACGCTGCAAAAATACAAAGAAAATTTTAATCTCACAAGAAAAAATCACTTTTTGTGCCAAGATGCGCAAAATGGGGCGACTGCACAATTCAAGCAATCAGGGCGTTGGGCCTTGCACGTGTATCGGCCGTGGAGCAGTATCCAGTGGTGCGCCTTGCTTTGCTCTTCGGGCTTGATGTGTCGGCTCAATTTTTTCTCAACTTCCATCGGGGTTTTCCCTTTGGCTAAGCCAATGCGGTTGGCAACACGGAAGACGTGCGTGTCGACTGCAATAGCATTTTTGTGGAAGGCCTGTGCCAGGACCACATTGGCGGTTTTTCGCCCCACCCCAGGCAGGCTCATGAGCGCTTCCCTGCCGTCTGGCACATCGCCCTTAAACTGGCCGACAAGCATCTTTGCCATCTCCACCAAGTGTTTTGCCTTGCTGTTGGGGTACGACACGCTTTTGATGAGCGTGAACACGTCGTCGACCGAGGCCTCTGCCAGCTCGTGAGGGCTGGGAAACGCTTTGAAAAAAGCAGGAGTCACCATGTTGATGCGCTTGTCGGTGCACTGTGCCGATAGCATGACTGCGATGAGCAGTTGAAAAGGTGAGTTGTAGTGCAGCTCTGTTTCGGGATTGGGCATCTGCCTGCGCCATATCGACAGACAGCCTTCATATCTTTCTTTGATTGTCATCGTTTGAATAGTGTCAATGAGAAGTCGTTCTGTATGCTGTGTGAGCAGTCTTTTTCTCGAAAAAGAAATGGCGCATTCCCGCACGCAATACGGAGATACGCCATTTCTAAATAATATGAGAACAAATGAGGTTCCTTTTTTAGCAAGTGAGCTGGTGGGCAGCTCTGGCACTGCCAGAGCTTGCCGTTGAGCCACTTGTTGCTGCCTTTAATGGGCCGCTTTAAACTCATCGAGGAAGCGGATGTCGTTTTCGCTAAACAGACGCAAGTCTTTCACCATGTATTTGAGGTTGGTGATGCGCTCGATACCCATGCCAAAGGCATATCCGCTGTACACGTTGCTGTCGATACCGCTGGCCTCAAGCACATTGGGGTCTACCATGCCGCACCCCAAGATTTCAACCCATCCCGTGTGCTTGCAGAAACTGCAACCCTCGCCCCTGCAAAGCATGCAGGAAACGTCCATTTCGGCGCTTGGCTCGGTAAATGGGAAATAACTGGGGCGAAGACGAATTTTCGTGTCTTTTCCAAAGAGTTCCTGCGCAAAATAGAGAAGAACCTGCTTGAGGTCGGCAAATGTTACATGCTGGTCAATATAAAGGCCTTCGATTTGGTGAAAGAAGCAGTGGGCGCGGGCAGTAATCGCCTCGTTGCGATAAACCCGTCCTGGGCAAATGATGCGGATGGGCGGTTTCTCACGCTCCATGGCGCGCACTTGCACCGAGCTCGTGTGGGAGCGCAAGACAATGTTGCGCTGCACGTTGCTGGCATCCTGGTTGATGAAGAACGTGTCCTGCATGTCGCGGGCGGGGTGGTCGGCTGCGAAATTGAGCGCGCTGAACACGTGCCAGTCGTCCTCAATCTCGGGACCGTCGGCCAAGGTGAAGCCGATGCGTGAGAAAATATCGATAATTTCCTTGCGCACAAGCGAGATTGGGTGGCGTGTGCCTATTTCGCTTGGTGTCGAGGGGCGAGTGATGTCAATCTTGTGCGTTTCCTTTTCTTGCGTCTTGAAACTTTCGCGCAACGCATTGATCTTGTCGGTGGCCAAATTCTTGAGCTCGTTGAGCTTTTGCCCCAACTCGCGCTTTTGTTCTGGCGGAACGGTGCGGAAGTCGTTAAACAAAGCTGTGATTTCACCCTTTTTGCTCAAAAATTTAATGCGTAACGCCTCCAGCGACTCTTCATTGGCTGCTTTCAATGTTTCAATTTGCCCTTTCAGGGCCTCAATCTTTTCAATTAACATAGTTAAATTTCTTTGCTTAGCAAAACGTGCCGCAAATTTATAAAAAATACCGCTATTCAGGAAAACTTTCTCAAGTTTTTCCACGGCAACCGCAGCAAAAACCACGAAATTCCAGGGTAATGCGAATGGATTGGGCGAATTTTGCACTTGCTTGTTGCACTCTCAGTGATTTTGCTGTAAAATTAAAAATTAATTGTTAAAATATCTTTATGAAGATGTAGGGTTTTGAAAAACAAAGGCTTGTAAAAGCGAGCTGGCGTGAGATGAGAGTGTAATGGAACGTTTTAGTGTTCTTTTTTACTAAAATTTAGATATTATTTTGTACATTTGCAGCCAATATTGTGCATGGCTGCGTGCAGATGTGCAGATAGTTTATAAAAACAAAAATAAGTTAAGCATAAACGATGAAGTTATTACAGGCGAAATTAGCAAAATATGATGAGCCGCAAAAAGCGAAAGCTATGGGCATCTATCCTTATTTTAGGGCAATCGCAAGTGAGCAGGACACCGAGGTGCTGATCAATGGCAAGAAGGTGTTGATGTTCGGCTCTAATTGTTATTCCGGCTTGGTAAACGACAAGCGAGTGCATCAAGCAGCCATTGAGGCCATTCGCAAGTATGGAACGGGCTGCGCGGGCTCGCCATTTCTCAATGGCACGTTAGACATTCATAAAAAGCTGGAGAAGCGCCTTGCAGAGTATGAGGGAAAAGAAGACGCAATGATTTATTCCACGGGCTTCGGGGTGAACCTCGGTGTCGTTTCCACGCTCACTGGAAGAGAAGACTACATCTTGTGGGATGAGCAAGACCACGCCTCAATCATCGAGGGCCGCCGTCTGTCATTCTCCAACTCTCTCAAGTACAAGCACAACGACATGGCGTCGCTGGAGAAACAACTCCAGAAATGCGAGCCCGATCGCGTGAAGCTCATCGTCACCGATAGCGTGTTCTCCATGGAAGGCGATGTGTGCAAGCTGCCCGACATCGTTGACCTGGCTCACAAGTATAATGCCAGCATCATGGTCGACGAGGCACATGGTATTGGCGTGTTTGGAAAGGGTGGACGCGGCGTTTGCGACCACTTTGGGTTGACCGATGAGGTGGACCTGGTGATGGGAACCTTTAGCAAGTCATTCGCCTCGTTAGGAGGCTTTATCGCTACCGACAAGGTGATTACTAATTTCTTGCGACACCACTCGCGTAGCTATATCTTCACAGCAAGCATCACCCCGGCCTCGACCGCCGCCGTGGATGCCGCGCTCGACATCATGCTCAACGAGCCAGAGCGCCAAGAGCACCTGTGGAAAATCACCAACTACGCCTTGAGGGGATTCCGGGAGATGGGGTGCGAGATAGGCCACACCGAGACACCGATTATTCCTCTGTTTATTCGTGACAACAACAAGACGTTTGCCGTCACGCGCGATTTGCTCAATGAGGGGATTTTTGTCAATCCGGTGGTGTCGCCAGCCGTTGCTCCCAACGACACGCTCATCCGCTTCAGCCTCATGGCAACGCACACCAAGAGCCAGGTGACCTGTGCCTTAGAGAAGATTCAGAAGGTGTTCCGCAGCTACGGCATTGTTGATTAGCGGGCGACCTAACGGCAGAAAAACCTCCCCAGCCCCTCTTGTGTGTCAAGTGTGGGGCTGGGGTTTCTTTTGCGCGCATCCTCGTCTGCATTTCGACCATTGAGCCTGCCACCTCTTAATTTGTGAGATATTTATTTCTTCAGATAGCCAAAATATTGTAACTTTGCGAGGATTAGAAACTTTTTTAAGCAAAATAACCCTATATGTCAAAGCAAAAATGGTATGTCGTGTGGGTAGGCACAGAGCCTGGGATTTGCGAGACTTGGACTGAGTGCCAGTTGCGTGTCAAGGGCTATCCAGGAGCGCGCTACAAGTCATTTCGCACGCGAGAGGAGGCCATCGAGGCCTACCGCAACGGCACAGGGGGGGATGATCGCGCGATAATCCGCGCTATTTCTCACGCGCCCACTACGGCAATGAACTATGCCGCTATCCCCGAGATATACCCTGGCAGCATTGCTGTGGATGGCGCAAGCAGTGGAAATCCCGGGCGCATGGAATATCGTGGGGTTGACATTTTCTCGGGTGCTGAATTGTTTCACCAAGGCCCGTTTGAGGATGCAACCAACAACATTGGCGAGTTCCTGGCCATTGTGCATGCAATAGCGTGGCTCAACAATCAAGGCAAGACGACAACTGCTGTCTACAGCGACAGTCGCAACGCGATCAAGTGGGTGCGCGACAAAAAGTGCAACACCAAGCTGATGCCCACCAGCCGTAACGGAAAGGTCTTTGAAATTATCGCCAGGGCCGAGCGTTGGCTGCAAACTCATGACTACCAGAATTTCGTCATTAAGTGGCAAACTGACAAATGGGGTGAGATTCCTGCCGATTTTGGCCGTAAAAACAGGTAAGGCACATTTTTTGCTTGATTATGGAACACCAAATGGCGTGAAAGACTCCAATTCTCGCTCTCATGCACGTCCACGAGGTGGAAAAAACGCTGCTTAGATAACGATAAACATGAAATATCGAAGTGAAGACGATAAATACTACGGTGTGGCTGGAATGGCGATAGGGCTGTCAATCTTTGACGCGACCGAGCTGTTCACGGGTATTGACCTTGATGCCGATGGCTTCGACTGCATCCGCTTTGCCCCCGAGTTCTATTTCGCCGGCAATCCTCGCGTGAGCGCCAAGGAGGCCTGGCAAGAGATGTACACCCACTATCAAATCTCGATGGGGCTGGTGATTGCCAACACAATGTGCCGCAAGATGGTGCTTGACCGTGGCGTGGTCGACCGCAAGTTGAGAAGCATGCTGCTCAATGCCATTTGCGACGAGGGCAAGGAACTATGCCAGCTCGAGAAAGACGAGGTGAAGCCCATTTTCGACAGGTATTTCTCCCACTTGATGCGCGTGTTCTCCAATGCCGGCATTTGCAAAGCCATCACCGAAATGGTGGAGCTGTTGAAGGCACAGCGCACTTTTACACGCGCCGAAATCACCGATATGCTTCAAGCGCTCTCCATTGTTGAATAAAAAAACGATTTTGTTGCATCATGAACGTTGTTCTCATTAGTCATAGTGACACCGTGGGCGGAGCGGCAATAGTCTCGCTTCGTCTGATTCATGCCTTGTTAGGCGCGGGTGTCACAGCCCGAATGCTGGTGGTAGACCGTCGGGATATTGATGTCTACGCCCAGCCTGCTGGCTCCATGGTGAGGAACAAATGGAATTTCCTGGCCGAGCGCATGGGCATTTTCATGAACAATGGCATGAATCGTGGCACGCTGTTCAAAATCGACACGTGCACACATGGGTTGAATTTTGCCAAGCACGAGTGGGTGCAAGAAGCCGATGTGTTGATGCTGGGCTGGGTCAATCAGGGAACCCTATCGTTGCGTGGTATTCAGCAGATTGCTGACCTGGGCAAGCCCATCGTGTGGGTGATGCACGACATGTGGAACTGCACAGGCGTGTGTCATCATGCCTTTGACTGCGAGAAGTACATGAGCACTTGCCAATCGTGTCCGCTGACGGGGAAAAGGGACCGTGACTTGTCGACCAAAACCCAGCAACGCAAGGCGCGGCTTTACAGCGAGGCCGCCATCCACTTTGTCGCGGTGAGCCACTGGTTGGCGCGCGTGTGCCGCAAGAGTGCCCTGCTCAGGAGCCAGGACATCAGGGTGATTCCCAACACCTTGAAAACCGAGGAATACCAGTTTGAGCGCCTTGGTGATGGCTATGAGGGTATTCCTGCCCATAAGAAAGTGGTCGTGGTGGGGGCGCGCCGTCTTGATGAGCCAGGCAAGGGGGGAGCAGAACTTGTCGCTGCCATGCAGTGGGTGGCAGAGCATAAGCCAGCGCTGGCTCGGCAACTGCACCTGGTGCTGTATGGCGACTTGCGCGACCGGTCACTGCTCGGCAAAATAGCAATTCCTGTGACTTACCTTGGGCAAGTTTCTGCCTGTCGGCTTAATGAGGTGTACCGTCGTGCTGACATTGTGCTCTCGACATCGGAGTTTGAGAGTTTCGGCGCCACATTGATTGAGGGGCAAGCCAGCGGCTGCATTCCTGTGGCTCGTGGCGGTGACGGCCGTGATGACATTATCGACCACTTGAGAAATGGCTACTTGGCCCGCAATGGGAGCGCCCAAAGCATTGCCGATGGGCTGGAGTGGGCTGCCAGTCAGCCCGTGAGCCGCGAGTTCCTTCACAGCGAGGTGGATGGCAAGTTCTCATATAGGATTGTGGCCCAGCAATTTATTGAACTTTTTAACGAAATTCTTTCACAGCGGTCATCAAGGCTCAACACAACTTGATGGCCCTAAATATCATGATATTCTACTATGCAAACGGTAATTTTTCACGAAACTGTCTACGGTCCCATTCACAGCCGTCGGTTGGGAGTCTCGTTGGGCATCAATTTGATGCCGAATGACGGTAAAATATGCTCGTTCGACTGCGTGTACTGCGAGGCTGGCTATAACGAGCAAGGTAAAGGCAACAGCGGTGTTCCCAGCCGCGAGGCCGTGAAGAGAGCGTTGAAGAGAAAACTGGAAGAGATGCAAGCGCAAGGCAACACGCTTGATGTGATTACCTTTAGCGGTAATGGCGAGCCAACGCTTCACCCACAGTTCAAGGAAATTGTTCACGATACCAAATTACTGCGTGACCGTTTCTATCCCCAGGCCAAAGTGAGCGTGCTGAGCAATAGCACAATGGCAGCCCGTCCGGGAGTGATGGCAGCGCTCAAGGAGGTTGACAACTGCATCTTGAAACTCGACTCGGCTTTCCCGGCTACAATGAGGCTCATCAACCAGCCTGTGTCGCCCAATGTGCTGCCTGTTGGCATCGTCGCCGATTTGAAAGCCTATGCAGGCATTTGCATTGTGCAGACCATGTTCTTGAGGGGCGAGCATAACGGGAAGCCTATTGACAACACGACTGCTGCCGAGGTTGATGCCCTTATTGCCGCCTATCGCGCGATACAGCCCCGCGAGGTGATGATTTACACCATCGATCGCACGACACCCGAGGAGCATCTTGTGAAAGTCCCCGTAGAGGAACTCAAAGCCATGGGCGCGCGCATCGAGCAAGAAACGGGCATCAAGGTTCAGGTGAACGGGTAAATTCAAATTCATGATTCTGCCACCTGCGTTGCAGAGGGGCGACAAAGTTGCCATCATTTCCCCGTCGGGTGTCATTGCTCCCGAGCGGGTAGAGGGGGCTGTGTCCGCTTTGAGGCAATGGGGCTTGTCGCCCGTGGTGGGTGCACATGCGCTTGAGCAAGCGGTGAGCTATGGCGCTATTGTGACTGGCGGCACCATTGCGCATCGGCTGGCTGACTTGCAGTGGGCTTTGTGCGACCCGAGTGTGAAGTGCATCTTGTGCAGCCGCGGCGGCTATGGCGCCGTCCACTTGCTGGAGCATCTTGATTGGCAGCTCATCCGCAATCACCCCAAGTGGCTCATTGGGTTTAGCGACATCAGCGCCTTGCATGCGGCGTGGCACCGTGCAGGGGTGATGAGTGTGCATGCCTCGATGGCCAAGCATTTCACCGATTTCGGTGTCGATGGTGATGTGAGCGAGGCGCTTTATCGCATTTTAACCCGCCAGCGCGTTGACTATAGGGTGCCGGCACTTTCTGCAGGGTCTGTCGTGCGCTTGTCCGCCGGCACTGCCTCGGGGGTGCTGTTGGGGGGTAACTTGGCGGTGCTGGCTGGTCTTGTGGGCACGCCTTTCAATCTTTTCAAGCCAGGGGCAATCTTGCTGCTGGAAGACATTGGCGAGGAAATCTATCGGGTGGAGCGCATGATGTACCAGTTGCGCTTGTCAGGCGTGCTTCAGCATTTGGCAGGGCTCGTTGTGGGCAGGTTCACTCGTTACCATGCCGATGGCCAGTGGCTGGAGTCAAGCGAGGATGACACTCGCCATCGCATGTACAGCATGATTAGCGACATGGTTTCACCCTATGATTACCCCGTTGCCTATGGCTTCCCGATGGGACACGTGGATGATAATGTGCCATTGCTGCTTGGTGCGCGTGCCACCCTTTCGGTGACTTCTGCCGAAGTGACGTTGAGATTATACTTTCCCGGCGAGTAGCGAGGTGGCATTACGGGTGGCCAATTCAAGGATTTCCCGCTGGGTCATGCCGAGGGCTTCAGCAACTTTCAGAGCCACCTCTTCGATGGTGACGGGCGCGTCGTCGGTCTCAATGAGCAAGCGGTCGAGCGGTGTGGCTCTTGCCGTCTCGGGATTAAATCTCGCTCCAAAACTCAAGTAAAACCCAGCGTCAATGAGCGGGCGCGCCACGTTGCTGTTGCCACGCATGCCGTGAATGATCCAGGGAATGGATTGCTGCGACGCTTTCCATGCCCGAAGCACTTGCTGGCTTGTGCGCACGGTGTGTATCACAAGGGGTTTTTCCGCTTGCTGGGCGATGTTGATGTGGAATCTGAAAATTTCCATCTGTCCCTCTATGGCACCCCCTTTGAGGGCATCAAGCCCAGTTTCCCCAATGGCTGCCACTTGCGGATGGAAAGCAAGGCGCTCAAGCCGTCTCAACTGGTCATCGGTCACCGATGCCGTGTGCCAGGGATGGATGCCGATAGCGTAGCGCACGCCAGGCTTTGGGGCGAAATCGCCTGGAGAGACCGAGACAAGCTCTTGGCAATTATGAGCGGCCGTCAGCTGGTGGGTGTGGATGTTGGTAATCATTAGGGCACAGGGTCATAGCCGCTGCCACCCCATGGATTGCAGCGCAAGATGCGTTTGACAGCGAGCCAAAAGCCCTTAATCGGGCCATGTTTCTGGATAGCCTCAATGGCGTAGGTGCTGCAAGTGGGGGTGAATCGGCACGATGGGGGAGTTAATGGGGAGATAAATCGCTTGTAGAGCTTGATGGGCAGGATGAGCAGCCACGCCACCATCCGAGCCATGCCATGAGCCAGCGCCATGAGCCCATGCGCATTTCCTTGTGGACTGTCGTTCATTGTGAGGCTGCGGCTATTTTGGTGAGTAATTCCTTCATCTTGGCCTCAATCGTGGCATAGCGGAAGGGTTGCCTGGCAAGATAGATAAATGCCACGTCAACGCGCTTGCCCCGTTGTTCAAGGGCTGGCAGCAGCAAGTCGCGGTTGAGGCGGTAAGCCTCGCGGGTGCGGCGGCGCAACAACACGCGTTTCACAGCGGTGCGTATTTTCTTCTTGGGAATCGTGATGAGGAAGCGCGACTCACCCTTGCCGTCGGTCGAGGGCACAAAGCGGTAAACCGCTCTCAACGGATAGGCCGTGGCATTGTCGCCCTGGGCAAAAACCTGGTCGATAGCCGTCTTGCTGCACAGTTTCTCGCGCTTGTATAACTTGAAATTCTCCATTTCAGTTGCAAAGTTACACTTTTTTGAACGGTTTTTCCCCATGATTTTCTGAATCTTTTTTACCTTTCCACGATGTGTCCGAGGTCAAATAAGAAGTACCCGTTGAGTCGTCCATGCCCTGTGAGCTCTGCAAGAATGGACTTGCCATGACGATACCATCTGATATTTTGAAGGGGTGCGCTGTTTTGTTGCAATGTTTCGGCGATTATTGTATCTTTGTGCCAATCAAATGTTTTCATGATGAAGAAACTTGGATCATGGCGTGGCAAGCGCATCAATTTTGTGACATGGGCTATGTTACTCGCCGCTGCGACAGGGACGATTCGGTTGCAAGCCATCACCATCTACTCAACGCAATACAACCACTTTGCCGGGATCGGGCTTTCGCCACTATCGAGCATCGAAAATGGGTGCTTAGTCGCGGCTTGCAATAGCACTGCGCCTCTTGTGATGCTTGACACGGTGGGTATCGCTGCTCGTGAATACCGCTATTATGCGCGAATCGCCAACCTGCACAGCAAGGAGGGGAAATCCTATCGCGTGATTGATGGCGAGGGACAAGCGCAACGGGTCGATGCCCCACAGTGCGGCATTGTCTTCAACGCTGCGAGTGAAGATGACTATTGGGCCGTGACGATGACTTGCCGCAACACCAATCCCCTCAACGACATTATCGACCGCAGAGTGATGAGCGTGACACTCACGCACGTGAGGATGGGTTGTGAGCAAGTTGTGAAAACGGTAGAGGTGAACGATGACGTTGACTTGCTGACGGGGTTTAACGTCATTTGTGTCGATGTTAAGGAAAATGCTGTAGATGTGTCGGTTGGGAGTAAGGTGCTAAAGCCTTTGTTTCATGCCGATGCTCATCGCCCAAGGGGAATGGTAAGGGCAGGTGTCCTTGCAGGGCCTGGCTCTGAAATCAAACTTGAGCGAGCTGTGCTGTCTTTTTCAAGCAATGACCAAACTTGCGAGATGACCGCTTGGACCCGTAGCAAGCTGGATGCGCATTTTGCCCAAAGCAAGAACCCCTATGAGGGATATTGGACCTATTTGGATCGGGATTTGGAAGACAAATGGCTTCGCTTGGGGGGACGCTACACGGTGGCACTGGTCGAGACCGAAACAGGATATGACCTGATATACATTGAGGGGGCGCAGGTGAAGAAAAGCCAGTGGGAGACTGGGATGCTGAAAGGAAGGCTCACAAAGACCATTTTCACCGACAATTTCTCGGGAATGTGGGTCGATGCAACCTATCGCCCTTTTAGCGAAGATGTCTACGCTACCTTTGAAAGCGGTGTGATTCTCAACATCAAGTTTCCCGTGTATCGGTCACAAATCAGGTTCTCTAAGGTATTGGACAAGTAAGCCAGCCATTTCCCATGATACACAGCAATGGCACCCCCCGTGAAAAGGATGCCATTATTGAAGTCTGTTCTTTGCATTTGCTGCAATTAATAATTGCGCGCGAAGATCACACGGCGGTGACTGGGTTTCCCCGTGTAGATGCACTTGCCCTCTTCGGGTTCGCTATCCAGTGCGATGCAGCGAATGGTAGCCTTGGTCTCTTCCTTGATTTTGAGCTCGGTTTCGGTCGTTCCGTCCCAGTGTGCCAAGATGAAACCGCCTTTTTCGATTTGCTCTTTGAACTCATCCCAAGTGTCAACTTTGCGGGTCATCGACTCGCGCAGCTTGAGAGCTTTGTCGTAGATGTTTTGTTGAATGTCGGCAAGCAATTTCACCACGTAGCCCTCAATTCCATTGAGTGCGACGGTTTCCTTTTCCAGCGTGTCGCGGCGCATGACCTCGATGGTGCCGTTCTCAATGTCGCGAGCGCCCAGCACGAGACGCACGGGGACGCCTTTCAGCTCGTAGTCGGCAAACTTGAAGCCTGGGCGCTTGTTGTCGGCATTGTCGTATTTCACCGATATGCCTTGCTTGCGCAAGTTTTCAACGATAGGAGCGACTTTCTCGTTAACGGTGGCGAGTTGTTCCTCATTGCGGTAGATGGGGATGATCACCACTTGGACAGGTGCCAGCTCTGGAGGAAGCACTAAGCCGTTGTCGTCACTGTGCGTCATGATGAGCGCGCCCATCAAGCGGGTGGACACTCCCCATGAGGTGGCCCAAACGTAGTCGAGTTGATTGTTCTGGTCAATAAATTTCACGTCAAATGCCTTGGCAAAGTTTTGCCCCAAGAAGTGTGAAGTGCCACTTTGGAGCGCCTTTCCGTCTTGCATCATGGCCTCAATGGTGTAGGTCTCGATAGCGCCGGCAAAACGCTCGTTGGCCGTCTTGATACCCCTCACGACGGGCATCGCCATTGATTTTTCGGCAAAAGTGGCGTAGACATTAAGCATTTCCTTGGCTTTTGCCTCGGCCTCCTCCCTGGTGGCATGGGCAGTGTGCCCTTCTTGCCACAGGAACTCGGCAGTGCGCAGGAAAAGTCGTGTGCGCATTTCCCAGCGGAACACGTTACACCACTGGTTGCAAAGCAATGGTAGGTCGCGGTAGGAGTTAATCCAGTTGCGGTAGGTGTTCCAGATGATGGTTTCGCTCGTGGGGCGAATGATGAGCTCTTCTTCAAGTTTTGCGGCCGGATCCACCACCACGCCGTTGCCCTCGGGGTCGTTTTTGAGGCGATAGTGCGTGACTACAGCGCATTCTTTGGCGAAGCCTTCCACGTGGTCGGCCTCCTTGCTCAGGAATGACTTGGGAATGAGCAAGGGGAAATAGGCATTCTGCACGCCAGTTGCCTTGAACATGTCATCCAACTTGCGCTGCATCTTTTCCCAGATGGCGTAGCCGTAGGGTTTGATTACCATGCAACCGCGCACCGCCGATTGCTCGGCAAGATTAGCTTTGATAACTAATTCGTTGTACCATTGAGAGTAATTGTCGGCTCTCTTGGTGAGATCTTTTAATTCTTTTGCCATTTTATGTGTCGTTGTTGTTATTTCCTCTGTATTTGATTGATATTGACTGACCCGTGCTTTGCCTGGTCAATCATCACCTCTCCAGGGACGAGATAAATCTCCAGACGGCGGTTCTTGCCACGCAGCACCATCGAGTAGTTCGACTCAATGGGGTCGCTGCTGCCCAGCGCGTAAGGTACCACAAAGTCGACGTTGGTATTGGAGGAAATCCAGTCATAGACCGCATTCACCCGGTCGCGCGTGAGCTTCAGAGTGTAGGCTGGCGAGCCCGTGTTGTCGCTGTGCATCACGAGCAGCATCTTGTAGAATCCTGGTGACTTGAGGAACTTGAGCATCGGTTTCAAAGTCGTCTTTCCCCTCTCGCTAAGGGTCGTGTCGTTGTCAGCAAAGATCTTTTCGGCTGGAATGGTCACAATCATCACTTCGTTGTCGCGCATCAGTTCTACCTCGAAATTTCGCTTGATGAGCTCGACCGCTTGCGTGTATTGGTAGTCTTGAATCACCTCTGACACGCGTTCTTTTTTGATTTCGGGTATTTCGAGGTTCTCGTCAAGTGAAAGCTCGTAAATATCGACTTTTCGCGCAAGTGCGTCTTGTGAGGTTGCCACAATGGCAGCCAACATCAAAATTCTGAAAAAAAACCTCAATGCCATTTTTAATCCTCTTCTAAACTTAATTCATATTGCAATTCAGCCTCAACAAGCGCTTTGACGTCTTGTGGCTGTATAGCGTTGTCTGTGTCCTTGCGCAGTTGCTTGGCCACGTATGCCACAATCTCGTCGACGGTTGGGTCAAAGTCTTCGTGGCCGCTATTGGCCTCATCATAGTCAAACATGGCATCGATGAGTAGCAGCATGTCGTTGGAGGAATACTTGTCCTTGAGTTCGTCGGTCGTGTGATTGCGCATGAACAGGATCGCATCATTCTCGTCATATACTTTTTGTGCCATAACTTGTGTTTTTTATGTTAGTTTAACGCGAATAGGTCTTCGGGGAGCGACATGTGGATTTTCCTCTCTTCGGTCTCAACGTCGTTGATGAGCTCGGGGGCTGCCGGCAGCAAGAGGTCTCCGCCGCCACTGGCGCGCGCTACCTTGAAAAGTACGTTGGCGGTTGAGGCATCGACATCAACAACTGTTCCAATCGCTTCGCCATGATGATAAACTTGGAAACCAACAAAATAGTTAACGGGAAACTCTTCAGGACTCATCTCCTTGCTCAACGGCTCAAACTCGCTCTTGAGCGCATAGATTTCCTTGTTCACCAGCAACGAGGCATCTTGCTCGCTATCGATCCCGTCGAGCGTGAGCAAAACCGTCGTTATTGACTTCTGGCGCAAGCCCTCCATAAAAAAGGGGACAAAAATCGCGTCAACATCGCTGATAATGCAACTCAAGTGCTCAAGCGCCTCAAAGTCGCAATCAATGCTCGCCGAGATCTCTCCTTTCACCCCGTGGGGCTTGCAATATCGTCCTATTTCAACCAGTTGGCCGCGGGTAATCACTTCTTCTTCTTTCTTTTTGACGGTTGACCTTTTTGCTGCGTGACGGCAGGAGCTTCCTTGAACACGTGAAGTGGGTGAGAGGCAGGGTCAAGCGTTATTTTGCCTTTGGAGTAGAATGCCAAATCCTTGAAAATCTTGGCATCGTCCACATCTTCCTTGTTGATTTGGAAAATGAGTTTCTTCATGTGGTTGGCAATAAGCATGAGCAGCGCGTCTTTCTCGTCGCCCTCGGGATAGTCGGCGGCGCGCTCAATCATGTGCTCAATGGTCTTGCCGTAGTGACGCATTTTTATGGGCTCTAACTTGTAGGGCATCTTCTCGGGCTTGCTTTCCAGGTTCTCTTCTTTGACAATTTCGCAGGGATAGTCGATGTCGAGCTTGAAGTCACTCATGATAGCCAGGTGATCCCACAGCTTGTGCTTGTAGTCGGCCTCGTCGCGCAGCTGGGGGAACAGGTTGCCCATCGCTTTCACGATGCCGTAGGCGCAAGCCATGCGTTCCACCCGGTCGGGTATCGTGCAGCAATAGTCTACCATTTGCTGGATGTTACGGCCATATTCGGGTAATGCGAGTTTCTTGAGTTGGGTGTTATAATCGTACATAAGTTTTTCTTCCAAATGAATTGCAAAGATAACGATAAAAAATGGACTTGAAAAGTCAAAGCAGATTTTTCTTGGGTCGGGTCGCTTGAAATTCCTTGAGATAGAGTGGGGTAGAATAGGCCACATCAATAAAGCGATTCTCGCGGAAGGCTTTCTCGGCAAGCGCGGTCATGTGTAGGGCCTCGGGCTTGACCCCGGCGAAGAACTCGGCGTTGCGATGCTTGATGACCGCTTGGGCTTTCTCGGCCCCGTTCCCGCAAAACACAAGATGATGCTGGTCAAGCAAATGGGAAAAAGAGTCCTCGTCAAGAATCATGGCCTGTGGAGTGACAACCGCATCCAGCGATGAGCGATAGGCGGCTGTATAGACCTCCATGCGGCGCGCGTCGATCATGGGCACGAACAAGGTGTCGTCATCGTCGAAGAAGTGGGCAAACATGGTCGTGACCGCCAGCAGCTGGAGCGTGTTGATGCCAATCAGCGGGATGCCCTTGCCAAAGGCCAGCCCCTTGGCTTCAGAGAGGCCGATGCGCAAGCCCGTGTAAGAGCCGGGACCAATGCTCACTGCCACAGCGTCGAGTGCCATCTCCCGGCTGTCGGCATACTTGAGGATGTCTTGGATAAACATGCTCAGCAAGGTCGCGTGGGTTTGCCCATCGTAGTTCTCGTGATGCTCAAGCACCTGCCCGTCGCTTGACAAAGCTGCCGAGCAAACCGTGGTGGAAGTCTCAATGTTTAGGATATTTGCCATAACAAAACCAAATTTCACCGCAAAATTACTAATTTTCTCGCTTTTATGCCCCTTATTAGGAAAAATATCAGTAAATTTGCCTAAGAAATAATTCTCAATATAGCATGATATTATCAATGACAGGATTTGGGAAAGCCGTGAAAGTTTTCAACAACAAGAAGATGACGGCCGAAATCAAATCACTAAATAGCAAACAGCTCGACCTCTCCATCCGCATTCCACAGCCCTACCGGGAAATTGAGCTCAGCCTGCGCAACATGATTGCCCAGAGCCTTCACCGTGGCAAGGTGGACCTTTTCGTTTACTGCGAGCCCATTGAGGGCGCTGCGCCGGCAAGCATCAACATGAGCGCGCTCAAGCACTATAAAGCGCAAATCGAGGCCATGTCGCAAGAGCTGCAATTGCCGCACCCACAAGACTGGTACGCCACGTTATTCAGGCTGCCCGATGCCGTCAAAAGCGATGCGTGTTCGGCCGAGATTGACGATGAAGAAAAACACATGGTGAGCGCCGTCGTGCAGCAAGCTATTGAGGCGTTGATCTCCTTCCGCACCCAGGAGGGCGCGCGGCTGCACACTTTCTTCGAGGAAAAGATTGCGGCCATCCAAGGCCTGCTCGATGCCGTCGACCCCTATGAGGAGTCACGCGTCGAGAAAATCAAAGGCCGCATTCTCGATTCGCTCTCCAAGCTCGAGGGGGTTGACTATGACCAGAACCGCTTTGAGCAAGAACTCATTTTCTATATCGAGAAACTCGACATCACCGAAGAGAAGCTGCGCTTGCAGAACCATCTTAACTATTTCCTCGACACCATGGGCAGCGGCGAGGGGCAAGGCAAGAAACTGGGATTTATCAGCCAGGAAATAGGACGAGAAATCAACACCATGGGCAGCAAGGCCAACCAGGCCGAGCTCCAAAAGATTGTGGTGAACATGAAAGACCACCTTGAGCAAATCAAGGAGCAGGTGCTTAATGTACTCTAACATCATGAGAAAAAAAGGGAAACTCATCATCTTCTCGGCTCCATCGGGCTCGGGAAAATCGACCATCATTGCCGAGGTGATGAAAGACAAAAAACTGAGAATGGAATTTTCAATCTCGGCCACAACACGCCCTCCACGAGGAAACGAGAAAAATGGCAGAGAATACTATTTCCTCACGCTCGACCAGTTCAAGCAGCGTGTTCAAGCGGGCGACTTCGTGGAGTATCAGGAAGTCTATCCCGGTCGCTTCTACGGCACGCTCAAAAGTGAAATCGAGCGCATCAACAGCCAGGGTCGAAACGTGGTGCTCGACCTCGACGTGTTAGGTGGCATGAATGTGAAAAAGATGTATGGCGAGCACGCCAAGTCCATCTTCATCAAAGCCCCCAGCGTTACCGTGCTGCGCGAGCGCCTTGAGCGGCGGGGTACCGATACCCCCGAAGATGTGGAGAAGCGCATCGGGAAAGCTGAATTCGAGCTTGGATTTGTGAATCAATTTGATGCCTGCATAGTCAATGATGACCTGCCTACGGCAATCCGTGAGGCGCGCGGCATTATCGATGACTTCATCAACAATTGAGGACAGACGCGATGAAAATAGGCATTTTTGGCGGCACGTTCAACCCCGTCCACATTGGCCACGCGATTATTGCCAGCTATGTCATTCAGCACTGTGGCCTCGACCAGCTGTGGATGATGGTCTCCCCGTTGAACCCTTTCAAAGTTGAGCAGGGAGAGGTGAACAATGAGCACCGCCTGCGCATGGTCGAGATGGTGAGCCGGAAAATTGACCGTGTGATGACCTCGGGGTTTGAGTTCACCCTCCCGCGCCCATCCTACACGGTCGACACGCTGAACGCGCTACAGCAGAAATTTCCCGACGATGAGTTTTCCATCCTGATTGGTGCCGACAACTGGGCGGCGTTTGACCGCTGGATCAAGCACGAGGAGCTCATTGAGAAATACCACATCATCGTGTACCCTCGGCAGGGATATGCTATCGAGGTGCCCGAGAAGTGGACCAGCCATGTGCGCGTGATCGACGCACCCATCATCGAAATCTCGTCACTCGCCATTCGTCAGGAAATCAAAAAGGGCATGGACATGAGTTTTTTCATGCCTGCCGATGTTTACGAGTATGTGAAACTCCATAAACTTTATCAGGAATAATGGAAAATATCAGGAAACTATCGCCCAATAGCCTTGCTTTTATCGCCTTGACCAATGAATACTGCCATGCGATAGAAAACGTGGCAGAAAACGACCGTGAGCAATTTGCCGCCGCAATGCTCAAATTGCTCCCGCGCATCTACATCGTGGCCATTGACCTCGACACCGACGTGCTCTATAGCGACTATGAGCTGATTCCCGCACTCGAAGAGGAGGCTTACAACCAGGTGCGCGATTTAGTGAGCATGGTCATGGCCGAAGAGGATGTCTATCTGGAAGTCTTTATGGAGGACATGAAATATAGCGATTTGCCCATTGCCACTTCGGTGAGCGAGAATTTGGCCGACCTTTACCAGGAATTTTTCAATTTTATCGCCAGCGTGAAAGATGCCACGACCGAGGCACAGCAAGAGCTTATCGGGCTGTGCAAGGCCAATTTCCGCAACTACTGGGGGCAAACGCTGTGCAACGTGCTCCGTGCCCTCAACACCGTGTATTATAATCTATCAAGCGACACCGATTATTAACCCATCAAACAAAATATATACCCCACGATGAATAAAGCTATCCAATCCCTGCTGAATTTCATAGACGCGAGTCCTTGTAATTTTCTGGCAGTGAAAACCGCGAAAGGAATTCTCGACCACAACGGCTTTGTTGAGCGACGCCTTGACGAGAAACTTGACGTGAAAGCTGGCGACAAGTTCTATGTCACCAAGAACGACTCGGCCCTTTTTGCCATTACTGTTGGCAAGGGGAAAATGAGCGAAACAGGCTTCAAAGTCATCAGCGCCCATAGCGACTCCCCTGGTTTCCGCATCAAGCCCAAAGCAGAGATGCCTGGCGAGGGCGGCATCGTCAAATTAAACACCGAGGTTTATGGCGGCCCCATCCTCTACACGTGGTTTGACCGCCCCTTGAGCATTGCCGGGCGTGTCATCCTCAAGAGCAGCGACGCGCTGCATCCCGTGACCGAACTGCTAAAGATTGACCGCCCGCTACTCAGCATCTCCCACTTGGCCATTCATTTCAACCGCGCTGTGAACGAGGGCAACAAGCTGTCGAAGCAAAAAGACATGCTCCCCATCATCGCAAAGGTGAACGAGAGTTTTGAGGCCGAGGGGATGTTGGTTCGACTCATTGCCCAAGAGCTAAAGCGGGATGCCGACGACATCCTTGACTTTGACTTGATGCTCTATGCTACCGAGAGGGCATGCACCTTTGGCTTGCACGACGAGTTTATCTCGGCTGGCCGTCTCGACGACTTGAGCATGGCTCATGCGGCGATCGAGGCGATTGCCAACGTGGAAGACGAGGAGTGCACGTGCGTTGCGGCAATCTTCGATAATGAGGAAACTGGCAGCGGCACGAAGCAAGGGGCAGGATCGCCAGTGCTGGCCAACGTACTCCTGCGCATGGTGGAGAGCCAAGGAGGAAACTTTGATGCCTTTGCCCAGGCCATTGCCAAGTCATTCATGATTTCAGCCGACAATGCGCACGCTTTCCACCCCAACTACAGCGAGAAATACGACCCGACCAATCATCCCACGCTGGGCAGTGGCCCGTGCATTAAAGTCAATGCCAACTGCAAGTACATGAGCGACGCTCACTCGGCCGCAATTTTCAAAAGCCTGTGTGCCGAAGTGGGTTCGCCCTTTCAATACTTTGTGAATCACAGCGATGTGGCAGGAGGCTCGACGTTAGGCAATATCCTAACGGGGCAAATCGACATCGAGGGTGTTGATGTGGGCAACCCGCTGCTTGCCATGCACTCAGTGCGAGAGACGGGCTCGGTCGACGACCACATCAACATGGTCAAGGTTTTTAAGCACTTTTTTGCTTAACAATCGTTAATCTACTTGCCTGGTCGCAACCGATTTAATATATTTGTAGAGTAAGAACATTTTTATAAACGTGATTATGATAGACGAAAAGACATTACAAAAAGTAACCGAAAAAGCGCAAGCATGGCTTGGTGATGGCTATGATGAGCAAACCAAAGCCGAAGTTCAGAAAATGCTCGACAATGAGGATAAAAACGAACTTGTTGAGTCCTTTTATAAAAATTTAGAGTTCGGAACAGGGGGCTTGCGAGGCATCATGGGAGCTGGCACAAATCGCATCAACATCTACACGGTGGGCTCGGCGACCCAGGGACTTGCCAACTACTTGAAAGACGCCTTCAAGCATCTTGACCAAATCAAGGTCGTTGTGGGGCATGACGTGCGTAACAACAGTCGCCTCTTTGCCGAAACTGTGGCTAATATCTTCTCGGCCAATGGATTCAAGGTCTATCTATTTGAGGGGCCGCGCCCCACGCCAGAGCTCTCTTTTGCCATTCGCCACTTGGGATGCCAAAGCGGTGTGAACATCACCGCCTCTCATAACCCGAAAATTTACAATGGCTACAAGGCCTATTGGGATGATGGCGCTCAAATGATTTCGCCTCACGACGTGAAAACCATTGAGTACGTCAATGCTATCAAAAGCATGAGCGAAATCAAGTTCGAGGGTAATCCGGAACTCATTGAGACCATTGGCGACCAAATCGACCAGGACTACATTGAGGAAATCCACAAGCTGTCGTTGAGCCCCGAGGCCATCAAGAGGCAACACGACCTCAAGATTGTGTACACGCCCATTCATGGCACGGGCAAGTATATGGTTCCGCGCTCGCTGAAGCGCTGGGGATTTACCAATGTGATACACATTCCCGAGCAGGATGTGCAAAGCGGCGATTTCCCCACGGTCGACTCTCCAAACCCCGAAAACCCAAGCGCGATGGCCATGGCTATCGCCAAAGCCGAGGAGGTGCAAGCCGACATCGTGCTGGCCAGTGACCCCGATGCCGACCGCATTGGCCTTGTCATCAAGAATACCAAAGGGCAATATGCGTTGGTGAACGGCAACCAGATCGTGATGATCTTCCTCTACTACCTCATGACACGCAACAAGGAACTGGGGCGGCTCACTGGCGACGAGTTTATTGTGAAAACCATTGTGACAACCGACACCATTGCGCAAATCGCCAAGAAACATGATATTAAGATGTTTGATTGCTACACGGGGTTCAAGTGGATTGCGAAGGTTATCCGCGACAACGAAAAGGCGATGCGTTACCTGGGCGGTGGCGAGGAGAGCTATGGTTTCTTGCCCGAGACATTCTGCCGCGACAAGGATAGCGTCTCCAGCATCTCGCTCATGTGCGAAATCGCTGCATGGGCCAAGGACAAGGGCATGACCATGAACGATATGCTCATCGACATCTACATGAACTACGGTTACAGCAAGGAGCTTGGTATCTCCGTGGTGCGCGAAGGCAAGAGCGGCGCTGAGGAAATCTTGGCGATGATGAAGAATTTCCGCAGCAATCCGCAGAAGGCTATCGCCGGTTCGCCCGTGGTGAAAATCCGCGACTACGACCGCCTGGTGGAGACCGACGTGAAAACAGGACGGGAAACCAAACTTGAAATGCCGGCTACCAGCAACGTGCTGCAATACTACACCGAAGACGGCACGAAAGTCTCGATACGCCCATCGGGTACCGAACCCAAAATCAAATTCTACATCGAGGTACACGACACGCTCGATAGGCCAGAAAACTATGATGCTAAAAACGACTGGGCCGACGAGAAACTCACGCGCATCGCTAAAGACCTCGGCATTGCATAGCACAGCCTCGCATGGCTGAAGCAAAAGGCAGAACCCCAGGATTTAAGGGCTAAACAAGGGAAAGAGCACGACCGCACTGGCTCTTTCCCTTGCTGTTTTCTGCAAGGTTATCTATGCTCAGGATATGATGCCCACGCACCACAGGAAAATGAGCAGCACCGTCACTGGGGCAATCCACCGCAAGCAGAAAATCACGTAACCCTGCACATTGGCGCGGATGCGCCCGCCGTTGGTGAGCTGGTCACGAATGACCTTGCGGTCGAGAAACCAACCCACATATATGGCCGTGAACAAGCCGCCCAGCAGCATGAAGAAGTTACTGCTGGCATAGTTTAGCAAGTCGAAGATGCCCATGCCGAACATCGTGAATCCCGACAGCACATTAAACGACAGCGCACTGAGTGTAGCGAAAAGCATCGTGAATCCTGCCACGTAGGCAGTGGCGCGCTTGCGGCTCACGTGATACTCCTCGGTGATGAAAGTGATGGGTATCTCGCTGAGCGAAATGGTGCTTGTGAGCGAGGCGAAGAAGAGCAGCAGGAAAAACAGGATGGCCCAAAAATATCCGCCTGGCATTTGCTGGAACACGGCAGGGAGTATCTCAAAAATCAACTTCGGGCCGGCCTCGGGCTGCATGCCAAATGAGAACACCGCAGGAAAAATGACCACTCCTGCCAAAACGGCAACCAACGTGTCGAGCGTCACGATGAGGCCTGCGTCTTTGACGAGGTGAGCCTCGTCCTTGTAATAAGAGGAGTAGGTCACCAATGCCGAGATGCCTAACGAAAGCGACATGAATGCCTGCCCAAAGGCATCAATCACTCCGTGCCACGTCATGCGCGAGAAATCGGGCTTGAAAAGGAAGTCAATCCCCTTTTGGGCATCGGGTAGCAAGAGTGAGTTAACGCAAAAAACGATGAGTATCAAAAACAGCAGGGGCATCATGATAGTGCTCGTGAGCTCAACCCCCTTGCGAATGCCGCCAAGCATGACAATGAAATTAAGGGATAGAAAAAGCAGGGTCCATCCCACGCATCGCCATGGGTCGCCCACAAAGTTGGTGAACATCGCCGAGTACTCTTGCACCGAGTGGCCAGCGAGTTGCCCCAAAATCCCTTGATAGAGATATTCGATTACCCATGCACACACCACGCTGTAGAAACTCAGGGTAATGAGCGCGCCAAGCACGCACACGTAGGAAAAGCGATAGACCTTGCTGCCTGGCGAGAGTTGCTTGAGTGCGCCTTTCATGTTCTTGTGGGTCGACCGCCCAATGATGAACTCCGAGAGCAGCACCGGCATCCCCAAAAGCAGCACACACATAATGTAGACGACAATGAACGCGCCTCCTCCATTCTGCCCAGCCTCGTAGGGGAAGCGCCAGATGTTGCCAAGCCCTACTGCCGACCCCACAGTTGCCGCAATCGCCCCGATGCGTGTGCCAAAACTTGCTCTTTTGCCCATAGCCTTTCTGTTTTTATGTTTGTTGTGCAAATGTACAATAAAATCTAAAATAAATGTAATGAAATGACGTCGAAACTGCCTTTTTCGTAACAAACCGAGAAAACCGCACAAAATATGATTTTTTTACACTATCTTTGTTGAAAATATTAAAACCAGAAGAAAATGACAGATTCAATATTGCTGTTCGCCAACCTGAGAACGGGTGAGATTGTGCTCATCGTGCTTGTCGTCCTGCTGCTTTTCGGCGGCAGAAAAATCCCTGAACTCATGAAAGGGCTGGGCAAGGGAGTGAAAAGTTTCAAGCAAGGCATGAATGAGGTGGAGGAAGAAATCAAAAACGCCAGCACTGACGAAACAAAGCCAAAGTCGCCCGAAAAACCCGACCCAAAAGAGCGCCAGCACTGATTTCACGGTAGGGCTTGCTCGTGGCGGTGTCTCGGGTTCTGCCTTTTGACCCGTTATGGCTACAGAAAAGGAACAACTACAAGAAATGGGGCTTTGGGAGCATGTCGACGCTTTTCGCGCTGTGCTCATGAAGATGCTTGCTGTCGTAGCTGTGGCGGCAGCAGTGCTGTTTATTTTCATGCCCGATATCTTCGACCTTGTGATTTTAGCGCCCTGCAAGGGTGACTTCGTGCTCTATCGCCTGTTTGCCCGCATGAGCGAAAGCATTCCATTTTTTCCAAAATTCCAGGTCGCTGGATTTGAGGTTCATCTCATTAACATCCAGTTGGCGTCGCAATTTTTCATTCACATGAGTACCTCGTTCTGGTTTGCTGTCGTGCTCATGTTCCCGGTCATGCTCTACCTGCTGTGGACCTTTGTGAGCCCTGCGCTTTACAGCAACGAGAAACGAGGCCTCAAGTTAGCTTTCGCCATGGGCAACCTCATGTTCTTATTAGGTGTGCTGGTGGGCTATTTCGTCGTTTTTCCCATTACCTTGCGATTCCTTGCCGACTATCACGTGAGCCAGATGGTCCCCAACCAAATCTCGCTCGACAGCTACATGGACACCTTTCTCATGCTCATCTTCATCATGGGGCTGGTGTTTGAGTTGCCGTTGCTGGCATGGCTGCTGGGCAAAATGGGCATTCTGCATCGGGAATTTTTCAAAAGGTACCGTCGTCATGCGATTGTGGCGCTACTTGTCGTGGCTGCCATGATCACCCCGACGGGCGACCCTTTTACCCTCATGATTGTGTTCCTGCCCATCTATCTCCTCTATGAAGTGAGCGCCCTCATGGTGAGCCGCTCCTCAAGTGGCAGTGATGCGGACAGCGACGATTGAGGCTCACTTGGCAAAGGGGGCATTGGCTTTCTGGTCGAGTTGTTGTCTTTCAGAAACTTGCCAATCTATTAAAATTATTAAAAATCATTGAAATCATGTTCATCAAAGTGCTGCATGATGAGGGTTTTCTACAAATAAAGTTGTATATTTGCAACGAGTTTGCGATGCTGCGGAAAAGCATTGAGCATGCTCATGGATTGGTTTCTAATGAATAATATACGATGGAAATGAAATACAAATACTTATTACTAGTTGCCGTGACATTGTTTTTCGGGAGTGCAGTCTCACTTGCCGACTTGAAACTCCCCGTGAAATATTTTGGCAATGAGGGGTATTATTACTATAAAGTGGGCAGCAAGGACAATCTCAATGCCGTTGCCAAAAAACTGGGCATTACGGTCGATGAGATTATACGCTACAATCCGTCGGCCGATCAAGGGCTCATGAGCAAGCAGCTGCTCTTTTTCCCAGTCGATGCCTATCGAAGCCACGCTGTCACTCCAAAGCCGGGCTCGGCTTTCCACAATGAGGCCGTGACCCATGTCGTGAAACGTGATGAGACGCTTTATGGCATTGCTAAGCTTTACGGGGTGACTGTTGACCAGCTGGCGGAAGCCAATCCGCAAGCAGTGCAGGGCGTGCGTGCCGACGACATCTTGACGATTCCCAGCAACAGCGCCGCCACCGCTGCCGAGGGCACGCCTGGCGATGGTACTCTGGGGCAGCAAGGGGTCATCTATCACACCATCCAGCCCGGCGAGTCGATGTACAGCGTTTCTCGCCAGTACAACACCACCATTGAGAATCTGCTCAAACTCAACCCCGGCATCTATCCCAATCACTTTATTGAAGGCGATGTGATTAAGATCCAGCCCAATGTCTCGCGAGAAATCACCGTGAGGCAGAACGTGAAGCAAATGATCAGGTACACCGTGAAAAAAGGTGACACCTATTCAAGCATCGCCAAGCGCTATGGCGTGACCGCACAAGCCATTCAGCAGGCCAATCCGGGAAAGAAGAGGCTCAAAAACGGCAAAGTGATATACATCCCCAAAGAGAACGTGCAAACCACTCAAATGAACTCCAGCCACGTCTCGACCCAGGAAATGGAGCAAACCTACTCGCCGAAGATTGGCGAGATCTATAAAGACGTGCACAGGCTTCACAACGACAATGAAATCAACATTGCCATTGTTCTTCCTTTCCAACTTCACAAGGCAACACCTCCTCGCCAGGCGTTCCTTTACACGGATTTCTATAAAGGGTTTTTGCTGGCTGCCGACAGCATATCAAAGAGTGTTTCCAAAAAAATCAACATCAACGTCTTTGACACGCAGCACAACCTGAATGTGACCGACAGCCTGCTCGCGTTGCCTCAAATGAAGAACATGGACGTGATGATAGCCCTCAGCGAACCCAAGCAGCTACAGCGTTGCAACGCTTTTGGCAAGAAAAATGGCGTCACTGTGGTGAACTGCTTCTCGTCGAAGAATGAAGACTACGCCAACAATCCCCGCGTTTTGCAGTTGAATAGCCCCGCAAGCTATGTGGCTGCTACGGTCAACAACTGGATAGACAAGAAATTCAAAGATTATATCGCGATTTTCTTGGTGGATCCTGCCGGGAGTGACAATGACGTGTTCCCTGACATCCAGAGACACGTGATGGCGAGCAAGAAGAAATATCAAATGATGACGGTGAACAATAGGCTGGACTACGCAACGCTCACGCAGCAGCTGGACCCCGGGTCAAACTACCTGTTCATCCCAACGTCGCCCTCAATAGAGTTGCTCGGCAAAATCGCTCCTGCCGTCAAGCAAGCCAAGGAGGAACGCTACGACTGTGAAATCTCGATGCTGGGATTCCCTGAATATCTCACTTATTTAAACGACTACAAGACAACGCTGCAAAGCATCAACACCTATGTGTTCTCGCGCTTTTTCATGGCAAGCGAGAGCCGCAGGCGAAATATCGAGAGGGCGTTTATGAATAAGTTCGGTGAGGAAATGATACACACAACACCCAAATTTGGCATCATGGGATTTGACCTGGGCGAGTACATCGTGAGAACCTTGGGCAGCCAGGATGAAATTAATAGCGCAACACCCTATTTCGACGGCGTTCAAATGGATGTGCAGCTCAAGCGCGCCAGCAATTGGGGAGGGCTGATTAACACGTGTGTCGAAATCGTTCACCTGAACGGGACTACCATCACCGAAAGTGTGATTAAATGAAGAAGCACTTTTGTTTTATCATGGTCTTACTCCTGTGGTGCGTGTGTCTCGACCCACAGAGAGGACTGGCGCAAGACCGCCAGGAGGCCAACATCGCCGTAGGCTGTCAGGCGGGCGTCACGATGTCGAGGCTCAATTTCAAGCCATCGGTGCCGCAAGCCATGCAACATGGCTTCATGGCCGGTGGTGCTTTCCGTTACACCGAGGAGAAGAATTTCGACCTGATTGTCGAGCTCAATGTCGAGCAGCGGGGCTGGAAAGAGAAATTTGAGGGATATGACTACCAGTATAACCGTCGTCTCACCTATCTTCAAGTGCCCATGCTCACGCATGTCTATTTCGGGAGCGCAAAATTACACGGTTTTTTCAATGCAGGTCCCGAAATTGGCTATATGATTGGAGAGACTGCCCATGCTAACTTTGATTACAATCATTTTTCCGCGATTGACGGTTTCCCCAGCGAGAACCGATACACCGACCAGTTCTGCATGAAAATCAAGAATCGTTTTGACTATGGAATCTCATTTGGTGCTGGCGTGGAGTGGTTTAAAGACACCAAGCACAGCCTGAGACTGGAAGGACGTCTCTACTACGGCTTGGGTGACGTGTTTGGCAACCACAAGAAGGATGTATTCTCGGCCAGCAACTCCATGGCGGCGTCGGTCTCAATCGGCTACTTTTACCGGCTTAAATAGCAGCCCTTTCACATGCCGGGAAAGCTGCTGATAGCCACCGTTTTCGTTATATTGAATTGGTGAATTTGTTTTTTGTATGAACTGTGCATTTAAATGATAAGAATATGGACACATCGCAAGAGATGCCCTTTAATCTCCCAATGATGACCCGTGACGAGCTGCTTGTCGTTGCAGCCTATGCTTTTTGTGGCAGTATGCTTCCGGATGATGAGCAATGGAGATTGAGGAACAGCGCGTTGACCCGATAGATGCGCTTGCTTTCTACGATTACTTGGGAACGGGAAAAGTCATGATAGACTTCCAGGCGGGGAAATGCCCGTTTTTCCTCATCAGCCTCAAGGCTGGCGGCTTGGGGTTAAACCTGACCGGCACTAACTATGTCATCCATCTCGACCCCTGGTGGAACCCCGCAATCGAGCAGCAAGCCACCGACCGAGCCTATCGCATAGGGCAGCAGCTCAACGTAACGGCCCATCACCTGATCAGCCAGCACACCATCGAGGACAAGATCCTGCGACTGCACAAGACCAAGCGGGACTTGGCCGACTCGCTGCTGCAAGGCACCGACATGAGCCACGCGCTCACCCAAAAGGATTTGCTGGAGTTGCTGGCTTTGTAGAAAGGCGGCGGCAAGCCCTATTGGCGACTTTGCTTCTCAAAAATTACTTTGGCGAAGTTGCCCGTGTTGTGATCCATGATGCCATAGAAGTCATCCTCGTCGAGGACATCACGACTGGCAGTGTGGGCAAAGTTCATGGCAATGGCTTGTTTGAGTTCCTCCATTTTGCACAAGGCTGCCTCGCGGTCGCTGAAGTGATAGCGGTCCTGGCCGTTTTCCCCGTCGCTATAATACTGAAAGTAGACTTGGTAGGTTTCCATGTTCACGAAGTTGATAAAAGCGAAATTTGATGATAATCACAGATGGGAGAATCAGTCTCACCTCTACAAAGTTAATAATTTGCTCACAATTCCCGGTAAATTTTCCGTAAAAATGCGTTCAGCGTGTTTCGCCAGCTTAATTTGACAATTTTTTTTTTGGAATTTCAAATAGAAACGGTTATCTTTGCACTAATTAAGCAACAGCGTGCACGAGTTGCATGTTGACGATAAGTGAGCGACCCAACAATACCACATAAAACCATTAAGCAAGGATATTTATGTGTATATTTTTCAATTTGGGTTCTTTGTAATTTGTTATAAACTTTCAAAACAGTGTATTATGGGATTATTCCGCAATGCTAACGAGGCTGCCTACGTAGGAGGCCGCAAACATTTTCTTGATGTTCTCAAAAACTCAGGACCAGCAGGCGTACTCATTTGGAAGCAGCCCGAAGAAGATTTCAACACCAATTCGGTGCTTGTTGTTAATCCAGGTGAAGAGGCTATCTTCGTGAAAGATGGCGAGATTGTCAACGTGTTCCAGAATGGGCGTCACCAGCTCAAGACCGAGAACTATCCATTCCTGAGCCGAATCCGTAACATTTTGAGTGGCGGCGTGAGCACGTTTAACTGCTTTGTGTATTTTGTCCGCAAGGCCGACACGATGGAAATTCTGTGGGGAACGGACTCTCCTATCCAGCTTCGCGACCCTGTGCAAGGCATTGCCACAAGCATCAAGGCACGAGGCTCCTATAAAGTCTCGGTGGCCGACAGTTCCAAGTTCCTTGTCAAGCTTGTGGGTTCAAACCTCACCAACCTTGGCCCCAACGACTTAGAGCGCTATTTTAGCAACCAGTTCCAAAGCAAGATTAAATCCACGATCGCCAAAGGGCTGAAAGAGACAAACGAGGAACTGCTTGGCGTGTGTTCCGAGCTTGAGGAGTTTAGCGAGAAAATCACTCCGGGCATGCAGGGCGTTCTTGATGAATATGGCCTGAAGCTGGTGAACTTCTCCATTTCGGCGATGGATATTCCTGAAGATGATCCTAACCGTCAGCTGCTCGAAAAGGCATTTGCTAAAAAACGCGAGTTCGACGTGATGGGAGCTGGATACCAAACCATCAAGGGTATCGAGATTATGGGAAATATGAGTGAGAATATGGCTTCAGGTAGTGGCGAAGGCGGCGGCATGGGCAGCATGGCTGGCGCGGGCATGGGACTTGGCTTGGGCATGGCCGCAGGTGGTGCATTTGGCAACATGGCAGGGCAAATCTTCCAAGGCGCTCAGCAAGGCTACCCCCAGCAGCCCCAGCAAGGCTACCCTCAGCAGCCACAGCAAGGCTATCCCCAGCAGCCTCAGCAAGGCTACCCTCAGCAGCCTCAGCAAGGCTACCCTCAGCAGCCCCAGCAAGGCTATCCCCAGCAGCCCCAGCAAGGCTACCCTCAGCAGCCCCAGCAAGGCTATCCTCAGCAGCCGCCCCAAGCCGCTGCCGAAGACCCTATGGAACGTCTTGGCAAACTCAAAAAGATGCTTGACGCAGGTCTCATTGAGCAAGCCGAGTATGACGCGGTCAAGAAAGATATCTTGAGCAAAATGATGTAACCATTTAACGTGTAATGCTATGAAAGCCGTAAAAATTATCCTGGCGCTCATTTTCCCCATTGTGTTTAATGCCATTTTTTGGCTGTTCGCGTGTGGAACCGAGTTGACCAACACCACCTGGCTATGCTACGCTTTCATTCACGTGGCCTACATTGTATCATACTTGCCCATTGTGTTCTCCACCAAGAAAGATCAAAGTCTTGCACTTCTCAACTACACGCTGGGCGGCATCGCTTCCATCTATTTCTTTGTGGAGTTGGTGGTTGGCTTAGCGTTCATCCTGTTTTGGAATAGCGAGGCCTACTTCCGCACAGCGATTGTGGTGCAGTTCATCCTACTCGCGTTGGCTGTCGCGGTCTTGCTCGTGAACATTCTTGGCAATGACACCACTCGCCGTACGATAGGCAAAAATAGCAATCAAAACAATCAATTCACAAATAATTAAAAACACCATGTCAACCATCCAACTACAGCAAGTGAAGTGCCCCAATTGCGGAGCCCCCATCACTGCTTTCAACGAGTTTAAGCCCAACGTGGAATGCCCCTATTGCCACCAGGTGCTGCACAATCCCAACGCCACAGCGGTGCGCAAGGACATGCCACAGCCCGACCGCATGATTACTTTCAAGACCAAGGAGGAAGACTTTGGCGACCACTTAGTGACGGCACTCATCAAGCGCAACTATATTCCGCAAGACATCTTCGACCACCTGAGCGCAAGCGACGTCATCAAGGCCTATTTGCCCATGTTCCTTTACGAGGGCAAGTACCAAGCCACATGGAATGGCGAAGTTGAGGAAGAGTATGAAAGCAATGGCGAGCGCAAGACACGCTACAGTCATGTCAATGGCAACGCTTTTGGCAACTTCTCGGTGATGTGCTTAGCCTATCAGGGCAACGACATCCCTGCCGAGCTTCAAGAGTTCTCCCACACGTTCCCCTATAACGTCAACGACACCCAGCAATACGACCCACAAGAGCTTGGAGACGATGTGATAACCCTCACCATGAATGCCGACTCCGACCTCGTGTGGGAGAGGAATGGCCGCGAGCTTGTCGAAGAGCAAAGCGAGCGCGAAGCCCGAAGGCAAGCAGGCTATAATGTCAGGAACTTCCAGTCATCTTGTAGCTACGACCTGCTCAGCAAGGGCCGCCTTGTGATGGTCCCATTCTGGTTTGTGTACTATACCTACATGGATGAAAAGTATTATTTCCTCATGGATGGCCTTGGACAACACGAGCAACTCACGGCTCCTGTCGACAAGGAGGAGAAAAAGCGCGTGAATCAGTTCAACTGGCTGTTTTGGGTCACTGGGGCCATTCTCCTGCTGGGCATCCTGTTCAATTTCATGGACAGCATGAAAAGCACCGCTACCGCAACCATGACAATCGGAGGCATTGCGCTGGCTGCCACGGCCATTTTCTATTTCTTACGCCGCAAGAGTATTTTGAGCGCTTCGGAGGAAATGCGCAAGCAAGGCGCTGCCCGCTTCCTGGCAAGCCAAGGCTAAAGCTGGCTTTTCGCAAAATATCCTTTTTATCCCCAACTGGACACCGATGATGACCAGTTGGGGATAAGGTTATTTTAGAGTGAGTTGCACAAGTCACAATCTCCTCATCTCCATCTTTTGCCCCATCATCAATCTGGTTTTATGGTGAGCAGTGTCGCATGGCCGTTGAAAGTGAGCGCGCTGGTCATTGCTGGCACGAGGAGGGTCTCGCCCTGGCGCATGTTGGCCTCTTGGCCTGACGCATCGGTAAGCTGCACGCTGCCCTTGACACACAAGAGAACCACGAATGAGTTGACACACTCAAGTGGCAAGTGAAAACCCCCGTCGACCACCAGCCGCTTCACGCCAAAATGGGGGCAGTCCACGAGCGGTGTCAGCCCTTTGGCATCATGATTGTAGGCAATGCGGTAATTCTCGTAGACGTGATAGTCGATGGCATCTTTCGCAAGCTCGGTGTGAAGCTCACGCAAGTTTCCGTTTCTATCCCTGCGGTCATAATCATAAATGCGATAGGTCACGTCGCTCGCCTGTTGAATCTCTGCTAAAAGATTGCCTGCCCCGATGGCATGGATGCGACCAGCGGGAAGCAGGAACACGTCGCCGGCATGCGACTCGTGGTGAGCGACAACGTTCATCACGTTTTTGCCAGTCATGCACCGCTCATAGTCGGCTGGAGCAACCGGCTGTGACAAGCCCGCATGGATGACGGCGCCTGGTTCGGCATCGATAACATACCACATTTCGGTTTTCCCGAGGCAGTGGTGGCGCCTCATGGCCAACGGGTCGTCGGGGTGCACTTGCACGCTCAGGTCACGCTTGGCATCGATGAACTTGATGAGCAAAGGAAACCGGTCGCCAAACTGCTTGTGCGTTTTTTCACCCACAAGGCTGGCGCCATATTTGTGGATGAGGCTGTTTAGAGAAAGCCCCTGGTCAACTCCGCTGGCAACGACCGACACGTGTCCGTCAACGCCCGAGAGCTCCCAACTTTCTCCAATGTCTTTCAAGTGCGTTGCAAGGCCTTTGTAGGGAGCAATGCGGTTGCCGCCCCACAGCACCGATTTCAAGATGGGGATGAATTTGAAAAATGGTATCATTCGTCAAAAAAACTGTAGTCACTCATTAAGTGCAGCAAAGATAATCGTTTTGCCCATTTTTGCCACTATTTTCATGCAAGATTTTTACCATCGGCGCGCTGGTGCTTGAATGGTCGTGCCCAACAGCAATGGCAAACTTTCCGTAATTTTGCATTTGCTGTCGGACTCTACATTTTTACGGAGTGCTGATAAACTAATGTGTTTTTTGTTGTCGTCTTGGAGATTTTTCCGTAATTTTGCATGGTTTTCCCGTCGGTTGGAGAAAACCATCAAAAAAACGCTAATTTGATGAGAAAAACGAAGAAGGCTATCCTGACGCTTGAAGACGGTAGCACATTTGAAGGAATCTCTTTCGGAGCAGAAACTTCACATTCGGGCGAGGTCGTGTTCAACACGGCGATGACGGCATACCCCGAAAGTCTAACCGACCCTTCCTATTTAGGGCAAATTTTAGTATCGACCTACCCAATTATTGGCAATTATGGCGTTCCACCGCGTGAGGATTGCGAGGGCTTGAGCCGCTATCTTGAGAGCGAGCGCATTCACCCCGAGGCCATCATTTGCCAAGACTACTCGTGGAACTACAGCCACTGGGATGCAGCCAGCAGCCTGGGCGACTGGCTCAAGGAGGAGAAAGTGGTAGGCGTTGCTGGAATCGACACGCGCGCGCTCACCAAGGTCTTGCGCGAGAAAGGCTCCATGCTGGGCAAGGTCGTGGTTGACGGATGCGACGATGTGCCGTTTTATGACCCCAATCGCGAGAATCTCGTTGCCAAGGCCAGTTGCCGCGAGGTTATGGAATACGGGGCGGGCAATCCCAAGAGGGTGCTACTGCTCGATTGTGGCGTGAAGCACAATATCATTCGCTGCTTGGTGCGGCGTGGCGCCCACGTGATTCGTGTCCCGTGGGATTTTGATATCGACACGGTGGACTACGATGGCCTCTTCATCTCCAACGGCCCAGGAAATCCGACATTTGCCCATCGCGCGGTCGAAAGCATCCGCCGCGCGTTCGCTATCGGCAAGCCCATCTGTGGCATCTGCATGGGCAACCAGCTGCTCTCAATTGCAGCCGGCGCCAAGGTCTACAAACTCAAGTATGGCCATCGTAGCCAAAACCAGCCTGTGCGCGAGCTCGGAACAAATCACTGCTTTGTCACCTCGCAAAACCATGGCTTTGCCGTCGATACCACCACGCTCGACAAGGATTGGGAGCCCTATTTCGAGAACATGAACGATGGCACCAACGAGGGCATTCGTCACAAGACCAAGCCGTTCTTCTCGACACAGTTCCACCCCGAGGCGTGTGGAGGACCTACCGATACCGAGTTTATTTTCGATAAATTTATAGATTTGCTAAAATAAAGGCCTGACGATGATGAACAAGTATGAAGACATTAAAAAAGTATTGATACTGGGCTCGGGCGCGCTCAAGATTGGCGAGGCTGGCGAGTTTGACTATTCTGGGTCACAGGCGCTTAAGGCCTTGAAGCAAGAGGGAATATCGACGGTGCTGATTAACCCGAACATTGCCACAGTGCAAACGAGTGATGGGTTCGCCGACAAGATTTATTTCCTTCCTGTCACGCCCTATTTTGTGGAAAAGGTAATCGCCAAAGAGCGACCCGATGGCATTTTGCTTTCTTTTGGCGGTCAAACCGCCCTGAACTGCGGCGTGGAGCTCTACCAGGGTAAAATCCTGGAGAAGTATCAGGTGAAAGTGCTGGGAACGCCAGTGGAGGCTATCATGAACACCGAGGATCGCGAGCTGTTCGTCGAGCAACTCGATGAAATCAAGGTGAACACCATCAAGAGTGAGGCCGTCGACAACCTGAGCGATGCCATCCTTGCTGCCGAAACGGTGGGTTACCCGGTTATCGCGCGGGCAGCCTATGCGCTTGGTGGCCTTGGCAGTGGGTTTGCCGACAACGAGGAAGAACTCAAGGCTCTTGTGGAGAAGGCTTTGGCGTTCTCACCCCAAGTGCTCATCGAGAAGTCGCTCAAGGGCTGGAAAGAGATAGAATATGAAGTGGTGCGTGACCGGTTCGACAACTGCATCACGGTGTGTAACATGGAGAACTTTGACCCACTGGGCATTCACACGGGAGAAAGCATTGTCGTGGCGCCATCGCAAACGCTCAGCAATGCCGACTACCACAAGTTGCGTGAGTTGTCCATCAAGATCGTCCGCCACATCGGCATTGTGGGCGAGTGCAATGTGCAGTACGCCTACGACCCCCAGTCAATGGACTACCGTGTGATCGAGGTGAATGCGCGCTTGAGCCGTAGCTCTGCCTTGGCCTCTAAGGCCACGGGCTATCCCTTGGCTTTTGTTGCGGCAAAGTTAGGGCTGGGCTATGGCCTGTTTGATTTGAGGAACTCGGTGACGAAAGTCACCAGCGCTTTCTTTGAGCCGGCGCTTGACTACATTGTCTGCAAGATACCCCGTTGGGACTTGGGCAAGTTCCACAACGTGAAGCGTGAGATTGGCTCGTCGATGAAGTCAGTGGGCGAGGTGATGGCGATAGGCCGCACTTTTGAGGAAGTTATTCAAAAGGGGCTACGCATGATTGGCCAGGGCAAACATGGATTTATCGAGAATGCCCCCATGTCGATTGCCGACATCGACCAGTCGTTGCGCGAGCCCACCGACCGCCGTATTTTCGTCATCGAGGCCGCTTTCCGCAAAGGCTACACGGTTAACCAAATTCACGACCTCACCAAGATTGACTTGTGGTTTCTTTATCGACTCAGGAATCTGATTGATACAGCCCAAGAACTGGAAAGTTATAGCAAGTTAGAACTTATCCCGCAAGCGTTGATGAGACAAGCTAAGGAGCAGGGATTCAGCGATTTCCAAATAGCACGTGCCGTGCTCAAGGAGCAATTGGGTACGGGCAGGACTGGCAATTTGCAAGTGCGCGATTTGCGCAAGAAAATGGGTGTCGTGCCTGTTGTGAAGCAAATTGACACGCTGGCAGCCGAATATCCCGCCCAGACGAACTATCTCTACATGACCTACAATGGCCGGCAGAATGACATTGACTATGAACACGATGCCAAGTCAGTTGTGGTGCTTGGATCTGGCGCTTACCGCATTGGCAGCTCGGTCGAGTTTGACTGGTGCAGTGTCAATGCGCTGCTCACGGTCAAGCGCGAGGGGTGGCGGTCGGTCATGATTAATTATAACCCCGAGACCGTCTCGACCGACTATGACATGTGCGACCGTCTCTATTTCGACGAGCTCACGTTTGAGCGCGTGATGGACATTCTTGACCTGGAACAGCCCCACGGGGTCATCTTGTCAACGGGTGGCCAAATTCCCAATAACCTGGCCATGCGCCTTGATGAGCAAGGCGTGCCCATCTTGGGAACGCAAGCGCGTGACATCGACAATGCCGAAGACCGCCACAAGTTCTCGGCCATGCTCGACGCGTTAGGCATCGACCAGCCCGCATGGCGCGAGTTAACCTCGCTTGACGACATACACGAGTTTATCGGCGAGGTGGGTTATCCCGTGCTGGTGCGACCCTCCTATGTGCTATCGGGCGCGGCCATGAATGTTTGTTCCAACGACGATGAGCTGGAGCGCTTCTTGCGGCTTGCCGCCAATGTCTCTCACGAGTATCCCGTGGTTGTGAGCCAGTTTATTCAGAACGCCAAGGAGATCGAGTGGGATTGCGTAGCTCAAAATGGAGAGATTAAACTCTATGCCATCAGTGAGCACATTGAGTTTGCAGGCGTGCACTCTGGAGATGCCACGATTCAATTCCCGCCTCAAAAGCTCTATGTCGAGACCATTCGCCGAATCAAGAAAATCAGCAGTAAGATTGCTGCCGCACTGCACATTAGCGGTCCATTCAACATTCAGTATTTAGCCAAGAACAATGATATTAAGGTCATCGAGTGCAACTTGCGGGCATCGCGCAGTTTCCCATTCGTTTCCAAGGTGTTGAAAATCAACTTTATCGACCTTGCCACCAAGGTGATGTTAGGTATCCCTGTCGAGAAGCCCAGTAAGAGCGCGTTTGATCTTGACTATGTGGGCATCAAGGCTTCCCAGTTCTCTTTCTCGCGCCTTCAAGGAGCCGACCCTGTGCTGGGCGTTGACATGTCGTCTACTGGAGAGGTGGGCTGCATTGGCGACAGCACAAGCGAGGCTTTGATGAAAGCGATGCTTTCGGTGGGTCATCGTGTGCCCAAGCGCGGCGTGCTGTTGAGCACGGGACCTGCCAAGCAAAAGGCCGAGCTGCTCGATGCAGCCATGAGGCTGCACAAAAAGGGCTACCAGCTGTACGCAACGGGTGGCACCAACAAGTACTTGAACGACAATGGCGTGCCAGCGATTAAGGTGTATTGGCCCAGTCAGCCCGACCAGGAGCCGCAGGCGCTCAACTTGCTGCACAGTAAGGCCATCGACCTGGTGGTGAATATCCCCAAGAACTTGACTTCGGTAGAGCTCACCAACGGCTACACGATTCGCCGCGCCTCGGTCGACCTCAATGTGCCGTTGATTACCAATGCGCGTTTGGCAGCGGCCTATGTCGATGCCTTTTGTGACATGGCCAACGACGATATCGAGATTAAAAGTTGGGATGAGTACTAAGTAGCAACAGCAGCAATGCTTTTGCACGATAACGCATACAAGGGGGGCAGTGTCACACGCTGCCCCTCGCTATGGCGACAGGCATGGCAAGAGAAAGGTTGTTTAGATTCAAGCGCTTTAGCGTTGTCCATGAAAAGGCGGCCATGAAAGTGGGCACCGATGGTGTCTTGCTCGGGGCGTGGTGCGATGTGGATTCGGCCGTTAAGGTGCTTGACGTGGGTACTGGCTGTGGGCTTATTGCGCTCATGGTGGCACAGCGCAACCCCGTTTGTGAAATTTTAGGCATTGATATTGATGCCGACGCGATAGAGGAGGCTAACCTCAATTTCAGCAACTCATTATGGAGCGATCGGCTGGAGGCGCGATGGGCCGACTTTAACGATTTTGCACACCGTTCCCTTGGGCAGTATGACCTCATTGTGTCGAATCCTCCATTTTTCACTCAAGGCTCATTGCCGCCAGTCGCCCAGCGCAAAAATGCCCGCCACACCCTCTCGCTCAGTTTCGGGCAATTGCTGTCGAATGCAAAGCGCCTCCTTTCTCCTGGCGGCACGATTGCCCTGATTACTCCCATTGATGCTATTCAAGAGATTGTTGAGTTATGCGTGGATAATGCTTTGAATATTAAACGGAAAACCGAAGTCGTTTCAATAGATGGATTACCTCCGAAGCGTGTCCTTTGGGAGCTATCTCCCTCGCCGTGTGTCCTCGTGCGCAGCCAGTTAGTCATCGAAAACCCCACTTCGGGCTACACGCTGGCTTACCGCGCCTTGTGCCGTGATTTTTACCTTAAGTTTTAGGCTGTTTTTACGCAGCCTCTGTGATGGGGTGCCGATGAGGGCGGAAATGCTCACTTCAATGGCTTAGGGTTCTCGTAGGTGTCATTGTCATGGTGCATGAGGTAGCCCTCATCAACGAGGAAGGACAGGGTTGCAATGATTTCGTCTTGTGGAAACGAGAGCGTGTGAAGGAACTCTTGCAGTCGGCGTGGCTTCACGGCGGCCATGTAGAGGATGCCTTCTTGCACGTCCTGTGCCGTGTGGTCGTTGCGCTTGCGTCGCTCGATGCAGGTGTCGCAGTGCCCGCAATCGGTCTCGTCCTGCTCGCCAAAGTAGTTGAGCATCATGCGCTCGCGGCACGCGCTTGGGTTGAAAGCGTAGTTGATGATGGCCTCAATGCGGCAGGTCATGCGTTGCCGCAAGTCTTCATAGACGGCCTTGGGGAAAAGAAGATACTGGGGTTCCTCGCGGGAGGTGGTGTACATGATGTGGGGGGTACGCTTGCGGGGAATGTAGTGCAGGATGTGCATCTTGTTAAGCTCGATGAGCGCCTCGTAGATAGCCTGCTCTGGAATGCCGAAACGAAACGAGATGACGGCCTCGTTAATGAACACGTAGTCAGCAAAGAGACCGGTGTAGGTGCGCAGGAGGGCTTGCAGCACACGGTCGACATTGGAATTTTGCGAGTTGATGTGGTAAAGTCCCTCTTTGGGAGACAGGATGAGGATGCGTGACTGAGTTTCAATTTCTTCCACAAACTCGATGTAGCCTGCTGCTGTGAGGATTTTCAAGGCGCTGTGGGTTGCGATGACTGGCAACTTGAACGTGCGGCAAAACAGGTTGAAATTGAAATCATACATCTTCATGTAGCCCTCGCCAATCGCGACGTTTAGGAAGTTGCCCACGCGCTCGTAGGTTCGCTTGATGAACTCCTTTTCGGGAAAAGAGTCGGTGATGTGGCGGTGCAAGCGTCTTTGGTCGGTGTGGGCGGTGAGCAGCACGGCGTAGGCTCGCAGCCCGTCGCGCCCCGCTCGCCCCGCCTCTTGGTAGTATTCCTCGAGAGAGTTGGGAATGTCGATGTGAATCACAAGGCGCACGTCGGGCTTGTCGATGCCCATGCCAAAGGCATTGGTCGCCACCACCACACGCAGCTCGTCGTTTTTCCACTTGTTCTGCTTGTCTTCCTTGTCTTCGATATTCAGCCCCGCATGATAGAAATCAGAGCGAATGCCGTTGCGCACAAGCACATCGCTGATTTCCTTGGTGCGCTTGCGGCTTCGCGCATACACGATGGCACTGCCCGCCACTGACTGTAGAATGTGGACCAACTCGGCATGCTTCTCGCTGGTCTCACGCACGACGTAGGTCAAGTTGGGACGTGAAAAACTCTTTCGGAACACATTCCTCTTGCGAAACTTCAGTTGCGCCATGATGTCCTCAACCACTTGTTGGGTCGCTGTTGCCGTGAGCGCCAGCACGGGCACAGTGGGGAACAATTTCCTCACCGAGGAGATCTTCAGGAACGATGGCCTGAAGTCATATCCCCATTGCGAGATGCAGTGCGCCTCGTCAACCACGATAAGGCTCACGTTCATGCGCTTGAGGTGGTCGGTGAAGGTGTCACTCCTCAGTCGCTCGGGCGATACATAGAGGAACTTGTAGTTTCCGTAGCGGCATTTCTCGTAGGTCTTTTTCGTCTCCGAAAGGGTGAGGCCCGCGTGCAGGTAGGTGGCCTTGATGTGACGTGCAATCAAATTGTCAACCTGGTCTTTCATGAGCGAGATGATGGGGGTAATGACGAGCGCTAACCCCTCCATCATCATGGTGGGCACTTGAAAGCACACCGATTTGCCGCCACCCGTAGGCATCAGTCCCAGCGTGTCGTTCCCTGCCAGCACCGAGTTGATGATGTCTTCTTGAAGCGGGCGGAACGCATCATGTCCCCAGTACTTTTTCAGAATCTCATGCGCCTTGCCCATGGGGTGGGGTGGCTTGGGAGTCAACGTGGATGCGGATGCCTTTCACTTGCAGCTGCACGGTGGTGTTGTTGCGGTGCTTGCTCTCCTCAATCGTGTAGCAAATGTCGAATGGGCGGTGCGACTTAATGTAATCAAAGTACTTAGCCATGTTGAAAGCAATGCCATTCATGACTTTCTTCGATTTGCCGTCCACGAGGTCGAGCTTGATGTGCTCCATTTTCTTGCCCACGATTTTACTGGTGCCGCTGTCGTAGACGTTGCGGGTGAAAAACAGGGGCTTGGGGTTTTCAGGGCCAAACGGGTTAAAGAGCCGCATCGTCTTGAGCAAGGCGCTATTGATCGCCTCAAAGTCAATTTCGCAATCGAGATTGAGCTGAGGGGTGATTTGGTCATCCTGGATGTGCTGCTCGACATAATCTGACAGCCGATGGCGGAACTCCTTGATGTTCTCTTCCTTGATCGAGAGGCCTACGGCGTTGGTGTGCCCGCCGAAATTCTCAAGCAAATCCCGGCAACTTCTGATGGCTGAATAGACATCAAAGCCCCGCACCGACCGTGACGACCCCGTTGCTATGCCATTGTCAGCGTAGGTGAGCACCACCGATGGACGGAAGTAAAACTCGGCAAGCCGTGAGGCCACAATGCCAATGATGCCCTTGTGCCAATTGCGGTCGTAGATGACAATGGGCTTCCGGCCCTGAATTTGTGCTTTATGTTCCTTGATGATTTTGTTCGCCTCCTCGGTAATTTGGCGGTCAAGGCTCTTGCGGTTTTTGTTATATTGGTCAATGCGCTTGCTGATTTCGTTGGCCTGCGAAAGGTTTTTGGTCACCAGCAACTCCACCGATTCTGCCCCCGACTCCATGCGCCCCGACGCGTTGATGCGAGGCCCAATCTTGAAGATGATGTCGCTGATCGTGAGCTCCTTGTTGCCAAGGCCGCACAGGCGGATGATGCTGCGCAAACCCACGTTGGGGTTGGAGTTGAGCCGTTTCAGGCCATAGTAGGCCATGATGCGGTTCTCGCCCACGATGGGCACAATATCGGCCGCAATGCTCACTGCCAGCAGGTCGAGCAAGCTTTCCAGGTCGTAGATGTTGTTGATGCCATTGCTTTTGGCAAAGGCTTGCATGAACTTGAAGCCCACTCCGCAACCCGACAGCTCCTTGAACGGGTACTTGTCGTCTTTGAGTTTGGGGTTCAGGATGGCTACTGCGTCAGGCAGCACATCATCGGGCACGTGATGGTCGCACACAATGAAGTCGATGCCTTTTGATTTGGCGTATGCAATCTCTTCGATGGCCTTGATGCCACAGTCAAGCACAATGATGAGCTTCACGCCGATGCTTGCTGCGTAATCAACACTTTGCAGCGAGATTCCATAGCCTTCATCATCCCGGGTAGGGACATAATACACAATGTTAGAATAAAAATTTTGAAGATACCGGTACACTAAGGCGACTGCGGTGGTGCCGTCAACGTCATAGTCGCCGTAGACCATAATCTTCTCTTTCGACCCCAAGGCCTCGTTGAGCCTTTCGACAGCCTTCTCCATGTCTCGCATCAGGAATGGATCGGGCATTTGGTTGAGCGACGGATAGAAGAATTGCTGGGCTTCGTCCCATGTTTTCACTCCTCGCTGCACCAAAAGCCTGGCAATCGAGGGGCAGTTGGGGAACTTTACAGCCAGCTGCTCCTCGATTTCGCGTTCTTCGGATGTCAAGGGTAAGTAATTCCATTTACTTATCATTTATTTTGTTTTTTTATGAGCATAGGGGGATGCCGACGCACGCTTGCATCGGCCAGTAGAGAGGGAGTAAGAAAAACAGACCGTCCCGGCGGTAAAAAGGGCACTGGCCTAAGCGATGCGCCTTGTCATGGGTCACCTGTTGCTAAAACTAAATGGCATCCAAACGGCGCAGGATTGCAAGTGTTAAAAATAATTAGAAGACAAGCATTTAGCGTCTGTTGTGCCCAAGGGGGTACCGTTGGTTCATCGAGGCAAATGGCACTACTTCACATATTTTACGCAAATATACGGCAAAATCTCATCAAAAACAAGAAAAGCAATTAATTCTTTTTTAAATGAACGTCAATTTGTGGAAAAGGAAAGTGAACACCTGCCTCTGGAAGTCTCTGATAGATGCTTTCGTTGATGTCGTAAAATGCTCCCCAGTAATCGGCTATTCTGGTCCAGGCGCGGACCTTGAGCGCCACGCTGCTATTGCCGAGCGCCTCGACGTTGACAGTGGGTGCGGCGCATGCTTGGCCTGCCTCCTCGTTGGGTTTCTCTTGGATGATGCGGCTGTCGGCCTTCAGAATGTCGAGAATGGCCTTGCGTGTGGCAGGCACGTCGTCGCCGTAGGCAATGCTCACGTCCCACTCCACTCGGTGGTAGCCCTCGGCCGAGAAGTTGTTGACGGTGCCTGTTGAAAGTGGGCCATTGGGGATGATGATTTTCTCGTTGTTATAGGTTGTGATGATGGTGTGGAAAATTTGAATCTCCCTCACCGTGCCTTTGTACTTGTCAAATTCAATGTAGTCACCCACCTTGTAGGGCTTGATGAGCAGCAGCAGGACACCGCCGGCAAAATTCTGGAGGGTGCCGCTTAGCGCCATGCCGATGGCCACGCCTGCCGATGCAAAGATGGCGATGAACGAGCTTGTCTCAATCCCCAATATCCCAATCACCGAGACGATGAGGACAAACATGAGGGTAATTTTCATGAGACTTAGCAGGAAGGTGCTGAGCGATGGGTCAACGCTGCGCTTGAGCATGATGCCGCGCACAATGCCATTGAGCTTGTTGATAATGAACTTGCCAAGGTAAAGCACGATGAGCGCGACAATGAGCCGTAGCGCAAAGTTTATGAACTGGTTGGCGATGTTGTCGATGAGCACGCTCCAATTCACGTGCTTGAGGTCATTCAGTTTCTCGGGAGAGAGCGATTTGGCCGCCTCGACCGCTGCTTGTGTCTTGCCCGCAACGCTTGCAGTGCTGTCTTGCAACACTTGTGCAACCTGCAGGAGAATGATGTTTAGCGTCATTTCTTGTTTTCTTATTAATACGCAAAATTAACTAAATTTCCTAAATGTGACAAATCAAAATCCATTTATCGTGCTACCTTTGCCTTGTAATTAAGCATTTCGGCAATGAGATTCTTTACTCGCATCCTGTTTGTTTCTTTTGTGCTGTGGGGGCTTGTGGGGCAAGCCCAGGTCGTCAAGTCAATCAATGACGAGAACCTCAAGATCCCGATGCCGGCCAAGCCGTCATCGGCCAGCAGCCAGGCGAGGCCAAGCGCCACAATCACCTCTTCGGTCACAATCGACACGGCCACCGTTTACTTTCGGCTGATTGATTCCGCACAGACTCATATCCAAAAAAAAGATTGGAGTAATGCTACAATTTTTATTAGGAAAGCAATTGTAGCAGAGCCATCTAACCCGAATAACTCACTTCTGCTATCCAATCTTGCGACGCTACAGCGGTATCAAGGAAAGCTAAGCGATGCCATCAAAAACTACACGTTGGCAATTGATATGACTCCTAATGCGGTGGCACTGCTCAACAACCGCGCAGCCTTGTACTTGCAAGTTGATAGCCTAAGGCTGGCAATAGCCGACTACAAGCGTGTCGTCGCGCTTGACCCTGCCGACGAGGAGGCACGCTACAACTTGGGCATGATTGGTGTCGAGCAAAGGGATTTCAAGCTGGCCGAGCAATATTTTATCGACATAACCCGCTATCATCCAAACTCATCGCTCGCCATCAAGGGGCAGGCCTTTCTCAACAAGGAGCAAGGAAACTATGCTAAGGCAGCGCAATGCTTTAGCAAGGTCATTGAAGTGGAGCCAACGCCATCGCTGCTGGCTAACAGGGCCGACTGCTACCTGATGATGAAAAAACTTGCCGAAGCTGCCGATGACATCAACAACGCTATCGCCATCAACCCCGATGACGGCTATCTTTACTTGTTGCGCGCAAAGCTCAAGAAATTAAGATATGAGAACGAGGAAGTCAAGAAAGATGTGCAACTGGCTGTGAAACATGGCATTGATCCCGCTGTGGCTAAAGGGATGCTTGAATAAATTTAAAAATGCTTGCCGAATGCTTTGCAGTTTTGGAGATAATGCTTAACTTTGCTCAGATGATTTCAATAATCGAGCACATCGAGTATCTCATGACGAGAAATGATTGCGTGGTGGTTCCTGGATGGGGAGCATTCATTGCGCAGTATGTGCCAGCATGCTTTTCGGTCGAGACATCACAATTCCGCAAGCCCATGCGCAACGTGAGCTTCAATGCCTCTGTTATTCACAACGATGGCCTTTTGGTCAATTCCATCACCCGCCGTCATGGCCTCACTTTTGCCGAGGCCACCAAGTTGATTGGCGCGCATGTGGCAGTTTGCAGGCAGCTCATCAACGAGGGATCTGAAGTGCCGTTTGGTCGACTGGGCTATTTCGTGCCAATCGGCAATGGAGGAGTCGAGTTCATCCCATTTGCTAAGGAACACTGTTGTGATGGTTATTTCGGATTGAAATCCTACGAGTTTGTGCCGCTGACCGAGTGGGAAGAGGCTACACAGGAGCAACCGGCTGCCGTCACGGCTTCCCAACCGCCGCCACTGCAACGCGGCTGGTGGGGTAGGCGCGCCATTCAGCTTGCGGCCTCTATTGTTGTCTTGATAGGGTTGGGGCTTGTCCTGTCTACGCCTATTGCGATGAGCACTCGTGAGCATCAACTGGCCACGCTCAATGTGCCCGATGTGAAAAAGCAAGCCGACACAGGGAGCGAGAATCAGTCACTTGAGCCTCATCGTGCCGATTTTGCGATAAAAAGAAAGGCCGATACCATGTCCCGCAGGATAAAACCTTCTCCCGTGGCGTCGCGTCAAGTAATCGATCCTGAGCAACGGGGCAAAGCCAAGGCTACGGCAACCCCCGGCAACAAGGGCAAGTATTACCTGGTGATTTGCACGCTCTCCAGCCAAAAGCAAGTGAACTCCTTTTTTGCCAGCGAGAAGAGATTCAAGAACGCCAAGGTGCGCAAGAAAGGAAAGCAATATCGCATCTACATTGAGCGTGGCGATGACTATAGCGCGCTCATGAAAAAAGCGCAAAATTTACCAGAACCTTATCAGCAAGGCTGGGTAACGACCGATTGATGAAAGCGAAAAGCCCATGGAGGGTTAATCCGTTAGATATGTTTTGATGTAGAGCTCGCAGTTGGCAACCAACTCGTCATACCATTGCTGCCCAAATCGCTCGATGAGAGGCGCTTTGAGAAATTGATAGAGACGGATGTTTTGTTTTCGTCCCATGACCTCGGCGCTTTTGCAGATTTTCCAGCGGTCATAGTTCACAGCGGTGAAGGTGGGTTTTTTCTTGATGCGTGCAGGGTAAAGATAGCATGAGATAGGTTTGCGCCAGTTGAGCCGTCCCGCTCGATAGGCTTGCTCGATGGCGCAAATGCACACGCCACCCGACCGGTAGGTAGAAAACACACAATTCCTTCCATCGACAATTTGGGTGACGAGCTCGCCAGTCTGGTCAATGTAGCCCACTCCGTTTTCCTTTATTTCCTCTTGGGCGCGCGGGAGCAGGTCCTCCCAAATCGCTGGCAAGGCTTTTTTGAGGCTTTCGTATTCTTCTTGAGTGATGGGAGCGCCCGTGTCGCCCTCGATGCAGCATGCGCCTAAGCAGGCATCGATATTGCAGCAAAAGAAGCGCTCGGCAAGGTCATGGCTCACAAGCGTGTCGCCAATTTCAAACATTCTTGAGATTTCTGGCATGACAGAGTGGTTATGATTCAATGAGTTTTGAAAGCGCGTGCTCTAATTCTGTGCTGTTGAGCTTGAGGTGTATCTCGCCACGGTGGGCGTAACTGATGTTGCCCGTTTCCTCGCTCACCACCACAGCGATGGCATCGGTAGCTTGGCTAATGCCCAGTGCGGAGCGGTGGCGCAGCCCCAAGTAGCGAGGCAAGTCGGTGTTGTGTGACACAGGCAGAATGCAGCCGGCCGCCACGACTTTCTCTTTGGCAATGATGACCGCGCCGTCGTGGAGCGGACTGTTTTTGAAGAAGATGTTCTCAAGAAGCCGGTTATTGACGTTGCCGTCAATCATGTCGCCAGTGTGGGCGTAGTCGTCAAGCGGCATGGCTTGCTGGATCACGATGAGTGCGCCCGTTTTCGACTTCGACATGCTCATGCAGGCATACACGATGGGCATAATCCACTTCTGCTTGTCTTGGATTTCTCCCTTATGCCAAATCTTTCTTAAAAATTTCCAGCGGTTATGTGACCCAAGCTCGTTGAGGAATCGCTTGATTTGGTCTTGAAACAGGAGGACGATGATAAAAAGGCCAATGTCAATGAACTTATCCATAATCGTGCCAATGAGTTGCATGTCGAGAAACTTGTAGAGCACGATCCAGGTGATGACAAAGGCCAGCACACCCACAAAGACGTTGATCGACCCAGAGTCTTTCATCGTCTTGTAGAGGTAAAAGAGAAGGGTAGCCACTAGAAGGATGTCAACCACATCCTTAATGCCAATGATGCTAAATATCTCTTCCATAAAAAGGGGGAACTATGGGTTTGCTGTTGATGAGTGGCTGGTGCCTGATGTGGCCTCGACAATTGCTCGGGCTTCAACCGCTTGGCGCACGTCATGCACGCGCAGGATGTGTGCGCCCTTGAGCAGGGCCATCGTGTTGAGCGCGGTTGTGCCGTTCAGGGCCTCGGCCGGCGTGATGCCAAGCAAGCGGTAGATCATCGCTTTTCTTGAGATGCCCACCAGCAGTGGAACGCCAAGCTGGTGGAACTGCTCCAGGTGATTCATCAACTCATAGTTTTGCTCAACGGTCTTGCTGAAGCCAAAGCCAGGGTCTGAGATGACCTGTGTAACGCCCATGTCGCGCAGCGACTCAATCTTGCGGGCCAGGTTTTCTACAACTTCGGTCGTCACGCCGCGTTCGTAGTGGGTGAGCTGCTGCATGGTAGCCGGTGTCCCGCGCATGTGCATGACGATATAGGGGACTTGAAGCCTTGCTACGGTCTTGAACATAAGCGAGTCGAGCGTTCCGCCCGCGACATCGTTCACGATGTCAACCCCTAATTCCTCAACAGCCTTTTGTGCCACATTGGCGCGAAAGGTGTCCACGCTGGTGGTCGCGTGTGGCGCGATGCGCTTCACAATTTCAACGCCATGTTTCACCCGGGCATACTCCTCTTCTTCGGTCACTTCACTTGCACCTGGGTGGGTGCTATAGCCGCCAATATCAATGATGTCGCCACCCTCGTCTACAATTCGTTGCACGCATTGAGCCACTTTGTCGCCATTGTCGCAACGGCTGCCAGCGTAAAAAGAGTCGGGGGTAACGTTGACAATGCCCATGATGAGCGGACGGTCGATTTTGAGCTCTCGGTCGCGCAGTTGCAGGGCATAGGGTTTAAATATCGTCATGTCATAGTAGGGTTTGATTGGCAAAATTACAAATAAATTCGCTCCCCCGCAAGAAGAGAACAGGGCTTTTCTTCTTGGTGTTTTTATCAATCATCTAAGTTAAAGAGGTGTTGTGTGAAAAGGATGGGTGGGTTTCCAATTAGTTGCACCCGTTGGTTGAATTAAATCAGCGCGTATTTGACTTGTCCTATAGGCTTATGATTGAGAAAATTGAAATA
>CABTZK010000010.1 GCA_902489275.1 uncultured Porphyromonadaceae bacterium
GTCAACGACCTCGTGACCGCGGGCGCAAAGCGCTACAACGTCTACACCATCGACGGCCGCCAGGTGATGAAGGATGCCAAGAGCCTCAAGGGTCTTGAGCCCGGCATCTACATCGTGAACGGCAAGAAGAAAGTGATTCGCAAGTAATCTCTGTCTTTAACCTTTAGAAAACAAGGAGGATGAGCCTTTTGGGACTCATCCTCCTTGATTTTATGCACCCCCTCAATCGGGATGAAGGCCATCGATCAATCGTGGGAGATCTCGTGGGAGATCTTGTGTAGAAGGGAGCGTTGAAGAGAGAAACTGGGGGAAATGTTGGGCCGATGGGCTTTTGTAGCGAGCGTACTCACTCTTTGAGTGTTGAGTCAACGATGATGGTCACTGGGCCATCATTGACGAGTTCCACCTGCATGTTGGCGCCAAACTCCCCTGTTTTAACCGAGTGTCCCATGAGTCTTGACACCTCGGCACAGAAACGCTGGTAGAGAGGAATGGCCAGCTCGTGGCCGGCCGCGTGAATGTAGCTGGGTCGATTGCCTTTTTTGGTGGAGGCGTTGAGCGTGAACTGGCTCACAACGAGCAGGTCGCCGTCCACGTCAAGCACGCTGCGATTCATCACGCCCCGCTCATCGTCAAAGATGCGCATGTTCACCGTCTTCTGTGCCAGCCACAGCACGTCGCTCGGCGTGTCGCCCTCGCGCACCCCCACCAGCACCATGAGCCCTCGCCCAATTTCGCTCCGGCGTGTGCCGTCAATAGTGACCGATGCGCGGCTCACCCGTTGAATCACGATTCTCATGTGTTTAAAAAAGCCCCTTGAGCAGGAGCATGATATTGGAGTTCTTGTTACGGTTATTCAGCAGCTGCTCGATTTCGGTGTATCGCTCATTGTCACCCAAGCGTTGTGCCAGCGGCAAGAGCGAGTTGAGCAGTTGCTCGGCGGCGGCTCGGCGGTTCATCAGTTTCATGAGGGCCTTGGCAAGACCGATAGAAAGTTCCAATTCCTTGGTTCCCATGCCATTGCTCACTTTTTTCTGGTAGCGCAAGGCTTTGGTGTAGAATTTCACGGCATGGCGGCCGTTGCCCATGCTCAACATGAGCTCACCCTCGTGAGCCAGGGAGTCGACGAGGTTCACCAGTGCCTCACGCACCTTTTCGCTATCGTCGTCGTTGAGCATGGCCGTGTAGAGCTCGGTGGTGGTTTGGTAGTGCGCCAGCACGTTCATCTGCTTGATGCGCGACTTGAAAATGGTGGTCGAGGCCTCCACGGCATAGACGAGCATGTGTGAGAATCGAGAGCTGTTCCGCTTCACCAGGCGCTCAAAGAGCTTTTGAGACTTGGTGAGCTCTTTCACAGCCCGGCCATTGTCGCCCAGTTGGTGGTGAATGTAGGCCAGGTTGTAGAGCAGTGAGGCTACAATGGCCAGGAAATCCTCATCGCGCTTGTTGGTCACGTGAGAAAGCACGTTCAGGCAATTCTCGGCACTGCCCAGCGCGAGCATGTAGTCGCTGGTGGCAATGAAAAGCGAGATGCGCGCCAGCCACAGCCAGGCATGGTGCAATAGGGGCAACTGTGAGGCATCTTCGTCAAAGACGATGGAGTCGACGAGCAAGGCGGCTTCGCTATGGCGGCTCTCTTTCACCAGATAGCACACACACCACAGGCGCAGCTCGCCGTTTTTCGACAGCTCTTCCTTGCTGGGCAGCTGCCCAGTGGCCTCAATGGTGGCCGCCTGGTTGGAGAGGTCGCTCTTCAGCAGTGGCATGGATTCTTCGATCAACAGTTGTTTCATCGCAAAAAGTATAGGTTAGAGAGTATGATTTTTTTAAGGTCTTTTCTTTCTCGCAGGAAAAGGCGTCGTCACTGTCGCGCTTGGGCGCTATCGTGTGCCGCGGCTCTTCTGCCCCAGGTAGCCGCCATGGTGGCGCTTGGCGTAGTCTTGGCGCGTGAAGCCCGTGGTGAGCATGGTGTTCACCACCAGCACATCTCCCATCACGGTCATCATCGTGGTCGAGGTAGTGGGGGTGAGCCCCAGTGGGCACACCTCGGGGGCGCTGCCAGTGGCTAAGCACACATCGCTTTCCTTGGCCAGCTCGCTATCGGGGTTACCAGTGATGACGATAATCTTGAGCTGTGGGTAGAGCGCTTGCGCCAGTTGCACAAGAGCCACAATTTCGCTGGTCTTTCCCGAGTTGGAGAGCAGCAGCATCACGTCGTTGGGCTGCAAGATGCCCAAGTCGCCATGCTGGGCCTCGCTGGGATGTAAAAACACCGCCGGGATGCCTGTTGAGCAGAACGTGGTGGCAATATTCTCGGCAATCTGCCCGCATTTCCCCATTCCCGAGGTCACCAGCTTGCCGCCTCGGTTGTGGGCATCGACAATGAGACCGATGGCCTTTTCGTATCCCTCGGTCACCGGTATTTCCAGAATGGCGCGGCTTTCGGCTTCGAGAATGGCGCGCATCGATTCTTGAATATTCATATTCGGTTTTTCCATAGCTTTACTAACAAAATGCAAAGTTAGCCATTTCGCCCCGAAATCTAATCACAATTCACATAATTTTTTGGCGGGGCTCCCGTTGGTCGATAAAAAAGGGGCGATGGTCTAAGATATTTGCGCGATTGCTTAGGAACATTGTAATTTTGTGCACGGTTCGAGGCGAAAGTCGCCTTGCAATGACTTTGAAGGTTAGGAAAATGTTTCAGAGCATGAAAAAAGAATTGATGACACTCCTTGTGGCGCTCATTGCCGGCATGGGATGTCATGCCCACGCGGCATCTCGCATCAACGGCTTGCTCATTGACGCCAACGACACCACGCCGCTTGTCTCGGCAACCGTGAAATTGTTCAAGGTTGCCAAGGATAGCGCCTTTGTGGCGGGCGTGGTCACCGATAGCCATGGCGTTTTTAACTTGCCCGATGTCACCCCAGGCCACTATGTGGTGAAGTGTTCCTATTTAGGTTATGCCGAGACGACGCGCCGCGTGAACTTGGCTGCCGACGGCCGGGGCGTGAACTTAGGCGCTATCCCCATGACCATGGAGGGCAAGCTGCTGACTGAGGTGGTCGTGCATGGGGTGAAAACGGCGGTCACCGTCAAGGAGGATACCATTGAGTATAATGCCGATACCTACAAGACCCAGGCCAATGCCGTGGTTGAGGACTTGCTCAAGCGCATGCCTGGCGTGGAGGTGAGCAGCGACGGCAAAATCACCGCTAATGGCAAGGAAGTGACCAAAATCTTGATTGATGGCAAGGAATTCTTCAGCGACGACCCCACGGTAGCCTCCAAGAATATCCCGGCCGACATGGTGAACAAGTTGCAGCTCATTGACCGTAAGAGTGACTTGGCCAGGCTCACCGGCGTGGATGACGGCGAGGACGAGACCGTGATTAACCTCACGGTGAAGAAAGAGATGAACAATGGCTGGTTTGGCACCGCCAATGCTGGCTACGGCACCGACGACCGCTATGCCGCCAACGTCATTGCCAACCATTTTTCCAACGGAAACCAGTTCACCCTTGTGGGTAGCGGTAACAATACCAACAACATCGGCTTCACCGATGGGGGAAAGCAGCGGTTCAGGCGGTTTGGCGGCGACCAGGGCATCACGACCTCGCAAAATGTGGGGCTCAACTTCAACGTGGGTACCAACGATGGCGGAGGGGATGGCGAGCAGGACCGCTTCAGGGCTGGGGGCGACCTCATGTACTCCCACAGCGACCGCGACACCCGCACCTCGACCGCGCGCCAGTACCTTTTCACCGACTCCACGAGCTACGCCGATGCCACGACCAGCGCGCGTGACAAGAGCCACGACTTGCGGGGCGACTTTCGCCTCAAGTGGATGATAGACACCTGCAATGTGCTGGAGTTCAGGCCCAATTTCTCGCTCAACTTCGGCAAGAGCGCCCGCGCCGACTCTTCGATGACCCGCGCAGGCGATGCGCTCAACACCTTGGTGAACCGCTCGGTGAGCGACTATCTCAACGATGGCGAGAGCTGCGAGTTTGGCGCTCAACTGGTCTATACCCACAAGTTTAAGTTTCACCCTGGGCGCAGCTATAGCGTGCAGGTGCGCTACAACTATAGCAAGGTGAACGAGGATGGCAACACGCTCACGCAGAATAGGTATTACTTGAAAGACGGCGAGGACGAGACCATTGACCAAATGGACGAGAACCGTCGTCACACCCACGGCGTGAATGGCCGTCTGACCTGGACCGAGCCTCTTGGCAACATCAAGAATGCCCGCTTCCTCACCGTGGCCTACCGGGGCAATTATCGCTACAACCGCGCCAGCAAGATGGTGTACGACATCGCCCGCGATGCTGTTCAGCCCGTTCAGCCCGTTCAGCCCGTGACTTTGGGCGCCCCAGTGGCTGGCTTGCCGCGCAGCGACCGCTTCAGCGACTACATGGCCAGGAACTATGGCGACGGCGTGTTGACCGACGACTTGATGCTCGCAAGCATCCTCAACTTTGACCTTGCCCCCGCGCTGAACCACACGCTCAACGAGGAGCAGAGCAGCCAGTTCAGCAACACCTACTATAACCAGTCGCTCAGGGTGGGTTTCCGCCAAGTGCGCAAGGCCTATAACCTCAATGTGGGGCTCTCGGTGAGCGCGGCCATGTCAAAGAGCGAGGATGTCATCAACGGCAACCGCAGCATCCCTGCCCGCTGGGCATGGAGTGTGGCGCCGTTTGCGCGCTTGCGCTACAAGTTTTCCAAGACCCGCAACCTGGCATTTGACTACCGCATGCGCAGCAGCCAGCCGTCAATCGGCCAGTTGCAGCCCGTGCCCGACACCAGCAACCCCTTGAACATCGTGATCGGAAATCCAGGATTGCGCCCGACGTTCACTCACCGCATCAACTTGAGGTTCAATGATTTCAATCAGTTGGACCAGCGAAGTGTCATGGCCATGATGGCGGTGAGGTTCTCGCAAAACAGCATTATTTCAAAGACCACTTACGACAGCTCCACGGGTGGGCGTTACACGACCTATGACAACGTGAACGGTGTGTGGAATGCTTTTGCCATGAACATGCTCAATTTCCCATTCACCAGCAGCAAAGTGATGTTTTTCACCTCACACGTGATGGGGCATTACGCGGTGGCCAAGGGCTACAACAACACGCAGTATAACCGCAGCCAGACATTCACCCTCAGCCTCTCGCCGGGTTTAGCCTTTCGCAATGAGGTGTTCGACCTCGAAATACGCCCACGCTACAGGTTTCAGACAACCCACAACAGCCTGGCGGCCATTGGCGGGAAGGCGCTGCACACCTATGGCGGCATGTTCAACGGCACAATCAGCGCTCCCTGTGGCTTGGTGCTAAGCACCGACTTGACCTATAGCGCCTCGACGGGCTATGCCAGCGGCTACAACAACACGCAATGGCTGTGGAACGCCTCGTTAGGCTATGAGTTCCTTGCAGGCCGGAAAGCCAGCCTGCAACTCTCGGTCTACGACTTGCTCAAGCAAAAAAAGAGCGTCTACCGCAATGTGACGGCAGGCTATATTGAGGATGCGGCCTATAACGCGATCACGCGCTACGCGATGCTCACCTTCACCTATCGCTTCACCACGTTCAAAAATGGGCATCAGCCCGAGCTGCGCGACGGCTTTGGCTCGGGCCAGAGGCATGGCGGCCGGCATGGCGGCGGGGGGCACGGTCACTTTTGATGCCAGGGTTAAAAGGCGATTCACGCCTTATTTTTGTTAATTTTACTCATTTTAGAAGAAAAATATTGTAGTTTTGTAAAAGTATCATTATCTTTGCCCCCCATTCAAATGAATTGATCACACCGCCTTTGGGCAACCGGTTCGTTTTGACCACGAGCGGTGTCTTTTTGAGCATGAAGAAGTACAAGGACATTACAAGAGGTCAAATGCTGGCATCGTGGATGTTTATCCTGATGCTATTCACGAGCGTTGGCATTAAGTCGATTCATGTCCACGAGATTTCTTCAAAATGGAGCGCTCCTGTGTCGGCGGCAAGCGGCGTCAGTGATGGCGTGCAGCTGTCGAAACAGGTTGGAGATTGCCCCATTTGCGAATTCACGCTTCCAACGGTTGAGAAACCGGTCATTCAAAATTCAGTAGCGTTTTTTTCCACCTCCCAGGTCATCTGCGTCTCTTGCCAGCAGATGCCTTCGTGGGTCAGGTACATCTCGTTAAACGCTCATTCCCCGCCCGCTGTGGCTTAACCCGAGATTGCGCTGTCGAAAAGCGCAATCAGCAATATCTTGCTGTATCGTGTGGAGGTGATGTGCAATGTTGCCACGAGCCGTGAGGACTCGAGCAGCGTGCCACACCGCGAGCACTGAAGCATATTGCAATTTCCCCCTTTTTTTTAACCAGCACACCAAGAAGTGGCGCTATTCCCACTTCGTGAAGCCCGCCTACCTTGCTCACATGTGCAGCAGGAGGATGGTGCCTCGTAGAGGATTGGTGTGCGAAAAAACAAGAAAAATCATGACAATCATGTTGAAATGGCATTGGAAAATGCTGTTGGCGGTGATGTCGGCGATGACGGCTCGGGAAGTGGCAGCGATGCCCTTGCCGCAGCGTCAAGACACCGCCATGTACAAGGATTTGCAAGAGGTCGTAGTCACTGGCCAGAAGGCTACCGTGACCAAGAACGCGGTCTCGCAGGTCATCGATGGCAAGGCGCTGAAGCTGGAGCTTGGCAACAGTTTCGCGGCCGCTGTGGGGCAAGTCAAGGGCTTGAGCATGGTAAAGAGCGGGACGACCATTGCTAAACCCGTCATTCAAGGCATGCACAGCAACCGCATCCTCATTGTCAACAATGGGGTGCGCCAGCAAGGCCAGCAATGGGGCGATGACCATGCGCCAGAACTCGATTTCAACAGCGGCGGCCGCGTGAGTGTGGTCAAAGGCGCCGAGTCGGTGCGCTACGGCTCCGAGGCCATGGGCGGCGTCATTCTCCTGGAGAGCAAGGCGCTCCCTTATGGCGAGGAGAGCCTGCACGGCAACTTCACCACGCTTGCAGGCAGCAACGGCTGGCGTTATGCCGCCACCGCGAGTTTAGAGGGCGCGCTGCCCTTTTGCCGCGACCTGGCATGGCGCGTGCAAGGCACGTATGTGAACAGTGGCGACCAGTCGACGGCAAAATATATCCTCAACAACACGGGGATGCGTGAGGCCGATTTCTCGGCCACGTTAGGCTACAAGCGAAAGAGAGTCGAGGCCGAGTTGTTCTACAGCCGCTTCTATACCAACATTGGCGTGCTCTATACGGCTCACTTTGGCGATGTGGACTTGCAAAAGGAGCGCATTGCCATTGGCCAGCCCGTGGAAACCTTCCCCTTTACCCGCCACATCGATTATCCGCACCAGCGGGTGAGGCACCAGCTTGCCCGCGCCCGGCTCAACTACGCGTTCACGCCCATGAGCAAGCTCACCATGCAGTATGCCTATCAGCTCGATAACCGCGACGAGTTTCACTTGCGCCGCAATTTCCGCTCGTCGGTACCCTCAGTCAGCCTCACGCTGCGTGCCTTGCAGGCCGATGCCGAGTGGAAGCACTGGTGCTCCCGCCACTTGAATTTTGACTTGGGCATCTCCTACAGCCATCTCGACAATAGCAATCTCCCAGGTACCGGTATTGTGCCAGTGATTCCCAATTACACGCTCACCAGCGCCGGGATGTTTCTCACGGCCAAGTATGCTCGCCCAGCCTGGGGTGTCGAGGGCGGCGTGAGGTTTGATTATGAGAAGAGTGTCGCCTCTGGCATTGACTTGTACAGTAACCGCTACGGCGGTCGTCGCCATTTCACCAACTTCACTTACAACTTAGGCGGGCACTATGCTCCTGGCAGCCACCTCTCATTGGTGAGCAATGTGGGCATGGCTTTTCGAGCCCCTCATGTGCACGAGCTTTACAGCAATGGCCTGGATCATGCCTCGGGCATTTACTTGGTGGGCGACTCCACCCTGCAATCGGAGCGCAGCCTCAAGTGGATTACGTCGCTCAACGTGGACTTCTCGCCCGTCACGTTCTCGGTCGATGCCTACTTGCAATGGGTTGGCAACTTTATCTACAGTGAGCCCTCGCAACGTTACTTCACGGTCATTTCGGGCACTTACCCCATGTTTTTCTACAAGCAGGTGAAAGCGTTTTTCCGTGGCATTGATGCCGAGGCACAATGCAACATGACTCGAAACATCGGCTATCACGTGACGGGCAGCATGATTTGGGTCAACGAGCGCCACACCAACCGCTACTTGCCCTACATCCCCTCGTTCCGCCTCACGCAGTCGTTGAGCGTGGGACTGGAGCGCATCCTTGGGCTGAGGCATCCGCACCTCAAGGTCAGCCACAAGTTTGTGGCCAAGCAAAAGCGATTTGACCCCGCTACCGACCTCATCCCCTACACGCCGCCGGCTTACCACCTCTTTGGCATCGAGTTAGGTGCGACCCTGGGGTTGCACAAGCTGGGGAAGCTCGATGGCGGAGTCATTGTCGAGAACCTGCTCAACAAGCAGTACAAGGAGTACACTGACCGTTTCCGCTACTATTCCCATGCGCTCGGGCGCGATGTGCGCCTTGTGGTGGCGTGGACGTTCTAAACCATTGTTATACCATTTTTTAATATGTTAAACATAAAAGAGTAAAAAAATGAAAAAGCGTAATTTGAAATTTTTCGCCATCGCATGGATGTGCATGTTGATTGGCCTGTCATTCACCTCATGTAGTGATGAACCCCAGAGACCGGAGTCAGAAGTTGACCACAAACTCCACGACGACCCCTACACGGCCGTGCTCACGCTGGCATCGGGTCACTTCCACGGGCTCTTGTTCCACGAGGATAGCGACCCCGATGGCGCGCAATACCTGAAAACTGAGCAAACCATCACTTTCACCTATGTCGAGGGGAAAGGCTGGAGGCCGGCTGAAGGCAGCGACACCATTTTCCGCGTCTTCTCGGGCGACAAGGCTCAGAACATCGTCTCGGCTTACGGCTTGTGGATTCGCTACTACAACAAGAAGGGTGAGGACATCACCGGGCAATTTGTGGAGAACAACCAGGACCAAATTCACCAGCACTTCTTCACCCCTCGCGACGTGAAGCCCATCACATTGCTGGGTGCAGTCGCCGCACCCGATGATGCCGACCCCAGCAAAATGTTTGAGTACACCTACATGGACACTACCCCTTGGGACAAGACTTTGAAAGACGAGGGGACACAGTGCACGGGCGGCAAGAACCCCGTCGGGCTCAAGGGTTATTTCTCTTTCTTGAAAGACCGCCGCACCATGACCCTGCGCATCAGGCTCATGCATGCCCGCACCTCTAAATTCCACCATGGCGTGGCGTCGCCTTTCTATGCGCCAACCCCTGGGCAGCTGGCAAGCGACCACTGGGATCTTGAAATGGATGTTCCCGTCGTGGTGCTTTGCTCGCGTGGCGAGGAGCAAGAGTGGGAATCGGTTATCGATGACTACAACCAGCTCACCGATGCCGAGAAGCGGGTAATCGACGCAATTGCCTACGGCTACGGCATCAGCCAGCAAGACGCGCTGGCGGCGTTCAACCTGCGCATCACGGGCGACTACCACTCGGAGGGCGGCCGCTGGTTCTAACCGCTGGGTCGTGATGCCCCGGCTGGCATCCGTCATGCCGATGAATGTGAATAGGGGAGGGTGATGACAACTGTGCCATCGCCCCCCCTCTCACGTTCGCTATAGGGGATGGAAAAACAGCAAGTTCGATGAAGAAATGCAACTTTTGGGGTAAAATGGCGAGACATTGATAAAAAATGATTAATTTCGCAGTCTAAAAGTAATCTTGAAAAACATGGCAGCTTCTATGACAGATCACAGCAAGAAAGCGAGCGAAGTGCCCGTGCGCCAAACGGGCAGCCTGCAAGAGCGCATGGCACGTGTGAAAACAACGCGTTGGATTCGCTTTGCGGCAGTGTCCATCATCTTCTTGGCTTGGGTGGCATGGTTAGACAACTGGTGGGTGCTCATCTTTTGGTTTTTGCTCTTCGATATCTATATCACGCATTTCATTCCCTGGAACTGGTGGAAGTTTAGCGACAACAAGGCCGTGAAGAAGGTCATGAGCTGGATCGACGCGATTGTTTATGCCCTTGTGCTGGTCTACTTCCTCTTCCTCTTTGTGGGGCAGAATTATCAAATCCCCTCATCGTCGCTTGAGAAAACCTTGCTCACGGGCGACTACTTGTGGGTCAACAAAATGGTCTATGGCCCTCGCGTGCCACAGACGCCTCTTCACTTCCCGCTGGCTCAAAACACCTTGTTGGGCGGAATCAAGAGCTACATCGAGTGGCCGCAATGGAGCTATCATCGCCTGAAAGGCTACCGTCATGTGGAGCGCTACGACATTGTGGTGTTTAACTTCCCTGCTGGCGACACCGTGAGCACGAAGGTTCCCAATCCCGACTATTACCGGTTGTGCTACGAGGTGGGGCGCGACAATGTGTGGAACAACAAGGCCGAGTTTGGCGACATCGTGTCGCGGCCTGTCGACCGTCGCGATGCCTACGTGAAGCGCTGCATCGGCTTGCCCGGCGAGACCTTAGCGATAAGAGACGGCGTGGTCTACATCAATGGAAAGGCTTTGGCTGAGCCTGCTCACATGCAGCGTAACTACGTGGTGCTCACCGACAACATGGGACTTGACCCCGACCTGCTCACCGACATGGGCATCAGCCAAGAGGGGCAAACGATGGGCGGAAGCCCAGGGCAGACCCCCGATGGCGGCTGGTGCTACCTGCTGCCGCTCACCAAGGCCATGGTCAAGACGCTCCAAGCGCAAAGGGGCGTGCGCACCGTGCGCGTGCTGCAAGACAGCGAGACCGACCCCAAGGACAACCTGCACACCTATCCGTTAGGAGTCGAGAAGCCGTGGACCCACAACAACTACGGGCCGCTGTGGATTCCCAAAAAGGGAGCGCGGTTGAACCTGAACGTGCAGAACTTGCCTTACTACTACCGTTGCATCCAGGCCTACGAGGGCAATCGGGTGGAGGTGAAAGGCAACGTGATCTTCATCAACGGGCAGCCTGCCACGAGCTACACATTCAAGATGGACTACTACTGGATGATGGGCGACAACCGCGACAATTCGAGCGATTCGCGCTACTGGGGCTTTGTGCCCGAGGATCACATCATTGGGCAGCCCATGTTTGTGCTGGTATCGTTTAACCAAGACAAGAAATTCCCCGCGAGCATCCGCTGGAATCGCATCTTCAAGGACGCTAATCCCGATAAATGAGCACGGCATCCGACCTTGCCAAACCCGTCGTGATGGGCAGCATGACGGCAGGCAGCGTGCGTTGCTACGCGGCCATGCTGGCCGCCAAGCGCGTGTACGTCGACGCCGCCGAGCGAAATCTCCCCCTGCGGCACAGCCACCACCGTTACCTCATCGACGGCCCCAATGGCGTGCAGCGGCTCACGGTGGCGCTTGCGCGACGCACCAACGCGATGCCCGTGGCGATGCGCGACGTGCTCATCTCGGAGCATGGCGACTGGCGGCGCCGGCACTGGGGAGCGCTGTTCTCGGCCTACGGAAAGACACCCTATTTTGATTACATTGCCGACGACCTGCAGCCCATTGTCATGGGCTGCCAGTCACGCCTGCTTGACTTCAACAGGCAGCTACAGCGCCTCATCGTCGATTTCCTGGACTTGCCCATCGAGGTCATCACGGTCGAGGTTACCGATGCGCTTGCTGCCGAGTGCGTCGACCTGCGTGGCAGGATGGGCGGCAAGCAAGCCGATGCGTTGCCCATCGCCGATGTGCCCTATCCTCAGCTTTGGGCCGCCCGCCATGGCTTTCAGCCCGGGCTGAGCATCCTGGACCTGCTCATGAACGAGGGCCGCGAGGCGATTTTCACCTTGCAAAAGATGCTGATGCGCGGCGGCTGAAGTGCCGACGCCAGGTAAAAAGGCAGGGCGGCGCGCCGCTGTGGCGTGCCGCCCTGTCGATAGCCGCACCCCCTGCACGCCCGATTGCGCGTGGGGATAGTGCGTTTTTTCCTTCTTAGTACATCATTTTCTTGCGGGTCACGGAGCCGTCGGTCCAGGTGGTCACCACGATGTTCATGCCCGGGAAGGGCCGGCTGGAGGTCATGCCCTGCAGGTTCACGTAGTGCACGCCGCGCGCCTCGAGCTGCCCATCGGCAATCTCGCCAAGCCCCGTGGGGGTGTCGTCGTTAAAAATGGCCGTCACCTTCGCCTCGGCCACGCAGTATTCGTTGGGTAGAAAGTACATGTGCTTACCTTTTCGCACCTCAATAAGTGGAATTATGTTTGAAAGATAATAGCTTTTTCGCGGCCAGTGTTTGTTGCCTTTGAAGTAAATGCGCACGTAGTAGTCGCAAGATGATGTTTCGCCGGCGCTCAAGGCACGCTCCAGAAAAATGTCATGTATTGTCACTTCCTTTGGAGGGTTCACTCCCTTGATGCCGCTATAGTCTGTACTCCAGCCAGCGCCGCTAATGTCGGGAAGGGTGTTGAGCAACACCCCCACGGAGTCTTTGCCGAGAGCGTCGTATCGCCACACCCTTATCATGTAGAGGTTGTTGATATAAGACCACTTGCCCAGGCTTGCAAGTGAATCCAGGTAACGGCTGTTATCGTAGGTTGCATCGTGTTGACTGGCCGCGGCGGGATCGAATCCGGGAACAGAGCGCGGGTTGCTTTCGCGCAAGAGGTCGGGGAGTACAATTCCATTGTTATACATTGCGCTGAGACTGCTGAAGTCCGTGAACATGGAGACATTGATTTTGAGGGTCACCCCATATCCGCGCCTCTCCCCGGGGCCATAAGGGTTTTTCCAGGTGCGCGTGGACATTTCGGTGCCGGTCACAGCCAGCTTGAGGTCGGGCGTGGTCCAGTAGATGCGGTTACCCAGGTAGGAGTTCTCCCCGGGTTCCTCGCCGGTCCACTCCGTCACTGTCTTAGAGAAGAACATGGGGCCTGGCTTGTAGGTGTTATCCCCCGGGGGGTTCATGCAGAACACGGGATCGGGGACATGGGTCTTCAGCGTCACACTGTCGGCGGCCATCTGATTTCCCGGGGCCTGCACCTCTTCCCACTGGGTATTGCCCTCAGAGTCCGGGCAGCGGGGGGCACACCAGTGGCGCGTCAATGTGTCGCCGTTCCACGTGTTCTGCTGCGCGAAGCCTCCGTACTGTCCAAAGCCGTTAAAGAAGTCCTCAAAGCCTTCGCCATCTTTCAACTTCACCTCGTTAGCTTCGGCCTGCCGGGCCGCGTCGGTGCACACGGTATAGGAGTATTTCATGCGGTTCAGCGCATTCTTGGGGAAATCGGAAACCTGCAGGGGCTCGTAGGCGAGGTTCTTGATATACGAGGCCTCGACGATGTCGATCCTGTTTTCCGCCAATTCCGATCCCGGGGCGAGATGATCCCGGGGCCCGATGGTGTCCTTTTCAACCTCCTCGAGGGTGTAGGTTTTTTGTTCGCCGCCAAGGAGGTAGATGCCCGAGTTGATAGTCATGCACTCGCGCGAGGGAGCAGGCATGTATTCAGCTTTTGGATCGGAGATAACGTAACATTTATAATCATCAGAATAGTAAATGTCGGCCTGTGCGATGGAGTAGCCCAAATAGTCGTGGTTGCTTCGAAAATAGCCTTTCCCAATCCCCCTGCATCTTGCACGAAGATTTTCACGCTCCGGGGCGTAGCGGTCGAGGATAAGCAGCGGGGACGATGCGCTGAAAGTGCCCTGCAGGGTGGTGGGCTTCTCGTCATCGAACGTGTGTACGGTGTCCTGGTTCTGGTATGCGATGCGGTAACCGTACTCGCTCGTCGCAGGATCTCGGCGGGTCACGAAGAGAAGGGCTATATGATATGAATCACGTTCGCTTGAGCTGAAGCCCTCTGGCTTATCAGCGAAATCGATGTATTTCTTGTAACCAAAATAGAGCCGGGTGACCGCAAAAGCGAGCGTGTCGCCGGCGTTGGGCAAGGAGAACAAGGAGTCCAGCGCCGCCGTGGGGGTCACGGCGATGCGGTTCTTGGTGATGTTCAAGTAGTTCTCGACATCGGCCCGGCTGCGGTGAGTGAGCAGTTCAGTTTTAAAGTAGGACGGCTGCTGTGCCGCCATCGATGTCACGCCCAGGATTGCAACGAGGAGCGTGAGCGCCCATTTCATTTTCTTTCTCATAATGGATTTTATATTATATTGTAAAGTTGATAATTTCTTGTCGAGGCAACGAGGAGATGCGCCTCCGCACGCCTCACGCACGCGAAAGCTGTTGCCTGTCTGCACGTTCCCGGAGGAACGCGACACGCCGCTTTCACGTTTTTGCAGACAAAGTTACTATTTTTTCCTGATAAATACCTCCCCCTCTCCTTATTTTTAACATTTATTAATCATTGTTACCTTTGTTATGGTTTATGGGAAAAACGTCTCTATTTTAAGCGCACTTTTGTCAACTAAACCCCTTTTTTTATTCAAAATGGCGCATTTTTATCCTAAATTGTCAAAAATGATATGTTTTAAAAGTGTCTGTTAAATAAAAAGTGTTAAATTAGCGCTGAAATTAACGTTTTTGATGAAAAATTGTCACATTTCATTACATTTTTTGCGCTTGTTTAGGGGATTTAGGTTAAAAAGTAAAGAAAAGTTTGCAGAGGTATGAAAAAATTGTAATTTTGCAACGACCAAATAAGACTAATTGATTTTTTCTATGCACTTTTAGTAACAACCTAAAGGTGCAGTTGAGGTGGTAGAAAAAATTTTTTAGTTATCCTTGGGGAGCATTCGTGCTTTAAAACCTTATGAACTACTATATTGAATCACTGAGAATAACAGCGAGAGAGATATAATTTTTGATGTAATATTAATTTAAATTGTTTTTTGTATGAAGAAACTGTTTCTACTACTGGTTGCGATGTGCACGATTGCACTCTCGGCTGCGGCCGACCGCACGGTGAGCGGGCAAGTGACAGATGCGGGCAATGGCGAGCCTCTTGTGGGCGCCACGGTTCAGCCTGTGGGCGGTGGAAATGGGGTTGCCACCGACATCAATGGTGAGTTTACCCTCAAAGTACCCGACCGCACAGAATTCTTAAACATTAGTTATGTGGGCTACAACTCCAAGCAGGTGGCCGTGGGCACGGGCTTGAAGATTGCGCTTGAGGAGAGCAACGCCACACTCGATGAGGTGGTGGTCACCGCGATGGGTATCAAGCGCTCGGCCAAGGCGCTTGGCTATGCCGCCACGCAAGTGAAAGGCGACGAGATCTCGGCCACGCGCACCAACGACATCATGTCGAGCCTCTCGGGCAAGGTGGCTGGCGTGCAAATCGCCGAGACCTCAAGCGACCCTGGCTCGTCAAAGTCAGTCATCATTCGTGGTGTGAGCTCGCTTTCGGGCAACAACCAGCCACTTTATGTGGTCGATGGCGTGCCCCTGAACAACTCGGCGGTCTACAGTTCCAACGGCTTGAACAACGGCTACGACTTCGGTAACGGCGCCAGTGCCGTTAACCCCGACGACGTGGAAAGCATGACCATTCTCAAGGGCGCTGCCGCTACTGCCCTCTATGGCAGCCGTGCAGGTGCCGGCGTGATTGTCATCACCACCAAGAAAGGCGCTAAGCAGAAAAAAGGCTTAGGTATCGAGTATAATGGCGGCCTGCAATGGGAAAGCCTGTTGCGCTTGCCACAGTTGCAAAATGAGTTTGGCCAGGGCTGGTATGGCGACAAGACCGATGTCGAGAATGGCTCTTGGGGTCCCCGCTTCGACGGCAGCGCCCTGCGTTATGGCTGGATTTACGACAGCAAGGAGTATCTTGGCTACTTCAACACCCAGCGCGTGAAGTCCTACGTTCCCATCAAGGACAACATCAAGGACTTCTTCGACACGGGCTTCCGCTACAACAACAGCATCTCGTTCAATGGCGCGACCGATGCCAGCACCTATTTCCTCTCGTTCTCCCAGACGAAGGACGACGGCATTATCCCCACCGACCGCGATTCCTACAGGAAGTACACCTTCAGCACGCGTGCCAGCCACAAGGTGGGGCACTTGAGCATGAGCACTTCGGTCAACTATGCCTACCAGAAGAACAGCTTTGTGTCGACAGGTCAAGGCAAGGGATCGATGTATAACAGTATCATGCAGACCCCGCGCGACATTTCCATCGCCGAGCTCAAGGACTTGAGTAACCCCTTCAACTTGCCGGGCTACTACTACACGCCTTATGGCATCACCAATCCTTACTATGTGCTCGAGAATTTTGAGAACAACTATGAGCAGGAGCGCTTCTATGGCAACGTGCAGTTTGACTACGACTTCTTGCAATACTTCAAGCTCACCTATCGCTTGGGCTTGGACACCAACACCGGCCATCACGACACGGGCGAGCCTAACATGAGCGCCTTGTTCCCCAACACGCCGAACTACGAAGACTGCTTGAAGGAGCTCAAGGGCGGCGCCTCACAGCAGATCACGCGCCGCCGCGAGATTGACCACAACCTCATGTTGACCTACGACCAGCAAATCCTGCCCGACTGGCACCTGAACGCTGTGCTGGGCTTCAATGGCAATGAGCGTGTCTACAAGAGCCTCTACAGCTCGGTGACCACGCTGACGATTCCCACCTGGTATGACATCAGCAACTCTGCACAAATTCCAACCACTGTCCAGAACCGTTGGAAACGCCGCTACGTGGGTGCCTATATCAATGCCGAAGTGGCCTATCGCAACATGGTGTTCTTGACGCTCACCGGCCGCAACGACTGGTCGTCGACGTTGCCTCACGACAACAACAGTTACTTCTATCCCGGCACGACGTTGAGCTTCCTGTTCAGCGAGCTCTTCAACCAGGACTTGCGTAACACCATCAACTATGGTAAAGTGCGTGCCGCCTGGGGTAAGACAGGTAACGATGCGAGTGTGTACATGACCAACTCGGTCTACACGCAGGCTGGGGCTTCTTCCAGCGGTTGGGGGTCAAGCGACTTCCCGTTCACCAAGACGGGGACCAATGCTTACTCGGCTGGCAACGTATTAGGCAGCGAGAACTTGAGTCCTGAGATGACCACCGAGCTGGAGTTCGGCCTCCAGATGGCTTTCTTCCAGAATCGCATCTCCTTTGACGCGTCGTGGTACAATCGCAATACCGATAAGCAAATCTTCTCGCTCAACATGGATCCTGCCACGGGTTACACCGCGCAGAACATGAACTTGGGTAAGGTTCGCAACCGTGGCGTTGAGTTCCTCGTGAATGTGACCCCAGTGAAGATCGGTGACTTCCAGTGGGAGTTGAGCTGGAACTACACCAAGAATAACAGCAAGGTCATCAGCCTTCCCGAGGAGCTGGGCGGCATTGCCAACATTTACGGCCTCAGTGGCGGCACGAGCCTTTACGCGATCGTGGGGCAGCCCGTGGGCGTGTTCAAGTGCTATGTGCCACAGACGACCGAGGACGGCAAGATTATCTGCGACGAGAAGGGACTTCCCATCAAGAATCCTGATCAGCAGATCGCGGGCAGCATGAACTACAAGTACCAGATGGGCTTCGGCACCACCTTGCGCTACAAGGGCATCGCGTTGAGCGCCAACCTCGACATCCGCAAGGGCGGATTGCTCTACTCGCGCACGGCCAGTATCGAGTACTTCACGGGTAATGCTATCCAGACGGCCTACAACGACCGCAACCCGTTCATCGTGCCCAACTCGGTGCAGGCAACGAAAGATGACGAGGGCAAAACCATCTATGTGGAGAACTCAACCGCGCTCGACGCAACCAATATCTACAACTATTGGAATAATGGCGGCGACCAGCTTGACCGCGCGTTCCTCGTCGACAAGAGTTACGTGAAACTGCGCTCGGTCGTTTTGAGTTGGGATCTTCCCAACACTTGGTTGAATCACACATTCTTGACGGGCGTGACCGTTTCGTTCTTCGGCAACAACCTCTTCTTGTGGACACCATCAAGCAACACCTTTATTGACCCCGAGGTCACATCGTTCGGTAACGACCTGGAAGGTAACTATGGCGAATACTCGGCCAACCCAAGTTCACGCAAGTTTGGTTTCAACGTGAAGGTTAAATTCTAATTTAAAAGATTTACTGTTATGAAAAAATCAATCATATTATTAGCTACAGCTGCTTTGCTTTCACTGGGCTCGTGTGATTTGGATATCAACGATAATCCCAATTTCCCATCAGGGAAAACGATGACCCGTGATGTGATGTTCCCAGCTGTTGAGAACGCAGTGGCCGCCGCTGTTGGCGATCAGATGTTTAACTATGCGGGCTTTTTCGCTCAATATTTTGAGCAGCGCCCCGAGGCCAACCAATACAACAATTTGGCCGAGCTCCAGTTGGATGAGTCGTCCAACCTTTTAGACCGCACCTATAGTGTGCTCTATGCGGGCGCACTCCAAGACATCAAAGAGGTGAAAACGCTCACCACCAACTCTCACGATCTCTTCGCGCTGGCCGTGATGCGCGCCTATATCTATCAGCTGCTTGTCGACAACATGGATTTCGCGCCCTACACCGAGGCGCTGCAAAGCCACGCCAACACGCGGCCCAGGTGGGATGACGGCGAGACCATCTACAAGGGGGTCTTGGCCGAAATGGACGAGGCCCAGGCCAATATCGTGATCGAAAAGGACTCGATGTTCACCGACCCCATGCTGCACAAGGATGTGAATCAATGGATAGGCTTTGCCAACGCATTGCGCTTGCGCATGTACTTGCGCTTGATTGACGGCGGCATTGATGCCGATGCCTACACGGCCAAGGTCAAAGCGCTGGTAGAGAATGGCGCATTCTTCACCGGCGACGTGGCGTGGGATGTCTATAGCAATGCCGACGGGCAGTATAACCCCTGGTATGACTCCTACAAGGAGCTGAGCACCATCAATCACGTGGCGGCTCACCCCATTGTGTCCTATTACCTGCAGACGGGTGACCCGCGCATCTCCTATGCCATCAAGCAGAACAGCAAGGAGAAGTATGTGGGACAAATCCCCGGCGCAAAGACGACCATGCAGGCATGGACCGGCAAGCCTTGGAAAAATGCCAACGTGAGTGCCATCGACTACACGGCCGCAACGGCGATGCCCGTTTATCTTTACACCCAGAGTGAGCTTCAATTCCTCATTGCCGAGGTCAAGCTGCGCTTCTGCGGCGACGATGGCGGTGCCAAGATGGCTTACGAAAACGGTGTGAGAGCCGACTTTGCCTCTCGCAGGGTGAAAGGTGTAGAGACTTTCTTGGAAGGTGCTGCTGTGAACTGGGATTTGCAAGCCGACAATACCGCCAAGCTCAACTTGATTTACATGCAGAAGTGGGCCGCGCTCTTCTTCCGTGATCACATGGAGGCTTGGACCGAGGTGCGTCGCACCGATGTGCCTCAACTCTCAACGGCTACAGCCGAGGAAGTCTACAAGAATCCACAAAGTTACGTCGCAGGCAACATGATTAACCCTGCTGTCAACTACATCGTGGGCGGCGGCCTGTGCAAACGCGTGCCTTATCCTGCCCTCGCCCGCCAGCTCAACCGCAACACGCCTCCTGCCAAGTTGTTGAGCGACAGGGTGTTCTGGGATGCTAAATAAATCAATTAAATGTTTCACATTAAAATGATGAACAACATGAAAAAACTATATATTTATGCCTTTGCGCTCATGGTGACCATGGTGGCGTTCACATCGTGTAATGACGATGAGGACCAGCTCACCGACTCGCGGCTCACCTATTATCCTGAATATACCATAAAAGGTGACGAATTCGTGATTCACCCCATTGGCGAACCTTATGTCGACCCAGGGTGCACGGCCATGCTGCAGGGCGAGGACTACACTTCTCACATCGAGACGACGGGTTTAGAGAAGCTCGACATCAATACCCCGGGATTGTATTATATCACCTATGGCTCTTACAATAAGGACCACTACTGGACCTCGGTCATGCGCACGGTGGCCGTGTGCGACACCAACGTGACAACCGACCTCACGGGCGACTACAAGGTCATCAAGGGGTATCGTGAAAATAAAGGAAACCAAATAAGTTTCACCAACTTCAAAGAAAAGTTGGAAAAAGTAGCTCCAGGCATCTTTAAGATCAGCGACTTGCTGGGCGGGTGGTATGACCAGCGTGCAGGGTACGGCAGCAACTATGCCATGCCGGGTTACATCCAGCTCACGATCGATAATAAAATCAATGTCTTGAGCGGTCACGTTCCTGCATGGGGTGACACCTATAACTCAGTCACCTCGGGCACCTATGATCCAGAAAACCAGACTTTGGACTGGTCGGTGAATTATTCGGAGTACTCGTTTATTTTCTATGTTCAAATCCAAAAGGAAGTAAAAAAATAAGATTATGAAGAAATACATTTTATTCCCCATTTGCGCCCTTGCGCTCTCGGTAGGTTTCGTGTCATGTGATGTCGAAACCAACGAAGAGCCTGGAGGAACCGCTATCGAGAAAATGTGTGGTGACTGGGATGTGACCTACAATGTGATTGACGGCGACCAAGAGCTTGTTGACCCCTTGGGGGTAGGAACAGTCTTGCTCTCGACCTACAACACGGCGGCCAACGAGACCGACAAGATGTGGATTGATGACCACGATAACTTCTGGAGCTTCAAGTTCAAGTGCCCCATCAACTATCGCGATCGCTCATTCTCTTGCGAGGGTGTCGACTATGACCAAAAAGGCTCTGGCAAGACCACGGTGACCGGCGGGAAAATCCTCAATGGCGCCGGCAAGAACCTGCATGGGAATCCGGTGGACAGCATCTCGTTCTACATGACCTTTACCGATGATGACCAAGCGCTCACCTATCACGTGACGGGCATTCGGCACGAGGGCTGGATTGAATAGCCAACGCATTTTATAGCCATCAACAACGAGGGTGGGCCACAAAGGCCCACCCTCGCTTTCTCGCTACGCTCGGCAAAGACGAAAGTAGGAGATCAACACCAATGACCGGTGTTAACCTCCTATCTGATTACGTTTTGTTGCGCTTGGCTGGGGCTACTTGAAGATGATTTCCTTGATGACTTCATGCCCCAGGGCCTCATTGAGGCGGGTGATGAGGCGGGTGCGCGTGAGCATGAGCTCGTTGCGCAACGATGCGCTGCTGATGCCAATGGTCATCACCCCGTTTCTCACGTTGCGGCTGGTGGTGTACTGGTTCACGCCAGGCCCCACAATTTCGGGCCAGAGCGACAGGGCACGGTGCTCGTCGAGCTTGCCGGTGGCTCGCTCTTGCAGCAGGGCCTGATTGATAATCTCGGCGACAGATTGCGCGCGGGTGCGTTTCATGATGTGGCAGGTCCTCCTGCCCCGAGCGGTGTGACGGCGCCATTCGCGACGGTAAACATGGCATTGTCGCCCCTCTGGCGGGCAATGATGTCGTCGAGATGGGTGCGATTGGTGTCGGTGATGAAAATTTGCCCGAAGAGGTTCTCGCTCGCCACGCTGATGATGCTTTCCACGCGCCGCGCGTCGAGTTTGTCGAAGATGTCATCGAGCAGCAGGATGGGCGTGATGCCGGTGGCTCGTTTCAGGAAATCGTGCTGAGCCAGGCGCAGGGCGATGGTGTAGGTCTTGCATTGCCCCTGGCTGCCAGTCTTGCGCATGGGGTGCTGGCCCAGCAGCAACTCGATGTCGTCGCGGTGGGTGCCGTGGGTGGTGTAGCCCATGATGTGGTCCCGATTGCGATTTGAATCCAGGATTTCTTGCATCGAGGCCTCGTTGAGGTGACTCTTGTAGGAGATGTCTACGATTTCGCCGTCGCCGGCAATCGCATGGTAGTAGCGCATGAAAATGGGAGAGAACTCGCCAATCCAGCGTGCCCGAGCCGTGTGGATGCAGGTCGCGGCCTCCGTCATTTGGCGCTCGACCGTTCCATAGAGAATGGGGTCGCTCATCGCTTCCCTGAGCATGGCGTTGCGCTGCCCCAGGGCTTTGTTGTAGCGAATGAGGGCGTCAAGATACTCGGCATCGCCCTGGGCGATGATGTGGTTCATGAGTCGTCGCCGCTCCTCGCCAGCGCCCCTGATCAAGTCCCAGTCCATGGGTGAAATCATCACGAGCGGCAGCAGCCCGATGTGCTGGCTCAGGCGCTTGTACTCCTTGCCGCCGCGGCGCAATTGCTTGCGCCGGCCGCGCTGCATCGACAGCGTGATGTCTTCTTCCATGCCCCGGCGGCTGTAGTGCCCTTGCAGCATCGCAAACTCGGCGTTGTGGTTGATCACGTCGTTGTCGGACTGGTTGCCAGCGCTCTTGGTGAAGCTCAAGAAATAGATGGCATCGAGAATGTTGGTTTTCCCCATGCCGTTGTTGCCAATCAGGCAGTTCACCTTGGGCGCGAAAGCCAGGTTGGCCTCGACGATATTCTTGTAGTTCAATATGGAGATGCGCTCTAATATCATTGCTGCAAATGTACAACATTTTTGTGAAATCTTGAAGAGCCGGCAAGCGGTTTTGTGGAACTTTTGCGAGCTGGCGCGCGAGACTTTCCTGCAATTTGCAGTATCCTGAAATTTTTCCTACTTTTGCACAATCATGACAATTCAAGAGGCCCAGCAACGAGTCGACGAGTGGATTAAGACCTACGGGGTGCGCTACTTCAGCCCACTCACCAACATGGCCATCCTCACCGAGGAGGTGGGCGAGGTGGCTCGCATCATGTCGCGCCGCTATGGTGACCAGTCCTTTAAGGCCAGCGACCGCGGCAAGGACTTGGGCGATGAGATGGCCGACGTGCTGTGGGTGCTCATGTGCATAGCCAACCAGGTGGGCATTGACTTAGATGCCGCGCTGGAGCGCAACTTTGCCAAGAAGACGGCGCGCGATGCCCGACGGCATCTCGACAATCCCAAGCTAAGCCCTTGCCATGCTGCCAGCCCGCGGGGTGAATCAGAGACGGGTCAAGCCGATTAAACCAAATTATTCATTAAAAATAACAATCAACTATTATGGGTGACATTAAAAAAGAGTTTAGCAAGCTCAGCAAGCAATTCACATCACTTGATGCAGGCGGTGAGCAAAACCGCTATGAGGCCGCTATCAAGGCCTCGCAAGTTGAAACCAGCGACGAGAAAGTGGCTGCCGAGGTGCAGGCGATCATCGACGCGCACTGCTGCGAGAATATGAACGAGGACGTGTACCGGTTCTTGCTGAGCTGTGTCGACCTCACGACACTGAGCTCAACCGACAGCGAGCGGAGTGTGGCTCAGTTCACCAAGAAAGTGAATGACTACTGGGTCAAGTACCCCGACTATAAAAATGTGGCCGCCATCTGTGTCTACAGCAATTTTGCCGAGGTGGTGCGCGCCAATCTTGAGGTGAGCGACGTGAGCATTGCCGTGTGCAGCGCTTGCTTCCCATCTTCGCAGGCTCACATCGAGACCAAGGTCGCCGAGACCGCCCTGGCCATTCAGGAGGGAGCCGACGAGGTAGACGTGGTGATTAACCTGGGTTATTTCCTCGATGGCGCCTACGAGGAGTTTTGCGATGAGATTGCCGAGCTCAAGGAAACCATCGGCGACCGCCATCTGAAGGTGATTTTAGAGACTGGCGCGCTCAAGACGGCCGAGAACATTAAGAAAGCGGCCATTCTGTCGATGTACAGCGGTGCCGACTTCATCAAGACTTCGACGGGCAAAATCTATCCAGGAGCCTCGTTAGAGGCCGCCTACGTGATGTGCCAGTGCATCAAGGAATATTATGAGAAACACGGCATCATGATCGGCTTCAAGGCATCGGGCGGCATCCGCACCACCGAGGAGGCTGTGAGATACTACACCATTGTGAAAGAAGTGCTGGGCGAGCAGTGGCTCGACAACGAGCGCTTCCGCATCGGGGCCAGCAGCCTGGCCAATGCCTTGTTCCAGTCGTTCACCAAGACGAGCGAAAAGCCTTTTTAGCCTGGCGACATGAAACAGTATTTGGCCTTGCTACAGCACGTGCTCGACGACGGGGTCGTCAAGCATGACCGCACGGGCACGGGCACAAAGAGCATCTTTGGCTATCAGCTGCGTTGCAACCTGGAAGAGGGCTTCCCGTTGCTCACGACCAAGAAAGTGCACCTCAAGAGCATTATCTACGAGTTGCTGTGGTTTTTGCAGGGCAACACCAACGTGCAATGGCTACAGCAACACGGGGTGCGCATCTGGAATGAGTGGGCCGACGAGCAGGGCGACCTGGGACCCGTCTATGGGCACCAGTGGCGCTCGTGGCCCGACTATCAGGGCGGAACCATTGACCAAATCGGCCAAGTCGTGGAGCAAATTAAGCGGAATCCCGACTCGCGCCGCTTGTTGGTGAGCGCTTGGAACGTGGCCGAGGTCAGCAAGATGGCATTGCCGCCTTGCCACACGCTTTTCCAGTTCTATGTGGCCAATGGCCAGTTGAGCCTGCAACTCTACCAGCGCAGTGCCGACCTGTTTTTGGGCGTGCCTTTCAACATTGCCAGCTATGCCTTGCTGCTCATGATGGTGGCGCGCGTGACGGGATTGAAGGCGGGCGACTTCGTGCACACCTTTGGCGATGCGCACATCTACCTTAACCACTTGGAGCAGGTGCGGGAGCAACTGGGCCGCACGCCGCGCCCACTGCCCAGGATGCTGCTGAATCCGAAGGTGAAGAGCCTCTTTGACTACCAGTATGAGGATTTCCAGCTTGAGGGCTACAATCCCTACCCTGCCATTAAGGGGACAGTCTCGGTATAATCCAATTCGTTGCTAAAAAATGGAACCCAAGAAGTTATCTGCAATTGTGGCAGTTGCCCGCGATGGAGCCATCGGCAAGGGCGGGCAGTTGCTGTGCCATCTTCCTGCCGACTTGAGGCACTTTAAAAACATCACCATGGGACACAGCATCATCATGGGACGCAAGACGTTTGAGTCTTTCCCCAAGGGACCGCTCCCCGGCCGGCAGAACATTGTGGTCACACGCAGTGACGCGTTCAGCCCCCATGGGGTGACGGTGGCTCACAGCATTGAGGAGGCCATCAAGGCCGCCGAGATGCCGGGAGAGGTGTTCGTCATTGGCGGCGCGCAACTCTATGCGCAAACGCTCGACCGGTGCGGCATCCTGCACCTCACGCGCCTGCATGCCACATTTGATGGCGCCGACGCGTTTTTCCCACACGTGAGTGATGAGGAATGGGTGACTTGTGAAAGCGAGGAGCATCGCGCCGACGAGAAGAATCCCGTTGATTACTCCTTTGTCACCCTCAAGCGCAAGGCCCCAAAACACTAACCGTTACAGTTCAATCCTTTCAAGGTCGCTTGGAACGATGACGCGCCCGCTGTAGTGCTGCTTGGCCTCGGTCGTGTAGTTGAGCGCGCGCGTAGCCAGGTGCGTGTCCTCGGTGTGGTAGAGCAGCAGGTTTTTCACGCCCAGTTGCTCGGCCACCTTAGCCGAGTCGGCCACCGTGCTGTGATGCTTCTCGTAGGGGCGGAAAATCTCCCGGTCCTTGTAGAGGCAAAATGCCTCACACATCATCCAGTCGCAGCCTTTCACGTAGCGCTCGGTGCGCTCGTTGTAGGGCTCGTCGCCCAAGCATGCCAGGCGCTTGCCATCGGGCAGGGTGGCACTGAAGCCAAATTGCTTGGCCTTGGTGGAGCCAATGTCAAAAAACGTGACCTCTATGTCATCAATTGCCACTTCCTCGCCGTCGTGGACTTCTTGCAGGGTGATGCCCTCGCCCAGCGCGCGGCTGATTTTGGCGGGCATGACCAAGTGGCAAATCTGCATCAAGGCGTCTCTCACCTCGTTGTGGCAGTATATCGTGAACTTCCCGTGATGTTTCCCATTGTGTATCATAGGTGAAATCTTGCGGATCATCCATATTGCGCCCAGCAAGTGATCGCTGTGGCAATGGGTGACAAAGAGGTGATGGATTTCCTCGAAGGCCACGCGGCCCCGATACAATTGGCGGAAGATGCCGTTGCCGCCTCCTGCATCGACCATGAGACCTCCCGCAGGTGTGCGCAAGTAGAAACAAGTGTTGTAGCAACGCGTGCACATGGCGTTGCCGGTACCCAGCATCATGATATGGCTCATTCGGTGTCGTTTTTTCTGTTTAACTTTTTGTTTTGTAAGGTTTCTTGTTGTGGCTGGAGATTCACGTTCCTTGCGTGATGCGCTGCCCATGTTGCAGGTCATGCTGCAAGTAACAGGGCAAATGTACGAAAAATTTACGATTTGATGTGCCCGCCAGGGTGTATTTGCAACTGGGTTGCATGATTTTTAGCCTATCTTTGCACTAATGATTGGGCTTGAGGGCTCAAGGCAACTCAAAAAACCACTTGATATGGAAAAAGAACATCAAACGAAACTGACGAGAATTATCGCTGCAAGCGTGCTGCTGGTAGCCGCCTGTGTGGTGGAGAGAAACACAAGTCTGCCGCTGTGGCAACTTTTACTCATCTATTTAGTACCCTATTTAGTAGCTGGTTACGATGTGCTGCTCGAAACGGCCGAGAATATTGTCCATGGTGAAGTGTTCGATGAGGACTTCTTGATGGGTGTGGCCACGCTGGGCGCGCTTGCTATTGGCTTCTTGCCTGGGGCTGAGCACCAATTTCCCGAGGCGGTGTTTGTCATGCTGTTTTTCCAGGTGGGCGAGCTTTTTGAGCACGTTGCCGAGGGGCGCAGCCGCAGGTCGATTTCGGCATTGATGGACATTCGCCCCGATACCGCGCGCGTGCTCCGAAATGGCGCGGCACTTGTGGTCGACCCTCGCACGGTTGAGGTGGGAGAGACCATCATCATTCAGCCAGGCGAGCGCATAGCCTTGGATGGTGTCGTCATCGAAGGCCATTCAAGCCTCGACACTGTGGCGCTCACGGGCGAGAGCGTGCCGCGCAGCGTGAAAGAGGGCGAAAATGTGATTTCGGGGTGCGTCAACTTGACGGGTTTGCTCAAGGTGCGTGCCACTAAGGTCTTTGGCGAGTCCACTGCCAGCAAGATTCTTGACTTGGTGGAGCATGCCAGTGCGAGCAAGAGCGAGAGTGAGCATTTCATTTCCCGGTTTGCCAGGGTCTACACGCCCACAGTTGTCGTTCTGGCCCTGGTTTTGGCTCTTGTCCCGCCGCTCGTCACTGGCGACTGGGTCACGTGGATCTACCGGGGACTCATCTTCCTGGTGGTCTCATGCCCTTGCGCGCTGGTGGTCTCGATACCCCTCACGTTCTTTAGCGGCATTGGCGGCGCCAGCAAGAGCGGCATCTTGGTGAAAGGCTCCAATTACCTGGAGGCCTTGGCGCACGTTGACGTTGCCGTGTTTGACAAGACGGGTACGTTGACGAAAGGCGTGTTTGAGGTCACTGCTGTTCATCCTGATAACATCAACGAAACAGAGTTGCTGCACCTGGCAGCTCACGTGGAGCGTCACAGCAACCATCCCATTGCCGTCTCGCTGCGTGACGCTTATCCTGACGAGTCCGATAACTGCTCGGTAGAAAACGTGGAGGAAGTTACCGGCCAGGGGGTCAAGGCTGTTGTGAATGGGCGAGCCGTTGTGGTGGGCAACGACAGGATGATGAACGCGGTGGGCGTGGCCATGACGGAGTGTGCCGAGTGCCAACACCTTGCTGGCACGGTGGTTCATGTAGCTATCGAGGGAGAGTATGCCGGTCACATCGTGATTAGCGACCGCATGAAAGACGACAGCAAGGAGGCCATTGCCGCGCTCAGGCAAGCCGGCGTGAGGCGCGTGGTCATGCTCACGGGCGACCATGAGCGCGTGGGGGCTGCTGTGGCTGCCCAACTTGGGCTTGATGAGTATCATGCCGAGTTGCTCCCAGCCGACAAGGTTACTCGGGTGGAGCAGCTGCTGCAAGCAACGGCTCCGGGAAAGAAATTGGCATTTGTGGGCGATGGCATCAACGATGCTCCCGTGCTTGCCCGATCCGATGTGGGCATTGCCATGGGCGCGCTGGGCAGCGATGCCGCCATCGAGGCGGCCGATGTGGTGCTCATGGACGACCATCCAGCCAAGATAGCCGTTGGCATCAAAATAGGCAAGAAAACGCTTAGGATTGCGCGTGAGAACGTGGTGTTCTCTATCGGGGTCAAGGTGGGGATTCTCGTCTTGGCCGCGGTGGGCGTTGCGGGAATGACGCTGGCGGTGTTTGGCGATGTGGGTGTGCTCGTTCTCGCTGTGTTGAATGCCACCCGTGCCCTGAAAACGGAGAAAAAACCGTAAGGGAATACAGGGCATCAGGCTCATTGTGCCCGGCCTGCGCCTTAAAAACAGGGCGCGCCTCATTTGAACACATGGGGCGCGCCCTGTTTTTGGCGGGGAAATGACTTATTTTTGCCGGAAAAAGAGGTTGATAGGCGTTCCTGTGAAGTTCCAGCGCTCGCGAATCTTGTTTTCGAGGTAGCGCTTGTAGGGGCTTTTTATCCACTGCGGCAAGTTGCAGAAAAACACAAACGAGGGCACGCGCGCCTCCTTGAGCATGGTCACATACTTGATTTTGACCGTCTTGCCCTTGATGGCTGGCGGTGGATAGGCGCCGATGATTTCCTGAATCGCATTGTTGAGCTGCGAGGTGGGAATGATCGTTTTGCGGTTGTTATACACGCCGATAGCCTCTTGCAACACCTTGAAAATGCGTTGCTTGGTGAGCGCGCTACCAAAGATAATGGGAAAATCGGTGAAGGGGGAAAGTCGCTCGCGAATGGTTGCCTCAAAGTACTTGATAGACTGCCGGCTCTTGTCGTGGGCCACATCCCACTTGTTGACGAGTACGATGAGCCCCTTGCGGTTTTTCTCGATAATGGAGAAGATGTTCACGTCCTGACTCTCGATGCCACGGGTGGCGTCGATGAGCAAGATGCACACGTCGCTGTACTCGATGGAGCGAATGGAGCGCAGCACCGAGTAGTACTCAATGTCCTCGTTCACTTTCCCTTTCTTGCGTATGCCAGCCGTGTCGACCAGGTAGAAGTTGAAGCCAAACTTGTTGTAGCGCGAGTAGATGCTGTCGCGTGTCGTGCCTGCAATGTCGGTCACGATGTTGCGCTGCTCGTCCATGAGCGAGTTGATGAGGCTCGATTTTCCGGCGTTAGGGCGTCCCACGATGGCAAACCGGGGCAGCTCCTCGTCGAGCGCGTTCTCGTCTTTTTCCGGCATGAGGCGCACAACCTCGTCGAGCAAGTCGCCCGTGCCCGTGCCGCTGATTGCCGAGATAGAGAATGGCTTGCCTAATCCCAAAGCGTAGAACTCAGGCTCCATGTAGATGCTCTCGTTGTTGTCGTCCTTATTGGTGACAACAACCACTGGCTTGGCTGACTTGCGCAGGATTTCGGCCACATGGTCGTCAAGGTCAGTGATGCCGCCCTTGATGTCGACCATGAATAAAATCACGTCGGCCTCTTCGATAGCGAGTTCCACTTGCTTGTTGATTTCGCTTTCAAAGATGTCCTCACTGTTCACAACCCATCCTCCCGTGTCGACAACGCTCATTTCCATGCCGTTCCAATCGGTTTTGCCATACTGGCGGTCACGTGTGGTGCCGCTGGTGTTGTTGACGATGGCTGCACGTGTTTTCGTGAGGCGGTTAAAGAGTGTGGACTTGCCTACGTTAGGGCGTCCCACGATGGCTATTAATCTTCCCATTTGTGTTCTTTTTTTCTCCATCGGTCACACTGGCATTCACTCTGTGGGTGTAACCTTGGTCGTTTGTTAATCATTTTGTCAGTCACGCTATGGACGAGGAGGGCTACTCGATATATCCAAAAGCCTTGAGTTTGGCTTCTTGGTTGCGCCAGTCCTTCTCTACCTTGACATAGAGTTGGAGGTAAACGTGCTTTTCAAAGAATTTCTCGATGTCCTTTCGGGCTTCGATGCCCACGCGCTTGAGTTTGTTGCCCTTGTGCCCAATGATGATGCCTTTCTGGCTGTCGCGCTCTACATAGATGACCGCCATGATGTGCAGGTCTTTCTCTTGCTCGTCAAATTTTTCGACGATGACTTGTGTGGCGTATGGCACTTCCTTGTCGTAGTTGAGCAGGATTTTCTCGCGTATGATTTCGGTCACGAAGAAACGGCTTGAGCGGTCGGTCAAGGCATCCTTGCCAAAGTAGGGCGGATTCTCGGGCAGCAACTCAATGATGCGTTTCATGATCTGGTCCACATTGAAGTTCTCCTTGGCGCTCGTGGGGTAAATCTCGGCGGTGGGCAGCAAGGCGTGCCATTGATCCACAAGTTTCACCAGGTCGTCTTGCCCGCTTAGTAAGTCAATCTTGTTGATAACCAGCAAGATCGGAATTTTTTCCTTGGCCACTTTATCGAGAAAGTCCTTGTTCTTGTCCACGGTCTCAATCACGTCGGTGACATAGAGCAGGACATCGGCATCGGTGAGTGCGCCTTTGGAATATTCCAGCATGCTCTCTTGCAGCTTGAACTTGGGCTTGAGCACTCCGGGAGTGTCAGAGAAAACGATTTGGTAGTCCTCGCCGTTCACGATGCCCATGATGCGGTGGCGTGTGGTCTGCGCCTTGCTGGTGATGATGGAGAGGCGTTCGCCCACCAGCAGGTTGCTCAAGGTTGACTTCCCGACATTGGGATTTCCTACAATATTTACAAAACCGGCTCGATGCATAATGTTGTGGGTTCGTTATTGTTGAGGACAATGGGCGTTTTGCCCCCGAATTTGATTTTTTGATAAAAAACAAAATGCATCGCGTGGTGAGCAGTAGTGATGCATTTTATATCATGAGTTTAGAGATTGAGCCATTCAATTTCTAATCTCGCGTCCTATTACATACCCCAAACGAGGTAGACAGCGCCCCAGGTGAACCCGGCGCCAAAGGCGGTGAGGATGATTTTATCTCCTTTTTTGAACTTGTCACGGCTCTCCGACATGCACACGGGGATGGTGGCTGCGCTGGTGTTGCCGTGGTCCTGGATGTTAATCAGAACCTTGTCCTTGTCGATGCCCAACCGGTCGCCCACAGCCTCGATGATGCGCAAGTTGGCCTGGTGAGGGATGAACCATTGAATGTCGCCGTGGGTGAGCCCATTGCGCGCCATCACCTCGCGGCTTGAGGTGAGCATGTCAATCACCGCGTGCTTGTAGACCGCCCGCCCTTCCTGATAGAGGAAATGCTCTCTGGCATCGACGGTGGCGTGAGTGGCCGGCCGGGCGCTGCCGCCAGCCTTGTAGACGAGGTGCTTGATGCCCTCGCCGTTCACGTGGAACACGCCGTCGATGATGCCCATGCCTTCTTCTTCGGTGGGCTCAATGAGTACAGCGCCTGCCGCGTCGCCAAATAGCGTGCACGTGGCCCGGTCCTCATAGTCGACCATGCTTGTCATCTTCTCGGGGCAACACACGATGACTTTCTTGTAGATGCCCGCTTTCACGTAGGCCGCAGCGTCGTAGATGCCAATGAGGAAGCCGCAGCATGCACCTTGAATGTCGTAGGCGTAGCATTTTTTCTCCATTCCCAAATGATGGGCGATGATAGAGGCTGTCGACGGGAAGCGGTAGTCGGGGTTTGACGTTGGGCAGATGAGCAAGTCCACATCATCAGGATTGGTGTTGGTCTCCTCTAACAGTCGCTTGACGCACTTGATACCCAGGTAAGACGAGCCTGCATCTTTTTTCAAGACATGGCGCACTTTGATTCCAACCCTGGTTGTAATCCACTCGTCGTTGGTGTCGACCATCTTGGCCAAATCGTCGTTGGTGAGCAAGTCTTCGGGCAGATAATGGGATAAGCCTGTAATTTTTGCGTTTAGCATAGTCATGTTCTTGTTGTTAAAAGCAAGTATATCCTAAATAGCACCTTTTAGCAGCGTTATTTAGGATACACAACACAATGATAATTGCTTGCTGAACAAGGCAAAACTGCATTTAGAGTGATGCCTCTTCGCCCGTTACCTTCTTGCCGCGGTAATAACCGCATTCGGGGCAAACGGTGTGATAAATGTGCCATGCGCCGCAGTTAGGGCATTGAGCGATGGTGGGCGCTACAGCCACGTCGTGCGTGCGGCGCTTGGCTGTGCGAGTCTTTGATTGTCTACGTTTAGGATGTGCCATTTTCTTTTATTGTTTTTAGTTCTTATCTTTTAGTGTCTTGAGCGCTTCCCAGCGAGGGTCGTCGCCCAAGGTGAAATTGCCGTGTTGGGTCTCGTCGGTGTTGCGCATCGCGTGGTCGTCGGCCAGATGATGGGCGCGGTGCGCTTCCAGGCAGCTTGCCATTTGGACATTGCACTCGCCGTCGGGGTGCACGTGCTTGATCGGTATGGTGAGCAGCACTGTGTCGCGCATGAGGGGCGCCAAGTCAAGCATCCGCCACGTGCCCGGAATCTCGAGCGTGTTGTCGCGACTGTCGTCGAACGTATCGCCTTCTTTCACGCTCAGGTGATAGGTCGTGTCGACAGGCAGCACCATGCTGTCTAAGCAGCGGTCGCATGGGATGGTGACGTTTCCTTTCAGGATGAAGTCTAATTGAAACGTGTCGTCACTCTTGCGGCTGGCTGTGACCATGGCTTCCACGCTTGCCTCGCGGATTTCGGTCGCTTCTATGCCATTGAAAAAAGGAGCATCCAAGTGATAGCTAAACTCTTGAATACCAAGCGACAAACTGTTAAGTGGCAACTTGTATGAGGCCATTTTCCTGTCGTTTTTACGTTAAAAATCGGCACAAAGGTAGTAACATTCTTGCTAATAATCAAGATTTTGGCTGAAAATTTCATTTTTCGCCATGCAGGCACGCCTCTCTTGACCATTGGCACCGCGTCGCCGATGATTTCTATTTTTTCAGCTTCTCCTGAATGGCCTTGCTCTCTGCCTCGTAGCCTGGCTTGTTGAGCAGGGCAAACATGTTTTTCTTGTAGGCCTCTACGCCAGGTTGGTTGAACGGGTTCACGCCGAGGATATAGCCACTCACGCCGCAGGCTTTTTGGAAGAAGTAAATCAGCTGGCCGATGTATCGCTCCTTGAGGGCGGGAATCGTGATGAGCAGGTTGGGGACACCGCCGTCTACATGGGCCAGGCGTGTGCCTAACTCGGCCATCTTGTTCACGTCGTCCACTTTCTTCCCAGCGATGAAGTTGAGGCCGTCGAGGTTCTCGTTGTCGTTGGGAATCACCACTTCGTGGTCTTGCTCGCTCACGCTGAGCACGGTCTCGAATATTGTGCGCTCGCCGTCTTGGATCCATTGACCCATCGAGTGCAAGTCGGTCGTGAAATCGACGCTTGCCGGGAAGATGCCCTTGTGGTCCTTGCCCTCGCTCTCGCCGTAGAGCTGTTTCCACCACTCGGCGATGAAGTGCAATTTGGGGTTGAAATTCACCAGGATTTCGGTCTTCTTGCCTGCCTGGTAGAGGGCGTTGCGCGTTTGCGCATAGGTGTAGATGCCGTCGGGCGCGCCTTGTTCCATTTCCACGGCTCCTGCAACCAGAGCCCTGATGTCGAATCCTGCCACGGCAATGGGAAGCAGCCCTACTGGGGTGAGCACCGAGAAGCGCCCGCCCACGTTGTCGGGAATGACGTAGGTCTTGTAGCCCTCTTGGGTGGCGAGGCTGCGCAACGCGCCTTTGTGGGCATCGGTAATGGCCACAATGCGTGTCGCGGCCTCTTTCTTGCCCACCTGCCCCTCCAGCATGGTCTTGAGCAGGCGGAAGGCAATGGCTGGCTCGGTCGTGGTTCCTGACTTTGAGATGACGATGATGCCAAAACGTTTGCCTTTGAGCAAGTCCATGAGGTCATAGAGATAGTCCTCGCCCATGTTGTTGCCGGCAAACAGCACCTTAGTGCTTGCGGGCTTGAAGGCGGCGAAGTGGTCGCTCAGCGCCTCTATCACAGCCTTAGCGCCCAAGTAGCTGCCGCCGATGCCGATGGCTACCACATAGTCACACTTGCCGCGCAATTCTCGCGCGGTGATTTCGAGGTCGCTCATCTGTGGCTCGGTGATGCTGCTGGGCAAGTGTACCCAGCCCAGGAAGTCGTTTCCCGCGCCTGTCGCTTTTTCGAGTTTCTCTGCCGCTGCCGCTGCTTGGTCGCGCAGGGCGGCCACCTTGGTCTCGTCAATGGCCGAGCCAAGCGCTGCTGTGTTGTTGACTTGGATTTTCATTTCCCCTTGATTTAAATAGTGATGTGTTAAGATGAGATCTTGCTTATTCTTTCTCGCCATAGAGGAGGTCGCCCGCATCGCCAAGCCCTGGGATGATGTAGCTGTGCTCGTTGAGCTCGTGGTCGGTGTCACAGGTCCAGATGGTGCAGTGATGCTCGGGCAGGCTCTGGCGCACGCAGTCGATGGCCTGGTCGGTGGCAATCACGCTGCACACGTGGATGTGCTTGGGGTGTCCTTTGGTCATGAGCGCCTGGAATGCCAGCTCCATCGAGCTGCCTGTCGCCAGCATGGGGTCGGCAATGATGAGTACCTTGTCGTCGATGCTCGGGCAGGCGATATACTCGATGTGCACGTTGAAGTCGTTGTTTTTCGGGGTATACTTGCGGTAGGCGCTCACAAAGCCGTTCTCGGCTTGGTCAAAATAGCTCAAGAAACCCTCATGGAATGGCAGTCCCGCGCGCAAGATGGTGGTGAGCACCACCTTGTCGGCCACCACGCTTGTCGGCTTCACCCCCAGTGGAGTCTCGGTGATTTTTGTGCTGTAGTTGAGGCGCTTTGAGATCTCGTAGGCCATGATCTGGCCCAGGCGCTGGATGTTGGCGCGAAAGCGGAAGCGCTCTTGCTGCAAGTCTTTGTCGCGAAGCTCGCTCATGAAATGGCTCACGAGCGAGTTGTGGTCACATAAGTTGATAATTTCCATGTTCTTGAGTTGATGAAGTCTTTTCTATCCGCAAAATTACAACATTTTTCTCAGATGCAGGAAATTTCCCCACGAGAATTTAGCCGCCGCAGCCGCCAGGCTTGTAGATTTGAAGATTCCACGACGTAGTGCGAAAACTTGAGATTTTGAACGCCAAAAGATGAATTCTTCAAACAAATCACTAATTTTGTAACTTGAAAATGGAATTGACGTGATTTTGACTATGGTTTTTACTTTTGACATTTCCACTTCGATTGCGGTGCTGCTTGTAGCGGCGCTGGCACTCACGGCCATTGTTGCGCTGTGGCAGTGGTCGCGCGCCAGGCGGCTTGAGCAGTTTGCGAGCCACGACGAGCTGGCGCGCGACTACTTGACCGAGGACGAGTTGCCCAGTGTGAGCGTGGTGGTCTATGCCCATAACGATGCCGATTGCCTGGAGCAGTTTCTCCCCTTGATGCTGCAACAGGACTATCCTTGCTTTGAGGTGATTGTGGTTGACGATGGCTCTTACGACGCCAGTCGCGACATCGTGAGCGACATGATGCCGCATTTCCCCAACTTGCGGCTGAGTTTCTCGCCCGACAACACCCGCTCGCTGAGTCGCAAGAAGCTGTGCCTCATGCTGGGCATTAAGGCGGCGCGTAACGAGGTGACTGTAACGACCAATGCCAATGTGCGCGTGCCCAGCGACCAGTGGCTGCGCCTGATGATGCGCAACTTCACGCCGGGCACCGATGTGGTGCTGGGCTACTCCCGCTACCGCTACAGCGAGGATCGCTCGCCGGGGCGCTTTTATCGCCGCTACGACGTGGTGACAACCGCACTGCAGTGGCTCACGAGCGCGATTAAAGGGAAACCCTACCGTGGCGTGAGCGACAACCTGGCCTATCGCCGTCACCTCTTTTTTGAGCACAATGGCTTTGCGCGCAACATGGACCTGCGCTGGGGCGAGGACGATGTTTATGTGAGCGAGATTGCCCATGGCGGCAATACGCGCCTGGAACTCTCTCCGGGCAGCCAAGTTCAGGTTCACTACAGCCACGTGCCACGTGCCCACCGCCTGCTCAAGCTGCGCCGTGACTTCACCACGCGGCAATTGAGCGTCAGCAAGCCTTTTTTGGTGCAAGGATTGATGTCGACGCTCAATAGCGCTCGCTTGAGCTGCCTTGCCGCGGCCATTGCCCTTGACTGGAGCAACCTTTTCACCCTTGCGGTGGCTGCCGTGCTGCTGGTGGCCTCATGGGTGCTGGTCACGTTGCCTTTCAACCGTGCCTGCCGCGTGCTTCACGCTCCCGTGCTGTTTGTGGCCGTGCCTTTGTTTGCCATTTGGCGGCCTGTGGTGAATCTCTGCTATCGCGTGAGGGGCGTTCGTACCCGGCAAGCCAACTACACCTCGATCTATGATTAGCGACCGGCGCAGCAAGGTTTTGCCCCTCGTCTCGTTGAGGGGACTGTTCTGCATCGCCATTGCCTTGTTTCACAGCAACGTCCGCATTGTCTTTGAGCAACTCGCGGGGTGCGGCGTCGTGTTCTTCTTCGTGATGAGTGGTTTTTTTATGGCGCTGCAGCATCCTGCCATCAGCATCGAGGAGCGCTACCACAAGCGCTATTTCCTGCCCAAAGCCTTGCGCCTTTACGCCATTCACTGGCTGGCTTTGCTGCTGCTGCTGGTCATTCACTTCCTGTTCAACACCTATGATCCGCACATCACGTGGAAAGCCATTGTGCCCAATGTGCTGCTATTGCAAAGTTATTTTCCCGACAAAGAGATTTTCTTCTCGTTCAACTCAGTATCATGGTTTCTTTGCTCGATTTTGTGCTGCTATTTCTGCTATCCGTTCCTTGCGCATGCGTTAAAATCAATGAGATTAAAGTACAGAATCCTATTGATGCTCGCCCTCATGGTGCTCTATGGTGTTGCGCTCTATCCCATCGGTAGCGAGGACGTCATCACCTACACGCACGTGTGCCCCTTGCTCCGCCTTTATGAGTTTGCCCTCGGCATCGTGCTGGGTGACTTGTACCACAAGTTAAACGGGAAGATGCAGGAAATGAGCGCTGCAAGCGCCACGCTCATCGAGGCGGCGCCGCTGGCCCTGCTGGCCCTGCTGGTTGCGGTCGACTTGCTCCACCGCGATATTTTCAGGAGCAATTACAACGACAGCTATCTTTGGGAAATCCCTTCGGCACTCATCATCCTGGCCTTCATGCTCACGGCAGGCGGCAAGGGGCTGATCGGGCGTGCGCTCAGTTGGAAGCCCCTGGTGTGGCTGGGCGGATTGAGCCTTGAGCTGTTTTTGTTTCAAGCTATTGCGGGACTCGTCTACAACTACGTGGTGTCGCCCGTGTTTGGGCATTTCGGGATGAACATCTACCCCTATTACCCCATTGGCCTGCTCCCTATCCTCGTGGTTTTGGCCTGGGTAGTCAACCGCTACTTCACCACACGGGTAGCGGCGATTATCCCAGTCGCAAGATGAAGGCGGCACGGGCTCAAAGTTCGAGCGCCACGCTGGGCAGCCGATGCCCAGCGTGGCGCTCGTGTGAAAGGGTCAGGTAAAATTATTTCTTGCGGTTGCGCACGCTCCGCACCGAGCCGCCTTGGTTGCCGCTTGACTTGGGCTTGCGGGTCTTCACTTTGGCGGTCTTGTGTTTCTTCTCTTTGGCCGATGTGCGCTTGCTGCCGCGCTTGGTGGTCTTTCTCACGCTCTTGGTCTCGGTTGCCTGCTCGTTGCTGCTGTCTTCGGTTGCGCTGTCGCCGTCTCCTTCGTCCACGGTTTCCCCATGAGCTTTAGCGGCCTCTTTTTCGGCCTGGGCGCGTGCCTGGAGTTCTTCCCGGTCGGGAACCCAAAGGTCCTTGTCAAACTGGTGCAGGCGATTCTCGATGCTGTCCTGGGCGTGCTTGTAGGCCTCGTCTTCGGGGAATTGCTGGCGCAAAGTGAGATTGCGCAGGTTCTTCACCTTGTAGATTTCGCCGCTGTACATATTCAACTTGAAGAAGTCGTCAAGGTTGTAGCGCAGCAGGTTGTTGTCGTCGTCGGTAAACACATATTGTTGCGCAATGTAGGGCCTGATGTCGTTGAGTTTCACCCAAAACATGGGCCATTTTTGCATCACGCCATACTCGTCCTCGCGGTGGAGCACCGGGGCCAGCGCCTCGACGCGTGTAGTCACTTGATTGCTCCTGATGTCAAATTCCCATTTCTCCATGATGTAGTAGCTCATCACCTCGCTGCCGGGAATGTCGGCATTCTCGATGGTGTAGCGCGGGTGCTTGTCGCTGCTCCCCTTGGCTTGGGCATAGAGAATGTGGAAGCGGTCAAACATGTTGGTGATGTTGTACTTGTACTCGTCGGTAAACATCTCGCGTCCGTCGAGCCACTCATACACGTCGATGTCGCCATTGGCCACCAGGCGCATGATGATGAAAAACAGGCTCTCACCGTCTTCGTTAGGCTCGTCGGGGTAGTAGAGCGCCGGGTTTTTCCCCTTGGTCAGGTCTAATTCGCGATACACAATCTTCATCCACTGCAAGTCGGCGTCGCTTGGCTCTTTCACCTCGTAGAACGACTGCTGGCGATCGGTAATTTGCGTGCCAGACTTCTTGCCGGCCTTGTCGCCTGTCTTTTTCTTGACCACTTGGGCTTGAGCGCCACTTGCGGCGAGCGCGACCAGGCAGAGGGCTGTTATCATTTTCAAGAACTTCATATTGCTATCGATATAAAATTATTCAAAGTTGATCAATTCACAATCACCTCCATCGGTGAGATGTCGCGGGTCACTCCATCGGGACCTGTCGCTTTCACTCGCGAGATATAGAAGCGCTTGCCATGCTTCATGTTGCGCATGGCGCTGCGCTGGCGTTCCGAGAAGTTGGAGCCTGCCGATGGCTCGGCCATGGCATTTCCCATTTGGTCAAAGAGCACCATTTCAAAGCTCACCACGCGATAGTCGATTTTCAGCAAGTCGTCGTCGATGGCGGCATCAAGGCCCTTGGCGGCCAGCAAGGTGCCTTTGGGGAAGGGTTTCCCGCCCTTGTAGGATGCGGGGTTGCCGTCGGCGCTCCTGTAGGAGATATAGGGTGTGGGGTCGGGCAGCTTGCGCACACGGAACTTGGCGCTGCCCACGTTGGTGCGTTGCCCGTCGATTTCGGCACTCACAGAGATTTCGCACATCTGGCCAATGGCCTTGGTGCGAGCCACCCATCCTGCTGCCGTCCTGGTGAGGGTGCCGTTGGTCATCGTGGCGTTGATTGACTGCTGCGGGACTCCCGAGACGGCAATCGACACGGGGTTGTCGATGCCGGCGTAGAACACGTTCATCATCGTTGCCGAGATAGATGCCATGGGTTCAATCACGGTGTAGTTGCTCTTGAAGTCACGCTTGGTCACGGTGCCGTCGCGGCCGACGACTTCGATATAGCCCGAGTACTCGAATGTGCCCACCGAGCCCGTCGACACTTCATAGAGCCCTTTGTTGTTGCCCAAGAGCGACCCGTTCACATAGACTTTGGGGCGCTGCATGGTGTCGACAGCGGCCATCACGATATTGGCCGAGTACTTTTGCCCACGCATCACGATGCGCGACTGTGGCACGACAAATGCCTCCACCGAGTTCACGCGCAGCTCCCCGGTGTCAAGCCCCGAAAGGATCTGGTTGAGCACAACGCCCTCCGAGAAACGGATGTCGTTCTGCAACTTCGACAGCAAGGTCACAGCGGCAATGGTAGGCATTTTCTCGAAGAGGCTTTCCTCCCATTTCTTGGTGCCGTCTTTCGTCTTCACGTTGGCGGTGGTGAGCGCGTTTTCCACGCTTTGCTGTTTTTGCGGGTCGCCGAGCAGGCTCATCACGTAGTCGCGGTATCGCTCGATGCGCATTTTCAGCTCATGGCCTTTCTTGCCCGTTGGGGGAAGCATGATTTGGGAAGCCGCGTCGAGGTTCTCTTGGTTCTCGATGTGGTCAACTTTCCCTTGCGGGCCATCGGCTTTGCGCACGATTTCAAGTTTCAATTGCTCGATGTAGTCATACAGGCTATCGCTGGCATTGGTCACGGCGATGCCCTCGTCGAGCCACTGCTTGCCCGTCTTGGGGAACTTGTTGTAGAAGGCCTCCAGCTCGCCCAGCAACGCGCGGTTGCGTGCCGTGAGTGTGTTGTTGGTCCGAGTCAAGCCCTGCTGAACTTGGTTGAAACCGTTGAGCACGTCGCTCGACACGTTCAAGGCAAGCATGGCCGTGAGGACGATATACATCAAGTTTATCATCTTCTGGCGTGGCGACATGTTGCCAAACGATTGGTTTCTATGGATTGCCATTAATACTGATCGTTATTTGGGTCGTTGTTACTGTCGTTGCTATTGTCGTTGAAATCGGTGCCGGGCATCGCGCCGCCCATGGGGCGATACATGTTGACTGTCATGGCCTTGATCATTTTCTCGTAGACACTGTTGAGCTGCTTCATGTAGCGTGCCATTTTCTCGGTCTCGTCGCAGTAGTGCGCGCTCTCGGCTGCCGATTTCTCATACATGTCTCTGATGTCCTTCAAGCCGCGGTTCACACGGTCGATGGAGTCGATTTGCGACGAGATGCTCTTGAGTTGGATTTCGTAGATGGTGTTGATGCCATTGATGTTGTGGTTGAGGTTCTCCATCTGCTGCACGTAGCCTGTGGAGCTTTCCTTGATGCCCTCGCTATTGTCGGTGATGGCCTTGTAGCTTTGCAGCAAGGTCTCGCTCACCTGGTTCAGCGCTGTGGTGGTCTCGTTGAGTTTCACCATTTGCTCAGAGATACTCGACATCTGGTCAAGATATTTGGCGGTAGCCTCGGTGAGGTCGGCCATTTTCGCGATTTGCTCGGTGGCGCTGCTCATGCGCTCGATACTCTCGGCCAGTGAGACCGTCTGCTCCTCGGTGAGCTGGACGCCCTGTGGCAATCCCATGGCACTCTTCACCTCGGCCTGTGTCATGGCTGCCGGCTGGGCTGCCGTGGCGCTCTCCCCAGCGATTACCACGCCTGCGGCGTTAGCAAACGCGGGTCGGTCTTCAGGGTTCTTGGTTTCGAGCACTGGGAACACTTCGGCCCAGTCATACTCTTTCTCGGGACGGTCAAAAGCGGTGAGCACGAACATGAGTACCTCGGTACCCATGCCAATGGTGAGCAAGGTATTGCCCCCCTCCAGGTGCAGGATTTTGAACAGCGCGCCCCAAATCACGACTGCCGCGCCAATGCTGAATGCGAAGTTGAAGAAACGTTGTCCGAAAGCGCCCGAGAGGAAGCGCTCCACCACGTTTCTATATTTTTTGATTTTACCCATTTTTTAGAATTAAAAATTAAGAGTTTTCTGTTTCGTGTTGAGTGTTTGTGCGGTTCACGCCATGAGTGGCGATGGGGAGGGGGAAAATAGCCTGCCAGAGGGGCGATAGGTTACTTTTTCCTCTTGGTCTTGGCATAGCCCACCTTGGTGCGCACGCATCGGAAGCCAATGTAGGAGCGTTGCTCGTTTTGGTACTCCCACATGCGAATGTCGGACCGGATGTTGTGGGCAACGTCCTTCCACGAGCCGCCCCGCACGATTTTGCGCGACATCTTGTAAGGGTCGTCCTTGGCCACGTGGTAGCGGTATTCCGGGTTCAGGTCGCTTGTCATGCGGTCCACACTCTCGGTATAGGCCGTCGAGGTCCATTCGCTCACGTTGCCTGCCATGTCATAAAGCCCAAAGTCATTGGGCTGGAAAGTGCCCACTGGAGCGGCAATGATACAGCCGTCTTTCACGTAGTTGCCCTCCATGGGCTTGAAATTGGCGTAGAAGCAGCCCTCGTCCTCGGTGAGTGGCAAGTCGCCCTCCCAGGGGTACTTGTTCTTGCTCACGCCGGCGCGGGCGGCAAATTCCCACTCGGCCTCGGTGGGCAGGCGGAAAGGCTCGATGTAGACGTTTTCCTTGCCAAGCGACTTGCGCAGGAAGTCGGTGCGCCAGTGGCAGAAAGCGTTGGCTTGCTCCCAGCTCACGCCCACCACGGGGTAGTTGTTGTAGTTGCCATTGGCGAAATACATGCGCACGTAGGGTTCGTTGTAGGAATTTTCAAAGTCGTTCACCCAGCAGGTGGTGTCGGGAAACACATTCACGATGTAGGTGTTCACGAAGTCGTATTGGCTGGAGAGCGGGCGCGAGATGGTCTCGCGAGTGATTTTCCCGTCGTCGTCGATGTAGGCTGTGTCCTTGCTGATGATGGGATTCTCGGTGTCCACCTCGTGGTCGGTATTGTAGTCCCTGAGGGCGGGGTCAAGACGGTTCTTGCGCTTGACCGCCTCGGTCAGGTTGTAAATCTCGTAGCGGTAGTTCATCTGGGTGGGGTCCAGCTCCTTCACGCCCGTGATGGGGTTGGTGCGGTAAACACTCTCGATCGCGCGCTGCTCGTCCTCACTGGGATTGCGCCAGGGAATGTTTTTGCTCCAGTCGAGGTGGGGAGTCACAGGCTCGCCATACTCGTCCTCGGTGATCTTGAACTCCTCGTAGCCGCCATAGGCTGGGTCGGCGAGACGCTCGCGGATAATCGAGTCACGCACCCAGTAAAGGAATTGCTTGTACTTCGAGTTGGTGATTTCGGTCTCGTCCATCCAGAAAGCGTCGACCGATACGCCGCGGGCTGTGGAGTCGATGCCCCACAGCGAGTCACGTTCCGATGGACCCTCTTTCATCGAGCCGCAGTCGACCAGCACCATGCCGTAAGGGGTAGGCTCGGAGAAGGTTCTTGCGCCCACACCAGTCACCTCGCCACCTGTGGTGTTGAGGCTTCGTCGTCCCGAGAAGCACGATGTCATGAGCGAGGTCATCACAACTGCTGACAGAAAATAAAATAATAACTTCTTCATATTCTACATTAAACGAATACTCTTATGTTTGTTTTTGTTTTTCTCGCCTAAGTTCAGTTTCAAGTTGTAGTTCAGGAACACCTCGTGGCTACCTGTTGTGCCCTTGCTGATTTCCGATATCGGATAGTCGTAGGAGTATCCGAGAAAGAAATTCTTGAAGTTCGCGCCAACCATGATGCTCACGGCATCCTTGTGCCGGTAGGCAAGGCCGCCTGAGAGGAACTTGTTGTAGCGGACTCGAAAAGTGGCCTCACCCTGGAAAAACCGCGTGTTGGTCTTCGCCAAGATGGAGGGCTGTAATTCAAATAACGTGTTTTTAATGGGAATATTGCTGCCAGCCATCAAATAAAACACGCGGCCGTACTTGAACTCGTAGATGTCCTCTTCGTTGCCCTCGGCTTTGAGCGATAGGCTGGTTTCGGTGATGTGGCTGGCCGAAATGCCCGCCCAAAACCACTTGTGCTTGAAATAGAGGCCAGCGCCCAGGTCAAAACCGTTGCCGGTGATGCGGCTTTTGGGGATGGCGTCGTCATTGCCCTCGTGGGCATTGTCGCCCTCGGGCATGATGATACTGTCGCCCCTGAACGACTGGTTGACAAGGCCCACTTGCACGCCGATGCCCAACTCGCCGCCGAACAGCTTCTTCTTGTAGGCAAGCTGCGCGCCTACGTTGAGGGTGGAGAACAGGCCCATGCTTTGTTGCTGAATGACCGCCCCCGTGGCCCAGCGCTTGCTCAGGAACTTGAATGGCATGTCGCCTGTGGCAATGAACGAGAGGGGTGCGTGGCGAATGCCCACCCACTGCGCGCGGCTTCCCACGGTCACGTGGATGCTGTCGGTCAGCCCAATGGCCGATGCGTTGTAGTAGCCAGGTGTGGCCCAGTACTGCGTGTATTGCGCGTCGACTTGCGCCTGAATGCCCACAAAGGGGATCACAAGGCCAAGAAGAAGCAAGAAGTAGGGTCGAAAACCTGTTTTTGTCATCAGTTAGCGCTTTTTGTTATTCAAAGTAGAACGTCACCACAATCATGCTGTCTTTTATCTTGTCGACGCTTTGCGTGAAGCGCAGCATCTCGGGGTTGTCTTGCAAGTCGGGGCGGTCTTTTTTGAGCATGTTTTTGAGCCCGAAGCAGAATTTGATTTCAGGGCAGAATTTAAAGTAGGGCAAATAGAAGTCGCAGCCCATGCCCACGGTGAGCATCGTGTTGAAATTGTTGAGCTGCAGCTGCTCGGGGCGGTCCTTGCTCACGTCCATCACCCCCATCACGCCTCCCGTGAAGTAGGGCCGGAGGTTGTGGTAGCGTGTGGCCGAGCACTTGAGCTCGATAGGAAGCAGCACGTAGGTGGACTTGATGTTTTGTCGCTGCTGAAAGCGAGTCTTGTCGGGATTCTCGGGGTCGGCGTTGAAATTGGTATATTTCACGACTTTGTTGCCAAAGTACAGGCCTGGCGAGCAACGCAGGTTAAAATGCTCGGCAAGCCTCAAGTCGGCCAGCACGTTGACGCAAAAGCCTGGCGAGTAGTTGGGTACGTCGGCATACCACGCCTCGCCGTCCTCGGTCACAAACCCATTGTTGGTGATGTTGATGTCCTGAAAGTTCGTGCCCACCGAGAAGCCGTAGTGGATGGGTTTCCGGTCGGCGTACTGGCGGTTCAGGATCTTGTCATTGTTCTGTGCCACAGCAGTGAAGCAGATCAACACCAGGAGCAACGAGGCTATATGTCTCACTCTTTGGTTCATCATCTTAATCTTATTAACGCAATTTTTAAGCCGATATTGCAAGCGCGCACGAAAAATTCATTAAGGTTTAACCCCGTTCCGGGTAACGCATTGGGGCATGAAACAGCCCCACATTTTGTGTGTTGAAGTTTTTGACACGTTGATAGAATCCAAAGCTAAGCAAAAATCGAACATTTCACCATGTCGGTCACCATGCTTGTGTTGAGGTACTGGATGTCTTTGATTTCTGCTAATCTGAGTTCGGGATAAGGGTAGTCATTTCTTGACGGTCTCCATCGTGCATGCAGGTAAGAAGATTTAACAGGCAAGTGCAAAATTACTGATTTGTTTTCCGTGGAGCGCTTTCGTGTGCCATGGCCACGGAGTGATTTCTCCCTCCGGTCGAATAAAATGGTGCGCTGCTGGCTTGAGCGTCTCACCACCGGTCGAAAAACTTGCCTTTGCCGATGAGCCATGGAGCGTAGCGGTCGATGAGCCACGCAAAGGGATAGATGCTGGCCATCACCGCAAGGGAAACCGCAAACTTGATCCACGTGTTGCCATCCATCACGCCAGGGTAAATGAAATGGTTGAGCAGTGTCTTGCTGATGGCAATCAAGTAGTTTTGCATGCCGAGGTACACCGTTCCGCTCACGACCACAAACTCAATCACCTTGTTGCGCCCAAACTTGCTGGCCAGCCACTTGGCTGTGCAAAAATATGCGGGTATCAGCATCAATCCTGCCGGTACGCGGATAAGGCTATAAAGCGCGTAGTCATGCTGCTGCAGGGGAGCCACCCAGGCCATGCCAGTCATGGAGACGGCTGCCAGCAAGAAGAAGCCGGCAGCGCGGGGCGCGCTCTTGAACGTGAGCTGGCTCAACATGGGCTTGAAACTGTTGCCCAGCGCATAGAAGGGAAGGAATTGAAGCGCATTGCCGATGTTCCAGAAACGCCACCACTGGAAAGAGGACCCCGACAAGGGGGACTCAAGCAGGGCGTAGGCGGCAAGGGCGATGGCGCAACAGATCGCAAACACCCAGCGGCGCGGGGCTATTTTCTCCACGCCGTAGTACAGCAGTTGAATGGAGAACAGGCAAGCGATGTACCAGAATGGCGCGACCACCGTCTTGGGGTCGCCGAGCAGGAATTCCCACAAGGGCTGCCATTGAGGAATGGCCGTTTCGCTCGCGCCGCCCATGTCGCGGCCCAGCAGCAGCCAGGCGGCATAAAAGATGGCGAAAAAGGTGACGTAAGGCACCAGGATTTGTTTGCTGCGGTGGCGAGCGTATTGCCCAAAGCTCTTCCACTTGTCGAAGCTGTAGAGAAACCCCGAGATGCAGAAGAAAACGGGCACTCGCAAGTTCAAAATCACCGCGTCGTCAAACAAGGGCAGCCGTGGCGGCGTGTGAAACACAATCACCAGGAAGATGCTAAAGAATCGCACGTAATCGAGCCACGCCTGTCTTTGCTTTGCCATCGAGAGTGAAAATGATTGATGAGAGTTACCGGAATGAGGTCACCGCCTTGGGCGACGAAAGGCCTTTCAACGCTGTGTGAAAGAAGCGGATGAACGACATTGAGCCAGGCTCATAAATGATGTGCCCCCGTGGTCAAGGAATGATTACGCAGATGGGTTGTCACGCCGCCATCGGGGGCACAGAGTGCCTGAATGCCTGGGGTGATGGCCAGATGTCCGTTAACGGATTACTTTTTCGGTCTTTGTCGTGCCGTCGCTGTAGCGCGTCACCACCACGTTGATGCCTGCCTGGGGCTCGCGGGTCTCAATGCCCATGAGGTTGAAGTAGCGAGTCTCTACCGCCTCGGCACAAGCGTTCACATCGCTCACGTGGCTGGGCTCTTCCTGGTAGGCTGGCATGAAGATGACCAAGCCCAGGGCAGGATTGTCGGCCTGGTGAGTCACAACCTGCTCGATGCTTGCGCTGTCTTGCACTTCCACATTCCACTTGTTGCCTTGGGCATAGACCGTGCCCTTGCCGTTGTTATACAAGTCATAGAGGATGCCGTTGTTGCCGTTGTTCACCATCACATTGCGTCCAGGATTATAGTCCTCGGCATTGGGATTCTCGACTTTGCCAGCGTTCACCGTGGGCGCGCCGATGATGGTGATGCCCCACAGGCTGTTCTCAATGTGGTTGCCCTCGATGTAGACCTTGCCCTTGTTGCTCGAGTCATAGAGGCTGATGCCCGACCCGCCATTGTTGGGATTGCTCTCGTAGTGGTTGTTGAGCATGGTGTTGTTTTTGATGCTCAGGTTCATGGGACCCACCATGGCGATGCCGTAGCGGTTATCCTCAATGGTGTTACCCTCGATGAGCACTTGCCCGCTGAAGGGAGCTCCCAGCATGTTGCCCACGGCGATACCGCCGGCCAGCGTGTTCTCGCCGATGCCCACCACAATGTTGTTTCTGATGGTGGTGTTGTAGTCGTCCATGCACGCGAGGTTTACTTGGGGGTAATTGCGCTTGCTCACACCGTTGCCGCGAAACTCGTTGCCCTCGACCAAGATGCCCACGGGCACGTTGGCGCCATTGCTGATAGCGGCCGTGTTGGCGCCGCTGAAGTAGCAGTTTCTCACGATGTTGCCGTCGCTCGACGCGCTCATCGTCAAGCACGACCCCGAGCTGAGTTTACCATTGTAGTCGCGGAAAGTGCATCCCTCGCACAGCAGTGGAGTGGCTCCGCCATAGGCCACGCCGGCGTAGTCAAAAATCATGTTCTTGAGTACGCCGCCCGAGCGGTCGCCCCTGAAACGGAAGCCCTTTGGGTTGTCCCCGTCGCTGGCGCGGGTCACGTTGGCCGAGTCGGCAGGCTGGAAGTCGCCATACCCTTTGATTTCAACCTCAACCTTGTTGCCCAGCTTGATGACATCTCCATTCATGACCCGCAGCGTGTCGCCATCGGCAATCGTGAAGTTCTGTGAAACCACGTAGCCCCCATCTTGCAAAGTCACGCCACTGGTCTCAATTTGAGCCAGGTCGGCAAAGGTGTAGACCTTGCCCGTCCCGCTCGACACAAATTCGGCCAGTGCGGTGCTTGCCGCCAGTGTGGCCCAGCTTAGAATAAGTAATTTTTTCATCATATCGCAGAAATTGATTAAAAATGATAACAATTAAAAATGATATGCAAATGTAGCTAAATGTTTGTTGTTTCCAAAGACGAAAGCAGCGCAGCCAGGAGAAAAATGGAATTATTGACACTTTTTTTATTTATTTCTCACTCTCCAATTGCGGTAAAGATTTTTTGTTGTAATTTTGCGTAGTTAAACCCAAAACCGTTTTGAAGAAATGGACTACTCCTTTTTTGATTTTCTTGCGCTGCTGGGAGCAGTGGGCTTATTCCTTTATGGAATGAAAGTGATGAGCGAAGGGCTTCAGAAGGTAGCGGGCAACCGCTTGCGCTCCATTCTGGCAGTGATGACCCGAAACCGGTTGATGGGAGTGGCCACAGGTGTCATCATCACGGCACTCATCCAGAGCTCATCGGCCTCGACCGTGATGGTGGTGAGCTTTGTGAACGCCGGGCTGATGACGCTGGATCAGTCGATGGCGGTGATATTCGGCGCTAACGTAGGTACCACGTTCACGGCGTGGATGGTGTCGATTTTTGGCTTCAAGATCAACTTGAGCGTGGTTCTGCTGCCCTTGCTGGCTTTTGCCGTCCCGCTGCTTTTCTTGAAAAAGAATAGTTATAAGAATGTTGGCGAGTTCCTCATCGGCTTTGTGTTGCTCTTTTACGGCCTTGATTTCATTCAGCAAAATGTCCCGGTGCTTGATGCCAATTCCTTTGCCGTGTTGCAGGAATACACTAACTTGGGATTCTGGTCGGTGATGATCTTTCTCATGGTGGGCTTGGTAGTCACGTTGGTTATCCAGTCGAGTGCAGCCACTTTTGCCATCGTCCTTGTCATGGGCACCAAGGGCTGGGTTCCGTTCGACATGGCGTGCGCCATGGTGTTAGGCAGCAATATCGGGACGACCATCACGCCGTTGCTCGCGTCGTTAGGCGGCAATATTGCAGCCAAGAAAGCCGCCCTGGGGCATCTGCTCTTCAACGTGCTGGGCACGGCGTGGGCTTTGGTCGCTTGGTATGCTTTCATTCCGCTCATCGTGGGGATTACAAGAGACTGGCTCGCAATGGGCGACCCGACGGAACTGTACGCGAGGGTGAGCCAGGGTGAGAAAATGACGGCCGAAGTCGTGGCCGGCTTGGCTTTCTCTATGTCGTTTGGCATGTCGATGTTCCACACGGTGTTCAACTTGATTAACCTCTCGGTGATGATTTGGCTCACCAAAGTCTACGTGAACGTTGTTAATCACTTGCTTCAGGGGCGTGGCAGCAAGGACGAAGACGAGTTCCAGCTCAAGTACATTCAAGGCGGTCTTTTGAGCGCCAGTGAATTGAATATCATGCAAGCCCAGCGTGAGATTGTGGTCTTTACCGAGCGCGTCGAGCGCATGTTGGGCATGGTGAAAACGCTGGTGCACACCAAAACCGGCACCAGCGAATTCAGCCAGCTATACTCCCGCATCCAAAAGTATGAGGACATCTCTGATCGCATGGAAATGGAAATTGGCAATTACCTCAACAAGGTGGTTGACGGGCGGCTGAGTTACGATGCCAAACTGCGCGTGTCGACCATGCTGAGCATCGTTAGCGAGATTGAGAGCATCGCCGACAGCTGCAACAACATCGCGCGCTCGCTGGTGAGAAAGGTCGAGGCCGCCACGCATTTTGTGCCTTACAACTACGATAATATCGACACCATGCTCAAGTACATCAGCGAGGCCATGAGCAACATGATAGCCGTGCTGTTTGACCTCGACAACGCGTCGTCAGAGGACTTGACTCGTAACTATAACATAGAGCGTGATATTAACAACTTCCGCAATATGCTCCGCACCGAGAATATTGAGAACATCAACGCTAAAAAATATCCCTATCAGGCTGGCATTTTCTACATGGACATCATTTGTGAATGCGAGAAATTAGGCGATTTTATCGTCAACGTGATTGATGAGGTTGAAAATCAAATTCACCGCCGAAAGAGCCACGAGACAGGAACGATACACAACGGCGAAATCGTGGTAACTGGCATTCGCGGCTAAGCGCGGCAGTACACGAGCTCGGTGAAAAGAGTGCAACCCTTGAGAGCGGAGTGCAGCAGAAATCGAAGGTGAAAGATTCTTAATTCTCTTGCTTTTGACAGGTTTAGGACTTGGTTTTGCAATAAAATGGAGAAGGCAAATAGCCCAGCCCTATCCAATAACAATATCTAAATTCATTGGTGATAAAAGATTTAATTAAAGGGTTGATTGAGTATTTCGACGCCACGCCTGAGGATGTGTTGGTCCAAGACCTTGCCGAGTGGGAGAGGCTCAGCACATTTGATCCCGATGCTCGGTTGCTCATCCAAGCGAATTCTGCTGAAATGGAATCTTGCCGTCACGCTTTCGACAATTTGATTGAAGAAGGTAAAGGTGGCCTTCAAGAGATTTCCTGTGAACCAACTTGTTTCTTAGCAGCATAAAAGTGACGGAATTAGCGAAAGTTTCATTTTGCAAAAAACAATATGTATTGACCAATCAACTCTTTACACGAGTCCCGGGAAGAGAAATGGGCAAATTTTGAAATTTGGAAACTTGGCAGTTTTTCGTTAACTTTGCAATTCAAAAACAAAAGTGCACTAAACATTTATCATGAACATTTTAGAATTAAGCGAACAAGAAATCGTCAGACGCAATAGTTTGAATCGCCTGCATGAGTTAGGCATCAACCCTTATCCGGCCGATGAGTACAAGGTTGATGCCTGGAGCGACGAGGTGAAAGAGAACTTTGGTGGCGATGAGGAGGCGTCGCGCCAAGTGAGCATGGCGGGGCGCGTCATGAGCCGCCGCATCATGGGTAAGGCTTCGTTTATGGAATTGCAGGACTCGCGGGGTCGCATCCAGGTCTACGTGAACCGTGACGAGCTCTGTCCCGAAGAGGACAAAAGCCTTTATAACGAAGTGTTTAAGAAATTGCTCGACATTGGCGACTTCGTGGGGATTACTGGCTTTGTGTTCCGCACCAAAACGGGCGAGATCTCCATCCACGCCCAGTCGCTGAAACTGCTCAGCAAGAGCCTCAAGCCCCTGCCCATCGTGAAAGTGAAGGACGGCGTGACCTATGACGCCTTTGAGGACCCTGAGCTGCGCTATCGTCAGCGCTATGTGGACCTCGTGGTGAACGACGGAGTGAAAGACACTTTCCTGAAGCGTGCCGTTGTGCTTAGAACCCTTCGCAGCGTGCTCGACCATGCCGGCTACACCGAGGTCGAGACACCTATCTTGCAGGCCATTGCTGGCGGTGCGAGCGCGCGCCCGTTTGTCACGCACTTCAATGCGCTTGATGTCGATATGTATATGCGCATCGCCACCGAGCTGTACCTGAAGCGCCTCATTGTGGGAGGTTTTGAGGGCGTGTATGAAATCGGCAAGAACTTCCGCAACGAGGGCATGGACCGCAACCACAACCCCGAGTTCACTTGCATGGAGCTTTACGTCCAATACAAGGACTATAACTGGATGATGAGTTTCACCGAGCAAATGCTCGAAAAAATCTGCATAGCTGTGAATGGCACCAGCGATGCCGTCATCGACGGCAAGACCATTAGTTTCAAGGCTCCTTATCGCCGCTTGCCCATCCTCGAGGCCATCAAGGAAAAAACCGGCTACGACCTGGACGGCAAAAGCGAGGAGGAAATTCGTGAGGTCTGCAAGAAACTCAACATGGAAATTGACGAGACCATGGGCAAGGGTAAACTTGTCGATGAAATCTTCGGCGAGTTCTGTGAGGGCACCTATATCCAGCCCACGTTTATTATCGACTATCCGGTAGAAATGTCGCCCCTCACCAAGCTGCACCGCAGCAAGCCAGGCCTGACCGAGCGCTTTGAGCTCATGGTCAACGGCAAAGAGCTGGCTAACGCCTATAGCGAGCTCAACGATCCGATTGACCAGGAGGAGCGCTTCAAGGAACAAATGCGCCTGGCCGACAAGGGTGACGACGAGGCCATGGTCATTGACCACGACTTCTTGCGTGCCCTGCAATATGGCATGCCGCCGACGAGCGGCATCGGCATTGGCATCGACCGCTTAGTGATGCTCATGACTGGTCACAGTTACATTCAGGATGTGCTCCTGTTCCCGCAGATGCGTCCCGAAAGAGTGGCCCAACGCGACAAGGACGATGCTTTCACGGCAAAAGGCATCCCTGCCGAGTGGATAGCGCCTATCCAAAAGGCGGGCTACCTCACGGTCGATGCGCTTGGCGCCATCGAGAAGCCTGGGCAATTGTTACAAGCGTTGCTCGATATTAACAAGAAATACAAGTTAGGGCTCAAAACGACCCTCGATGAAGTGAAAACGTGGATTGAGGCTGCCGCAAACTAAAATCACAGGCTCAAGGGCAGGCACTCGGGGAGGTTTCTTGCAGGATGCCCTCGTCCCGATGCCACCCCTCGTAAACTTCTCTTATTCATGGATTTAAATTCAATAGAATTCTATGCCATCTTGCTGGCGATAGCCTTTGCCTTTCTGGGAATCATGTACTCGCCCAAGGTGAGGGGCGCTGCAACAACCAAGATTGCCAGCAGCGAGATTGCCGCTACAGCTGAGGGCGAGCGCAGCGTGATCACCCTCACGTCGTTGCCGGGCGGCACCGTTCAGGTGCTGCACGACAACTTCCTGCTTCACACGGGCGACACGGTGAACATCGTAGTCACCGTCACGGGCGATAACGTCTTGATGCAGGAGAAAAAAGGAGTCATGACCGATGGCGGCGAGTTGAGGTGCACCGGCACGACCCCGATAGATTGCATCAAGCAGCGCACTTTCAACTACCGGTTTGAAAGCGAGGTGAGCGGCCAGTGGTGCACCTTTCAATTCTGCAACGTGGAGGGCAATCAGAAAACAATTGAGTTAAGGTATTGAAGAATGTAGATTCAGATACAATTAAATATGCCTTTTTACGTTATTCAAGAAATAACGAATCGACCCTAAAAGTATAAAGCTCATGATAAAGAAATTATTTGCACTCCTCATGCTGGCGCTGCCATTGGCGATGACCGCACAGCTTGGAGCAGGAAAATGGGTGACACACTCGCGCTTTTCGATGTCATCGGCCGCCAATGTGATAGATGCGGGTGACAAAGTCTACTATTTGGTGACCAATAGCCTTTTCTCCTTTGACAAAAACACCAAAGAGACAAAAGCTTACAATGCGCAAAACGGGCTGAATGGCACGCTGCCTATTCAAATTTACTACAACTACGAGAAGAAATACTTAGTCGTGGCCTACGACGACTCCAATATCGACATTATCAAGGATGATGGCGCGGTGATCAATATCCCTCAGCTGAAGGATGTGGTGGTGATTGCCGGGAAAACGATTAAAGATGTCACCTTTGGTAACGGGAAAATATATGTCGCCGCACCATTCGGCTTTGTGGTGATTGAGGACACGCAATTCCATGTGATAGCCTCCAGGCAACTCACCCGCACTGTCGAGTCGGTTGCCGAGGTGGGGAACAATTTACTGTTGAGTGCTGCCTACAACTGGTTCGGGTACGCAACCAGTGTGGAGACTACGCCCGAAACACTCAGTGGGTTCAAGGCCGTTACTGTCAGTACGGGGCGCATCATTCCCATTAATGACCATGCGTTCTTTTTGATACAGCCCAAGAGGCTGTCGCGTTACAACATTGCGAAAAACGCCAATGGCACGCTCGCTTTCAGCGAAACGGTTATCGAGGCGGCATCGCCAACCAATATCCAAAAGACACCGACAGGCTTTATTGCCAATTTTTTGGATGGGAAATACTATTACACGTTTGATGCCAATGGCGAAACGCCAGTCAAGACTAGGGTCTCCGCTCTTGAGCTCTTCAGTATCGCCCCCCGTGGCGACGGGACAAAATGGAGTGTGAACGCCAAGGGGCTGCACAGCAGCGCCAACCCCGACCATTATTATGCGCTTGGCAATGTGAGCATTTCAGAAATCCCGTTTTGGATGGCCTATAACAAAAATACCCATACACTCTACTTGTCCAACACGGGCGATAATTCCGTCTTACCCAGTCAGACTTCCTATATTTATGAAATGAGCACCTATGATGGCGCAAATTGGCGAGAAGTCAACCCTACTATAACCAATGATATGAAATATGGAACGATATGCGGCTGGTACGGACCCATCTTTGAGCAAGACGACGCCACAGGGACCTATTACATCAGCTCCCGCCACCGGGGCATCTTCAAGATTCGCGACGGCGAGGTCATCACCCGCTACAATCACACCAATTCACCATTTGTGCACAGTGCCGGTGTCTCTCGCAAGCAGGCCATTCGGTTTGACAACGAGGGCAACTTGTGGGCGGTCATGACGAGCATGAAGACAACGCGCCCCGTGATGATGCTCCCCAAGAGCAAGTTGTCACTGGGCACGTCGCAATTGGCAATCAGCGACTGGAAATGCTATAATGTGCCTAAATTGACCGACGTGAATAGCTTTAAGCACAATTGCTTTGACATCTCTCATCAAACCAATACCAAAGTGGCAACCAATGGAGATTATTGCCAGCCACTTGTGATTTGGAGGAATGATGACAATTTGCCCAATGGATTTGAGTCTCGCCCGTTCACCGAAATCCCCGACCAAGACGGCAAGGGCTTCACGTGGATATACATCAAGGTGATCACTGCCGACAACAACGACAAAGTGTGGGTGGGCACTTCCGAGGGACTGTTTTCGGTGAACCCAACCGACGCATTCGGCACCAATTTTGCCTGCTATCGCATACCCGAGCTCACCACGATTTCGGTCAATGCCATTGCGGTCGATAACCTTAACCGAGCCTGGGTTGGCACTGAAAGTGGCGGCATCTACGTGCTGAATCCCGAGGGAACTCGCGTGGAGCGGCGCTTCACAAGCGAGGATAGCCCGCTGGTGTCGAACTCCATCTACCAGCTGTGCTGCGATCCCGACAACAACTCCATGTTTGTGGTCACTCCCATCGGTGTGCAGCAATATTTCTACGACTACACGCCATCGGCAAGCGACTACAGCGACGTGCTCGTTTATCCAAACCCCATGCGGCCTGACTTTACCGGGCTGATCACCATCAGTAGCCTGATGGCTAACTCCACTGTGTGGATTAAGGATGTGAATGGACAAGTCGTGAAGCAACTCACCTCTATAGGTGGAGTGTGTACATGGGATCCCGTTGACGCGAGCGGTGAGCGGCTGCCGACAGGAGCCTATGATGTCTATGCCTCGCAAAGTGGCACGATGCCTGCAACGCCATGTGCGAAAATCATGATCATTAAGTAAGCCAGGAAACGGTAGTGCTTGAGAAGACAATGCTGGCTGCACCTCGATGCGAGATGCAGCCAGCGTCGTTGACTGCTGCCATTATTGTTTTGAGCGAAACGCCAGTTTGCCCGCCCCCAGCATCCTGCCATCGGCACCGCCACTCCAAAAAATGAGTACACTGCCCAAACACTCGTTTTGTGCAAGAATAACTGGAAAGTCGAGTAACTCTTTCCACGCGAGCTCCGCTATAAATGGAATGTTTTTCCCCGATAGGTCAAAAAACGCTTTTTGAGGACTTTCGGGTAGCTTAGAGATTTTTATCTGAAAGAAATTGTGCGTTTCTGCCTTGCAAGTTCAATTTTGTTTGTACCTTTGCCGTGTCAGTTGCTGGCACCTGGGATGCTTTGAATGGATGCGGTGTTTTGTTCAGCGTGTCTTTAGGTTTTTTGGCAACATTTAGGGCAGATTTTTAAACTCTATGAATCATAAATAACAGTTAACGTGTAGTGTCGCTGAATTAGGGATGTCATGTCCAGTAAACAATGGAATCAATCAAGGAAATCTATAAAATAGGCTATGGCCCATCGAGCAGCCACACCATGGGCCCTGCCTTTGCCGCCGAGCGTTTTGTGAGGCGCGTGAACAAGCTCACGCAGGAAAATCGCCATTTCGGCAGTGTGCAAAAGTTTGTGGTCACGCTCTATGGCTCGTTGGCGGCTACGGGCAAGGGTCACTTGACCGATGTGGCCATCAACAATATTTTGAGCCCGCTGGCCGAGACTGAAATCGTGTGGCGTGCCGATAAGTTCCTCTCTTTTCATCCCAATGGCATGAATTTCAAGGCTTTTGGAAATCAGGGCGTGTTGATCGACGACTGGACGATTTTCAGCGTGGGAGGGGGCGCCTTGGCCGAGGAGGGCAAGCCCGGCCACCACGCGCAATGCTATGAGATGTCGACCATTACCGAGATTCAAGCGTGGTGTCAGAATAACGGCAAGGCCTATTGGGAGTATGTCAACGATTGTGAGGCTCCTGACTTTTGGGACTACCTGAAACAGGTGTGGGCCACCATGCAGGCGTGCATTCAGCGCGGGCTGGATGAGGAAGGCGTGCTTCCTGGCCCACTGGGTGTCCGCCGCAAGGCGGTGAGTTACTACATGCGGGCCCAGGGCTATGCGGGAGGTCTCAAAAGTCGCGGGCTGGTCTATGCCTATGCCCTGGCGGTGAGTGAGGAGAATGCTTCGGGCAACGAGATTGTCACAGCGCCCACTTGTGGCAGTTGCGGCGTGTTGCCAGCCGTGCTCTACCATCTCTACACCAGCAAGGGGCTTAGCGAGAAACGCATCCTGCAAGCCTTGGCAACGGCAGGACTTTTTGGCAACGTGGTCAAGCAAAACGCTTCGATTTCGGGAGCCGAGGTAGGCTGCCAAGGCGAGGTAGGCGTAGCGTGTGCCATGGCCAGCGCAGCGGCGACACAGCTTTTTGGAGGCACACCAACCCAAATTGAGTATGCCGCCGAGATGGGTCTGGAACACCACTTGGGGCTCACTTGCGACCCCATCGGCGGCATGGTGCAGATTCCCTGCATCGAGCGCAATGCCTATGCGGCAGCCCGGGCTCTTGATTCCAACCTTTATTCCACGTTTAGCGATGGCAATCACCGTGTGAGTTTCGACAAGGTGGTCGCTGTGATGAGGCAAACGGGCAAAGACCTCCCCTCGCTCTACAAGGAAACCAGCGAGGGCGGGCTCGCCGTGTTCTAACCGCTCTGCGGCGCTGCCAGCCTGTGAGGCGCCGTGCACTTGCTGGGGCCTTAGCCCCTGCGAGTGAAAGGCTGAAAAGGAGTGAAGTACACAATTTGCCCAGGCATTTTTACGTTATATGGTAAATCCTATCAATTTATGCGGACTATGATCAAGAAATTTTTCTTATTGATATTCTTGCTAAGCGCTTTTGTCTCGTCTTGCCGGGCTGCCGCCAGTGGGAGTTGGCGCATTCATGCAAAATTCGTGAGTGCCAATATTCAGAACATCGTTGACGCGGGCGATGACGTCTACTACCTGGCGAGCGGGAACTTGTTTCGCTTCAACAAGAAAACATGCGAAAACGAGGCTCTGAACAAGGCGAATGACCTCTACGACAGCCAAATTTCAAACATTTACTACAATGACTACAAGGATTACCTGCTCATCGTCTATGCCAATGCGAATATTGATGTGATTACCAAGGAGGGCAAGGTTGTCAATATGCCCGACATCTACTCGGCTTCGTTCACAGGCGACAAGAGCATTAATCATGTCACTTTCTCGCCCGACAATCGCGCCTATGTGGCCACCAATTTTGGCTATATCGTTTTTAATGACAAAAAGTGGGAAGTGCTGGAGTCTCACATCTACAACCAGCCTGTGGCATCGGTCGCAGTGGTTGGAGACTACATTATCTTGAGTTCCAACCAAACGCTGTACTATGGGAAAACGGGAAAATACTACGATGCGCTCTCGGCGTTCAACGCCAGCAAGCAAAACACCGATGGCATCATCTATCCCATCTCGGACACTCGCTTCCTTTTCCTCACGGGGTGGACTTTCTGCATCGACTTCACCGCGCATGACGACGGGACCTTGAGTTTCAGCCAGAGAACACTCAGCCAGTTGAAGACCGATAATGTGCAAAAGACCCCTTCGGGGTATCTCGGTAACTGCTTTTCGCAAGGACACTACTACACGCTTGACGAGCAGGGAGACAACTACCAGCAGTTCGACGGCACGACCGAGATGTATAGCGCCAACGATGAGGGCGATGGAACGCTTTGGATGGTGGGTCCAAAAGGGCTGCACAGCAGTGCCGACTCGGCTTGCTACAAGCCTAACGCCCTGTCGATTGACCTGCCCGTGGGCATGACCTACAATGCCCAGCAAAATTTGCTCTATGTCGCAAGCTCGGGCACCAACCGTTACACTGATGCTCAACACAACCCCACGGCAATCAACACCTATGACGGCACAACCTGGATGGATGCTACTCCAGCGTTTGACTTTGATCAAGGCGGAACCTACACGCCTGTGTTTATTGACGGGTCAACCTACTTGCTGCCCAGTTGGTGGGCAGGCATCTTCAAAGTGACCGATGGCAAGGTGGTGTACAACTACAATTGGGAGAACTCGCCCATGCAGTTCGCCATGGACTACTATTGCTACCCGACCATGGCGCTGGACCGCAATGGAAACTTGTGGGCGGTGCAGGCATCCCTCCCTCCTGGGAGCAACACCTTTGTGCTGCCGCAGGGAAAGCTCGCGCAGCCCGAAACTAACGCAAGCGACTGGATGAATGTGAATGTGCCTAACATCCGAGGCACGAAATGGGCAAAATTCCTGTGCATGAGGCATAACGACTTGAAAGTCTATGCCGATGGCAGTTATCAGGGCAACCTCATCGTGTTCACCGATAACGGCACGCCCGCGTCAAGTGTCAAGTCAGCAACGTGGAGCTATAACTCGGTCTACGACAAGGACGAGGTTCTGTACACTTGGCTCAATATCACAGCGCTGGCCGAGGATCAGAGCGGCATGGTGTGGATGGGCACAACCAATGGGGTGGTGTCGTTTAATCCGGCCGATGCCCTGCAAAGCAACTTCAGGGTGAATCGCATCAAAGTACCTCGTAACGATGGCACGAACCTGGCCGATTACCTGCTCAATGGCCTTCAAGTGAATTGCATCGCTGTCGATGCCGCCAACCGCAAGTGGCTCGGGACCAACAGTTCGGGACTGTTTCTCGTGAGTGCCGACGGTACCGAGATACTCCAGTCGTTTAATACCGCTAACAGCCCGCTGCTGAGCGACAGGATTTACGACATCTGCTGCAACCCTAACAATAATGCGGTCTATGTGACCACCGAGGGCGGTGTGATGGAGTACTTGAGCAACAACGCGCCGGCTCAGAACTCCTATGATAATGTTTATGCTTATCCCAACCCCGTGCGACCCGATTACTATGGCAACATCACCATCACAGGGTTGATGGAGAACAGTCTCGTGAAGATTGCCGATGTCGCAGGAAATGTGGTCAAGCAGCTGAAATCGACGGGTGGAACGGTCGCTTGGGACGGTTGCGGCAGCAACGCCGAGCGTGTGCAAAGTGGCGTGTATTTTATTATCGCCTCTCATAGCGGCGATAGCGGCAACGAGGCTGTTGTTGCAAAAATCCTCATCATGAGATAATGTGTGCAGTGGCAATGAAGATGATGAAATATGCGATGAGCGCGTTGGCTTTTTTAGCCTCGATGACCAGTGCGACGTGTTCGGGCCACGCAGCGGCCAACAAGCCGCCCGTCACTCAAACGGGTCAAAAGGTCGACACGGTCGTGGTGGGAGCGGCGCAGCCCGAAAAATACGTGCCCTTGCTCAAAGGCAAGCGCATCGCCTTGCTCAGCAACCAGACGGGCATAGTGGGCAATTGCCATGTGCTCGATGTCATGCTCGAGAAAGGCCTCAAGGTGGTCACGATCTTCTCGCCAGAGCATGGGTTTCGCGGCACAGCCGATGCCGGAGAAAAAGTGAGCAGCAGTGTCGACGAGAAAACGGGAATACCCATTGCCTCGCTCTATGACGGGAAATCGCCCATGCCCAGTGCCGAGGTCATGAAAAAGTTTGATGTGATTGTAGTCGATATTCAGGATGTGGGATTGCGCTTCTACACCTATTATATCACGATGATTAACCTCATGGACGCTGCCACGGTCTGCAACAAGCAAGTGGTGGTCTTCGACCGCCCCAACCCCAATGGCATGACCGTCGACGGACCTGTGCTCGACATGAGCCTCAAGAGTGGTGTCGGGCGGCTGCCCATTCCCGTCGTGTATGGCATGACCATGGGCGAGCTGGCACGCATGGCCAATGGCGAGGGTTGGCTCAAGGCGGGCAAGCAGGTTGACCTCCATGTGATTCCTTGCAAGAACTACACCCACCGCACCCGCTACCAGCTGCCTGTTGCCCCCAGCCCAAATTTGCCCAACATGCTCAGTGTCTATCTCTATCCCAGCCTTTGCTATTTCGAGGGCACAACCGTGAGCTTGGGGCGGGGGACCGATTTCCCTTTCCAGTGCTATGGCCATCCCGACATGACCGGTTGCGATTTCACGTTCACGCCATCGAGCCGTTTCGGAGCCAAGTCACCGCCACAGCTGGGCAAGCTGTGCCACGGTGTGGACTTGCGCAAGTTGGACGTTGAGAAAGTGATTGCCGAGGGCATCAACTTGGGTTACGTCATCGATGCCTATCAGAATCTCACGCGTCAGGGCAAGCCATTCCTGCTCAAAGAGGGCGACCGCAACTTCTTCAACTTGCTCATGGGCAGCAAGGAGGTGTACCCCATGATTCAGCAGGGCAAATCGGCTGCCGAGATCAAGGCTTCGTGGAAAGGCGATGTGGAGGAATTTAAAAAGCGACGCAAGCCCTATTTGCTATATCCCGAATAAATCGTGTTGTGCAAACGACAAACCTTATAAATATTTAACGCAAGATGACAACTCCTTGGATTGTACTCACTGCCATTGTCGGCTACTTTATTGTTCTTTTCTTCGTCTCGTGGCTGGCCTCGCGCAAAAGCGATACCCAAACAGCCCTCACTGGGGGGCGCCAAGCGCCGTGGTTCATCGTGGCCATAGCCATGATTGGCGCGCCCATTTCGGGAGTCACTTTCATTTCTGTCCCCGGCATGGTGCTCTCGTCACAGTACAGTTATATGCAGATGGTGATGGGGTTTGCCGTGGGGTATTTTGTGATTGCCTATGTGTTGATGCCGCTGTTTTTCAAGCGCAACCTGGTGTCGATTTACGGCTACTTAGAAGAGCGTTTCGGTGCCAAGACCCACAAGACGGGTGCTTGGTTCTTTTTCGTCAGCAAGATGCTTGGAGCGGCAGTGAGGTTTCTCGTCGTGTGTGTGAGCTTGCAGATTTTGGTGTTTGATCCACTGCACATTCCATTTGTGGTGAACATTGTCATCACCATAGCCCTCATTTTCCTCTACACGCTGCAAGGTGGCGTGAAAACCGTGATTTGGACCGACACGCTCAAGAGCTTGTGTCTCATCCTCTCGGTGGTGCTTTGCATCGTGTTCGTGTCCACGGGGCTCGGGGGCGAGGGCAGTATCGTGGATAAAATCGCAAGTAGCGGCACCGCTCGCGTTTTCTACTTCGACAATCCTAACGAGGGCACCTATTTTTGGAAGCAGTTCCTGGCAGGCATCTTCATGGTCATCGCCATGACGGGACTTGATCAAGACCTCATGCAGCGCACGTTAGCCAGCAAAAATGTGGCCGAGTCCAAAAAGGGGCTTGTTGTCAGTGGAATCACCCAAGTCTTTGTCGTGGCGCTGTTTCTTGTGTTAGGCTCTATTCTTGCGCTTTATATTCAGGAACACGGCATTGCCATGCCACAAAAGGCCGACACGCTGTTTAGCCTCGTGGCGTGGGACAAGGGAATGCCCGTGATCGTGGGCATCGTGTTTGTGCTCGGCTTCGTGTCAGCAGGCTATTCGGCAGCAGGATCCGCGCTCACGGCATTGACCACATCGTTCACAGTCGACATCCTTGAAAGCGACAAGAAGCAAAGCGAAAAGCAACTGGGGAAAAAACGGCGCAAAGTGCACATTATGATGGCCGTCATCATGGGTGTAATCATCCTGGCTTTCTATTATGCCAACAACGACAGTGCCATCAAGTTGGTCTACGCGCTCGCCAGCTACACCTATGGTCCCATCTTGGGCCTGTTTGCCTATGGCATGTTCACCAAGTGCGCGGTGCGCGACAAGTGGGTGCCGCTGGTGTGCGTCTTGTCACCTGTTCTCAGTTGGGTGCTCCAGGATGTGGCAGCGGCATATTGGAACTATGAGATTGGATTCGAGCTGCTGCTCTACAACGCCGCATTCACTGTGATCGGACTTTGGGGACTGAAAGTCAGTAAGTAATCCGTTCTTCATTTGGTCAATGGCAAGGAGCAACATCGCGACCTATATTTGGATGATCGACACGATTGAGCGGAGGGGACGCATCACGCTCGACGAGTTGAACCGCCTGTGGATGCTCTCGCCGCTAAGCGAGGGGAATCCCATGCCCAAGAGAACTTTTCACAATCACCGCAAGGCCATTGAGCAGATGTTTAACATCACGCTCAGGTGCAAACGCTCCACATTTGAGTACTACATCGACCACGATGGCACCGAGGCGCAAAGCCGCATGCAGCGCTGGCTTCTCGACTCGATGTCGATCAGCGGACTGATTAGCGACTCCCAGAGCATCAGCAGCCGGGTCATTCTTGAAGATGTGCCGTCGGCAAGGGATCACTTGCCTGTGGTCATCGATGCCATGAAGCAAAACCACCGCATCCGCTTTGACTATCGCAGCTACAAGCGGGCAAATCCCACCGAGGTAGTGCTGGAACCCTATTTCGTGAAAATCTTCAAGCAACTGTGGTATGTGATTGGTTATCATGTGAAAGAGCAGAAAGTGAAAACCTATGCCCTCGACCGAATGAGCAGCCTGCACATTGCCGAGGAAACTTTTGTCTTGCCTGATGGCATCGATGGCATCGGGTTTTTCAAGGATTGCTTCGGCATTAGCACGAGCCAGGGCGAGGCCAAGGACATTACCTTGCGCGTGAGCAGCACCCAGGCCAAGTACTTTCGCGCGCTCCCCCTCCACCACTCGCAGCGTGAGGAGATGCACGACAGCCACAGTATCTTTCACTATCACATGAAACTCACCTATGACCTTAAGGAGGAGCTGATGAGCCACGGCAGCGACATCGAGGTCTTGTCGCCGCCAGAACTCAAAGCTCAAATCGTGAGCGAGCTCCGCACGACTTTAGCCCACTATGGGCAGCAGTGAGTGTGGAGAACCTTTTTTAAGGATGATAGGTCATTTGCAAGTTCAAAAATGAGAATTTCGCTCGTTTTTTATTTTTTTTCTGACATGGTTTTAATCTAAAGAGAATGAGTGGGTTATGATATTTATTTGGACTTATTGAAAAAGTTTTTAAGCTTTTTCCCCTTAAAAAATTTGGTTAATTCTGGAATTTGGCCTACCTTTGCAGTTGCAAACAAAGGTCTGACACTATTCTGGCAGAGAGAAAATGAGTTTTCTCAATCGAAGAATAAAAAAATATCGAAAAAATTTGGTCAGTTCCAAAAAACGATGTACCTTTGCAGCACTTTCGTCTCACGATGAAAATCTGTGAGCGATTTTTTTGACGCCAATTTTATTTGGCGAGTTCTTTGAAATATTTGCGATAGAAGAAACTTGACAGCAAGGAAGAGAGACGGTGTCTGGAAGGCATGTCTCCCGTCAAGAATCCGAGCGACAGGTAATCGTAACAGTAGAACGGCAA
>CABTZK010000011.1 GCA_902489275.1 uncultured Porphyromonadaceae bacterium
ACCAGGCTGAAAAGCAACATGAAAGGAGCTTTGATGAGCGTTTCTGACAGACTCTTACTCAGAAAAAGAGCCATTATAGAAACTGTGAATGATGAGCTTAAGAATATTGCACAGGTGGAGTACTCCAGACATAGATGCTTTGACAATTTTATCGTCAATTTATTAGGCGCCATTGCAGCCTATTGCCTGTTCCCCAAAAAGCCGTGTATCAATGTACAAAGGACTATTGACACACAGCTTGCTCTGTTCTAAATTCGTCGAACTCACGTTATTTAGCCTTATTCAAGTTTTAGTGCCTCTACACTTTGTTCAAGTCTAGGGTGAGCCCCTCGGTGGAGAGGAGCGTGTGGGGAAAGACTTCCTGGGCTTGCTTGAGCAAGAGCGTGTCGTCAAGGTAGCGCTTGCTGTAATGCCCCAGGATGAGATGCCTTACCCCAGCGGCCTGAGCCACTTGCGCTGCCTCGCGGGCTGTGCTGTGGAAGCGATGGCGCGCCTGGCGGGCACAGTCATCGCCATAGGTTGACTCGTGGTAGAGCCAGTCAACGCCCTCCACAGCGCTCACCACGCGCTTGCTGGGCGCGGTGTCGCTGCAATAGGCGTAACTGATGCTGGAATCGGCATCGGTCGTGAGCTCGCGGTTGGGAATGGTGCAGCCCTCGGGGGTGACGAAATCTAAGCCTTGGCGCAGGCTGTTCATAAAGTAGACGGGCACTGCCCATTGCTTCACCTTGTCGGGGATGATGTGGCGCAGCTTGGGTTTCTCGTCAAAGCGAAAACCCACTGTGGGGATGCGGTGACGCAGGGGGAATGCGGTGACCGTAATCGCGTCGTCGTCGTAGACGACGGCCTTGCGAGTGCCTATCAAGTCCCACTCGATGCGATAGCTCATGTCGCGGCAAAAGTAGTTGAGCATGCGCTGAAAAAGCTCGGCGCCATCGGGGAAAATGTGAATGGTCACGGTGCTGGTCTTGCCCAGCAAGGCAAGCGTGGATAGCAAGCCAGGAAGCCCAAAGCAGTGGTCGCCATGCAGGTGACTGATAAAGATGTGGCTCAGCCGCGAGAACTTGAGCCGCTTTTGGCGCATGGCTAACTGTGCCCCCTCGCCGCAATCAATCATGAAGAGGTTGTCGCGAATGTTTAGCACCTGGCACGATGGCAGATGCTTGAGCGAAGAGGTCGCCGAGCCGCAACCCAGGATGTTGAGGTCGAATTTTGTCATTTGGCACAGTGTTTTGCAAGCACGAAGATAGTCATTTTTTTGCAGATAGGCAAAAATCGCATCCAGTCACGTCGATGCGGGGGGGGTGTCTACATTTAACAATTAATCTAAAAATTGTCTAAAATCACCGTTAAAATATGGCATATTTAGTCGGCAAGTGTTATATTCGCGAAAAATTAGGGTCATGCGCCTGTTTTTAATGTAGAGAATATGAAACCTGTCACCAATATGCTGCTCATTACAGCGCTCATTTGCTATGTGTTCCTGCCTTTTTACTCCATGGAACTCACTGGGTGCATCACCGGGCTGAAATATACCTCGGGACTCATTACCGAGAATTTCAGCATCTTGCGCACGCTCTTTGCGCTGGTGCCTTTCCTGGCCTGCTTTGGCGCTATCGTTTTCAATTGCATGAAAAACCGCTATTGGGGGCTGGTTGCAGGTTTTTTTATCATTGGCGGCTTGTTGTTCTACATTCTCACGGCCCATCCCGTCAATTTCCCCTTGCTGCATGACCCCGACGTGATGCCGGGCGACCCGCAAGAGGGCATCCCCGTGAAAGGCTTGGCCAGTGGCTATTACGTGAGTTATGCCTTTCTGTGGCTATCGCTCGTCTCGTGCATTGTCTCGCTCATGCCATTCAAGTTCAACACCGTGCTTGAGCGTTCTATCGACGAGACCTTTGAGAAGGTGGGGCATGAGATACACGATGAGTTGAATCGTTTTGAGGGCAAGACGTGCTTCAAGAAGAGCAAGAGCGCCCCTGAGCCCCCATCGGCGATTGAACAGGCCGGGGAGCAGCCTCGCAAGGAGGAAAATTGGGCCGACTACATGCCGCCGGGCTCAACCGACGGCGAGTAGGCAAGGAAACGTCAGGGAGCACCCCTCTTCCATCAACGATCAAAATTCCTCGTTAGCATTGGAGTTGACAGCCACAATTTTGTTGTCGTGCTCCTGGATAAAGGTCAGGATGCGTTCGCGCTCTTTGCTTTCTGGGATGTCTTCCTTGATGCGCTTCACCGCGTTGAACACGCTGGTGCTGCTCTCATAGATGTGGCGGTAAGTTTTCGCCACATTGTCGATGCACTCCTCGCTCAGGCCAACGGCGCGCATGGTGACCGCGTTGATGCCAGCATACTGGGTGGGGTTGTGGGCCACCACGATGTAGGGCGGCACGTTGCCGCTGATGCGGCATCCCCCCTTGACCATGACAAAGCGCCCCACCTCGCTGCCACTGTGCAGCATGGAATTGGACGACATGATCACATAGGAGTGAATCTTAGACCGTCCTGCAATTTGCACGCCATTTCCAATCACGCATCGGTCGCTCAGCTCCACATCGTGCCCGATGTGAGTCTCAGCCATCATGAAGCAATGGTTGCCAATGCGAGTCCCCCTCTCAGGCTGGCTGCCACGGTTGATGATGGTGTGCTCGCGGATGATGTTGTTGTCGCCAATGTAGCAAAACGACGGCTCGCCATGCCAGTGAAAGTCTTGAGGCTCGGCAGCGATAATCGCCCCGTTGTAGATTTTATTGTTTTTCCCGATGCGAGCGCCCGTGAGGATGCTCACGTATGGATAAATGATGCACCCGTCGCCAATCTCGGTGTTCTTGCTGATGAAAGCAAAGGGGTGAATGGTCACGTTCTCCCCAATCTTAGCGGTTGGGTCGACGTGGGCTAATGGACTGATGTTGCTCATAATCTGGTTTGCGGTTTTTTTACAGTTTGCAGCTGGCGGTGCCCCGTGTGGCTACAGTGGTGAATAAAGATGCTAAGAGGGAGGGTGGCATGAGCCTTAGCGGCCGCCGCCCAGCGCCTGATAAAGGGTGATCACAGCCAAGTTGTTGTTCAGTTTCACACTCTCAAGCGAGATTTGGCTTCCCAGCAGCGATTGCTGGGCGGTGATCACGTCAAGATAGGTTGTGGTGGATAGAGCCAAGAGGTCCTCGTTGTAGGCCACAGCCTTTTCTAAGGCCTGTTCCTGCAACTCCACATTCTTTTGCTGCAAGCGATAGGACTCGGCATTGGCGAGGGCGTTCGACACATCGGCCGAGGCACTCAAAATCGAGTACTGGAAGTTGTTGAGCGCTTGCTCTTGCTGGGCTTTGGCGACTTTCAAGTTCGCGATGTTGCGTCCCTTGTCGAAAAGGGGCGCGGTGAGCGACCCGGCAAGGTTCAGCAGCCACTTGGCTGGGTCGATGACACTGCTGCCCACAAGTGTCCCGTAAGCCCCCGAGGCCTTGATCGACAGTTGAGGGTAGAATGCGGCTCGGGCCAGGTTGGTGGCATAGTAGGCCTGGGCAAAAGCCTGCTCGCTGGCGCGTACATCGGGCCGCTGGGCCAGGTAGCTCATGGGCACGCCGTTGCTCACTTTGGCGGGCATGGAGAGCTCGGAGTGCTCGTTCACGGCCCACTCTTGAGGCGTGGTGTTCATGAGCAGCGACAGGTTGTTGCTAACCTGGGCGATGCCCAGTTGGATATAGGGAATCGTGCCAATGATGCTTTGGAACCGAGCCTCGCTCTGCACCACAGCCACCTCGGTGAAGCCTGCCCGCGCGCTTTCTTTCATTTCTTTCATGGTTTTCACCGTCTCGCTGGCCAGTTTGGCGTTTTCGTTGTAAATCTTGAGTTGGTTCTTCAGCGAGACCAGGTTGTAGTAGCACGTGGCTACACCGGCAATGATTTGCGATTGCACCGCCTGGCGGTAGGCCTCGCTTTGCAGCAGGGCACTCTTGGCAGCACGCTTGCTGTTGGTGATTTGGCCGTAGATGTCGGTCTGCCAGCTCATGGTGAAAGGCAGTTGCCAGCCCCATTGCATGTCGTTGCTCCCAAACTTGCTCCCGCTGCGGTTAGGCGAAAAATAGAGACTGGGGAAATAGGACAGCTTGGCTCCAAGCAGGCGGGCTTGGGCAATGTCGATGTTGAGTTTGGCGTTCTTCAAGTTGGTGTTGTTGGCCAGTGCCTGCTCAATGTAACTTTGCAGCAAGGGGTCGGTGAACACTTCACGCCAGTCTAAGTTGCCCAGTGTCGCGCTATCGACAGGCATATCCTTGACTTTGGCGTAATCGCTCACGATGGGAGCGTCGGTTGGAGTGGCGTACTCTTTATACATCTTGCAGCTGCCCATTGTGGCGGCAAGAGCCACCACAACGGCTGCAATCGTTAAATATCTCGTTCTCATGATCATTTCTCTTCTTCTTGATAAGACGTTTTATCAATTTCAGGGGTGTATTGGCTTATCTCACGCTCAATCTCGCTGTTGTCGGTATCCTTCCAGTGCAGTGGTCTCACTTTCTCTTGCAGCGTTTGGAACATCACGAACAAGGTCGGGACCACAAGCACCTGGAGCAGCATGCCCACCAGCATGCCACCCACGGCACCCGTTCCGAGTGCCTGGTTGCCGTTGGCGCCCACACCGTTGGCAAACATCATCGGCAGCAGGCCAATGATCATGGCCAGTGAGGTCATCAAGATGGGGCGGAGGCGTGCCGCGGCACCCGCCACAGCAGCGCCTGTGATGGACATGCCCGTGCGGCGACGCTCAAGGGCAAACTGGATGATGAGGATGGCGTTCTTGGCCAGCAGGCCAATGAGCATAATGAGTGCAATCTTCAAGTAAATGTTATTGGGGACACCAAAGGTCACTGCAAACAAAAATGCTCCGAACAGGCCAAACGGGATAGAGAGGATGACGGACCAGGGTAAAATGTAACTCTCATATTGCGCACTCAAGATGAGGTAGACAAAGAGCAGGCACAAGGCGAAGATAATCGCTGTTGAGTTGCTCGACTTCTGCTCCTCGCGCGAGAGTCCCGAGTACTCGTAGTTGTAGCCTTGCGGCAATACTTGCGCTGACACTTCCTGCACAGCCTGCATGGCCTGGCCCGATGAGAAGCCGGGATTGATTGAGCCGTTGATGCTGATAGACTGGTACAAATTGAAGCGTGACAGCGATTGAGCCGCGTAGATGCGTTTCAGGGTCACAAAGTCGGTGATGCTGGCCATCGTGCCGCTGGCCGTGCGCACCTTAATCGCATTGAAAGTCTCGGGACTCACGCGAGCCTCTGGCTCGGCCTGCAGCATCACGCGGTACATTTTCCCGAAGCGGTTGAAGTTGGACACGTACATGCCGCCATAGTAGCCCTGCAAGGCGGCTAGGACACCCGAAGTGCCCACCCCGGCCTTGGCAGCCTTGGCCTCGTCGATATTGACCATGTATTGCGGATAGCTGGGGTTGAAGCCCGAGAAGGCCATCTGGATTTCGGGCCGTTGCATCAAAGCGCCGATGAATTGCTGCTCAATTTGGAAGAACTTGTTAATATCGCCGCCCGTTCGGTCTTGAAGCTCAATCGTGATACCGTTGGAGGCGCCATAGCCGGCAATCATGGGCGGAGCGAAAACCATCACGGTAGCATCCTTGATTTTGGCGGCAATCATCATGTAGATTTGCTTGATGATGTCGTCGCTTGAGCGCTCACGCTCATCCCATGGCTTCAGTTTGATAATCGCCATGCCTTGGTCGGTGCCTTGGCCGCCCATCATGGAGTAGCCCTGGACCACGGTGCGGTTGTCGATTTCTGGCGTCTGCCGCAGGATAGCGTCGAGTGAGTCCATCACGGCAATGGTGCGGTCTTGGCCCGAGGCCGGGGGCAACGTGGCCGAAGCCATGATGATGCCCATGTCCTCATTGGGTACAAAGCCACTGGGAGTCAACTTCATGAAAAGAACCAGCAGGGCAATGGCTACGGCGGTAATAGCCACCGCCAGCCAGCGGAACTTGATGAAGAAGTTCACCAGCTTGCGATACTCCTTCAGCACCTGGTCATAGACCTTGTTGAACCCGTGGTGGAACTTGTCGATGGGAGAGCGTCGCGCTTGAATCTCGTGGCCATTCTCGTCTGTCTCTCGCTTGTGTGGCTTGAGGAACACGGCGCAGAGGGCTGGCGAGAGCGTCAAGGCGTTAATTGCCGAGATGCCGATGGCGAATGCCATGGTGAGGCCAAATTGCTTGTAGAAAGTGCCCTCGACACCAGGCATGAACGATACCGGGATAAACACCAGCATCATCACAAGGGTGATGGAGACAATCGCGCTGCCAATCTCGCCCATGGCGTCGATTGAGGCTTGCCGGGCACTGTGATACCCCTCATCAAGTTTGGCATGCACCGCCTCGACCACCACAATGGCATCGTCGACGACAATGGCAATAGCCAGCACCAGTGCCGAGAGCGTGAGCAAGTTGATGGAAAAGCTCATGAGGTAGAGCATCGCGAATGTGCCAATGAGGGATACTGGTATGGCGATGGCGGGAATGAGCGTTGAGCGGAAGTCTTGAAGGAAAATGTAGACCACAAGAAACACGAGGATAAATGCCTCGACGAGTGTCTTCTCCACCTCGTTGATAGAGGCGTTCAAGAACGTGTTGGTGTTCATGGGCACTGTAAAGGTCAAGCCCTTGGGCAAGTCTTTCTTCATTTCCTCAATTTTCTCCTCGATGTTGTTAATCACCTCCGAGGCGTTGGAGCCGGCGGCTTGCATGATCATGCACGTCGAGGCTTTGTGTCCATTGCCCATCGACTTGAAGCCGTAGGTTAGGCGTCCCAGCTCAATATTGGCCACATCTCTAAGGTATAGCGTCTGTGGACCGTTGGCACGCACGATGATGCTGTCGAATTGTTCGGGCATCGACAAGCGCCCCTTGTAGCGCAGCGTGTACTCAAAATCCTGGTGGCCCGACTCGCCAAATGAGCCTGGGGCGGCTTCAATGTTCTGGTCGGCCAGTGCCATGCGCACGTCGTTCGGCATGAGTCCATACTGGGCCATCTTGTCGGGCTTGAGCCAGATGCGCATGGCGTAGTCGGCGCCCATGTGCATGGCCTCTCCTACACCTGTCACACGCTTAACGATGGGCAGGATGTTGATAGACATATAGTTGTCGATAAACTCCTGGCTATAGTTGTCGGTGCTGTCCACCAGCGAAATGCCCATGAGCATTGACGTTTGGCGTTTGATAGTAGAAACACCGATTTGGGTCACCTCGCTGGGCAGCAGGCCTTGTGCCTGATTCACGCGGTTTTGGACGTTCACGGCGTCCATGTCGGCATCGGAGCCAGGTTTGAAGTGGATGGTGATGCTGGCGCTTCCCGATGCGGCGGTCGACTGGATGTAGTCCATGCCCTCCACGCCGTTGACCACCTCCTCGATGGGCTGCACCACGGCATTCATTACCGTCTGCGCGTTAGCGCCTGGGTAAGAGGCTCGCACCATGATGGTTGGCGGAGCAATGTTAGGGTACAGCTCAATGGGCAGGCTGACCAGTCCGATGCATCCCAGGATGACGATGAAAACCGAAATCACCGTTGAGAGCACCGGTCGATTAATAAATGTTTTTAGATTCATATTTTAAATAATGATGTCTAATAGAGTGTTTTTTTGAGTATGCTGGTTCTTATTTCTTGCCTTTGCCTGCTTGCTTGCCGTTCTTCTCGCCTTGGGCTTGCTGCATTTGGGCAGCCATGGCAGCGGCTTCCTGTGGCGTGAGGATTTTAGTGCCCTCTTTCACCTTGCTACCCACGCCTTCGACCACAATCACGTCGCCCACGTTGAGCCCCTCGGTCACCGCATAGTTCTGGCCATCGTCCAGCTTGTTCACCTTGATGGGCGTGCCCACTGCCATGCGGTTCTTGTCAAGCACGTAGACATACTTCTGGTCTTGCACCTCGTAGGTCGCCTTTTGCGGAATCACAATCACGCCATGTGTTGGGGCGGGAATGAGTACCTCGCCGGTGCTGCCACTGCGGAGCATGCCGTTGGTGTTGGGGAACAAGGCGCGCACGCTGGCCGAGCCTGTTGCCGAGCTGAGCACGCCTGCCACGGTCGACACGCGGCCGGGCTGGGCATAGGTGGTGCCATCGGCCAGGCGAAGTCTCACGCTGGGCATCTTGCTGATGGCTGTCTCTAACGACACGCGGCCGCCTTGCGTGAGCTCGATAATCTGCTTCTCATTCAAGGAGAAATAGGCATAAACCGATGAGTTATCGCTGACGGTGGTCAGAGGCTGTCCGCTGGGGCTGGCCAGCGACCCCTCGCGGTTGGAGATAACGCCCACGATGCCATTGCAAGGAGCGGTCACATGCGAGTAGGAGAGATTTTTGCGGGCATTGACAACGGCCTGTTGAGCCTGGCGGAGGCCCGATTGGGCTTGTGCCACTCCGCTTTGGGCTGCCTGAAGCTGCGATTGGGCTGCCTTGAGTTGCAGGGCCGATGTCTCATACTGGTAGCTGCTGATGATGCCCTTGTCGAGCAATTTCTTTTGGTTGCTGGCCGTGAGCTGGGCGGTAGCCACGCTGGACTGGGCGCTCACCACTTGGGCTTGCGCGCTGGCTACCGCGCTGCGGGCGCTGGCCACGCCAGCCTGGGCGCTGCGCAAGGCTGCTTGATACTGAATATCGTCGATGAGGAAAAGCAATTGGCCCTTGGTCACGCGCTGCCCTTCTTCGACACACACACGGGTAATGTTGCCCGAAACCATCGGGCGCACCTCAACGTCAACCTTTCCCTTGATGGTGGCGGGATAGGAGGCGTCGACATTCATGTCGCCTATGCCCACGGTCTGGGTCTGAACGGCGGCAACGTTCTCTTGCCCCATTCCCATGCCTTTGTGCTGGCCATTTTTGCCACCGTGGCATGCCGAAAAAAGTGCGATAGCGCCCATGGCGATGAGTGCCATTGGAATCGGTTTTGACTTAATTTTCTCAAACATAACTCTTTGCTGTATTATAATTGTTATCTTACTGCTGTTTTAAAAACGCTGTTTTTAGGGAGTGTCGTCACAGCGCAACAAAATAGGTTACAAAGTTATCAATATTGTAGCATTTTTCACTTGTATTTTTTAATAATAAATTGGTAAATATTTCGGGCCGTTGGTTAAAATTCCTTTCGTCTCGGTGCGGTGGCTTCGTGCAACACCGGGGCAGCACCCTGCATCGTTTTGTGGACGGCATCAAAAATCTATTTTTTTTGAGCGCTACAGGGGTAAAAAACATGAGACAGGAATTTGAATTATAATTTGTTGAAAATGAGGACGATAATTGATTTTTGACCATCAATGTCATTACTGTGCAATTGCATCAACCGGCCATTTTGCTCATAGCGGTAGCCCATGATGTCGGTGGCATCGCCATTGAGCATCGACTGGCCGATTTTGGTTGCCGCAAGGGGGTAGTTTTGGCGCTGCAACTCTTTGAGCAGCGTGTGAAGGCGCTGGTCTAATTGCTGTTTGTCGATAGGCTTCGAGAAGAAGATTACCGAGAAAAGCCCTTTTTGGTCGAGTTGCACCTGCACTTTATCCCATTTCATGCTTTCATAGTCAAAGCCTGTGGTGTCGGTGGGTGAAAAGGCTTTCATGGCCACATTGTTGCCCATGTTGTCGGGCACACTGTCAAAATTCATCTCGGGTTGCCCTGCCGCATCTTTAAAGCCTTCACGCTCCATGCCCTTGACCACCTGCTCGGCATCGTTGCCAAAGGCAATGGCCTTGTTCAGGAACTCGGTGGGGATGTCAGCGCCCCGCGTCGTGCTGTTGGCGGCTTCCTTTTTGGAGCATGCCGTCAGCAGCACGAGGGCGATGGTGGCGGTGACGATAGCAAACTGTGAATTTCTCATCGGCGAGGTCTTTTGCGGGTGTTGCCCGTTTGTTGAGTCGTCAAGCGGCAGAAGGTCATGAGCACATCGCAGTGGCTCACGAATGGCGAGATATTTCCACGGTTGTCCCGATAGAACTGGCTCAGGCGTAACATGTCATCATAGTAGGGACTCTGGCGGTTCACACCGTTGGGGACGGCAGGGTAGTTGCCGCGGGCATCGGTGTTGAAAAGGTCAAATTCCCAGCCACGTGGAATGAATGCCAGGGCGTAGAGCGCTTTCTCGCGTGTGCGCATCGAGTTTGTGGCGCGTTCGGCTTGGCGCAGGTAGTTGATGGCGTTGCCCACGAAGTCATACTCGTCCTTGTAGCACATCGTGTCGTATAAGCTCCACCTGTAGCGGGTCAAGTACCAGCAGTCGCCCTTGAACGACGCTTGCAGCAACATGGAGCCAATCTTGTAGTTGTCGCTGACCAGCTCTTCGCCCGTTGCGTTCTCGGCATGGCTCAGCAGCGCCATGAGATCTCGGCAATAGTCGAGCTTTTGATTTGTGGCTACGGGGGCTGTGGCATTCCAGTTGTAGTCGCTCATGCGATCCACGACTTGGCGCTTGAGCCAGCGGTCGGCCTTGTAGGTGCGGCGTGACATATAGCGGCTGATGCCTAAGGTCGACAAGTAGCGGAGCGAGACCTTTTCAAGATAAGGCACCGCCTTTGCCCACTGGCCCTCTCGCATGTATTTTGTGCCAATTTGGTCATTCATGCGGTCGGCATTCATGGTCGAGCTCACATTGTTGAGCAACCAAGCCTCAAATGGGTCGCTGGGTGTGCTGCGCAAGTATCGGTTATAGGTAATGGCCTCCTCTGCCGTGAGCGAGTCGATTCCCTCGCGGTAGGCTGGCGTCTCACCCTCGTTTTTTAATTTTCCAACCATGCTTAGCAGGTTCATGGTCACCTCTGGGCGATTCCACCGTTGGAACATGGGCACGAGGTTGTCGTAGGTTATGCGTTCAAGCACTTCGGTGTAGTGATTGCCACCTGTCGGGTTCATCTTCTTCTCGGTGCGGTCGATGTCGATGAGCCATTGAATGCCGGCAGGGAGGAAAGAGGAAAACTCGCTTGGCGACTGAGCCTTGGCGATGCGAGCCAGCAGGAGGCACGCGCGGGCGTTGTCTTTCATGCGAGGGGTGCCCTTCATCCTCGTGGCTTCGCTCAGCAGCTCGACGGCCGCGTCGTTGTTGCCCATGAAGTGGTGGAGGAATCCAGCGGCGCTCTGCCACAAGGCAGGGACATTGGATTGACCGTCTTTCACCACTTGCAGCGCGAAATTGATGAATTGCTTGATTTCGGTGTCATAGATGCTTGTGGCCTCGACATATTTCATCATTTCGGGGTTGTCCACGTCCATGGTCTCTTGGGCATTGTTCACAAAGTCTTGTATCAAGTAGATGAGGGTGGGGGAGTTGGGGTCTTTGGCATACGCTTTCTTGATGCCGGCCAGGTTGCGCTGGTCACGCATGCACCACTTGATCGAGCGCATGTCTCCTAAGTCGGCGTAGATGCGGCAGGCCTCCTGCTGGCGCCCGTTGCGCAGCAAGGCACCGGCATAGATGTCTTCCATCATGTCACGGAACACGCTGTTGGGCATTCGCGAGCCAGTTGATTTCCAATAGGCTGCTGCCTCCTCCCACTGGCCTTTCGTCATCATTGCGCGCATGGCCAGCAGGGCGTACTGTGCTTGGTATCGCTTGCCTTTGTAGCGTTGAGCCAGAGATTGGACGATGCTCATTTCCCCGTTTGCCCGGGCCAGTTCTTCCTGGCTTGGATAATCCCACTCGTCGGGCTTGAAAACCTTGCTGCACTGGAAGTAGCGGTTGAGCAGCAACAGGTAGGCTTGTGTTTCCTTGTCGTTTTTGGAAACCGCCTTTTTGTAGATGGGATTCCCGGCTTCGTGCGCTGGGTTGTCGAGATTGAGGCTGGCCAGTGATTGCACGTCCCAGAAGTCCAGCTCCTTTCCAGTGTATTGCTCCCAGAATTGCAAGACACGGGCATCAAACTGCTCACCCATCTGCAAGCGGTTAAACACGCTGAATACATAATAATGTGGCCTTGATTCGGGGCCGCAGGCCAGGGCTGATGTGAGGGACACTGCCATCAGCAGGCTAAGGATGGTATATCTTTTCATAGTCATGGGGTTGGTATTGATGAATGTTGTGTTTGCTGAGATCATAGATAATCACTTGGTCGTTGATGCCCTTGCGCCTGTCAGAGAGCAGCCTGTGGATGTGGAGGATGCGCTCGATGGGCACACGCCGCACGAGCACGCTGTCGCCCGCGTGGATGTGGGTGTCGTCAGTAATAGACGACGGCAGGTCGCGACTCTGAATCACCACATATTTGTCGGGGGAGACCTGCTTGAACACCAGCGAGTCCCGCAAGTCGGCCTCATAGAGGATGCGCTCAAAGCGGGTGCCCGAGAACAGCAAGTTCCAGCTGAAATTAGGGTAGGCTGCACATAGCGGCAAGTCATATTTTTCCACGTCTTTCAAATAGGGCATGGCGTCTTTCTCGTCGAGAATGGGGTTGGCGCAGTCATGACGGGTGGCATCGCCTGTGTTATACACCATGAGCACGCCATAGTCGACCGGCGGAGCAGGCATCGACAGCTGGTGAAGCCTGATGGTGGCAGAGAGACGCATCCCATGGCTTTTGAGCAATTTGCGCGCCTCTTCCAAAAACGTGTAGTACTGCCCCATGCTTTGCCGCGTCCAGTCGCAGTCGATTTGCAGCTCCCTCACGGGGCCCATGCCGTTGGTCTCGGTCATCTTGAGCACGCGGTCCACAATTTTCCCGGCCAGCCCGGTCAAGTCATGGCCGAGACAGTGCTCCACGATAAAAACAGTGGGTATCACCTCGATGCCAGCGGGAATCGTGTCGCTGAAGCGCAAGGTGGCGTTGGGCTTGAGGTAGCCTTGCTCATTGGCCACCACATCGAAGTAGCGCACGTACATCTTTTTCACCTCGTGGTCCTTCAGGAAACGCCGCTCGGCACTGTCGAGGCTGAGGACCGTGCGCCAGTAGTAGATCGACCGTTGTGGCGATGGAACGCTCGCAGGCTTGCGGCAGCAGCTGGCCAGCATCATCCAGGTCATCATCAATATGGTCAGAATCCTAAGCATCGGCTTCGTCAAGAATGTTATGGTGATATTGGCAAAAGTAGCAAAAATGTGATAACTTTGCAAAAAAAGAAAAAAGAAATTGTCATGAAACAATTCAAAATATGGCTTGAGGCCGCGCGATTACGCACGTTGCCTGTGTCGCTTAGTGGTGTTCTCATTGCGCTGGGGCTGGCCAAGTGGAGCCATGAGTTCCGTCTCGCGCCGGCTTTGCTCTGCACCGTCTTTGCCCTGCTGGCGCAAATCGCCTCTAACTTTGCCAACGAGTACTACGACTTCAAGCATGGAGCCGACAAAAAGGGGCGTGCCGGGTTTCGCCGTGGCGTGACCGAGGGCGACATTAAGCCAGGAACGATGAGGGCGGTGATGCTGGCTACCCTGGCCCTGGCTTGCCTGGCAGGTCTGTTGATGCTATTTTTTATCGATCCTGGCGAGGGCTATCGCCATTGGTTGATGCTTGTAGGGGTAGGCATGATGATTGTCGTTTTCGCGCTGGCTTACAGCGCCGGGCCCTATCCATTGAGCTACCACGCCTTGGGCGAGGCGGCCGTCTTTGTGTTCTATGGTATAGTGCCGGTGGTTTTTACTTATTATGTGGTGACAGGGTCGTTTAGTCCGTTTGCCGTCTTAGCGGGTATCGCCACGGGCTTGATGGGCGTGAATGTGCTCATCGTCAATAATTACCGCGATGTGGACGACGACCGCGAGGCGGGCAAAATCACCTCGGTTGTGCTTCTCGGTCGCAAGGTGGCGTCAACCGCCTACTTGTTCAACGGATGCTTGGCGCTGGCTTTCCTGGCGGCCTTGTGGGTGAGAATGTATTTCACGATGCCCTGGTGGGCGCTTCTCGCCCCCGTGGTCTACTTAGTGCTGCACACCGCGACCTACCTGAAACTCCTGCGCAGCGACGGCTCAGCGCTCAACGCTCTGTTAGGCGCAACAGCGCGCAATATGCTCCTCTTCAATATTTTGCTCCTAATCCCGCTGCTCATTTACTCTTAACTCGCTGGATAATATTTTTTCTTCCTGAAAATCAGATAATTACTGCTGAGTTGTAATTTTTTTACAAAAAAATAGCAGAAAAAATTTGGTGGTTTCAAATGGGTTTCCTACTTTTGTGGTGTATTAGTTAGGCAGTTCACTAAAACAGGCGGTAGATAAGTTGCCGGCAAGGCTGTTTTTTGACCTGACGAAGAGATGATTTTTAAGGTAATGTCTAAATTTGTTTTATGATGATTAAAGTTAGCAATCTTAGTTTTAGCTATCGGAAGCCGCATGTGCAGCTTTTTAACAACTTCTCGCTCGACCTTGAGCCAGGTTGCACCTACGGGCTTCTGGGTAAAAATGGTGCGGGCAAGAGCACGCTTGTCTACTTGATGGCAGGCCTGCTCACCCCCACGAGTGGTGAAGTGCTGTTTCACGACACCAATGTGCGCCGTCGCTTGCCCATCACGACGAGCGACATGTTTCTCATTCCCGAGGAGTTCCAGCTCCCGGATACCAGCCTTAGCGACTTTGTGAGGCTGAATGCCCCTTTTTACCCCAAATTCTCGCATGAGGACTTACAACGCTATTTGGCTGTGTTTGAAATGGAGTCGGCGATGAGGCTCAAGTCACTCTCCATGGGACAGAAGAAAAAAGTGTACATGGCGTTTGCCCTGGCCACCAACACTGGCGTGCTCATCATGGACGAGCCCACCAATGGCCTCGACATCCCGAGCAAGAGCCAATTTCGCAAGGCCATTGCCCAAAGCATGACCCCCGAGAAGACCATCCTCATCTCCACGCACCAAGTGCGCGATGTGGATGCGATTTTTGACCACATCCTCATCATCGACCGCAGCAAGGTGCTGCTCAACGCCAGCGTGAGCGAGATCTCACGTCGGCTCAGTTTCAAGGTCAATGGCGATGCCAGCAAGGCACTCTACGTGCGGCCTGGCATCAACGGCCAGGTGGTGATGGAGCAAAACCTGGATGGAGAGGAGACCATCATTGATGTGGAAATGCTCTTCAATGCCACGGTGAGCGCGCCCGAGGAAATCAACCAAATCTTTAACCCGTCAAAATAGATAGGAGGACCAATCAATGACCAGTCAAAATTTCAACATGCACCGCTTTGGCCTGGTGCTGAAAAAAGAAATCGTAGAGAATAAGAAGCAGATTCTCATCGCGCTCTTGTGCCTTTTCCTGGGGCTTGCGTTGATCATGATTCTGGGCAATCTCGTCACTTCGACATCAAACGAAGATATTGGTGTGGAGAATACAGGCCTGCCGCAAATGTTCGTTTGCGGGATTTTCGGTTTGGTGGGCTGCATCATGGCCTCGCTCATGTTTGGCGGCTTGCGAAGCAAGACCGAGCGCATCGAGCACTTCATGCTGCCGGCCACTGTGGCCGAGAAATTCGCTACGCAAGTCGTGATTTATTTCTTGGGCTATATCGTCATGTTCTTCATTTGCGCCCAGTTGGCCGACTTGGTGCGCTACGCCACGCTGAACTTAGCGGGGGTGAAAGATGTGCCGGGACCGATTAATTTCGTCAGTGTTGACACGTTTAACTTCCCACGTGTTATCCAGGCAAGTGCCGAGGTCGATGGTCAAACGTTCGTCATGGGCAGCGGGTTTTTCTGGCTCGTGATCTCGTCATGTCTGTTCTCGTTCAGTTTCTATATGTTGGGCGCGTCGCTGTGGCCCAAGTTGTCGTTCCTGAAAACCATGGCAGCCGGCTATGTCTTGCAGACGGTGTTCGGAATCCTGCTCCTTGTCGCGGTTAATTGCATCGGGTTAGAGGATATTTCCCATTTCGTGCGCCTGCAATGGCAGCCAGAGCAGCTATCCCACTCGATTTTAGTCATTATGGTAGTGTGCTATCTCGTGCTCACGGTCGTTTTTTCGTTCGCGGCCTATGTGATTTACAAACGTAAAGATGTGATTAAAACCTCATGGCTATGAACTTCAAGGGAAACAAAGCCATCTACCTGCAGATAGCCGACAGCATCTGCGACCAGATCTTGGCTAAAACGCTCGTTGCCGGCGACAAGGTGCCCTCGGTGCGCGAGACCGCCGCACAGGTCGAGGTGAATGCCAACACCGTCATGCGAAGCTATGAGTACCTGCAAGGCAATGGCATTATCTACACAAAGCGCGGTTTAGGCTATTTTGTGGCCGCCGCGGCGCAAGAGGTGATCATGAAGTTGCGCCGCGAGCAGGTGCTGGGCAGCGACATGCGCGATTTGTTCCAGCAACTGAACACTTTGGGCATTACCCCCACAGCGTTGCAGGAAATGTATCAGCAATTTCTAAATCGCAAGTAATCATGGAAGAAATCATTCACGTCACGATAGTCTGCTTGATTGCAGTGCTTGTTGCAATCCTGTAAGGGTAGGAGTCGTTAGAAATGGCAGCGTGCTACAGCAAGCGCTTGATGCAGGCGCGGCTCCTCCAAGCCTGTCCCATGGCTGCCTTTCGCACTTGAGTCACACCCGCCGTTGAATTCCCATGTTGCATTTTGAAGTTGAATCTTCTTGGTTTCAATTAATTTTTGTACTTTTGGGGCATCCAAAATAGAGATATTAAAATTCAAAATCATGAGATTAATCATCGAACCCAATTATGAGAAAGTATCGGAGTGGGCAGCCCGCTATGTGGCATCGCGCATCAACGCAGCGCAGCCCACTTCCGAAAAGCCTTTTGTCCTGGGCTGCCCCACAGGCAGCTCGCCATTAGGGATGTACAAGCAGCTCATCGCATTGAACAAGGCGGGAAAGGTCTCGTTCGAGCATGTGATCACGTTTAACATGGACGAGTATGTGGGGATTCCAGAGAGTCACCCCGAGAGCTATCACTCGTTCATGTGGAACAATTTCTTTAGCCACATCGATATCAAGCGAGAGCATGTGAACATCCTCAATGGCAACGCCAAAGACTTGGAGAAGGAGTGTGCCGACTACGAGGAGCGCATCGCCCAGGCTGGCGGTATCGACCTTTTCATGGGCGGAGTGGGTGCTGATGGCCACATCGCTTTCAACGAGCCGTGCAGCAGTCTCGTGTCGCGCACACGCCAGAAAACGCTCACGCAAGACACCATCATTGCCAACAGCCGTTTCTTTGACAACGACGTGAACAAAGTACCCAAGACAGCCCTCACGGTGGGGGTCGGTACCGTGATGGATGCCCGGAGTGTGATGATCATCGTGAATGGCTACAAGAAAGCCCCCGCACTGAGGGGTGCCGTGGAGGGTGGCGTGTCGCACCTGTGCACCGTGAGCGCGCTGCAAATGCACCCCAAGGCCTTGATCGTGTGCGACGAGGACGCCACGGCCGAGTTGAAAGTGGGTACTTATCGCTATTTCAAGGATATCGAGGGAAAAAATCTTGATCCTGCCACGATCAGCGTCTGATCGAGGGCGTGATTTTCAGCAGAAGAAAAGGAGCCAGGGCTTTGCGCGAGCAATCCCCGGCTCTTTTTCTCGGTTGGAATGAAACCTTTTCCTGCCATGAGCAATCCGAGGTCGACGCCAACAATACTTTTCTATTCCCAAAGTGGCTCAAATTTTTAAAATTGCGGTTCCCGAGGGCTGGTGTGGGGTCTTCGCGCTTGCGGAAAATTAGTGTGAAACCCCTGTGTTTTGTGCGAGAATTTGAGCATGATTATTGTGAGATTGGAGAATAATCAGTAACTTTGTAACAATTAATTAATACAATTAACATTAATTAAAGTAATATGATGAATGCATTTAACAATTTGAATGGTAACAGACAATCCTTTTTCGGTCAGATGAATAATGGCGGAAATCAAGGTGGTGGATTTAACTCGGGTTTGGGCGCTCCTCGCAGGGGCTGCATGAGCGTGGGGGGCATCCTCATTGGTATTGTGGTGGTCCTGGGGGGGTTAGTGATGTGGGGCATTGGCCAGTACAACAGCTTAGTTGCCCAAGACACGCAGGTGAGGAAAGCATGGGCCAACGTGGAAAACACCTATCAACGCCGTGCCGACCTCATCCCTAACCTGGTGACGGTCGTGAAGGGCTACGCTAAGCACGAAAAGGAGACTTTCCAAGCCGTGACCGAAGCGCGCGCCGGCGTGGGACAAGTGAAAGTCGACCCAAGCAACATGACGGAGGAGCAATTGAAGGAGTTCCAAAAAGCGCAAGCCAATTTGGGTGGAGCTTTGGGCAAGCTCATTGCTGTGGGAGAGGCTTATCCTGAACTGAAAGCCAATGAGAATTTCCTGAACCTGCAAGCCCAGCTCGAGGGTACTGAAAACCGTTGCACGAAGGCTCGCGGCGACTTTAATACCGAGGTGCAAGCCTACAATCAAAAGGTGCGCAGTTTCCCATTGAATATGTTGGCGGGCATGTTTGGTTTCCAGGTGAGGCCCGAGTTCAAGGCTGCCGAGGGCAGTGAGAAAGCCCCTGTCGTGAACTTTGACTGAGAAACGAAGAGCCTATCTGCGCGCCATCGCCCATGAAGATAGTTCTTTGCGACGCTCATGGTGGAGATGGGTGAGCGTGAGGGTAGGGTATTGCAAGCGATTAACTTTATAGAATGATGTCTCTTTCTGATTTCATATCGCCCGAAGAGGGTAAGCGCATTACCGAGGCCATTGCTGAGGCTGAGCGCCACACCTCGGGCGAGATTTGCGTTCACGTCACTCCCAAATGCAGTGGCGACATGATGAAGAAAGCCGAGCAAAAATTCAACAAGCTCGGTCTTTACAAAACCGAGCGCCGCAATGCGGTGTTGCTGTTCATTGCCTACAAGTCACGCAAGTTTGCCATCGTGGGCGATACCGGCATCAACAAGGTGGTGCCAGCCGACTACTGGCATCAGGAAAAGGAAGCGCTGACCAAGTACCTCAAAGCTCAGCGTCCGGCCGATGGCATCTGCGAGGTGGTGAGACGGATTGGCGAGAGCCTGTCAAAATATTTCCCCGAGGAGAAAAACGACATTAACGAAATTAGCAATGAAGTCACTTTTGATGAGGACGAGTAGGTTACGCAAGTTCCTCCCTCTGCTTTTTGCGATGGTCACTTCGCTTGCGGCCATCGCTGGCGAGGTCACAATTCCCGAGCGCCCAGTCCCTGCCAGGTTGGTCAACGACTTTGCCGGTGTGCTGAATAACCCCGAAGAGTTAGAGAAGAAGCTTGAGCATTTCTCCGACTCCACGAGCAATCAGATTGTCGTGGTCACTGTACCCGATTTGGGTGACTACGAGGCATGGGATTTCGCCGCCAAGTTGGGCGACAAGTGGGGTGTGGGTAGCAAGGAACACGACAATGGGCTGGTGATTCTCATTAAGCCCAAGACCCCAGACTCGCGAGGCATCGTTAACATTTCCCCTGGAAAAGGCTTGGAGGGCGTGTTGCCCGATGCCTTTTGCAATACGATTATCAACCACGATATGTTGGCGGTTTTGAAGGAAGGCGGCTCCTATGACAGAGCCCTGCAGAAAGCCCTCGACATCATCATGCCGGTGTGTACGGGCGAGTACAGCAAGGAGCAGTACGAAAAAGATGAAAATGAGGAAACGGCCATCATGGGTTTCATCTGCCTGCTGATTGTCGGGCTCTGTTTCTATATTCGTCATAGAGAAAACAAGAGAGGAAGTCGCAGTTACACGTCGGGTTCGTCCTTAAGGAATCGCTCTTCAAGCAGCAGCTCAAGCAGCAGTTGGGGCGGCTCCTTTGGCGGCGGCTCCTTTGGCGGTGGTGGCGCGACGGGCTCTTGGTAGCCCCGTTGCCGCCTTATTGCAGCCTTGCCGCTGCAAGGGTGAACAGCGATATTTTGATGCCAGGAATCGATGCGATGCTTTCGGCGCAGGTGAGCAGCGTAGCGCCAGTGGTTGCCACGTCGTCGACAATCATCACATGCTTGCCTTGCAGTTCCTGGCGCGCCTCAGCAATAGGCGCATAGAGTCCTTGCGCATTCAAGTAACGCTCGTGAGCGCTTTTGTGCGTCTGGGTGGCGTGAGGCTTGCGCGCCGCGATGGCCTCGTAAATAGGAATTCCCGTGTAGTCACTCACGCCCTGGGCAAGATAGTCGCTCTGGTTGTAGCCGCGCTTGGCCTGCTTGGTTGCATGTAGCGGCACGGGTATCAAGTAGTCCACGCCTTGCCACAGCCCACTTGGCGCCATTTGCCGCGCGGCAAGGCGTGAAATCCAGCGCCCCATTTGGGGCATATTGTGGTATTTGATGTCATGGAGGATGGAAGCGTAAGGGTCACGCCGCTCGTAGAAGAAATAGGCTGCCGCGCGCTCGATGGGAATCTTGCCGGCAAAGTGCTGCTCCATGGCGTTGAAGGGAATGCCCTCAAAGTGTGTGCGTGGAATGTGCAGCAGGCACTGGCGGCACAGGTATTCCTCATCACGGTCAAGCGCTTGCCCGCACACGGGGCAGTGGCGGGGCAAAAACACCTCAATGGCCGATTTTGCTACCTCCTTGATCTTCATCATCAGCGCTCTTTCAGCAGGTCTTGCACTTCGGTGAGGCTGCCATCGTTAGGGCTGGGGGTGACCCCGAGCAGGTGGCACAGTAGCGGGTAGATGCACACGTTGCGAAAAGCCGTGGCTTTGGTGTACCCCGTCTTAAAGGCAGGCCCGATGGCGCGGAAGCACACTTGCATGTCGGCCGCAGTGTGGTCGAAGCCGTGGCTGCCCCCGCGCCCCACCTCCTTGTCGGTGTAAAGCCAGCCCACATCGGGCAGCACGAGCACATCGCCCACGTTGGGGTTACTGCCGTAGTGCAAGTATGCGGGGATTTCGTTCTTCTTCCACACCCGCAGGTGTGGCACTCCTTTGAGGGCATTCACCACCGAGTCGGCCATCGCAGGGCGCTTCACGTAGATGTTTGCAGGCAAGTCACCCTCCACGCTGTGAATCCACTTGTCTTTGAGGTACTTTTTCACGGGAATCGTGCGTTCGCCGTCGGTCCATGCCATACCGTGGTCGCCAGTCACGATGAGGTTGACGTGACCAGCCACATCGGGGAGAGCTTGAATGCGCGTCCACAGCGTGTGGAGCAGTGAGTCCAGGCTTTCGATGGCTTTGCGGGTCTCACGGTGGATAGGGCCATAGGTGTGCCCGCTGTGGTCGGGCTCTTCAAAGTAGGCCATAATCAGGTGTGGACGTTTCGTTTCGGGCAATTGCAGGAGCCGCACAATCTCGTCGGCGCGTTGAGGGAAAGTGAGCCGGGGATTGTCGAGGTAGTTTTTCCAGTAGGTCGCATGGTCGCCCTTGATGGGCACGTCGCTCCCCACCCAGTAAATGGTGGCGGTGGTCACGCCTTGGCGCTTGGCGGTGAGCCAAATGGGGTCGCCGCCAAACAGCTTGGGATTGGTGCGCATCTCTTTGTCGCCCAACGAGAATGTCTTGCCCGTGTCGCGCACGAGGAACGTGTTGGCGATGATGCCGTGGTGGTCGGGAACAAGGCCTGTGGCCAGCGTGTAGTGGTTGGGAAAGGTCTTGCTGGGAAAGGAGGGCTGCATCACGGCTTTTACGCCCTGCTGCCCCATGCTGTTGAGAAATGGCGTGTCGTAGCCCTCGCAGTAGTCCCAGCGAAACCCGTCAAGCGAGATGACGACCGTGTAGCCGTCGGTTGCGCTCCAGGCTGTCAGTGCCGCAAGCGCAATGGCTAATGCAAATATTTTCTTTTTCATTCTGTAAATGTGAATTTTATGCTTTTTGGGGAGAGGGGCGCTCTTTGTTCCTGCTTAGTATCCCTCTTCGGTATGGGTATTGTATAAATTGCAGGCATTTTCAAGGCAACGGATGATTTTCACGTTCATTTGCTCTATGGGAGTGAGCGTGATCTCGTTGACTGCGTCGCAAGTGGGATGATACCACGCTTGAGCGCTAAAGTATCGCTTCAAGTCGTCATTCTTGAAGCGCAAGCCGTATCGTGCGAAAATCTCGTTGCGGATGATGCGCAACATGTTCTTGTCGTACATTGACATCATGCCAGCGTTCACAAGCCGGCGAGAGGTGAACGCCCAGCGTCCTGTGCCGAATGGTGATTCCACACGGCGCAGCCGGGCTATGAGCGAGCCTTTATCCAAGCCTTCCGGCAGGGCATCAGGCATGGTCGACACGACGTTATAGATGTTAATCCCCGTTGTGCTGAGCTCCAGCCAGTAGCTTTTCCCATTGACTGTGATCACATTGCTGGGGGTATCGTAAGCCTTTTCGATCGTGTAGGCGCATGCGGCTTTCATCCCTGGCATGAAGACCGTGCGTTCTAAGGAAAAGGTCCATCGCTTGCCCTTGTCGCTGATATAGTCACCGGCCAGCAAGTCGTGCATGTCATGCTCGACGAGCGTGTATAAGTCGCCTTCAAGTGGCTGTATCACGCCTATAACCTCGTTGTGGGCATTGTAGCCCACGAGCAGGGGCACGCCTTCCACTTGCTCGATGCTCACGATATCTCCAATCTTGGCTTGGCGGCCAAAGGTGGTGTAGTCATAGCCTTCGCTGTCGATGATTTTGAATCTCCCGTTGGAAAGGGGCATGAGGTCAAACACGTAGCCGCCCTCGTAGCAGGTGCTCCCCTTGAATGCAAGATGACCACCGTTTTTTTCAACGATATAAGAAGCCACTCCATCGGTCCATTCGCTGCCGGCCTTGATTTGGGAGAGGGCGGATGTCGGTAGCAGGGCGAGGCACAGGAGCGCTCCCATGGTTAGTGTCTTGGTCATCACGGCAGAACTTTAAAAAATCCAAAGAAAAACAGGCAGGCCGCTTTCTGGGTCGTGATGCCCTGGGCTTGCCCCATGTAACTTCCGCTCCGGTTGTAGACGCGGCCGTTGCTCTCAATCTTTCCTTGATAGCTTCCGGTCCGGTCGTAGACGCGGCCGTTGCTCTCAATCTTTCCTTGATAGCTTCCGGTCCGGTCGTAGACGCTGCCGTTGCTGTCGATTTTTCCTTGATAGCTTCCGGTCCGGTCATAGACGCTGCCGTTGCTGTCGATTTTTCCTTGATAGCTTCCGGTCTGGTCGTAGACGCGGCCGTTGCTTTCTACTTTCCCTCGGTAGCCGCCACTGCTGCTATACACGCTTTGGGCACTGGCGCTGATGGCTGTCGCAATCATGGCGGCTATCACCATCATCATGATTTTTTTCATTGTTGCGTTGTTATTTAAGTTCTTCCTGTTTTTTGTCACTGCGAAACAAGGGTTGGTGACCGGGAGAATGCTCAAGATTTGGATTCTGTTCATCATGCCTTGTTTATTTTAGATGTTTTTTTTATGTGGGCGACGTGGTTTGCGGCAGTCGCCATGCAAATATACAATTTTTTTGAAAATCCACCTCATTTTTCCTGATTTGTTTTAGAATAATTGCGTTTTTTTGTTTTTTCGCATGTTTCATAGGAATTCGCGTCTCGCCATGCAGGCTTCTGCCTCGTGTTGAGATGAGAAAATTACCCAAAAAAGCGAAAAATAGGTAAATAAATTGAAAATAATGTGAATTATTGTTCGTTCTTCCCGAAAATAGATTAAATTTGCGATAGTAAAATTTTATACCGTTAGGGAAGTCTATAACAGTAGCGCATTTATGTTGACTCAAATATACAATGGACACATTTTGACCCCGCAAGGATGGATTGACGGCGGGTCTGTCTTGATGGAAAATGGGCTTATCACCGAGATACGCAAGAATAGTAACTTTGAGCCACATGCCGAAAAAACCGTTGATGCCCAAGGCATGCACGTCGTGCCAGGGGGCATTGAGTTACATAGCCACGGCGCGGGCGGCCGTGACTTTATGGAAGGGACTGCCGAGGCTTTCCAGGTGGCGGTCCACAGTCATCTGCTGCATGGCACCACCGCTATTTTCCCCACGTTGTCATCGTCAACAGCCAAGATGATCGAGGATGCGTGTACCGCTTGCCAGTCTGTCATGGAAAACGACCCCGAGACCCCCGTCATGGGGCTTCATCTCGAGGGGCCATACTTCAATCCCAGAAAATCGGGGGCACAGTTGCCCGACATCATCCGCACGCCCGATGAGCGGGAATATCATCACTTTGTGGAAGATTTCGACTGCATCCGCCGCTGGGACGCGGCACCCGAGTTGCCGGGCGCTATCGAGTTTGGCAAGTATGTGACCAGCAAGGGCATCTTGGCTGCCATCGGTCACACCGACGCCGAGTATCCCGACGTGAAGGCCGCCTGGGATGCTGGCTATCGCCATGTCACCCACTTCTACAACGCCATGCCGGGATTTCACAATGTGCGTGAGTACAAGCATGCGGGTACTGTTGAGGCCGTCTACTTGATTGAGCCGATGACCGTTGAGGTGATCGCCGACGGCATTCATGTGCCGGCCCCGATTCTGAAACTGATTGCTCACGTGAAAGGGGTGGAGCGCATGGCGCTCATCACCGACTCGCTGGCAGTGACGGCCAGCAACACCGACCGCGCCTTTGACCCGCGCGTGATCATCGAGGATGGCGTGTGCAAGCTCTCCGACCGCTCGGCGCTGGCAGGTAGCATTGCCACGATGGATCGCTTGATTCGCACGGCGGTGAATATTGCCGAGATTCCGCTCAATGATGCCATTCGCATGGTGAGCGAGACACCAGCGCGCATCATGGGAATCTATGACCGCAAGGGCTCGCTGCAGCGAGGCAAGGATGCCGATGTGCTCATCCTCGACGACACGCTTAGTCTTCGCAGCGTTTACGCCATGGGGAAACTCGTTGAGGGAACTGATACCCTCGGCGACCCCAGTCAAGCGACGGCGACCCCGTGAGAAAGCGCGGCCGCAGCCACGCGCATTCCATCTTAGTGGTTGATGAGCCGCCTGAATGCTGAGAAGTAGTTCTCAAACGATTTCATGATGTAATCGGGCTGCATCTCCGTGGGTGCTTCCAAGGGCACCTGCTGGTAGGGCTTGCCGTTCTTGAAGTAAAGCCGGAGTTGCTGTTTCTCCCCCTCGTCGGTGTAGTAGGTGAGAATGCACAGCAGGGGCTTGCCCGCTTCCTGGGTATCGTAGAGGTATTCTTCTAAAAACTCCCTGACTGCCACACGACTGGTCTTGCGCACCAAGTAGAGGGTATTGGTGAAGTCTTCCTCGCTATTGTCGAGAGTGAAATAGAACTTGATGGTTTCAGTGTGGCGGCCCGAGCCCGGCCACATTTGGTCGACATTGACCGTCATCATGTTCAAGTCCTGTTGCTCTTTCTCGCCCTTGGCAATTTGAGCCTCGGCTTGAGCATAAGCCTTCTGGACGCTCTTGATGACGGGGTCGTCTTGCCGTTGCCCCCATGACGATAGTGCCGCCATCGTCACCGCAATGAGTACTGTGAATACTGATTTATACATTATTCCGTTCGTTATAGGTTATTAATTGCCCAAATTTAGTCATTTCCATGATGCTTTACAAAAATAAAGCATAAAAAAAGAGAAATTCGCTGTTGCGAACTTCTCTCTTGGGGGTGGAGGGTGGGACTCGAACCCACGACATTCAGAACCACAATCTGACGCTCTAACCAACTGAACTACATCCACCATATCCAGTTTTGCAGTTGCAAAGGTACTACATTTTATTGATTCATGCAATACCCTTTCTCATTTTTATCCTGTTTTTTTCACAGTTTGTGTAGGTGAGCCTTGGCTATAGCCCTAATTTGGCTTTTACAGCCCCGGTCACGTCGATGGCGTCGCTGCCCGTGTACACGATAGACGACTGGCTCGCATCGATGATGTAGGTGTAGCCGCCCTCGTTTCCCACGGCTCTGATGGCGGCGTTAATCTTGTCGAGGATGGGCTTGTTGAGTGCTTGCTCCCTTTCCTTGAGGTCGCTTTCGGCTTGGTTGAGAAACTGCTGGATTTTTTGGTCGTTCTCCTTGATTTCCTGCATGCGGCGCTCCTTGATGGTAGCGGGTGTGCTGTCATCAAGGGCTTGGTAGATGGCATACTTCTGGTTAAACTCCTCCTGGACCGCCTTGTATTCCTTTTGGTACTGCTCGCTGGTGGCTTTGAGCCGTGCCTCGGCATCGAGCTTCTCGGGCATGAGGTCGTAGATGGCTTTCACATTGACTGTGGCTATCCTGCCTTGTGCGGCCCCCCACAGCGGAGCGGCCGCTAATCCTGCGATTAATAGTTTTTTCACCGTAGTCATATTGTTCAAGTTTTTTACCCTGCAAAGGTACGCTTTTTTTTTCAAATGAAACGCGATTCCCCCGCTTGCGCGCCAGGATTTCTCTGCTGGCACCAGTTACTGGGGCAGAAAATGAGAAAAGCAGATGATTGGATTCATCTGCTTGGTCTCTTGAAATTGCGTGGCCTCAAGGCTACTTGATGCCTAACTCGGCTTTCACCTTGGCAGAGATGTCCTCAATATCGGTGCCTTTGTACAGGAGCGCCATGGCATCGAAGATGCCCGTGTAGCCGCCTTTGGCACCCACGGCCTGGATGGCGTTGGTGAGCTTGGCGCGGATGGGGGTCATCAAGGTCTCTTGCTGTTTTTGGAGGTCTTGCTGAGCCGTTTGGTAGAAGTTTTGCAGGCGTGTCTGGAGGTCTTGATACTCCTTGCCCTTGGCTTCAAGTGTCGCGTCACTTGCCTTGGCTTTCTGGAGGTCGATGAGTTCTTGCTGCTTCTTTTGCAGCTCGTCCTGCAATGGTTTCATCTGGGCTTCATACTTGTCTTGTGCCGCTTTCAGGGTGTTTTCGGCAGTGGCTACGTCGGGCATCACGTTGAAGATTTCGCTGGTGTTGACAACGCCGAACTTTTGAGCCGACATGAACAGAGGTGCAGCGACAAGGACTGCAAGTAAAATTTTCTTAAACATCATTTTATAGTTATTGTTTTTAGTGGATAAATAGTTTCCTCTCGTTTTTAATACCCCAGTTTGGCGATGATTTCATCGGTCACGTCGATGCGGGGCGAGACGTACATGGCCCCTTGGATGCTGGCGCGGTCGAAAATCACCTGGTAGCCACGCTCCTCGCACACTTTCTTGCAGGCGTTGTAGATGTCGTCCTGGATGGGCTTGATGAGCGACTGCTGCTTCTTGAAGAGCTCGCCTTGCGGGCCGAAATATTTGTATTTGAGTTGCGAGGCCTCTTTCTCTTTGGCCACGATCTCTTCTTCTTTCTTTTTCTTTTGCTCGTCGGTCAGGAACACCATGTCGGCCTGGTAGTTCTTGTACATCGTGTCGGCTTCTTTCTCAAGCGCTTCCACTTCCTTTTGCCAACGTTGGGAAATCTGGTTCAACTGCTCGTTGGCCATCTCGTAGTTGGGAATTTTCTTCAAGATGTATTCTTGGTCGATGAAGGCAAACTTCTGTGCGCTCGCGCTGATGGCGCAAACGGCAACTGCCATTAAAAGTGCTGCAATCTTTTTCATATTCATTTCCTTTCCTTTTTTATATGTTTTAGTTCAATCTTGACAATTAGACCCGTTGGGGCGTTCTTCGTTTAATGCCCGTTAGAATTCCTGGCCGAGTACAAAGTGGAAATTGCTGCCGCCCTTTTTGCCCTGCACCTTGTCGAAACCATAGCCCCAGTCGATGCCCATCATGCCCAGCATGGGCAGATAAATGCGTGCGCCCACGCCCGCGCTGCGCTTGAGGTCGAAGGGGGAGAAGTTCTTCACGCTCGTCCATGCGTTGCCGGCCTCGATAAACGCGAGGGGGTAGATGGTGGCGCTGGTCGAGAGCATCAGCGGGAAGTGAAGTTCCATCACGAAGCGGTCGTAGGCATAGCCGTCGCTATAAGGCGTGAACTGCCCGTTTTCGTAGCCACGCAAGGCAATGGTCTCGGTTGCGTAGGTGTAGCTTCCCGACATGCCGTCGCCACCCACATAGAACGTCTCGAATGGCGATTTCAAGTACTTGTTCCAGCTGCCCAGCAAGCCGATGTCGGCGCGGGTCATCAGCACAAGTGTCCACCGTCCGTCAGGGTCAGTGAGCGGTGTGTAGGTGCGCGCCTGGAATTTGAGTTTCCAGTATTCAATCCAGTGGTAGAGGTCCTTTTTTGCCGCCTCGGTGTTGGCTTGCGAGAGGGCTCTCCAGTCCTTTTTGCCAAAGAGGCTTGCTGGAGGTGTGGCGCGGAAGCTCAGCGAGAATGTGCTGCCGCGGCGGGTGTACAATGGGTTGTCGATGCTGTTGCGCGACAGGGTAAGGCCCAGCACGATTGAGTTGGAGGTGCCGTTGTTCATGTAGTAAAGGTATTCCCAGTTCTTGAGGCTGTACCACTGGTAGCTCAGGTCGGCAGTGAAGGTGAAATAGTCGTCGGGCCACTTGAGGCGCTTGCCAATGCCCACCGTGAAGCCTCCCATCTGGAGATACTTGTTGGGGTCGTAGGCGTTCTCGTAGTTGTAGTTGCCGCCATAACCGCCGTAGCCGCCATAACCGTAACCGTACAGGTTGTTCATCATGTAGTAGTTGTTTTGGTACATGTTGTTGAAAAAGTTTTGGTTGATGCCCGTCTGGCGGCTATAGAAAGCCGAGATGCTCAACGAGTTCGGCCGCTTTCCGCCAAACCACGGGTCAAGGAACGAGAGACTGTAGGCCTGGTAATACTTGGCATTGGTTTGGGCGCTGATGGTGAACGTCTGCCCTTCGCCCTGTGGAATGATGCCCTTGTAGCTGGAGGGGTGGAAAAGGTTTTGTATCGAGAAGTTGGTGAACTTCAAGCTCAATTTCCCAATCACGCCCGTTTGGCCCCAGCCAGCCGAGAACTCAATCTGGTCGTTGGCTTTCGAGGTCAGGTTCATCACGATGTCGACAGTGCCGTTTTCCTCGTTCGGCTCGGGGCGGATGTCCATCTTCTCGGGATCGAAGTGCCCGGTCTGGGCAATCTCGCGCGCTGAGCGCATGAGGTCGCTCTTGGAGAACAAGTCGCCTGGCCGCACGCGCAGCTCGCGGCGAATCACTTTCTCGTAGAGGCGGTCATTTCCATTGATGACCACTTTGTTAATCTTGGCTTGCTTGCCTTCAAACATGCGCATTTCCAGCCCGATGGAGTCACCCTCGACCTTGGTCTCCACAGGAATCAGCTGGTAGAAGAGGTACCCCTTGTCCATATAGAGGTTGGCAATGGCATCTTCATCGTCTTGCGTGCGCTTTTTGAGCAATTTCTGGTTGTAGACATCGCCTTTGCGCATGCCTAACACCTCGTTCAGAACCGAGGTCGGATAGACCGTGTTGCCCACCCAGTCGATGCCGCTCAGGTAGTACTTCTTGCCCTCGTCTATTTTCAAGTACACGTCAACGGTCTTCTCATTGTAGTTGACCACGCTGTCGCTCACGATGCGGGCATCGCGGTAGCCTTTCTCGTTATATTTGTCGATGATGCGTCCCTTGTCGTTTTGGAAATCGGTCATCACAAATTTCTTTTGGCTGAAAATCTTCATGAAGCTGTTTTTCTCGTTGGTCTTCTTCATGGTGCGCTTAATCGCGCGGTCGCTCAGCACCTTGTTGCCGTCGATATAGATTTTGTGCACTTTAATCTTCGAGTGCTTGTCGCACACGATGTCGACAATCACCTCGTTCTTCTTGCTCAGGTCCTCTTTCTGTACCACATCGACGGTTGCTTTCTCAAACCCTTTGTCGTGGAAATATTTCTCCACAATCATTTTGATGCGGTTGGCAATGTTGGGGGTCATTTGGTTGCCGATTTGCAGCCCCAGCCTCTCGGAGAGGTCTTTTTTCTCGCCGCTCTTCATGCCCAAGTAGTTGATTTGTGAGATGCGCGGTTGCTGGCGCAGCACAAATTCGAGCCATGCTTTGTCTTGATAGATTTTCTCGACCTTGATTTGGATTTTGGAAAACAACCCCTGGTGCCACAGGCGCTGCACGGCGCGCTTGAGATCGTCGCCTGGAATCTCGACGCGCTGGTTCACCGCGAGCCCCGAGTAGCCAATGATAATATAGTCCTCGTAGTTCTCGACCCCCGTCACTTTAATGCCGGCAATCTCATACTTTTGAGGATTTCCCGAAAAAATAATTTTTGGGTTGTAAATGGTGTCGTTCACCGTCCTGGTTTCATTCTGGGCCTTTGTGAAGCCAGGCCAAGAAGCCAAAATTGTCACGAGAAGTAATGCAACCTTGTATTTCATCCTTTTTTGTTTTGTTCGTCGTTATCGTTATGCACCTGTTCGCTCGTCTTTCCATAGCGGCGCTCACGCGACTGGTAGTCGATGATGGCCTCGAGAAATAAGTCCTTGGTGAAGTCGGGCCAGAACACAGGTGTGAAATAGAGCTCGCTATAGGCGATTTGCCACAAGAGGTAGTTGCTCACGCGCAAGTCGCCGGCAGTGCGGATGAGCAGGTCGGGGTCGGGCATGGAGCGAGTGGCTAAGTGGGCACTCACGACGGCGCTGTCGATAGCGTTGGGGTCGAGCTTGCCCGCTTGGGCCTCTTGAGCCATCGCCTTGCAGGCCTGCACAATCTCCCAGCGCGACGAGTAGCTCAGCGCCAGGCACAGCACCAGGCCCGTGTTCCCAGCCGTGTCGCCGATGCACTTGCTCAAGCGGTCTCGGGCAAATTGAGGCATTCGCTCGACATCGCCAATCATCGTCAGGCGCACGTTGTTCTTCATCAAGTCGGGTGTTTGCTCCTCGATGGCGGTCACCACGAGATTCATGAGAAAGTGAACCTCGGGTTCTGGGCGATTCCAGTTCTCGGTCGAGAAAGTGTAGAGGGTGAGGTACCTCACGCCAATCGTGCTGGCGATCTCGGTGATTTTTTTCACCGTCATGACTCCGCTTTTGTGCCCGTAGGAGCGCTCCTCGCCGTGCAGCTTGGCCCATCGCCCGTTGCCATCCATGATGATGGCCACGTGGCGGGGGACACGTGTCTTGTCAATTTTATCGGCCAGTGTTCTATTGTAATCAGTCATCTCTTGTGTCTCTTTAATCGTTTGCACATGGTCATCCTGTGATGCGTCATTCCACATAATGGCACTTGACGCACCGCTTGCCGAACTCAAAGGTGACGGTGAACATGGCCACCGAGTACCAGTCAGTGTTCTTGCCAAAGCCGTGTTTCACGCCATTGAGGTCGCTTAGTCCGTCGATTTTGTCGCCAAACTCCTTGTGCATGGTAAACTCGAATCCCAAGTTCAGGCGGTCTTTGACGCGATATTTCACGCCAGCGCCCAGGGGGATGTTGAACGTGATATTGGTTTGCCCGTCAACAAAAGCCATGGTTGCGCCCACGCCGGCTACCATGTAGGGCGAGATGCGCTTGTAGTTCTTGTAGCGCGCGCCCATGCCGAAGTTGAGGAAGTTGAATTCTGCCTGCCCGCCAAGGTCGATGACGCTTGACTTGAACTCGTAGTGCCCGTTGTTGGGAAACTTGCGGTCAACGTGCTTGCTGTCGCCGCTCAACCCCACGTAGAGCAAGTTGGCTTTCACCGCAAACCGGCTGTTCATGTTGTAGCGGAAAATCCCACCGCCAGCGATGCCCGGTTGCGTGTACATGTTGCCGTCGTTCACATCGCCGATGTAACCGCTCACGCCTAATGCAGCGCCTACCTCATATCGGTATTCCTGCGCTGTTGCACCGCTGGCGGTCATCATGGCTATCGCCAATATTGCTATGATTTTCCTCATAGGTCGATTGTTCGTTTCTTCTTGATGTGTACTATAAAAATGGCAAGCGCTCATAGACTGGGTGGAAATGGCGTCGCGTCGTGCTTGGCGGATCGGCTCGCTGTGCGTCAGTGCAGCGGCTTGAATGCCCGTCGGTTGATGACTCCTTTCCAGATGCTGTTCAGGCAGGCGTCATTGTTGCCGTAGCCGCCCATGATGTAAATGTAAGGGCAGGGCCACGATGTGATGGGCCGTGTCACGTTGAGGCGGCGGGCCTTGCTGAGGGTTTCCTCGACCACAAATGCCTGCGCACCATAAAAGGCGGGCATGTAGTCAGGCTGTTGCAGGCTCTGCTCGGCTTTGCTCCATGTGATGCCTTGGTTGTAGGACACGTAGGTGGTCGTGTTGACCGTGCTGTCTTGCAGCCTGCCACCCATAATCAGCCACGACACTGTGCCTTTGGCGCGCTGGGTGATGGTATCGACCGAGTAGGTCATGTAGGGGATGAGCGCGGGAGCCTCAAGTTCGGGCAGGCTATTGCTCGCATGGGCGTCATTGCTAATCTTCCCCCATGATTTCCCGTCATAGCCCCACACCGATTTGGAGCGTTTCCCGTTTTGCAGCCTGCCGCCCGCCAGCATCTTTTGCTGGCGGTCAGTCCACTCGTTGTGGGCAGCGATGAGGTCGCTTGAGGCGCTCACCGGGAAGTCGTTTTCCACCTCTTGGGGCTCAAACCCGATTGGGCGGGGGTATTCGTCATGCTTGAGGGTGCCATCGTTGAGCACGCCCAGCAGTTTTGCGCCAAATGCGCCCTGGATGCTGTGCCAAGCCACGCCACAGTCGGTCCAGGTCATGCCGTAGTCACTCGACTGGAAGAGCTCTCCCTTGCTGTCAAGCACATAGAGGGCGTCATCGGTCGCGGTGAGGGAACTCACTTGGGGCGTGAATGGCAGCGTGATGTTGGTTCTTGACCACGTGCTGCCAGGGTTCGTTGCCAGGGCAATATAGTATCTCGTGTTGTTGTCGTTAACCATGCAAAGGTACTCATCGCCCACCTTCACCGTCTTGTCGCCTTTCAGGTTGATGGGCATGCCAGGGATGTCGCGCCGCAAGCCTGGATTGAAGTAGAGGGAGTCGGGCTCCATTTGGTGCACGTTCACCTTGATGTGGTAGGTGCGGGTGCTCGTTTCGTCAAATGAGGTCACTTTCAGCGTCACCTTGCCCGTGAAGTCGATAGAGTCCCGTGTGGGGCTGGTGTACTGGAATGTGCTGTCGGTCATCACTTTCCCGCCAGTCACGTGAAACTCGGCCTCTTTCACCCTGCTGGGGAAGGTGATCAGCACAAGGGTGTGGGTCACGTCAGTGCCCTTGGGCAACGAGTCGGCGTTATAGATGAGGTTGCGCTCCTGGTCGATTGTGAAATGCACGGAATCTAAGTTGTGAACAAGGCGGTTGTTCTTGCCGAGCGAAAAAGCCGACACCAGTGTGGTGCTGGTGCTCGTGACCGAGATCCCCTCATCGGTGTCTTTATTGTCTTTGTTGCAGGAGGTCACTGTCGCTGCCAGCAACAGGCACAGCATGACGTATAGCGAAAGTCTTTTTTTCATTCGTTCCTTTTCGTGTGTTTTGAAACTGCAAATTTACACAAATTTTGAGAAAAATCAGATGCTTGCAGAGGTGAAATGACTCCAAAGCCCAATTTCTCGATGTAAAATTAGTATTTACCCACAAAATGGGAGCAACCATTTAAGATATTAAAGGGCAATTGGCTGCATTTTACACCTTTTTAACGTGAGAATTGTGTTTTTCAAGAGGTCTCTTTCATCGCCAGCGCAAGTTGCGCAGGCGATTGAATAGCCTGAAAAGTAGTGAGCGTAAAAAAGATAAGGATTCCGTTTGGCTTTGTTTTTTGCCCAAAAGCGGGCTGCTGGCTATGCCAGTGTGGCTGTGGCAAAGCGCGTGTGTCCAAACTGGTCGTTCAGGATGCGCGCATCGTCAAACCCGTACTGCTTGAGAAGTTGCTCGATTTCAGAGCCAAAGCGCTGATTGATTTCAAGATAGAGGCGTCCGCCCTTTTTCAGGCTGCCCGCGGCATACCGGGCAATGGCGCGATAGAAGCGCAATGCGTCGTCGTCGGGGACAAACAGGGCGATCCCTGGCTCATGGTCAAGCACATGGTGTGCCATGGCGGCGCGCTCGCTCTCGCACACGTAGGGTGGATTGCTTGCCACGATGTCCCATGCCTCGGGTTCGGTAGCCATGTTGAGCATGTCGGCATGGCGGAACACCACGTGAGCCCGGAGCAGTCTTGCGTTTTCCCGTGCCACTTGCAAGGCGCTCTGGCTGATGTCGGTGGCGGTGACTTGGGCAAATTTCAGCGCCCGGGCCAGCGAAATGGCCATGCACCCGCTTCCCGTTCCTAAGTCGATGACTTTGAGGTCGCTATGCGGGTTCTCGTCAACAATGATGTCGACAAGGCGCTCGGTTTCTGGACGAGGGATGAGGGTGGCTGGCGTCACTTTGAAGGTGTGGCCGTGGAAGTGGGCATGCCCCAGGATATATTGGATAGGCTCGTGCCGCTGCAATCGGGCGGTGATGGTGTCGATGCGCTTGACCAGTGCGCTGTCTTGCTCGCTCTCGCCGCGCAGCACCACGTCCACGGGACTGTAGTGGAGCACCTCCTCCAGCACGAGGTTGACGATTGCGTTCAGCTCGCGAGGTTCAATCATTCCTTTCAACCGGCTCTTCATCTGAGCCACAATGTCGTTGGTTGTCATAGGCATTTTCCTGGTCTAATCGTTAACTTTTTTCTGGCATCTTCATCAGTTTGAGCCAATTGAGGTAGCCCACCACGGCCGCGACGGTGTAGAAGCCGTAGAGTGATGCCGAAAACGGTATCTGTTTGTGGAAATACAGCACGGTGCACACCGCGTCGACAACGAGCCAAAGTAGCCATTGCTCGGCGTATTTTTTGGCCAGCGCCCAGTAGGCGATGATGCTAAGAGCCGTCGTGAAAGCGTCGGCAACGGGAACGGTGCTGTCGGTGACGGCCGTCAGCAAGTAGTAGATGCCAATCCACAGCGCCGCGAAAGCCACGGTAGTGACAGGAATGAGCCGCCGGGGAAAGTGGGTGATGGCAAGCCCCTTGCCCTTTTCTCCTTTTTCCTTTTTTTTGCCAAAACGCCATGACAGGTAGCCGCAGACAGCCACAACGACATAGAAAAACTCCATCCCAAAGTCGGCATACAGTCCGGCTTTGAGGTAGAGCACGCTGTGCACGATGGGCATGACGATGCTCACGAGCCACAGCCAGATGTTGGCCTTGTATTCCAGGTAAAGATAGATGAGCCCCAGCACTGTGCTGAAAGCGTCGAGGAGATGCAGGGGCTCAACTAACCATTGGAATATCGTGTTCCAGTCCATCAACGATTGGATTAGAACTTAAAGGTGATATGACCGAGTGCGTTGATGCCAGCCATGGGGTAGAAGCGAGGGTCGCTGTAGAGGGTGTAGCTGCCGTTTTTATCAACGAGTGCGCAGGTCTGGCTGTAGCCGTTGGTCTCATACTGCTTGTCGAAGAGGTTGTAGATGGTACACCCCACAGTCACTTCCTTCACGTGTGGCAACTTGAACGTGTAAGCCAGGTTGAGGTGGCTCACAAAGTAGGGGTCGATGCTGTCGTCATTGTTCTCGAAGTTGTCGAGATACTGCCGACCCACATATTGGGAGGTGAATTGCGCTAAAAAGCCCTTGTAGTTAAAGGTAATCACGCTGTTGCCAATCACCGATGGACTCATGGCGATGGTGGTGTTGCCCACGTAGATGGCCGTTTGCTCATAGAGATCGTCCCAGCTCTCGGCATCGTAGTTGCTCACGTAGCCCGTGTAGTCCTTGATGCGGTTGCGCGAGAAAGTGGCATTCAAGTCCCAGCGCAGCCAGGGAGTGAACTGGGCGGCAGCCTGAAGTTCCATGCCCATGCGGTAGCTCTTGGGCACATTCTCGGCCATGGCCTCGCCAATCTCGTTGAGCTTGCCATTGAGCACGAGTTGGTCTTTGTAGCTCATCCAGTAGAAGTTGATGCCCGCCGAGAACATCTTGCTGTTGAACTTGTAGCCCAGTTCCCAGTCGCGCATCAGCTCGCTCTTGGGGTGCACGGTGAAATTGCCATCGGTGTAGTTGTTGCGGGTAGGCTCTTTCTGGGCAATGGCAAAGTAGGAGTAGACGGCGTGATTGGGATCGATTTGATAGAACAATCCCGCTTTGGGGTTGAAGAAGTTAAAGGTCTCGTCGACGTTAAGCGTTTGCATGTGCTGGGGCTTGGCAGTCCAGTCCCATTTGTCGTTAGCGCCTTCAATCTTATAGTTAATGTGTCGATATTGCAAGTCAACATATCCTGTGAGCCCCTTGACCAGCTCGTATGAGTTTTTCAGATAGAGGTTCAGGTCTTTTTTGGTGCCCTTGTTGCGGTAGTACTCTAAGTTCGGGTTGAGCTTCCCGATGTAGTTCTCTACCCAGATCACGTTGCCGTAGTGGTCGTTCTTGTAGCTGTTGAAGCCACCGCCCAGGGTGCTGCTCAGCCTGTCGTTGGTGTAGTTCAGGCTAAACACGGCTCCGCCAAAGCCGCTGTCCACATTTTTCTTGCGCACAAGGCTTGACTTTTTCACTTTCTTGTCGCCGATGAGGAAGGGGTCCATGGCATATTCCACCAGCGTGCGGTTGTTCTTGTACTCCTGGTAGAAGCCGAAGCCATCGGTGTAGTGCCCTGCCACTTTAAGGTGCCAGTTGGTGCCGAAGCCTTGGTCCCAGATGAGTTGGTAGTGCGTTTGCCGGTAATTGTCGGTTTGGTCTTTGTAGAACCCGTCCACTTTCCCGTCGTGCTTGATTTCGCCATTGGGGTTATAGGTGCGGTCGTTCTCAAGCTGGTCTTTTGAGATGCCGTCCCATGCATGATAGGTGATTTCCTTGCCGCCAAAGGTGATGAAGCGTACCGAGGTTTGATTGTCGAAGTAGCCGCCTTGGAAGTAATAGGAGTGCAACTTGCTCCAGGCGCGGTCGCGGTAGCCGTCGCTGGCGATGTGCGACAGCCGGGCATCGAAGGCCCAGTGGTCGTTAAAAATGCCTGAGCCCACTTTCATGGTCTCTTTGTTGGTGTTGAACGAGCCATAGCTGCCACTGACCTCGGCGTATGGGCTGGCGCTAAAGTGCTCGGTCTTCATGTTGATGGTCGCGCCGAATGCGCCTGCGCCATTGGTGCTCGTTCCAGCGCCGCGCTGCAACTGGATGTCAGCGAGATTGCTGGCGAAGTCAGGGGTGTTGACCCAGTAGATTTCGTGACTTTCGGCATCGTTCATCGGGATGTCGTTGGTGGTGATGTTGATGCGAGTAGGGTCGGTGCCGCGCACGCGAATCGAGCTGTAGCCCACCCCGGCGCCCGCATCGCTGGTCGTCAATACACTTGGCGTGCTCGAAAGCAGGAAAGGAATGTCCTGGCCATGGTTCAGCTGGGCAATTTGTTGGTTACTCACGTTCGTAAAGGCCACAGGAGTGGTCTTGGTGGCACGTGTTGAAGTCACCTCCACCTCTTGGAGGTGGAGAAACTTGGTTGTGTCGCTTGGGGATGCCTCTTTGGCGCCGTTAGCGAACACGCTGATGCCCGTAGCAAGGGCAGCAGCAGTCAGCAATGTCTTTTTCATTTTTGCAATTAAGTTTTACTTTGGATTTACCCATTCCTGGCTCAATCCGTTAGTTCTCTCCGCCGGTATTACCCGGTTCAGATCCTATGGGTATGTTCTCAGCCTCTAAATGGTGTGAGGCACCCCAAACTCATTGAATCGTGCTGCAAAATTACGAATTCAAAACGAGAAAACAAAATTTATTTTTGCTCTTGCTTTTGCTGGTCTGCTGCTATAATCAGGCTGACGAGGGCGGTCACGTCGCCCACATTAAAGGCGCCGTCTCCGTCTAAGTCACCTGCTTTTTTATTAAATCTTTCCACATGAATGCCAATAATCTGATCGACCAGTGCAGTCACGTCGCTCACGTCGATGTGACCATCGTCGTTCACATCGCCAGGTGTGAAGGGCGTCACATCTTTCCAGCCGCTCAAAGGGTAGGCCACGATTTGTGTGCCTTGAACCTCGCCTTGTGGGTTGACGACATCCTCGTGCCTCGTGAGCGCGACAAACTGGTACTGGAAGCCATTGGTGAGCTCGGGCAGGCTGTCGCAGAACATTTCCCATTGTGCCTTGAATGCGCCCTTGAGCCCGTCTAAGCGTGTGCTGTCGGCGCGCAGCGGCACCTCAAACTGCTGGGTGCCCTCGTTCCACTGGGCCAGCGTGATGGTGTCGATTTCAAAGGGCTTGGGCTTGACGAAGAAGTAGCGGGTGCTGTCCACGTCCTGTGTTCCCTCGAAGTTGGCGGGAATCCACATGTTGGTCTTGACGCTCCCCTCGCTGCCTGCTGCCGGGATGGAGTCTGCCTTCAATTCGGGCCGCTCTTTAGCCATCAGCTTGCCGATGAGCCCTTGCAAGCGGTGCCCTATCAGCGAGTCGGCCTGGCTTTTCCCTATCGGCTCGGGCAGGTGGATGGCAATCCAGTTGCTTTGGTCGTATGGCTCATCGGGGCTCATGAGCCCGGCCTTGTCCTTGATGTAGTCGATTTCTCCCTCGGCTGGCTCTTCGGGCTGGGCATAGCGGCTGTCGTCCTTGGCGTAGACGGTTTTCCCATCCTTGCTCACAAAGACGGCGGTCAAGTCATCGTCGCTGATGCCGTAGTAGCCACCCTCCATATATGCGCTGTCGCTCACGAGCAGCTGCAGCGTGCTCACCTTGGGCAAGAGCCCTTGGCTGACGAATCCACCGAGTGGGTACACACACACCGTCTCGTCGGCGTTGGTCAGCGCCAGGAACTGGTAGCGGCATCCGTCCACCAGCGATGGCACCGTGTCGCCGTATAGCGAGAAGTCGGCCTTAAATGCGCCTTGCAGGCCGTCGATGCGCTCGCCTATGGTGTTGGCTTGCGCCTCAAATTGCTGTTTCTCCTCGTTCCACTGGGCCAGCGTGATGGTGTCGATTTCAAAGGGCTTGGGCTTCAAGAAGAAGTAGTCGTTGCCGTCAATGTTTTGGTCGCCATACAGGTTTGCAGGTATCAACTTGTTGATTCCGAGTTCGGCAGGTTCTGCAATTTCGGGCAGGCAGCTGGCTTCAAGGCAGGGGTAGGACTTCGATGTGAACTTTCCTTTCACGTTTTTCAAGTAGTGTCCTGGGTATGCGGCGGCGGCCGTGCTGTCGAGGGCTTCGGGCAGCAGAATCTTCACCCAGTTGCTTTGGTCATACTCGTCACCTTCAGGGATGATGTGCCCTTGTTCTTTGAGGTAGTCAATCTGGCTGTCGCCCTTGACTTGTGGATGGGCATAGAGCCCGTTGTCCTGGGCGTAGATGATGGTTCTGTCGTGCGACACGTGCACGCACCGCAGCGAGCGGTCAGCAAGCTCATAATCGCTATTGATGGGGCATTCATCGTCTTGGAGAATGAGGTTGAGCATCCCTTTTGGGGCAGGGATGCCACCCATGGCATTGATTTTCCCATTGCCGAAGCGCTCGGGGTTCGTTGCTGTCCAGCTATCGTGGAAAGCGCTTTCTTTCATCACGCTCCTGATGCTGTCGAGGCCCCAGGTGGGGTGGGCTTGTAGCCAGCAAGCAATGATTCCTGCCACGCAAGGCGCTGCCATCGATGTTCCCTTCATGTAGCCCCAGTAGTTGGTTTTCCCCGTGTAGGGGTTCGGCCTGTAGGATGTTGTCAATAGGCCTCCCTTCGACGAGAATGGGCTGTAGGTGTTAAATGATGACACGACCATGCTGCCTGGCGCCGAGATAAAGGGATGCGCCGTCCCATTCATGTCGGTGCCGTAACTGCTGTAACTCAGGTGCGAGCCTAACGTGCCATCGTTTGTCACTTTTCCGCTGATATTAGTCACTTGTTCTTTCGACACGTAGGCGCCTGCCGAAATGGTGTTCTTCCCCGTCACTTCAATATTCATGTTCGACCCTTCGTCTCCTTCAATGAAACTGTATTCCTCCAGCGAGTCGCGCATCTCGATGCAGCAAGTGTCAGGATTGACCAACCATCCCTCCACCTCAAGTCCTTCGTCGCCATAGAAGGCGATACCGACCTGATAGTTTTTAGACAGGTCTGCCGGGCGAGCCGAGATCTCGATAAAGACTTCATGCAACCCACTGCTGAGGGTATCGAGGTAGTGTTCGTTCCAAACACCAAAAGTGCCATTGAAATATTGCGAGAGCGTGCTGTTGTAGCCTGTTCGATGGGTGTCGCCAAAGGAGGTGTATTGGTATTTCTCGGTTTTGGGAAGGCGGTAAACCACCGAGTCCTTGTCGGCATCGTAGACGAAAATTTGAATGGCATGGATAGCGGGAACTAACTTGGGCTTGTGCGTGAGGGGATCGGTGACTTGTTTCCATTTTCGTGTCCCCCACGTGTCAAGTTTGGCATTGCTCACGTACTTCACGCCATTAACGACGGAATAGGGGGTAAAATGCAAGGCAAACTGGGGCTTGTCGCCACCGGTGTCTGTGAATGTCTGCTTGAAATGGCGCTTCTGGTCATAGCCATTGTTGCCCACCGAGAGGCAGATGATGGCACTGTCGTTGGCCGCAAGCAGGTCAAACACTCGGCACAACCTTGATGTGCCATTGCGCGGCCCGTTACGGCTGCCGCCGCTTCGGGTGATCACGCAGCGCTTGCCCACGCTTTTAGCGTAGTTGACAATGTATTTGGCACAGTTGGCAATGTCAACGTCGGTATAGGCATTGTCCATGACCGTCGTGTAGGTCCCGTCTTTGTTTTTTACCTGTTTGGTGTGCCCGCCTAAGCCACAAGCCACGATGTCGGCCTCGGGGGCAAGTCCGCGAAACTCCCCAACCTCTGACCCTGCTGCAATGCCCAGGCAGTGAGTGCCGTGGACGCCACTCATGTCGGATGTGAGCTGGTACACTTGGGTGGAGTCAAATTCCGACCCTGGAAGTTTGTTGTTATTCACGACGGGGCTCACCCCCGTTTTGTCAAATGGCATATACACCCGCTTGATGCGGGTGTGTCCCTCGGCATCCTTGAATGCTAAGTGGTTATAGTCGATGCCACTGTCAATGATTCCGATGACCACGCCCTTTCCGGTGTAGTTGTCGGGATAGCCTAAGCTTTGGGCGATAGGGAGGTCGTTGGCGTTGGTTTGCGAGCGCATGGAGTCGGTGTCTTCTGTTTGAGGCGTTCCGATGGCGATTTGCCTCACCATGTCAAGGTTTGAGATTTCCTCGATTTTGCTCACGGGAACTAAGGCTGTAATCAAGTGATCGCCAAAAGTTGCTGTCACGCTCACTCCTGCGGTCTGTAGTTCATTCGTCGATAAATGACTCACGTCAATAAACATGGGCACCATGTTCACGCCTTGCACATTGCGCATTTGGGCGCGGCATGGCGATGCTGGTGCGTCAGCTTGGCTATTTTGCAGTTGTGACAGGAATACCTGAGTGGCGACCGACATTTTGCCTGCATCGCCTCTCGCCGTTGACAGGGTGAGTAATATGATAGCGATGGTCAATAAAATTCGTTTCATCGTAGGGCATGTTTTTAAAAGTTACACAAAGAAACGAAAAATAGCGCCAAAAATCAACTCCTATTGGGTTTCTTTTTAGATTTTTAACAAATTGGCAGTCCTGTTGCTATTGCGTTGCTTGGCTGTTGCCTCTTCGTTTCGCCTTTTCGCAAAAAAACAATTCCCTGAAACAAAAAATGTCACAGGGAATTGTCGTTGAATGAAAAAGATGCAAATCTTATTGGCCAATAATCAAGTTGATGAGTGCGGTCACGTCGGTCACGTTGTAGATTCCGTTCTTGTCAAGGTCGGCAGCGTTGCCATCGAATGGACTGGGTTCAAAGCCCAGAACCTTGTCAATCAAGGTGGTCACATCCGATACATTGACAACACCGTCCATGTTCACATCACCTGTCAAGCCTGTTCCTTGGGCAAATAGGGTAACTTCCTCCTGGTTTGAGAGCGCGCTCTCGCTGCCGTTGTTGTAGATGGCTTTCACGCAGTACAGGAAGCTGCCGCCTGCACTCAGGTCTTTCACGGTGTAACTCTTGTCGGTGATGCCCGTGATCACGCGAGTGGTTGAGTCGCCCTCTTCGGCAGCCGCTTGGTTGCCGTTTTCGGGGATGTCGGTGTAAACGTAAACCTTGTCGATCAGCATACGGTTCTTTCGTGCGGCGCAAGCGAATTTCACGGTTTGGCCATCGGCCTCTTTGCAGTTAAGCACAATCACATAATTAGCGTAGTTATTCGCGAGTTGAACTTCTTTTCGGTAGTTGCCGCATGAGACATATACCATGCTGTTGTCGCCCGCATAGGACTTCGCATTAAACTTCACGGTCACTTTCCCTCCGCTCTTGGAGAGGTCGAGGCGCGGTGTCATGAGATAGCCCATGTTGTCGCTGCTTCCTATTTGAACCACGCTGTTGCCGCCAGGGAACACTTTGAAGCCGCTCCAGCCTGGAACGTCGGTGAAGTCGTTAAAGTTGCTGATGGGCGTGTCGCTTTCGTTTTTTGTCTTTGAGAAGTCCTCGTGAAGCACCTCGACAGCGTTAGGCTTCTTGTTGACGTAGAGCGTGTAGCTCGCCACGTCGCCCGCTTGTGCCTCGTGGATCCAGTCGGCACGGAATTGGGTGAGGCTGATGCTGGCCGAGTCGGCGGGTAGCATCACTGGAGCAACGATCTCGATTTTGCCATTTCCTTGCAGGCTCACTTTCGCTTTCAAGGCGTCGCTGATGAGCGTAAGGGTGTCGCAGAACGCCCCCTCTTTCGACGGAGTGAACGTCACGGTAACGCTATCGCCCGCCATGACCTGCTCGGCGGTGAGGGTCACAGGAGTGCACGTGAAGGCGGGATTGGAGTTGCTCACCGTCACAGGCTTGCTCAGCTGGTTGCCTTTCACAAAGATTTTCACCGATTGGGATTGGTTCACCACCACGTCTTCAAAATCGACTTTTGAGGGGTAGGCTGCGAGAACGGGGCCACCGCTCACGCCTAAAATCTTTTGGATGCCGGCGAGCGCGTCGATTTTTCCGTGTCCAAAGTGAGTGGCGTTAGCGCCAGTGGTCGTGAATGCGTCGGTGATTGCGGTTTCTTGCATGATTTGCTTGACCTGGCTTGTCGTCAGGCCTTTGTAGGCGGCATTGTCGTTGAGCGACGCTTGCAGCCACAGAGCAACGATGCCGGCGGCTACTGGAGTGGCCATTGAGGTGCCTTCCATGGAGCCGTAGGGGCTGGTCTTGTTGGTGTTCACGCGGTAGTAGCCATATTGGTCACTGTTGCCGTTCAGGTAGCTGTAGCTGCCACTCGTGTCATAGTGGTTCACTGCCGAGACGACGGTTGCGCCAGGAGCGCTGATGTGGGGAAGAATTTCGCCAGTTCCACCTTCTCCAGCCTCTTGGTAGCTTGAGAAATAGGCGATGTCGCCTTCGGTGTAGGGCAAGCTGTGGCTCACGCCGCGGTGGTCGGTCACTTTCGCCTTGGTCGAGTAGGCGCCGATGGCAATCACATTTTGGTTGGTCGCCTCGTCGCTCACGGTCGAGTTGTCGCTGCCGTTCACCCAGGTGTGGCCGGTCGTCGTCAGGTTGTTCAGGTTTGAGAAGTAGCCATAGCTGCCGCCCCACACGTCAATATCGCATTCGCCGCTGGTGGGGTAGAACTCTGCGGCTATGCTGTATTGCCCGCTTAGGCTTTGGGAGGTCGGCCCATAGCTCCATGTGCTGCCGCCATAGAGCATGATTTGGCTCTTGTTGCTGCTCACGTTGTCAAAGTAGACGGTGAGGTCGCCCGTGTAGTAGGGACTTAAATCTACCGAGGTTTGGCTCGTCACGGTCTTTGAGGTCAGCACTGCGCCCGTTTGGGTGTTAATCACATAGATTTTGCAGGCCAATTTGCTGCCAGGGGTGCGGGCCCATGCGTTGGCCATGATGCCAGAATACGTGTAGCCTCCGTCACGGCTGGATGCTGCCGAACGCAGAATCGAGCCTAATGGATTTGTGCTGGATGCGTGGCCGCTGATGTGGTAGCCGCCGCCATCGGCGGGCTTGGCCTTGCCTGCATCGTTGCTGGCCGCAAACAGGCAGATGTGCCCCGGGTGATTGTCGCCAAAATATTGCTCCATGATGTCGGCAAAGTCGCCTGTGCCGTCGTGGGGACCTGCTTGGCTTCCCCAGCTGTTGCTCACGACAACGGGCTTCTTCTCCTTGTCGGCATAGTTGCAAATCTTTTGGAATGCGTTGGCAAGGTAGGTGCTCGACAGGCCGCTGATGCCCGCCAAGTAGAGGTCGGCGCCAGGAGCCATGCCCCCGTAGGTGGCTGCTGCATGGTCGTCGGTCACGGTCACGTTGTTGCCGTCGATAATCACGCTCGATCCGCCAGCCGTGCTGCTGGTGTGGGTGCCGTGATCCTCGATCTCGTTATCGGTAGTGGGTGCCGTGCTGGTGATCTCGGTGTACTCTTTGGCGGTGCCTCCGCTGCCGCCCCACCATCCGCCGCCCTCATACACGTAGGCGCGTTTAATGCGGTTTTTGCCGTTCTTGTCCTTGAAGGCGACGTGCTGGAAATCTATGCCCGTGTCAATCACGCCAAGCACCACGCCCGAGCCGTCGTACTTGTTGGTGATGCCCATTCGCAACGCGTCGGGGCTGTTGAGCAGCGCATCATCGACATTGCTGGCCTCGCGAGCCTTGTCGGTCAAGGGGCGCATGCGGGTCGACACGTTGACGCGCTTCACTTGCGCTAAAGCGGCTACCTGCTCGATTTTATCGGCAGGAATCAAGGCGGTCACAAGCCCCTTTTGGAAGCGGCATTGAATCTGCACGCCCAGCGCCTCAAGGGCTGCGGTGTTGTCGCTGTTATCAAGGCGAATGAAAGCAGAAATGAATGCCCGCCCCTGAATGGTGTCGGCTTTAGCGACCAGGCTTTGGGCGTACTTGTCGGTCATCAAAGCGCCCTTGTTCGCAAGCGGGGCGCGTTGAGACTGTTGAGATTGGTTGCGCTCTTTGAGAAACATCTGGGTCGAAATCGACAGTTTCTTAGCAATTGCTGGCGCGTATTGCTGGGCGAAACTGGGAATCATGCCCATCATGGTCATCAAGGCGGTGATTAAGATTAGTTTTTTCTTCATAATCTAAAAAATTGTATGAATTGAAAAGAATGAATTGGCAAAACTATAAATTTTTATCAATAAATCCAAATGATGCTTCACGTTTTTTGTGAACTTTGCCGCAAGCAATGTCTATTGAGGGACTTGAGGGGGTAGGAAGCATCAAATTTCGTGCGGGCGTGCTACTGCTCGTAGTCAACCTCATGGTCGAGAGCCGTGATGAAGTCCTCCAGCACCGAGGGCTCCACGTCGCCCATTTGATACTCCTTTTCGGCATCTTTGCGTATTTCGGCAATCCAGGCGCGGCGGGCAGTGATGTAGTCGCTTTGAATGCGTTTCACGTCGGCCATGCCCAGCTCGGTGAGCCCGTAGTAGTCGAGAATGAGGCGATAGGTCCATGTCCATCGGTATTCGCGATAGTGCGCGTCAATCTCAATGAAGCGGTCAGTCACCTCGTCGATGCTGCCAATGGTGCCGTCTTTGATGTCTTTGATGAGCCGGTTCTCCTCGCTCTCGGGGAGCAGCAGCCCCGAGAGGTCATTCCAGCGCCCGAGACCCACTTGCGAGGTGGGGGGCGTGAGTTTAGGGTCACATCTGAGGATGCGTTTGAGCACAGCTCCCATGTAGATGCGCAGTGCGATGTCGTAGTACTTGATGCCCTTTTGCAGCGCGCTGGCGTGAATCACATAGTCATGGTAGTTGTAGCAGTTCACGTGGTCGCCCGAGGCCTCGCGCAGCCGTTCCAATATGGCTTTGCCCTCGACGATGCCGCCCACCGAGAAAGGCGAGAGCCAGTCGAAGTTCACGATACTCTTCTGGCTGCCAAAGGGGCGAATGTCGCGCTTTGGCCACTTGCGGATGTCGCGGTACAAGCCCACGGTGGTGATGTTGCGGCCTGGCGAGAGATACATCGTGGAGCCGTAGGCGATGAGGTAGCTGAAGGGCAGCGAGCGCGTGTCGGGGTGGTACATGAGCTTGCCAAAGCACACCGAGAACGTGCCGATGTGGGCGGGCATGAGCAGGTAGCACCCACTGGCCGTCTTGCACCCGCGGTCGAGCGTGCCATAGTGCATGGGCCCCATCTTGTAGGCATGGTTGCTGAAGTTGGTGGCGCTGCCAGCGTTGTAGAACGAGAACTGACCGCCAATGAGCAGGGAACTCTTGTGGTGTGACGCGGTAAATGGACCGCAGAATGCCGCGCAGGCCTCGCCGTTGGCCATGTAGGAATTGGCGAAAAACACGCTGGCCGCTGCCGTGAAGCCATTGCTGAGCGTGCAGGACTCGCCCACAAAACAGTTCTCGATCTTCACGCTGTTGATAATCTTTGAGCCGTCGCTGATAATCGTGTTCTCGCAAATCACCCCTGTGCCGATGTACACCTTGGCCTGGCAGGCACTCAAAATGGTGCAGTCGCTCAAGCGCGAGGCGCCGCTAATCTCGCAGCCGTCGTTGATGATGCAGTTGGTGATTTCCTTGGCGTTGATAATCTTCACATTGTTGCCAATCGTGCCCACTTTGGGTAGGTGGCGAGCCACATCCTCAAGAATGAGCTGTTGCAGGCGGCTCTTCAATTCCTTGTCGTTGAAATGCTTCACCATGAAGGCGGCAAGCTGGCTGTTCAAGTTGCTAAATAGCAGGATGTTGCCGTCTCCCACCTCGTTGAGTACCGAGATGAGTAGCCCTTGCCCGTAGGTGGCGTGGCTGTTGGTTTCGAGCGTGCAAATGTTGGAAATGAGGCACTCATTGCCAATCTCGTAGTTGTTGATATAGTTGGACACGTTCTCGATGAGGCAGTTGTCGCCAATGGTCACGTTGCGCAGCGTGGCGTTGGCAATGCCAGAATGCTTGACAAAGCCCTCGGCCACCTCCACGTCGCGCGTCATGTGCCCGATTTTGATGTCGCCATAGAGCATGACGCGGTGCAGGTAATTGGGTTTGAAACTGCTGGTCACAAGTATGCGGTTCCAGTCTTCGGCCCAGCACGAGTTGTCATGCAGGGCTTGAATCTCTTGTGTTGTTAAATGTCGATAGTCACACATTGATGTTCGTCTTAAATTTTGGCTCTAACTTGTTCCTTGCAGGCTTGCTACATAGGTCCATGGGTTTAGCAAGCGACAAAGTTACAGCAAAATCTGCTTTTGCTCAAAATGTTCAAGACTTTTTTGAGGTGGGCGCAATTTTTTTTGGTGTAGAGTTTAACAGCAAATGAAAAATGGCGCTTCTTTTTGGATTCTTCAAAAAAAATATTATATTTGTTGTTGGAAATGATGGGGGTATGGTTTTGCCATTCTATTCCTGCCCTTTCGAGTGATGAACCGAAAAATCAATCATACGCTTGTTGAGGAATAGGCAAGCGGCATTGAAAGCGAAAGATGAAGAAGTTAGCGTTAATGTTCGCCACGCTTTTTGTGGTGGCTTTTGTGGCCTGCACGGGCGGCAAGGGTGGCAAGAGTGGCGAAAACGACGGTAGCGACAGCACGGCTACCGAGGACAGTACCGAGATTGTCCAGAAAGTGACTCTGAAAGTGCTTGTTGGGTCGAGTGGCAGTTGGTACAAGACGTTCAAGCCAGCTGCCGACACGGTTCAAGTTGAGGGCACGCTCAAGGGCGACAAGATGCGTGTGACGGTCTCCGTACCCGTCACTTGCAGGAAAACCAAACCCGAGCAGGCCACCGTCACGGCCGTGGAGGATAACCCGGCGTTGAGCATCACGTCGCGCAACGACGACAAGCTCTTTGACAAGGTACCGCTCCCCGAAGACCAAAAGGCCGCTGTGCTTGACTTCTTGAGAACCGCAAAGGCGGGCGACACCAAGGAGTTCACTTGGAAAACCGAAATGCCTGCCGGCGACTTTGAGAAATTTAAATTGAGCGACAACTACTACTTGACCATCCTCTCGCCCATCACCAAGTAGCGCGAGGGAGAAAAACGGCGCTCTGCCAAGGGCTTGGAAGACGGCAGGCCTGGCTGTGAGGAAAAGTGAAGCGTTCCGTCTGAACGAATCCCCGAGGCCGTTTCGGTCCCGGGGATTTTTTGCGAGCGTGCCTGCTGGGCACAGGCTTCCCTCATTCCCACTCGATGGTGGCAGGGGGCTTTGAGGAGATGTCGTAGCACACGCGGTTCACGCCTTTCACCTTGTTAATAATCTCGTTGCTCACCTTGGCCATGAAGTCGTAGGGGAGGTGTGCCCAATCGGCGGTCATGGCATCGGTGCTGGTCACCGCACGGAGCGCAACGGGATGCTCGTAGGTGCGCTCATCGCCCATCACGCCCACGCTGCGAATGGTGCTCAACAGCACAGTGCCAGCTTGCCACACTTTGTCGTAGAGGGGTTTCCCGTCATCGCACGTGTAGTTGTGCAGGGCTTCGATGTAGATGTCGTCGGCATCTTGCAAGATGCGCACTTTCTCGGGGGTGATGTCGCCCAGGATGCGCACGGCTAAGCCTGGACCAGGGAAGGGGTGGCGCTTGATGAGACGCTCGGGCATGGCGAGTTGCCGGCCCACGCGGCGCACCTCGTCTTTGAAAAGCCACTGGAGCGGTTCACACAGTTTCAGGTGCATCTCTTGAGGTAGGCCGCCCACGTTGTGGTGGCTCTTGATGGTCATGCCAGTGATGCTCAGCGACTCGATGCGGTCGGGGTAAATCGTGCCCTGTGCGAGCCATTTGGCATCGCTAATCTTCTTGGCTTCGGCATTGAACACTTCTACAAAGTCGCGGCCAATGATTTTGCGCTTTTGCTCGGGATCGGTTACGCCCGCCAAGTCGCTGAAAAATTTTTGGCTGGCGTCAACGCCAATCACGTCCAAGCCAAGCCCCTGATAGGCATTCATCACTTTGGCAAACTCGTTTTTACGCAACATGCCGTGATCCACAAAAATGCAGGTCAGCTTCTCGCCGATGGCCTTGTGGAGCAATGTGGCGCACACGCTCGAGTCCACACCGCCCGAAAGGCCGAGAATCACGCGGTCGTTGCCCAGTTGCTCCTTGAGTGCGCTCACAGTGCTCTCGACAAACGAGGCGGCGCTCCACGATTGAGCGCTGCCGCAAATGTCGACGACAAAGTTTTTCAGCAACTGCTTGCCTTGGCTCGTGTGGAACACCTCGGGGTGAAACTGGACTCCCCACAACGGCTGCTCGCCGCTGGCAAATGCGGCATACTTCACGTCGGCGGTCGATGCAACCACGTGACAATCTCCAGGGATGGCCGCAATGGTGTCGCCATGGCTCATCCACACTTGGCTGTTGTCGTCAAAACCCCTGAAAAGCGGGTCTCGCTTGTCCATCCACCGCAAGTGGGCGCGGCCATACTCACGCGTGCCACTGGGCTCCACCTGGCCGCCATTGCTGTGGGCAATGTACTGAGCGCCATAGCAGATGCCGAGCACGGGCACTTGACCCACAAATGGCCCTAAATCGGCCTTAAAGGCCGCAGGGTCATGCACCGAGTAAGGCGATCCCGAGAGAATGACGCCAATCACGCTCTCGTCGCCAGCGGGGAACTTGTTGTAAGGGAGAATTTCGCAAAACGTGTTGAGTTCGCGCACGCGGCGACCAATCAATTGTGTCGTCTGTGAGCCGAAATCCAAAATGATGATTTTTTGCTGCATTAGGAAGTGAGATTATAATTATGCCTACAAAGTTAGTCATTGTCGTGGATTTTTTTGCTAATTTTGTGGAGAAAAACTTGTAACGCATGGCCGATAGGATGACACCCGAGCAACGCCACCGCTGCATGGCGGCAGTGAAAGGAGCCGACACAAAGCCCGAGATGCTCGTGCGCCGGTGGCTGTGGGCGCAGGGGTTTCGTTATCGCCTGCATGTAAAGCGCCTGCCAGGCAAGCCCGACATTGTGCTGCACCGCTACCACACGGTCATCAACGTGAATGGCTGTTTTTGGCATGGGCATGAGGGATGCAGTCTCTACCGGCTGCCCAAGAGCAACACGGCCTATTGGCAGGACAAAATTGATCGTAACCGCCAGCGCGATGCCGAGAATTTGGCCAAATTGAAGTTAATGGGCTGGTATGTTGTCAACTTGTGGGAGTGCGACCTCGCCAAGAACCGCCGTGAGGAAACCCTCTTGTCGCTCAGCCGCGTCCTCAGCCAAATCTATCTGAAAATCAAGGGGGTGTGTCTGTATGCCGATAAGGTGCCCAGTCAGGACGAGGCTGCCGCAGCCGAGCCTGCCGTGCCTTACCAGTCTCGCCATTAGGCTGTTTTTTCGACCAACTTTTTCTATACTTATTTCGCTGAAAATCAGAGGAGTTGGCATGTGTCACAGACAATTTTTATTGTCCCCGAAATTCAAACACAGGCAGCTTTTCCCCGCACACCGTTCACCTATTAAAATAAAAAAATTGACAAAACAAAGCTGCTTAAATGAAAGAGCCGTGGGCTGCCCTTCCTCAAAAAGGCGCAGCCCACGCTTGCCATAGTGTCATGATGCTTGCTAATTTCGGCTTCCGCCAAAGAAGCGAAGCAGGTAGATGAACAAGTTGATGAAGTCGAGGTAGAGCGACAGGGCGCCAAGGGTGGCCACCTTGCTCACGTTCTCGTTGCCCACGGTTTCCTCGGCCATGCGTTTAATCTTTTGGGTGTCCCATGCCGTCAGCCCCACGAAGATGGCCACGCCCGCCAAACTGATGATCCAGTCTAACCTGCTATTGGCCAAAAAAATGTTGATGACTGACGCCACAATCAAGCCAATGAGGCACATCACTAAGACACTCCCCATCTTGGCCAGGTTGGCCTTGGTGACATAGCCGTAGACGGCCATCGTGCCAAACACGGCAGCGGTGATGAAGAAGGTCTTCACGATAGCCTCGCCCGAGTAGATGAGCAGGATTGGGGTGAGTGTGAGCCCTGAGGCAACAGCGTAGACATAGAACAAGACTCGGGCTGTGCTGGCTTTCATCTTGTTGATGCGCGCCGACAGATAGAGTACCAGCGCTACTTCGACACCGATGAGTAGAAAGAAACTGATTCGGTTGGTGAAGAGCAATGACACCATTTCGGCATTGCTGGCTACAAAGAGAGAGGTGAGTGCTGTGACCAGGATGGCAAGAAACATCTTGCCAAACACGCGGCGCATGATGCGGCTCACGTAACTGTTCAATGCCGACTCATTCTCGGCGGCAATGGCGCTGCCGAAACCGTATTGCGGTGGCTGCTGCCCATAGATGTTGTGATAACCGTAATTTTCCATTGTATTGTATAGAAATTTTTGAATGTTTAAAGAATAATAGCAAAAAGCGTGCCATCAAGTCACCTGTCACATCACATGCGCTCGGGCACTTCGATGCCCAGCAGGCCAAAGCCGCGAGAAATCAGGCTGGCCACGGTCTTTGACATGACTAAGCGGAAGGCGCGCGCTTGCGGGTTCTCCTCCTTGAGGATGCTATAGTCGTGGTAAAACTGGTTGTAGGCTTTGGCTAACTCAAACACGTAGTTGGCCACCAGCGCGGGGCTATAGGTGCGCCCTGCCTCTGAAACGACCGTAGCAAAGTCGGTGAGGCGCTGAATCAGGGAAATCTCTTTCTCGTTAGGCTCGTAGGCGCTGAAGTCAACCGTGACGTCGTCAGCGCCACGCTTGCGAAGCACGCTTTGGATGCGTGCGTAGGTGTACTGCACAAACGGGCCCGTGTTGCCGTTGAAGTCAATTGACTCGGCGGGATTGAAGAGCATGTTCTTGCGCGGGTCCACCTTGAGGATGAAGTATTTCAGCGCGCCAAGCCCGATGACGCGGAGCGCCTCCTCGCGCTCGGCATCGGTCATCTCGGCCACGGCGTTGCGGCTCTTGCTCACCTCGCGGGCGGTGTTGATCATCTCGTCCATGAGGTCGTCGGCATCCACGACCGTGCCCTCGCGGGACTTCATTTTACCGTTAGGCAGTTCCACCATGCCGTAGGAGAAGTGAATCAGGTCTTTGCCCCACTTGAACCCCAGCTTGTCGAGCAGCAGCGAGAGCACTTGGAAGTGATAGTTTTGCTCGTTGCCCACCACGTATATCATTTGGTCGATGGGAAAGTCCTGAAAACGGAGTTTGGCGGTGCCAATGTCTTGGGTCATGTACACCGAGGTGCCGTCGCTGCGCAAGAGCAGTTTCTGGTCGAGGCCGTCGCTCGTGAGGTCGGCCCACACCGAGTTGTCCTCTTTGCGGTAGAAAAGCCCTTTTTCCAGTCCTTCAAGCACTTTCTCCTTGCCTTCGAGATAGGTGCTGCTCTCGTAGTAGATTTTGTCGAAACTCACGCCTAACCGCTTGTAGGTCTCGTCAAAGCCTGCATAGACCCAGCCATTCATCTTTTCCCAAAGCGCGCGCACCTCGGGGTCGCCTTCTTCCCATTGCTTGAGCATGGCGCGTGCCTCCTTGATGAGTGGCGCTTCTCGCTCGGCCTGCTCCTTGTCCATGCCTTTCTCAACGAGGTCGTTGACCTCGGCCTTGTAGTGCTTGTCAAAGAGCACGTAGAAGTCGCCAATCAGGTGGTCGCCTTTCTTGCCAGCGCGTTCGGGCGTGATCCCGTTTCCCCACTTGAGCCATGCCAGCATCGACTTGCAGATGTGGATGCCGCGGTCGTTCACAATGTTGGTTTTTACCACCTTGTTGCCATTGGCCTCCATGATTTTCGAGAGGCTGTAGCCCAGCAGGTTGTTGCGCACGTGCCCCAGGTGCAGGGGCTTGTTGGTGTTGGGCGACGAGTACTCAATCATCACCAGCTTGCTGGCTTGAGTCGCTGGTTTGAAGCCAAATTCAGGGTCTGCTGCCACCTGCTGCAGCACGCTGGCCCAGAACGATGGCTTAATGGTGATGTTCAGGAATCCCTTGATGACGTTGAATTTCTCAACGGCCTTGCAGTGGGCGGCCAAGTGCTCGCCAATCTCCTGCGCGGTGTCCTCGGGGCGCTTGTGAGAAGCCTTGAGAAACGGGAACACAACAATCGTGAGATTTCCCTCAAACTCCTTTTTCGTGGTTGTTGGCACAATCTTCCCGGCAGGCATTTCCAGCCCGTAAAGGGCGTTCACCGCGTCGGCTGTGGCTTGTGCTAAAATGTGGTCAATCGACATAGGTCATCTTCATTTTGAAATGCAAAGTTACAGCAAATCGCGCGCAATGCAAAATGAAAAATGTTATTTTTCCTTTCACAGGAGTTTCATGCGCCAGGTCAAGCCAAAGCTGACCATGACTTGCTTGTCGAGCAGCACGCCAGCGGAGTTGGTGTTGTCGCCAAAACTGTAGTAGCCGTTGGCGTGAATGCGCAATTTGTCATTCCCCAAGGGGAAATACTCGACGCCTGCCGAGATGTTGTCGAGGCGAGTGCCGTCGAGCAGGAGTGCGTCGGCCTTGCTGCCCGAGCGGTTCTCCTCGTGGGCGTAGCGGGCGAAGAAGTGGAAGCGGCTCGATGGGTTGTAAAAGATTTTGGTTGCGATGGAGTAGTCGCGGAATAGGAACTTTTGCCCTCCGGCCGCACGGTTGAAGAGGTCCACGTCGATGCGGAACTGGTCTCCGAGGTCAAAACGATTGCCCAACACGATGCAATTCATGAATTTGCCAGGACAATATTCCAGCTCGTTGACGGACCAAATCGAGCGATAAAAGCCATATTGCCCAAACCACATCAGGTTGTAGGCATACATGTCGGCTGGCTTTCCCGTGGCGCTGTGGTAGGCGCTGCCGAGGGGGCTGGTGCAAGCCTGCGCGATAAAGACGCTTTTTTGACTGTCGGTCGTGAAAATCAGGTTGGCGCCCCACTGGTAGCAGGGAAGATGATAGGCAAACTCGCACACCTGGTAGCTGTCGATGGGCGTGGGGTCATATTCCCAGCTGCCCAGCCCCACAATCCACTTGCCCGCCAGCGCCGCAAAATGGCTGTTGAGGTCGTAGCGCAGGTAGAGCCAGTCGGTAGCGTCAAAAAACGTCTTGTCCTTGTTGATGCCATTGAGCCGCTGGCGATACTTGTAAGAGAATTTCTCGTTGAGGTTGCCCTCGACGAAAATATCGGCAATGTCGCCTTGGAATCCTGTGCCCTCTTTTTGCTTCTCGCCATCAACGGCAGTGTAGATATAGCTTGCGCGAGCCTCTAATGTGACGTTGACCGGAGCCTTCTCGGGGGCTTTCACGGGGGTGCTGGCTGGCACTTCATCGGGAGTATTGCCACTGGCCTCCTCGGGATGTAAATTGGGCATGAGGCCGTCAGCGCTTGCCGTGAGGCAGGTGATGAGCGCCAAACTTAAAAGGGAAATTCTCATGATCTTCATCATTGTCTATCTTTATTTTGTTGCAGGAAAGCCGGCCTGGTGGTTGCAATGCTGGAGGGTAAAAACGCCGAGCCCTTATCGGCTGGACAGGCGCAGGAATTTCTTCTTCTTCCACAATCCGTAGACGTTGGCCACCTCGTCGGAGGTCATGAATGAGGCAATGTCTTCTTTGCTCATGTAGTCGATGAGCTTTGAGAAATCGTCTTTGGAGAGCACTGACTCGATTTGCATGTGGGTTTTGCCAGAATAGCCACCAATCACCTCATGCAGGGAAATGCCGCGCTTGATGTGATTGACTAAGTAGTCTTGCACCTTCTCATGCTCATCGGTAATGATGAATACCCTGATTTTGGAGTTGATACTGGCCATGAAATAGTTGAGAATCACGCCATTGAGCCATGTTCCGACTAAGCCAATCACGACCAGCTGCACAGGGTTAATCAAGATGGCTGTGAGGCAGATGGCGCCGCCCGATATGATGACCGATGTGCCTAAGCTGATGTGCATGTACTTGTTGATGATTTTAGCCAAGATGTCCAGGCCGCCCGTCGAGGCGTTGATGCTGAACAGGATGCTTTGCGAGGCGCTCAAAATGAGCACAAAGCACAAGAGGTCAAAACACGGATTGGTGATTTCCTGCCCCGTGCCCTCAATGTAGGTGCTAAACATGGAGTGTGCGCCCATTTCGGGGAAAGCAACCCCCAGCAGGTCAATCATGGGGCCCAGGATCAAGGCGCTATAGACCGTTTTCGCGCCAAAGTCCTTGCCGATAAGCAGGAAGGAGAGCACCAGCAGGATGGCGTTGATGACAAAGATGACTGTGCCGACCGACAGGAAAGGCATCAGCTTGGCAATCACAAGCGATAGACCCGTGATGGAGCCGACAATGAGCTTGCTGGGAATCAGGAAAAAATAAACGCCAAGCGAGGCGACAAACATGCCAGCGGTGATAATGAGCAACTCAACCCAGAATTTCCGGGTCTTGATGACCTGGAGATCTTTTTTAAGGGCTTCTGCCGAAAACGCAGGCGCAGTGGACTTGCCATGAGAGGTGTCGTGGGTGATTGACATAGGTGTTAGTTTAATAAGTAAATAATGGTGAAGCCGAGTGCACGTTAAGTGCAACTACAGATTCAGCTTCAAAAACAGCGTTTATAGATTATTGTGGGTGCAAATGTATTTTATTTTCCCGAAATGGCAAAGTGAAATTAAGGAAATTTGGTTATAAGTTTTTATTGATTTGTAAACCGCTTATTTTTAACAAGTTATTTTGATTTTTAGAGATTTATAGGCTTTATTTTCAGAGTTCAGGTGATAGATTGTAACTAAAAATGTTAACTCGTGTGAAAATAATAAACTGAAAAGGTCAAAAAGAACGAAAACCGCAAGCTAATTAAATAAATTTTTCTTTAACCCAAATCGGTCATTAGGATTTCTCTGTGTCGTACGGCAAAGAGAAATCCTAATGACCGATTTGGGTTGAACGAAAGACCGAGGGAAAAATTAAACTTTTCCACACCAAAGTGCGAATTCTTCAAAAATGTTTTGAGACCTCTGCAAAACCTTCTCTTCCTCTCATAAATTCACTTATAACCACATTAAATCTAAAAATAAAGCCTATCTAAGAATCAAAAGGGGTTATATACCCCCTATTTAATATATATTTCTCCCTTATTTGAGAGAATTGG
>CABTZK010000012.1 GCA_902489275.1 uncultured Porphyromonadaceae bacterium
ATTTTTTATTTATTTATTTATTTATTTACCAAACTATTTAACCAAAGCGATTATGAAAAAGTATATTCTTGCCTTAGACCAGGGAACTACCAGTTCCCGTGCCATCGTCTTTGACCACGATGGAAAAATCTGCTCAGTGGCACAAAAAGAATTTACGCAGTATTTTCCCAAACCAGGCTGGGTAGAGCACAACCCTAATGAGATCTGGTCGTCTGAGGCCTCTGTGATTGCCGAGGCCATCTCTTCCATCGACATCAACGGCTTAGACATTGCGGCCATTGGCATCACCAACCAGCGTGAGACCACCATCGTGTGGGACGTCGACACCGAGGAGCCCATCTACAATGCCATCGTGTGGCAAGACCGGAGAACAGCCGACTTCTGCGACAAGTTGAAAGCCGAGGGGCTTACCGACAGCATCCGAGAGAAAACCGGTTTGATTATCGACGCTTATTTTAGCGGAACAAAGATTAAATGGATTCTCGATAACGTGCCAGGCGCGCGCAAACGCGCCCAAGAGGGCAAATTGCGTTTTGGCAATGTTGACTCGTGGCTTGTCTGGAGGTTGACCCGTGGCACGGTACACGTGACCGATGTGACCAATGCCTCGCGCACCATGCTTTTCAACATCAAAACCCTGGAGTGGGACGAGGAATTGCTCAAAATACTCGACATCCCATTGTCGATGATGCCTGAAGTGAAATCCAGTTCAGAAATCTACGGACACACAAAAAGCACGATTTTCGCCCATGAAGTGCCCATTTCGGGTATCGCAGGCGACCAGCAGGCCGCCTTGTTCGGGCAGATGTGCATTGAGCCTGGCTCGATCAAGAACACCTACGGAACGGGATGCTTCGTGATGCTCAACACTGGCAGCAAGCCCGTGAAATCACAGAACAACCTGCTCACGACCATCGCATGGAAAATTGGCGACAGCGTGAACTACGCGCTTGAAGGCTCTATCTATGTGGGCGGCTCCGTCGTTCAATGGCTTCGCGACGGCTTGGGCTGCATCAAGTCATCGTCCGAAGTCGAGGCGCTTGCCGCATCGGTTCCCGACAGCGGCGGCGTTTACTTTGTGCCGGCTCTCACTGGCCTTGCTGCCCCCTATTGGGACCAGTATGCCCGCGGCACCATGGTGGGCATCACGCGTGGGACAACAACGGCTCACATCGCCCGCGCCGCACTCGATGGCATCGCTTTCCAAACCTATGACATCGCGCAAGCCATGGCCAAAGACATGGGCGCTCCGCTCAAGGAACTGAAAGTGGACGGAGGCGCGTCGCGCAACAACCTGCTCATGCAATACCAGTCCGACCTCCTGGGCATCGAAGTGATTCGTCCAAAAATCACTGAGACCACAGCACTCGGTGCAGCCTACTTGGCAGGTCTCGCCGTAGGATTCTGGGGGAGTATCGACGAAATCAAGAACCAGTGGCAAGTGGAGCGCGTGTTCTTGCCCGTGGAAGCTCCCGAGACGATTGAGCAAGCCAAGGCTGGATGGGCCGACGCTGTGAGCAGAACCCTCTCTAAGCAATAATTCACCTAATAATAATTTTCAACAAGAACCTTTTTTATGGAATACTCATTAACGACAGATTTCTTAATGGAATTGATTGGAACATTCGTGCTCGTATTGTTTGGAGACGGTGTTTGCGCATGTGTGACTTTGAACAAGAGCAAGGGACAAAACAGCGGCTGGATTGTGATTACCATCGGCTGGGGACTTGCAGTGTGTATGGGCGTGTTAGTCGCTGGCCCTTTCACGGGCGCTCATTTGAACCCTGCCGTGTCTGTTGGCTTAGCGTGTGCAGGAATGTTCCCATGGGGCGCTGTACTCCCTTACATCGCTGGTCAAATGATTGGTGGCGTGATTGGCGGAATCTTGGTATGGATGTTTTACAAGAACCACTACGATGCCACTGATGATGATGCGGCCAAGTTAGGCACTTTCTGCACAGCACCGGCCATTCGCAACTATGGCAGGAACACCTTCTGTGAAATCATTGGCACGCTGGCGCTCGTGTTTATTATTATCTGTTTCAGCACCAAGGGCAACCTGGGCGACTTTGAAAGCCACAAGATTGGCCTTGCCGCTCTCGGCCCCATTCCTGTGACCCTTTTGATTATCGCACTGGGCATGTCGTTAGGCGGCCCTACGGGATATGCCATCAACCCGGCTCGTGACCTCTCGCCACGCATTGCGCACGCAATATGCATGAAAGGCGACAACGACTGGGCATATTCCTGGGTTCCCGTTGTTGGCCCAATGATCGGCGGCACCATTGCCGGCTTATTAGGCTTGTGGATGCTCTCAATTTGATGCTCAATTTTATAATCAGGTATGATTCCGGGCAAGCCCGTGGGCTTGCCCAATTCAAAAAAACAACATCACAAAAATATCACATGAACATGAAAACAATCCAAAAAGCAGCCTTTGCGCTGTTGCTCGGCATGATGTCGACCACTGGCTTCGCGCAGGCGAAACTACACCTATCGTCAGGTCTTGAACTCACTCACCTGTGGAGAGGCCTTGAAGTGTCGAAGGGACTCACCTTTGACAACGATATCTCGATCTCAGACAAAAACGACCATTTTCGTGTGGGCTTCTGGGGAGGCATGCAAGTGAGTGGAGACTACAAGGAGTTTGACTACTATGCCTCTTACAACTATGGCGGTTTCAGCGCAGCCGTGTGGGACATCTTCAATTTCTCCGATGGCATCTATGATGACACACGGGGTACCGAAAAGCCCTACCGCATATTCAATTATGACTGCCACACCACAGGCCATTTCCTGGATGCCGTCATCAGCTACAACTTTGGCCAGAAAGTGCCCTTAACGCTGTCATGGTCTACCATTTTCGCGGGTCGTGACCGTGGCGCTAAAAATGAGCAAAACCTGTATTCGACCTTTGTCCAAGCATCCTACAAGGTCTACGAGGATAACAACTTCATCGTGACCCCATCGGTGGGAGGCGTTTTCGCCATGAACCCCGAGGAGGGCACGAAAGCCACGTTCTACAGCAAGACGGCTGGCGTTAACGACGTGAGAATGAACGTGACCTACAAGTTGAAAGTGGGCAAGCACTCGATGCCCGTGACGGCAACCGCCATGTGGAATCCCGAGGCCAACAGGGGCTACTTTGGCGCTTCCATCAACTTGCTTAATCTATAAGCGACGCTTAGCGCTGAATCTTCATACGCGACAGCGCAAGCTATTCAAGGGGAAATTTAGAAACCCCACGCTCAACCTTTTTGGAGAGCGTGGGGTGTGTTATGTGATGATGGGGTGTAGTCTCTCTCTTGCGGGATGCCTTACCGTGCGTTGTATTGCTGGAGTGCCTTCTCCAACAGGACGATAGCGCGCTTCATGTCGTCGAGCTTGAGCACGTAGGCAATGCGCACTTGATTCTTGCCCTCGCCTGGAGTGGCGTAGAAACCCGATGCGGGAGCCATCATGATGGTCTCGTTCTCGTCGTTGAATTCTGTCAGGCACCAGCGGCAGAAGTCGTCAGCGTCTTCCACAGGAAGACTGGCAATCGTGTAGAATGCCCCCATGGGCATCGGGGAGTACACGCCAGGTATCTTGTTCAGCCCCTCGACAAGGCAGTTGCGGCGAGCCACATACTCGTCGTAGGTCTTGCGGAAGTAGGATTTGGGCGCGTCGAGCGAGGCCTCGGCCACGATTTGACCCAGCAATGGGGGGCTCAAGCGGGCTTGGCACAGTTTCATGGCACCCTTGCGCACGGCCTCGTTCTTGGTAATCAAGGCCCCCACGCGGATGCCGCACTCGCTGTAGCGCTTCGACACCGAGTCGATGAGAATCACCCGCTCGTCGATGCCCAGGTTCATCGCGCTCACGTAGGGCTTGCCTGTGTAGATGTATTCGCGGTAGACCTCATCCGAAATCAGGTAGAGGTCATATTTCTCAACAAGCGCCTTGATTTGCAGCAGTTCCTCCTCGGTGTAGACCGATCCAGTGGGATTGTTGGGGTTGCAAATCATGATAGCGCGGGTCTTGTCGGTAATGAGTTCCTCAAACTTGCTCACGGGTGGCAGCGCGAAGCCATTCTCAATCTTGGTGGTGATGGTCTTCACTTTCGCACCGGCGGTTTTGGCAAACGTCATGTAGTTGGCGTAGACCGGCTCTGGAACAATCACTTCATCGCCAGGGTTCAGGACGGTCATGAACGAGAACAGAATGGCCTCGCTGCCCCCCGTGGTGACGATGATGTCGTCGGGAGTCACGTTGATGTGATACTCGGCATAGTACTTGGTCAACTTCTCGCGATAGCTCGCGTAGCCTTGCGAGGGCGAGTACTCCAGCACCTTGCGGGTCACAGTCTTGAGTGCGTCAAGTCCTTCTTGGGGAGTGGGCAGGTCGGGCTGCCCAATGTTCAGGTGATACACTTTCAGGCCGCGTTTCTTGGCTGCATCGGCCAGCGGCGCCAGTTTCCTGATGGGTGACTCAGGCAGAGCCTGAGCAAGTGATGAAATTTTAGGCATAAAGGTTGTTCAAAAAATAAATAGTTGTTTTCAAGTGTAGTGTGTCTAATAGCACGCCAAAATTACAGATAAATTTGGAATTAAGGCCTACATTCGGCAATCTTTTTTCCAAATTCCTATCAATTAGCCGTTTTCGGGCGGTTTCCCCGATTCAACGCAGCGGCAATCGCTCTTCGGGATGATGCTTAGCTTTTGATTTTCTCAATGAGCGACGGATGAATGAAAGTGGTGGCCACGGCAACGATGCCCGGGATGGTGACAACCACGCGGCGGTCGCCCTTCACGCGCACGAACACGCCCTCGGCACCCTCAAAGGGCCCGCCCAAGATGCGCACCCTGTCGCCCGTGGAAAAGTCGCCCGGAGCGGGATTGAGGTAGATGAGCTGCTCGTGGCAGGTGCCAGCGACAGCGATGAAGCTGTCCATTTGCCTCTTGGGCACAATCACGGGCTGGTGAGTCTCGTGATCCATGATGTAGCGAATGGGCAGGGCGGTGGTGGCTTTGTAGGATTTCATCATCGAGGGTTCGATGCGCACAAAAATGAGGTTGTGCACAGTGGGCATGAGCTTCTTGACCATGCGCCCTTTCCTCACGATGCCCTTGTATTGCATGGGAATGAAGTTCTCAATGCCGTGGGCATCGAGATCCTCCTTCACCTTCATCTCGCGGTTGTAGGTCACGCGCAAGGCATACCACACCTTTCCCTCGCTGGCCGCTTTTGCTTCATCCATTGTGCAAACTTACATAAAATTACACGCTTTGGAAAATCTTTTGTCACATTTCACGTTATTTAGGCATGGAACACAAGATTGAGAAATGGAAAACGCTGGAGTCGCGATACCTGATTCATCGGCCCTGGCTCACGGCAAGGGTCGACAAAGTCCAGCTGCCCGACGGGCGTGTCAACCCCGAGCACTACGTGCTTGAGTATCCCGACTGGGTGAATGTCACGGCCATCACCCGCGAGGGGCAATTTGTGCTCGTGCGCCAGTATCGCCACGCTTTCGACGAGGTGCTGCTTGAGTTGTGCGCTGGCGTGAGCGAGGCAGGGGAGAGACCCATCGAGGCGGCTCGGCGCGAGTTGCTCGAGGAAACCGGATTTGGAGGGGGGCAATGGTCGCTGGCCATGACCATTGGCCAGAATCCAAGCATCTGCAACAATCTCACCTACTGCTTTCTTGCCCAGGGAGTAGAGAAAATAGGCGAGCAGCGCCTCGACCCCAGCGAGGACATTGAGGTGGTGCTTCTTGCGCGCGAGCAAGTCTACGGCATGTTGTGCCGCGACGAGATGAAGCAGGCGCTCATGGCAGCCCCCTTGTGGCGCTATTTTGCGCTCAACCCTTAGCGCGGGGGCTCATTGACTGCTTTTTTGGCAGATTGAAAATTATGTGTTAAATTTGCAAGATTGAATTTAACTATGAAATCGAAGTACATCTATGACGAGGAGCGTGTGATTGAACTGCTCCGCCAGCCCGATACAGCAAGCGAGGCTTTTGGCAGGGTGATTGAGCATTACTCCCGGCCGTTGTATTGGCAGATTCGTCGCATGGTGATCAGCCACGATGACACCAACGACGTGCTGCAAAACACGTTTATTAAGGCGTGGTCGAGCATCGCCAGCTTCCGTGGCGACGCCAAGCTCTCGACGTGGCTCTACAAGATTGCCATCAACGAGAGCATCACCTTTATCAACAAGAAAAAAGCGCTCAACAGCATCTCTATCGACGATGACGATTCCTTCTTGCTCAACAACTTGGAGGCCGACAAGTACTTTGACGGCGACGAGGCGCAAGTCAGGTTGCAAAAAGCAATCAATGCCCTCCCCAAAAAGCAGCGCATCGTGTTCAACATGCGCTACTACGACGAGATGAAGTATGAGGATATGAGCGAGATTTTGAGCACATCGGTGGGAGCGCTCAAGGCATCTTATCATCATGCGGTCAAGAAAATCGAGGGCATTTTGGGCGAAAAAGCATAGTTTTTCTGCCAATTGGATTAAACCTTTCCAGATTACCAAAGTCAAACAATCGCAATGAAACAAGAAAACAGTGACATATTGAATCAGTTAGGTAAAGACCCGGGCTTCAAAGTCCCGGAGCATTACTTCACTGATTTCTGCAAGGACTTGACCGAATCGCTGCCCGAGGTTGAAATCGAGCAGCCCAGCGCCGAGAAGCGCACGGTTTGGGTGCGGCTGAGGCCATACGTTTACATGGCTGCCATGTTCGCTGGCGTGTGGTGCATGTTCCACGTGTTCAACCTTTACAACGGATCGGCTCCCACATCACGTCACACCGAAATGGCCAGCGGCATGCAAGGCGACGGGGTAGACCCCGTGGTCGAGCAAAGGTCAGGCGACAATGCCAAACTCAGCTACAAGGACAGCATCGAGGCCAGCCAGCAAGACACCGCTATCGTGCCTTTCGATGCCGCCAAGCGTTGAGGGCACAGGAAGGAGCACGGCTGACGTTTCGCCGCATCTCTTTGACGAGACTAACTTTTTTATACCATCGTTCCCGAGACTGCTTAACCGGCGGTCTCGGGAACGTGACGTTTCAGGGGGGCAGCTTCCATGGGGAAGCTAAGCAGGCGGTTACGATTCTTCTTTAATCCAGAACAGTTCGTTGACGGTCTTGCCAAAGTATTTCGACAAGCGCAGGGCCAGCTCGGTGCTGGGGACAAACTTGTTGTTCTCGATGGCGAAAATGGTCTGGCGGCTCACGCCAATCTCATGCGCCAGTTGTGCTTGGGAGATGCGCTTGATGGCGCGCTCCACTCTCAGGTTATTGTCCAGCATCGCAAGCCCTCCTCGAACGGTAAAGTTTAACTTTGAAAATCATGATGTAAAGCAGCAAGAGGATTCCGCCTTGTGCAAACCACATGTAGAAGAGGTAGACTGTGCCGTAGACCAGCAAGTCAAACAGGATGTAGAGCACGCCGTAGCTCAGGCCGGCCAAAAACCACGAGCGCAGGCGCAGCGCGTCGGTGTACTCGTCCTCGTCGCGCTCGGCCGAGAAAGCGATCAAGAGTAGCGAAAGCATCGTCAGCACGGTGGCAATCTCATCGTTAATCTCGTTATTCACGAGAAAGCTGCAGCTGTGAGCAGGCTTGCCGTTGAAAATGGTACTTGTGCCGTCGGGGAAGATGTTCAACACGGTGATGGAGAGCTCGGGAATGACATTGAGCAGCGACAGCACCAAAAACACTACAGCCAGCGGAAGCAAAACCCAGCCTAACCGGGCATACTTGGCAGGTAACAAATAATTTTTCTTCATAGTTGTTAAAGTTTAAAGAATGTTTTGTAAAATTTGTTAGTGCAAAAGTAATCTACACTTTACAACATTCCAAATATTTCGTACAAAAAATAAGTGATAGGTGTCAATTTTAACTATTGTTCACGTTTCGCTGTCTTCAATGCGAGAAAAGTGGTGTTGCGCACGTTTCGCTGGCTTGCAATGGGCAGTGGGGGAACAATGCCGTTTGTGAGCCTTCTTTGAGAAAAGAATGGAGTGTGGGCGGCGTTGCTCACACTCCATGGTCAGTAGGGGGTAGGATGTTCACTTACGGCTTAATGTAGCTCTTCAGGGCCTCGACATATTCTTCAAATGCTTTCATTCCCTCGGGGGTAATGCGGCAGGTGGTGCGGGGTTTCTTGCCGTTGAAGCCTTTCTCGACCTCAATGTAGGTCGCTTTCTGTAACTTGTCAATCTGCACGCTCAGGTTGCCTGCTGTTGCGCCCGTCTGTTCCTTGATGTACACGAAGTCGGCTTCTTCAACACTTGCCAACAAGGAGATGACACCTAATCGCAACTCACTGTGCAGTAGTGGATTTAATGGCTTGAACATGATTTCTCAATTTTAAGATGGGGCGTTAACAGTTGTGGCTTTGCTTGTTGAGAATCATGCCGGGCAGCACCATGATCACAAGAAAACTAAGGCTGAACAGCAGCAAGTGTGCAAGATAGAATTGGTTGGTGAGGATGCTGAAAATGAGGTAGAAGGGGATGGCCATGCAGGCAATGGGCAGGTAGGTGACCCATTTCTCTTTGAGCATGATGCCGGTGAACGACACCCCGATGCCGATGTAGATGAGGGAGAGGGGCATGAGCATGGTCATGATGTACCACGCCTGGGTGAAAATGCTCACGACCGAAAAGGTGACAGGGGTGAGCAGGAATAGAAATCCAAGCACTTTCCACACGGTGCCGATGGCTTTGCTGTTGTAGGTCACTACGGCTTTCTCTTTGGGGTGGCTCTTGCGGTAGAAGAAGCCCACTAACCAATAGCCGAGCGTCAAGAACCACATCCATTGCCATGCTACGTTGTGGGTTGTCCACACCAGGGTGCAAATCACGCTTCCGAGTAGGGTGGTGAACACCCCCCATGTGATAAATGGATTCCAGCGACCTTGATTCATGTCATTCTTCGTTGCATTGATCATGCGGGTGATGAGTTCCAAACTTTCTTGTTCGCTCAATGCTCTCTCGTTCTCGTTTGAAATGTTGTTTGTTTTCATATTTCTTTGAATTTGTGTCTACCTTGCAATGCGTGGTCTCCGGCCGTGAAACTGATGCCTTGGTTAGTAAACTGGTTTATTTTGTAAACTAAATATTGCCATAAAAAAGGGATTGCTCCCGAGTGACAGTGCAAAGATAAACCAGTTTATTTTATAAACCAAAGTATTTCTGCCAAAAAAATTCGGCTTTTAACTTTTATTAATCTTTTCGGCTCGGCAAGGGTAACAAAAGGTGCTTTTCGCAAGCACCCCAGCTACTTGCTTGATGAAGTTCCTGTAAATTTCACTTTTTTGGCGCAATCGCCTGGGAAAAAGGAGAAACTTATTGTCGCTCTGAAAAATAATTGCTAACTTTGTCCGATTTTTTATACAAGTATAATAAAGAAATATGTTTACACCTACTAAAAAAACCATCGCCCTGGCTGACGGACGTGAAATCAGCATCGAGACAGGGAAGCTTGCCAAGCAAGCCGATGGAGCTGTTGAATTGAGATTTGGCAACACCATGTTGCTTGCCACCGTTTGCTCGGCCAAAGAGGCCGAGGAAGGAGCCGATTTCATGCCCCTTCAAGTAGAATACAAAGAAAAATACTCGGCTGTGGGCCGCTACCCGGGAGGGTTCACCAAGCGAGAGGGGCGTCCCAGCGACAACGAGATTCTCACGGCTCGCCTCGTCGACCGCGTGTTGCGCCCATTGTTCCCGTCAAACTATCACGCCAACACGATCGTCAATGTGCTGCTTTTCTCCAGCGACGGCATTGACCAGCCCGACGCTTTAGCGGGACTGGCCGCCAGCGCCGCTATCGCAGTGAGTGACGTTCCTTTTGAAGAACCCATTGCCGAGGTGCGTGTGGCTCGCATCAATGGCGAATTCGTCATCAACCCGACATTTGAACAGACCAAAAACGCTGACATAGAATTGATGGTAGGTGCAACATACGACAATATCATGATGGTCGAGGGCGAGATGAACGAAGTGAGCGAGCAGGAACTTCTCGATGCCTTGAAGGCGGCTCACGAGGCCATCAAGCCCATGTGCCTCGCGCAAAAGGAACTGGCTGCCGAGCTCGCGGTCACGAAACGTGAGTACTGCCACGAGACCGACGACGAGGAAATACACGAGCGCATGCGCAAGGAAATCTATCCCAAATGCTATGCTGTGGCACAGGCTGGAAACGCCGACAAGCAATGGCGCAACGAGACTTTCCAAAAGGCACTCGACGACTTTGTGGAGACGATTCCAGAGGAGGAGCGCGAGGAGAAGATGCCCATGATCACACGCTACTACAACGAGATTCAGCGTGACGCTGTGCGCCGCTGCATCCTCGACGAGGGCGTGCGCATGGATGGGCGCAAGACCACCGATATACGCCCCATCACCTGCTGGCCCGACTATCTGCCCGGCCCTCACGGCTCGGCCGTGTTCACCCGTGGCGAGACACAAGCGCTGGCTACTTGCACCTTGGGCACTAAACTCGACGAGAAACTGGTTGACGACGCGCTCTTGCGCTACGACGAGCGGTTCTTGCTGCACTACAATTTCCCCGGCTACGCCACGGGCGAGGCTAAGGCCGCGCGGGGCATCAGCCGTCGCGAGATTGGCCATGGAAACTTGGCTCACCGTGCCCTCAAGCGCATGATTCCAGAGGATCTGCCTTACACGGTTCGCATTGTTTCCGACATTTTGGAATCTAACGGCTCCTCGTCGATGGCCACGGTCTGCGCGGGCTGCATGGCCATGCTTGATGCTGGCATCAAGCTCAAGAAGCCGGTGGCGGGTATCGCGATGGGGCTGATTACCGATGAGGGCAACGTGAAACACGCGGTGTTGAGCGATATTTTGGGCGATGAAGACCACTTGGGCGACATGGATTTTAAGGTGACGGGTACTGCCGATGGCATTACAGCCACTCAAATGGACATCAAGTGCGACGGTCTGCCCTATGAAATCCTTGAGCAAGCGTTGCAGCAGGCCAAAGAAGGCCGTGAGCACATCTTAGCGCTTATCAACGAGGCCATTCCTGCTCCACGCGAGGATTACAAGCCTCATGTGCCACGCATCGTGCACATGACCGTCGACAAAGACTTTATTGGCGCCATTATTGGCAAGGGCGGTGAGGTGATTCATGGAATTCAAGAGGAAACTGGCGCAGTGATCACCATCGACGAGATCGACGGCAAGGGAGAGATCGACATCTCGGCACCCGAGAAAGAGAAGATTGAGGCCGCGATCGCACGCATCGAGGCCATCATTGCTGTTCCCGAAATCAATACCATCTATGAGGGACCCGTGAAGAGCATTCTTGAGTTTGGCGCGTTCGTTGAGTTCATGCCGGGTCGCGATGGCTTGCTGCACATCAGCGAAATCAGCTGGGAACGCTTGGAGGACATGGAGCACAGCGGCTTGCACGAAGGCGACGTTGTGAGGGTGAAACTCATTGAGATCGACAATAAAACGGGCAAGTACAGGTTGAGTATGCGGGCTTTGCAAGAGAAACCAGAGGGTTTTGACGAGCGCAGAGCCGAGCGTCGCCCGAGACGAGACTTTGACCGTGGCCCACGGCGTGACGGGGGCGGTCACGGCCCGCGCCGCAACGGCGGTGGCAGTCGCGCTCCTCGCCGTGACCCGCGCCCGAGAAACGATGAGAACGGATACTCAAATTTTGAATAAAGACCAAGAAAGTCAAACTTTCTTCACAGCCTTAAAATCAAGCAGTCAGGGCATCACCCCTGGCTGCTTCTACTTGTGGCACACCCGCACAATCTTAGCGGCGCCTCATGTAGAGGTTGGCGCTTTGGTAGTAGGCTTGTGCCTTGCGCACCAAGGAGCCGTCTACCTGCTTCACTGGCGTTTCTATGGCTGTGCCATCGTTTTGGAAGGAAATGTCGAATTGCGCCACTTTTCGCACTGGTGACAGCACCGTGAGGCAATTGTTTTCGAAGTAACCCAAATCCTGATAAGTGGCCATGAACGCGCGAGGGCGATAATGGGGTGAAAAGATGTCTTGCCCGGCAAAGGCCGCATGGCATGGAACATGGAGCATGTTCAACAGCGTGGGCATCACGTCGATTTGCGAGCAAAGCGTGGTCACCACTTGCGGTTTCAGGAGTTCCGGGGCATAGAAAAGGCAGGGAATGTGATAGCTTTCAACCGGCAGTGAGGTCTTGCCTGCACTTGAAGCGCAATGATCGGCAATTATCACGAATACGGTGTTCTTGAACCAGGGCCGGCTGGCGGCATCTGCCAGAAATTTGCCGATAGCGTAATCAGTATATTTCACGGCAGCCTTCCGGGTATTGGGATTTCCATCTATATCGATGACCCCGGCAGGGTAGGTGAAGGGCCGATGGTTGCTGGTGGTCATGATTTGGGCGAAGAAAGGCCGGCTGGTCATCGCATTGGCATCAAAGATCTTTAAACTCCGATTGAACAAGTCGCCGTCGCACACTCCCCAGATGTTAGCGAACGTGATTTCTTGCTCCTTGAATGTCTTGCGGTCGATCACTTCGTAGCCGTTGTGCGAGAAGTAGTCGCCCATGTTGTCAAAATAACTGTCGCCGCCATAGAGGAACTGCACGTGGTAGCCCTGCTTTTTCAACTGCGACCCCACCGACAGTTCACCCATGTGATTGTTCTTTTGCTTGATGATGCTTTCACCGGCACTGGGCGGCATGCAGATCGACAATGCCTCGAGCCCGCGCACGGTGCGGTTGCCGTTGGCATAGAGGCTGTCAAGCACCACGCTGCCTTTCATGAGCCTGTCGAGATGAGGCGTAAGTTGATGGCTGTTGCCGTAGCGTGTCAGGAAATCGGCGCTCAGACTCTCAACCGTTATCAGCACAATGTTGGGTTTGGGAGTTGATGTCCCGGGAGTTCCAATCTGCTTGTGCCCGGTTGGGTCAAGTCCGGCAAGTTCACGGTATAAATCGGCACATTCTTTCTGGGGCATCATGGTATAAAACTTGTCGTATTCCAAGTGATTGTTCTGGAAAGCAATGAGGAAATCGCAAGCGCCATTCTGCTCCAGCTGCGTCACGTAGGCATTGCGGCTTTCCAGCCCGTGCGTGAACAAAACCAGGGCAAAGCCCAGGCCATAAAGCACAGCGTAGGCGAGGCTTTGCCCCACCAGCGGCCTGAAGCCGTAGATGCGCTCCAACTTGAAACGATGCCGCCGGGCGACCCATAGAATAAAAACGATGGACACTGCCGCTATCAGGCACAGGAGTGGCACAATGGCGTAGGACTCCATGATGTTGCCTATCACCTCATTGGTGTACACCAGGTAATCGACAGCGATAAAGTTGTAGCGCACACCGAATTCCTGCCAAAAGAAAAATTCGCCCACCGTCACGCACAACGCCAGGAACACATACGCGCCCCATGTGGCATAGAGCGAGGCTTTGCGCCAACCGGTTCTCAAGCGGGGCACAAGGTAGCGCAGCGTGAAGCTCGCCAATTTCCACCCTAAAAAAATGCGGGCAATGAGTGGCGCGCCGCCTCCGTATTCCGCAAATATCGAGTGCGGCCACCAGGCATAGGCAAAAGCGAGAGCCAGCAGCGCCTCGATGACAAGGCCGGCGCGGCGACCGTATTTCACCTCATTCAAGCCCAAGTAGATAAAGGCCAGCGGAAGCGTGAGCAAGATGCCCATCCCTATGTCGGAGAGTAGCCCCACGCTCATGACCCGCGCCACGTCGAGGGTGGTGAGCGAGGCCGTGGTGGGCGTGTTGAGCATGAGCGCTACACGCAACACGGCACCCAGCGCCAAGTAGAAGGTGATGAATGCTATTGCAATGAGAAAAACAGGATTTTTGTGTGTATCCCCGTTCCTTGAAAAAAACTTCGTTTTCATTTTATTTCATATTTCTGTGGCAACCATTAAGGACGCTTGTGTAAAATCGTGCAAAGGTATTCTTTTTCCTGCAACGAGCCAAGCCTGAAATAGGTCAGCATCGCTGAAGCCTGAAAAAAAGGCTTCGGCGATGCTGACCACAGGGGCATGTGATGGCTAAAAAAGCCTGATTCTATTTTAGTACCCCAGCAGTTTCATCAAGTAGGCGCATTTTTCGGGGTTGCCCAGGGTTTTCTCTTTGTCGCAAGAGAGTTTCACGCAGTCGTGCCACTCACGAGACTCGGTGATGCGCATCTTTGTCAACTTGATGACGATGTTGCTGGGCAGGCTGTTGGTCACGTCACAAGTGAGGTGCGTTCCAATCCCGTAGCTGTCCTTCATGCGGCTGGCGGTGTAGCGGTGCAACTCAATGGCGCGGTCAATGTCCAGGGCGTTGCTGTACACCACTTGCTTGGTGGCTGGGTCAATACCCAGGCTCTTGTACTTCTCGATGATTTTCTCCAGTTGTTCCTCCTCCTTGCCGCTATCGATGCGCAGCCCCCTGTACATCATGGCCATGCGCTTCGAGAGGTTGTTGAAAAACACCTTGTCGCCAAAGCAGTCGTAGAGGTAGATGCCGTTGTCGCCGTCGTAGACATCGCTAAACTTCTTCATCACATTGAAGTTGCACTCGAAAATGCCACTCACATTCTCCTCAAACTCGATAATCTGGTGGCTCATCGTGCCAATGGGGATGAGGTCGTGCTTCATGGCCAAGTACACATTGCTCGTGCCCGGGAATGAGCCGCTGTACTGGTGGTATGTGCCCTGCTCGTCGGTGTATCCGCCTCGCTCAAATTCTTCTTTAAAAGTGCCCACAACCATGTCGTGATGTGCCTTAGAGAAGCGGCGGCGCTGCCCGAAGTCGCTCACGCAAAGCCCGTTTGCCAAGGCTCGGCGTGCCTTGGATCGGGTGCGCTCCTCCTCTATGGCGGCATCATATCGGTCAAGGTCGCCAGCGAGCGTGTGAATGAGCTCAGAGATGCACGACAGAAGCACCATTTCCCACATGATGGTGGAGTGCCATTTCCCGCGCACGGTGATGTGGAGCTCGCCTTGCTCGTCTTGGCTGATGGCGACTTCTCCAGGATTGAAGCGGTAGCCCTTGAGGAACGTGAAGAACCACTCGGGCAGGTAGTACATCTTGCGGCGCATGAAGTCAACTTCTTCGTCGGTGATGACCACATTAGGCATGTAGTCAACTTGCTCTTGCACGAGTTGTGCGAAGTGGGGAGGATACTTGGTGTGGTTGCGGTCGAAGAACGTGTATTCTACCTCGCTTCGCGGGTAGGTTTGCAGGATGTAGTACAGGCAACTGAAGGTGTAGGCGTCGTTGTCGGTTAAATGTGTGATAATCTGTTTCACGATGAAATATATGGTTGTTTTCTAATCATTGTCTATGGGAAATGAGCGCGGCGAGCCTTTTACACAGCGGGCAGCGCGATGCCATTGAGCTGGCGGTAGAGGTTGAGGGCATAGACATCGGTCATGGCGCTGATGTGGTCAATCACAGCCTGCACTTTTTCAAAAAGCGACGGAGCGTGAATATCATATTGCTGCGGAAACTTGTTGAGCAGCAGTTGAGAGTAGTTGCGCTCGGGATGCATCACCGCGCTGATGAGTTTCTCTAACAGCAAGTTGATGATGCGGCTGCCGGCCAAGTCAACGTCAACGACATAACTGGCCCGGTAGAGCTTGTGGAATGCCAGCTCGCTACAGCGGCGGTAGCCCTCGGCGGGGATGGGCGAGACATGCTCGATAAGCGAGCCGGTGAACCGCCCTTGCATGATTTCCTCCTCGTGTTTCATGAACGTGTGGGCGCACTCTTGCACCAGCAAGCCCACGATGCACGATCGCAGGTAGGCGATTTTCTCATTGGGGTCGGCCACGCGGCTCATCACCTCGGCAATGTGCGCTTGCCGGCTTTTATCAAAGAAACTCATCAGCACGTCGATACACTCTTCGGTAGAGATAATCTTGAGCTTGTGGCCATCCTCCATGTCCATCACTTGGTAGCAGATGTCGTCGGCGGCTTCAAGCAGGTAGACCAGCGGATGACGGCAATAGCGCTCCTCGCCCAACCTGATGAGGCCCAGCTCGGTGGCGATGCGCTCAAAGAAATGCTTCTCGGTGGTGAAAAAGCCAAATTTCCCGTCAGCGCCTGCTTGTGATGAGCTGTAGGGGTATTTCACAATCGTGGCCAGTGTGGAGTAGGTCATGGCAAAGCCCCCAGGGCGGCGGCCGTTGAACTGGTGCGTGAGCGTGCGGAAACTGTTGGCATTTCCCTCGAAGTGCACCAGGTCGTCCCACTGCTGGGGAGTGAATCGGCTCTTTAGCTCCAGACCCGCGCCCTCGCTGAAGAAAGCGCCAATCGTTTTCTCGCCCGAGTGCCCAAAAGGTGGGTTGCCCAGGTCGTGAGCCAAGCAAGCTGCTGCCACAATCTCGCCAATCGACGGGATGCGCTCCACCCACGGCGCGCCGGCGTGCCGCGCGCTCAGCAGCTGGGTCACCTCGCCCGCCAGCGACTTGCCCACGCTGGAAACCTCAAGCGAGTGGGTCAAGCGGTTGTGTACAAAGATGTTGACAGGAAGCGGGAAGACTTGCGTCTTGTTTTGCAACCTGCGAAAGGGCGACGAAAAGACCAAGCGGTCAAAATCGCGCTCAAAGTCACTGCGCACCCCACCCTTGTTGTCGTGGTCATGCGCAAGGCCAAGCCGCTTGTTGCAGATCAGGGAGTCCCATTCCATTTCCATGTGATGTGTCATTTCATGCACAAATTTACACAAAAATCTTGGGATTTAAGCCAAATTATTCGAGATTTTTGTGTAAGTTTGCAAGATGAACAACAATTTAATAGCATGGGCAGCCGTCCTCGCGACAGCGACAACAGCGATGGCTCAAGAGTTGAAGTACCCCGAGGCTCCACGCGACAACACGGTGGACACCTACTTTGGCGTGCAAGTGAAGGATCCCTATCGGCCACTGGAGGATGACAACTCGGCCGCCACGACCGCCTGGGTCGAGGCTCAGAACCAGCTCACGCAGGGTTACCTGCAGCGCATTCCCTTTCGAGGCAAGATGCTCAAGCGCCTTAAGCAAGTGGCCAACTATGGCAAAGTGTCGGCCCCGTCGTTCAACAAGAAGACGGGCAAGTGGTATTTCTCGAAAAATGACGGCTTGCAGAACCAAAGCGTCATCTACGAGATGGATGAGCTCGGCGACGAGCAGAACGCCCGGGTGTTTCTTGATCCCAACCGCTTGTCGAGCGATGGTACCGTGGCCTTGCAGGGCATTTACATCTCCAACGACGGCAAGTATTGCGCCTATGCCATTTCACGGAGCGGCAGCGACTGGCAAGAGTTCTATGTGATGGATGCCAAGACGCGCCAATTGCTCGATGACCACATCGTGTGGGCCAAGTTCTCGGGTGCCGCCTGGTACAAGGATGGATTCTTCTACAGCGCCTACGACCGGCCTGACGAGAATCACGCGTTTTCGAGCAAGAACTCGACTCACAAAATCTACTACCACAAGATGGGCACTCCCCAATCGCAGGATCGCCTGTTCTATCATAATCCGTCAAAACCCATGGAGTTCTTCTCGACGAGCGTCAACGATGAAGAGACACTCCAGTTCCTCTATGAGTCGGGTGCGGGTGCGGGCGCTAATGTCTATGTGCGCTCGCTCAAAGAGCCCGATGCGCAGTTTGTGCAGCTCACCAGCAACATGGACAACCAGTACAATCCCATTGAGGTGGTAGACGACAAGATTTATTGGCTGACCAACGATGGCGCGCCCAAGTTTAAACTGATGGTGACGGATATGAGCCACCCTGGCATGGAGGAGTGGAAAACGGTGATTCCCGAGAGCGACAACATGATGGAGAGCGCGCAACTTATCGGCGGCAAACTCTATGTCACCTACATGGTCGATGCGTGCGACCAGGTGAAAGTCTACAGCCTCGATGGGCAGTATCTGCAAGACGTGTCTCTGCCTGGGCCAGGATCCGTTGGCGTGTATGGCCAGAAGGACCGCAGCGAGGTGTTCTACAGTTTCACCTCGTTCACGCAGCCCAACGTGATATATCGCTACGATGCTGCTACCGGAACGGCAACCCCTTACGCCAAGCCAGCCGTCAAGGTCGATTTGAGCAAGTTTGAAACCAAGCAGGTGTTTTATCAGAGCAAGGATGGCACACGCGTGCCCATGTTCATCACCTACAAGAAAGGACTGAAACTCAACGGAAAAAACCCGACTTACCTTTACTCCTATGGAGGATTCAACATCCCCATGACCCCATTCTTCAGCACCAACTTGCTCGTGTTTATGGAGAAAGGCGGCATTTATGCGCAGCCCAGCATCCGTGGTGGCAGCGAGTATGGCGAGCAGTGGCACTTGGCAGGCACCAAGATGCAGAAGCAAAACGTGTTTGACGATTTCATCGCCGCAGCCGAGTACTTGATTCGCGAGGGCTATACCAGCAGCGACTATCTGGCTATCGTGGGTGGCAGCAACGGTGGCTTGCTCGTTGGCGCTTGCGAGACGCAGCGTCCCGATCTCTTCAAGGTGTGTGTGCCGCAAGTGGGTGTGATGGATATGCTCCGCTACCACAAGTTCACCATTGGCTGGAACTGGGCCTCCGACTACGGGACGAGCGAAGACTCCAAAGAGATGTTTGAGTACTTGCGAGCCTATTCCCCCCTGCACAATATTAAGAAGGGCGTGAGCTATCCCGCGACACTCATCACCACGGCTGACCACGACGACCGCGTGGTGCCAGCCCACAGTTTCAAGTTTGCGGCAACGATGCAGCAGGCCCAAGCAGGCAGCGCGCCTGTGCTCATCCGCATCGACACCAAGGCCGGCCACGGTGGCGGAAAGCCTTTGAGCAAGCGTTTAGAGGAAACGGCCGACATCTACAGCTTCATCCTCTACAACATGGGCTTGAAGGATTAGTGTATCCTGCTTTTTTAGAAATATGGGCAGAATGGTCAAGGGAAAAAATTAGCGTCAGGCGCATCGGGCTTACCGGCCACCCTGTCAAGATACTTTTGGAAGAAGAACGACACAATGTCGTCCTTTTTCCTTTTTTTCATGCCCATGTAGCGGGTGTACAAGTCGTGATATGGCATTAACCGTTTTTCCAAGGTGTTGTGATTGAGCTGGTTGACCTCAAGATTGTCGAAGTCGATGAGGTAGATGACAGGATGGCCGTTGGGAAGGTCAACCTGCAAGAGCACGTCCTCGCCATCGGGGGCTGTGATTTGCTGGAGTTCCGATGCGTAGGGGTAGCCATCCCAGTATCGGACAAAGGCCATCTTGCTTGAGAAGTACACTGGAATGAAATTGTTGAAGCCCGTGTAGTCGCACTTGAAGTTGTTGAGCAGGTATTGGGAATTGAGCAGCCAAGTGCTGTCGCCTAAGCTGATGGCGAGCGTGTACTTTTCTATGGCTACTTGCAGGTCGCCATTCCCGGTGTAGAAGATATACTCGCAAGGGTTATTCTCAAAGGCGATAGGGCCTTGTAGCACGAGGAAAGGCTTGCGATCAAGCATGCTTTCCCAACTGTTGTACAAGCATAGCGTGTCGGTGGGAATGAGGCTGTCGCCCGTGGCGGGCGAGCCAAGGGTGAGTGTCACTGGCAACGAGTCGGAGGCGGCGCCTGGTTGGGCCAGCACGCCGAGAGGCCAGACGAGGGATAGGATAGTTAGGGTTGCGTAGAGGTAGTTTTTCATCATGATGGGCAAGTGATTTGTAGAAACGGTCTATAACGTTTTGAGCAGCGTGTAGAGCCTTTGCACGGGTAGGCCCATCACGTTGTAGAATGAGCCTTTGATGCCCTTGATGCCCATGTAGCCAATCCACTCCTGGATGCCATAGCCGCCCGCTTTGTCCATGGGGTGGCAAAGGTTGATGTAGTGCTCGATTTCCTCGTCGCTCAATTCGGCAAATTCCACCTCCGACTTGCAGCTGAAGGTGCTGACCTTATCTGCTGTGGTCACGGTCACGCCCGTCACCACGCTGTGGGTTTTCCCTGAAAGCTTGTGCAGCATGTGGTGCGCTTCGGCTTCGTCGTGTGGCTTCCCGAGGATTTCATTGTTCAAAATCACGATGGTGTCAGCGGTGATGAGCAGTTTGTTGCCCGTGACGTTGTAGGCTTTTGCTTTCAGGCGCGCGAGGTATTCTGGAACTTGTTCTGCCGGCAGGCTGGCAGGGTAGGTCTCGTCGATGCCCTGAATGAGTTCAACACGGAAGTCAATGCCCAGCCCGCTGAGCAACTCACGGCGGCGAGGCGAGTTGCTTGCCAGCACGATGTCATATTTCTTGAGGTGTTCTAACATAATGATGAGTGTCTTTTTCGGTTAGATGATGGCGTTGGCGCCGCGCCTGTTGCCCGTCTTTACCAGCCAAAGGCGTGCAAGTCGTCCATCCACAGGCCTTGCGCCTTCATCACTTGCTCAAGCAAGTCGCGGGCCACGCCGTACCCGCCATTTCGGGGAGAAATGTAGCGAGCCACTGCTTTCACCTCGGGGGCGGCATCGGCTGGAGCAACCGCCAGCCCTGCCGCCTGCATGACCTGAATGTCGGGGATGTCATCGCCCACGAAGGCCACTTCACTCGCTTTCAGGCCGCATTGTGCCTGCCACTGGTCAAAGAGTGGCCGTTTCATGCTGGCGCCCATGTAGATGCTCTGCACGCCCAGGCCTTGGTAGCGCAACTCGACGGCGCGGTTCTTGGCTCCGCTGATAATCGCGATTTGCAGCCCGTGTTTCACGGCCAGTTGCAAGGCATATCCATCTTTGATATTGACCATGCGCAGCGGCTCGCCCTCGGGCGACATGGGAATGGTGGACGGCGAGAGCACACCGTCAATGTCAAAGGCGATGCCTTTGATTAGCTTTAAGTCATAATTGATTGAGCTCATGTTCCTTTTTATTTGTAATCAGTGGCCACGGCCTTTCGACCGGCCGTGGAAGTAACCTTAACGCTCATACTGTTGCACGCCGCCCACGTAGGTCGACATGCCGTCTTGTGCCGTGTCGCCACCCACTACCTTGAATGTGCTCGCTTGGGCGGTGGCAATCTCTCGGCCGCGGTAGTAGGCGCTGAACCGGTCTTTGGCATATCCGTTGCCTAACGACTGGAGCGTAGCAGGATATTCGGTCTCGAAAGGCTTTCCTGAGTAATAGCCTGTGGAGTCGTCGCGGGCATATCCGTCGCCAAGGGCGAGGAAGCTGGCGCTGTCTTTCACGGCCATGGGTTTGCCCTCGTAGCACACATGGAGGCTGTCCCGGGTGTAGGTGCCGATTGCGTGCGGTTGCTGAGCATGGCTTTTGTCTTCCACGTTTTGGCTGCACGACATTGCCCCGATGGCCATCAACGCCATCAACAGGACTTTTTTCATTCTTATTATCGTCATGGGCTTCATCATCAAAAAAAGCCTATTATTGCCTTTCTAAAAAACGCTTGCGGTCAACAATAAATCGCAGGTGTTTTCCCTCGCCAATCAGCGTTTCGCCCTCGCGTGCCTCAAGGTCGAAGTAGAGTTTCCGGCCATCGACTCTCGTGAGTGTGGCTGTTGCGGTCACAGTTGTGCCTATTCTCGATGGGCGCAGGTGCGATGTCTCGATGTGGCCGCCCACGGTCGTGCTGCCTTCTGGCAGCGAATGGCTCACGGCTATCATGGCAGCGTTCTCCATGAGTGCCATCATGCTGGGCGTGGCGAGCACGGGCAGGTCGCCCGACCCCATCGCCTGTGCGGTCTCCGCTTCGGTCACTTCAAGCGTGCTATTGTGTTTCAGTCCAATTTTTATCATTGTTCTTCAAGTATGCTGTTTAACAAGGGTTTGAGGTTGGCAGGCGCTGTTTCTAACTCGCATTCCACAATAGGGCGCAGGTTTGCGTTGCGGTCGCAATTGCCGATGAGCAGGATGTTGAGCAGCAGGCGAAATGCCGTGTAGCGCACCTGGGGCTTTGAGTAGCTCAAGAGCTCGCTCACCATCGCTTGGGCATAGCTTGCCTGTCGCAGCAGGCGGTGGCACAGGATGTCGGCAATCTCGTCGTTTTCCACGTCGAGTGCCCACGCCATGGCGGTGCCCATTGTCATGGTGCCGGTGGGGTAGAGCATGGGGGCAATCATGCGGCACTCGCGGTGGTTGCGCTCGTTCCAGAAAGCCTGGGCCAGCGCCGCATCAGGCTCAAGGCCACGAGCGATGGTTGCGACATCGGTGAGTTGGCAGCCCATGATCACAGGGTGCGGGTCTCCGCCGCGGCGCAAGGCATCGGCCACGGTGCCGTTGCGGTAGGCAAAGAACGCTTTGCGAGCTTGGCTTAAAATGTCTTCGATATTCATTGCAACCGCAAAATTACTGAAAATTTATCAAAAATGCTAATCTTTACGCATTGCGTTTATCGCTCTTGAGGGGTTCTTGCAGAGTAGATTGGAACATGGCGGCGTAGGCTGTGGCTTTCTTGTCGAGAGCGAGGGGGTAGGCGCGGCTTGACGAGGGCATGCGCCACAGGGTAAACTCGTGAGCGCCGCAGATGCAAGGCGTTGGAATGCCAATTCGAGGCACCTCGACGCCACCTTGGGCCGCGATGACGCTTGTGGCTTTCTCTCCCGTCGTGACAATGGCGCTGATGGTGGGATGCTCGTTGAGCAGGCGCTCAAGGTCGATGGCCTCAACAATGTCGAGAAATCTGTCGCTCGCATTGTCCTTCAGCCTACGCACGGCCATGGCTGTGTCCCACAAGCCGATGCGCTTTTCTTTCAGGAAAGCCTTGATGTCGTTTAGTCGAAAGCGTTGACCCGCTGCATCCCAGAAGTGGTTTTTGTCGTTGTAGAAGATGATGCCCATGATGCGCCACATGTCGTTTATCTTGTTGGGATAGAAAAAGTCCATCGACCAACGCTGAGGTTTGGGCGGGAATGTGCCTAACATCATCACCTTGCAGTCTTTGGGCAGAAACGGTGGCCACGGGTGTCGCTCAATATCAATGGTCTTGCTCATTTCGTTGACGGGCGTGTGTCATTTCATCCTTTCGGGGTAAGGGCGGTTGGCTTTCTCTTGAAAAGGAACGGGCGTGTGGTCGAGAATGGCGCGCAAGTAGGGTTCAAGCTTTTGCGCGTACCAGTAGAAGCCCACGTCGGTGAGGTGAATGCCGTCCACCGTGCCCTCGTTATCTGGGCCCCACAGGTTCTCGCAGTCGATATAATAGAGGTTGTGCGGATTTTCCGCTTTCAGTTTAAGGAATCCTGCATGGAAAGCGTAGTTCTTTTGCCACAAGTATTTGCTGTAGTAGCTGCTATAGTTGGCATAGGAGTAAATCGGACCCTCGACCATGAAAATGGGCACGTCGGGATGGGCGCGACGCAGGATGTCAACAAATCCCACCGTGAGCGTGTCGCACATGTCGCGGGTGCAGTTGGGAACTGGGTCAATGATGAAAGCGGTCACATCGGGGATTGTGGCTAAGGCGCGTGCCATGCAATAGTCCATTTTCCCCTCGCCGCTGATGCCGATGTTCACGCAATTGGCGTTCAGGGCCCGTTGAATGATGTTAGTCCCCGCCATGCCTGGACGGGTGGCGCAGCCGCCTTGCATAATGCTTGTGCCATAGAAAACGAACTTTTTGTCGCAACGTGGATTATCGACTTTCGGCCCTTCGAGCACCGCGCCTTTCTCCACGCCAATCTCCACCCAGTTAACACCATCGTAGAGGGGGAGATACATCATGAACTCGTGCGTTTCCCCATCCATCTTGTCGATGAGCACCTTGCTTTGAATCGAGTCTTTGAGCGGCGGCACGCGATGGGGATTGGAGAAGTCGCGCACGGGGCGGTTGCAGTTGAGAAACACCCACTTGCCGTCGTCTAAGATGTAGAGATCCACGCCCTTGATGCCCGTTGGAGCCATGTGAGCCATGTACATGTTTGTCGTCAAGTTGTAGCGCACGGCCACGCAGCGGCTGTTGGTACTGAAGCGAATGGCCTCGCCAGCCGTGCATTGCGCGCGCTCGTAGAGCGTGGTGCGCACACTGTCTTTGAGATAGGCGGGAATGCGCGAGTAGGGGGTCTCGCCATTGTGAAACGCCTTGTTCACCATCTTGAATTGAAGCGCGTTGGTGAACTTGAGGGTGTCCATGCTGGTGAAGTCTTGTGCCCAGGCGCAAGCCATGCAAGTGACCAGGGAGAGGAGGAATAGCGCTGTTTTTTTCATTGCACAGAGTATTGTTGTTGTGAGAATGAGGAAATGGGACGAAGCCGTCACCATGCTTCAGCCCTTGACTATCATCGGTTATCCGTTATTTCGTGAGCGTGATAACAAATGTGGCAATAGAGATGAGGACACCCACCGAACTCATGCCAAGCGACAAGGCTGGAGGCACACTCCAGCTGCTGCGCTGCTTGGAGGCGTTGGGTTGAACATAGACCACGTCGTTTTGCTGCAAGTAGAAATCAGGCGACACCAGGAGATGCTTGTCGGTGAGGTCCACGAGCGACACCTTGCGGCTGCCGTCGGCATTGGTGTGCACAACCATGATGTTGTTGCGCTTGCCCTTGATGGTGAGGTCGCCGCTTTGGGCAATTGCCTCCAGGATGCTGATGCGCCCGTTGGCGGCTTTCACGATGCCTGGGTTGTTGACCTCGCCCATGGTGCAGACATGGAAATTCTGGAAGCGAATCTCCACGTTAGGCTTCTCGGTGATGTACTTGGGGTAGATAAATGAGGCGATATAGTCTTGGGCAGCGCTTTGGGTCATGCCGCCCACTTTGAGCCTGCCCAGCAAGGGATAGTCGATGCCGCCATCGTTGCCCACGAGGTAAAAGTAGATGGAGTTTTCGCCATTGCCGCCGCTCGCGATGGGGCTGCTGCCCTGGGTTGGGATGTAGTCAATCTTGTTAAAGGGTCTCACAACCTCTGGATTGGAGGCCGACACGTTGATTTGCAGGATGTCGCCTGGCTGAATCACCGGGTCGTTGATGCGCGCGGCAGCCTGAAGCACCTCTGGGGGAAGCTGCTCGGCATTTTGCAGGTACACAATGTCTTTTGGAGTCCCGCAGCTGCCCAAAATGATGCCCAAGATGGCCAGCGTGATGAAGTTCTTAATTTTCATAGCTATGTCTGTTCTAATTGGATAATCGCTCACAACAATGAGTTCGCAAAGTTAATCATTTTTAAGGTATATGGAGTAAAACCAACAGAAATTCTTCGGTTTTTTTCTCCGAAATTGACCGGTAATGGTTTTTCCAAGTTAAAAAAACGTGGGGAAGTCATGGACGATACAAAAAGTTTCAGTAATTTTGCTTGACCGTCACAAAGCGTGACGCATGGCGTTTCCTGCAAAGTTGAGGCTTGAAAACTAAATCATCTGAAAACGATATGAATATAGAGCAAATTAGGGAATACTGTCTGTCGCTTCCAGGCGTAACGGAGGATTCGCCCTACGGGCCAGACATGATTGTGTTCCGCATCGAAAGGAAGATATTCCTGCACCTGCCGCTGGAATATGCCGAGCCGCGCATTGCGATCAAGCTCCAGCCCGACGAGGGGGAAGCGCTGAGGGACCGCTACCATTCCATTCGCCCGGCTTTTCACATGAACAAGACGCACTGGAACGATATTCTCATCGAGAATACCTTCTCGCCCGAGCAAATCAAGCATTGGATTCTTGAGTCCTACCATCTTGTCATGAGCGGCTTGCCCAAGCGCCTCCGGGAGAAGTACCAGGACCCATAGGCATGGCGGGGACTCAAGAGGAAATATTCCCCAAAAAATACGCTACGGAATTTTTGGGCTCGGATTTCCTTTTTAGAAAATTTAATTGTAACTTTGCAATAAGAAAACTGATTTTAATTTATAAGGATTTAAGGAAATCATGAGTATTGCGAAATGGATATCGGGTCTGATGCTTCTTCTCATGGCCGCCTCATGTGTCAATGCCAACAAAAACATGGAGGAGATGATACCTGCCGACGCCACCGGCGTGGTGAGTGTTCGTCTGCATGAGATATTGGAAAAGGCGGGGATGCTGAGTGACGATAAAATCACCATCCCAAGTGAGCTTCAAAACGTGATCGACGCTCACGAGGGGAGTGTGACGAGGCGGGTGCTTGAAAGCCTTCCGGTATCGGGGCTTGACCTGGATTGCAATCTCTATTTCTTCTTCTCTAAAAACACTTTTCGCTACGTTTGCCTGGCGACACTTGCCGACGAAGAAGCGGCGCGGCGACTGATTGAAGAGAGCACAGGGAAAACGTTCAGCCCAGTAGAAGACATTGACGTTATTTGCCTGGATGGCTATGCCATCGCCATTGAGGACGGTGTGCTGCTTATTGGGCGCGAGAACCGCATGACCGACGACAACACGCTGGCGCAGGCCGCGCGCAGCATGCTGCACAAGAGCAACAAGTGCATCATGGAGGTGAGCGAGGTCAAAAAATGCCTTGCCGGCGACAACGATATAAATGCCTATTTTGAGCTGAAAGGCTTTAACGCCTTGCTCAAGACCATCCCGAGCATGAGGAATGCCATTGAGCGCTACCCGGTGATTTCCATTTTCACCGATTCCGATGTCAAGGCGCTCACCGTCAACATGAAATTTGAGAAAGAGGGCGCTAACCTGACGGCAAAAATCAAGGCTGATGAAAACAGCGATTTTGTCACCCTGCTGAACACGGTATTGAGCAAACCTGATAATGCGTTCCTTAAGGCGATGCCCAGCACGATGAAGTGTGTGTTTGCCGTGAGTGTCAAGGGCCGTGAATTGACCAAACTTGACCAAATCAAGAAAAGCATCAACTTGCTGAGCAACCTGCCCTCGCTCGACAAACTTGACATCGCGGGCATCATCAACACCATCGACGGGCCGCTTGCCATTGGGCTGGCGCCCAGTTTCACCTATACAGGCGACTCGACCTCGACTTTTGCCGACGACTGGAACATGGCCATTGCGGCCAAGTCGACCAACCCTGCCTCGGTGGTCAACATGGTAAGACGGTTTGCCAGCCAGATGGGTCAGCCTGACTATATCAAAGGCAAGCACCACGTCTATGACTATCAGGGCAAGCCCGTGTATGTTGGTACCGAGGGTAGCATCGTGTATGCGATGCGGCTCGACCACGAGTTGACCGAGAGCTCTTGGTGGGATATGCTCGACCTGCAAGACAGCTTCGCCAAGTGTCCTATCGGCTTTTTCTCGCAGTCAGACGTGTTGGGCAAGCCAAAAAGTTTCCTGAACTTCGGCTTTAAGAGCAGCACCGAGGGGCAAGGCGTGCTCTATACAGTTCATGAGAATGACAATACCATGTTGGCTTTCTTAGAGATCCTGTGCTCCATTGCACCCTCGCATCAAGTTGACGAGAATGACTACGTTGACAATTACGAGTCCTAAAAACGACTGTTTTCTGGGCAACTTAACAAATCAATCACTAACAACTTAAACTCATTAAAAAATGAAGAAAACCATTAAACTTTTGTTGGGCGCCATCATGCTGGTTGCCATTACCTCATGCAGCAATCAAAACAAGAAAATGCTCTCGATGATTCCACAGGACGCCATCGTCGTGGTGAACTTGAAATCTGGCAGCATCATCAAAAACGCAGGGCTGGAAATTGACAGCAAGGGCGTGCTTGCGCTGCCTGCCAGTCTCAAGTCGTCGATGGGCAAGGATGACTTGGAGGCCTTTGACGACATGGCAAAAAAGATTGCAAAAATCGGCATCGACCCCTCAAGCGACATCTTCGTTTTTGCCAGCAAGCAAAACTTGGCGATGCCTGTCGTGGCCTACGTTCCTCTCAAAGACGAGAAGAAAACAATCAAGGAACTCAGTGAGAACAAGGATTTTCAGTTGTCATTTAAAGAAAATGACGGGATGAGCTACGCGCTTGCGCAAGATAGCGCAGGCATCGTCGTCAAGGACAACATCATGATGGTTATTCCTGCCACTGGCGGCAAGATCGTTGAGGCCGCCTTGCTGAGTTACGCCAAGTCGTTGTTCGACCCCTCCTTCGAGGGCATAATGGAGAACAAGCAGGCAGGAAAGAGCCTGGATGAGGACGACGATATCAATGTGTATCTCAACATGCGGCAGTTGGCCAGCTTAGCCTCGATGTTTGTGGGTGAAAATCCCATCATGCAACTGTATGCCGATGTTGATGCCTCAGCCTGTCATATCAGCTTTAAAGACCAGCAAATCAAGTGGAAGAGTGAAATCATGGCTTCTGACAAGAGCGATTACATGAAGTTCATGAAACAAGCGTTTGACGCCAAGCCGTCAACCGACTTCCTGAAAGTGATGCCCGAGAATGTGAACGGTGTGCTGGCCTTTAACATCAATGGCGCCAATATCGTGAAATTCGCCCAAGTGAACACAATGGTTCAGCAACTTGACCAAGACCCTGAGTTGAAAAAAGTTGATATTCCTGGCACGATCGCTTCGATTAACGGCACTGTGGCGATTGGATTGGTGACCGATTACGCGCAAAGCAGTTACGAGGCTATCATCAGCCTTCCATCGACCAAGGCGCAGCAGGTACAAAGCGCCCTGGTTGACTTGCTGTCGATGTTCCGAGGCGTTCCTGCCATTCCGCTTAACAACAGCACGCATGACGTCCAATTCCAGGATGCAGACATGGCGCTGTCGATAGGCTATTCTGGCAACACCTGCTACGCTAAGCTACTTAGCATGAAAAAGATAGCCTCGAAAGGCAGTGCTGCCAACAATCCAGAAATCCAGAAATTTTTCGACGACAACAGCATGGGGTGCATTTTCAATTTCCCGGTTAGTGGCATGACTTTGCACTTTGACTCCAAAATGGAGAAAGACTTCTGCAAAAGCGAGGGTCACTTCTTCATCACGGGAAAAGACGGCAAGAAACTGGGCTTTTTGGAGTATACCAATTTCTTTAAAGCACTCCGCGATAAGGTAATTCTTTAAAGCACTCGGCGATAAGGTAATGAATTGCGGGGGGGCTGAAGGCACCAATCGCGCCATCAATGACGGCAATTGCTAATTTCTCCCTCCCTTCCCCATCGAATCCCCGCACTAAAATCCACAGTGTGGGGATTCTGTTTTATCATGGACGAGAGAGGCACATCACCGTTGCTTGACGGAATCAACCCGCTGGAGAAAAAGTTACGGATGGTTAAATGTGCAAATAGTTGTTAAACAAATGGCCTGCCTGGGCAATTACTCATGGTAAAGCCTTTGATTATTAGGTAAAAGTTTGTACTTTTGCAGTCCGATTTTGTCCGAATTTTATTTATTCAAAGGTCGCAGTAGAGCATTTGGCCGTGTTCAACCTGGGCTTGAGAATGTTTAATTAACAATTAATTAGGATTTAAAACGTGAACACTTTAAGTTATAAGACAATTTCAGTCAGGGCTGAAGACGTTAAGAAAGAATGGGTCGTGATAGACGCTACCGATCAAGTGCTGGGCCGCCTGTGCGCCAAGGTTGCTAAAATCTTGCGCGGCAAGTACAAACCCTGCTTTACCCCCCACGTTGACTGTGGTGACAACGTGATTATTATCAATGCCGACAAGGTGAGACTCACTGGAAAGAAATGGACTGACCGCATCTATTTGTCCTACACAGGCTACCCAGGCGGCCAGCGTGAGACAACTCCTCAAATCCTTCAGCAGAAGTCGCTGCGCAAAGGCATCATGCCAGGTAAGCACCCCTTGTTCCTCCATGTGATCAAAGGTATGCTTCCCAAGAACAAGCTGGGCGCAAAGTTGCTCAAGAACGTGTATGTCTACAATGGCAGCAAGCACCCACACGAGGCACAGAGTCCAAAAGTAATCGATATCAACAAACTTAAATAATCAACTGGAAGCATGGAAAGAATTAATGCAGTAGGTCGCCGCAAAGCAGCTGTTGCGCGCATATACGTAAACGAAGGCAAAGGCGAAATTACAATCAACAAGAGAACTCTTGAGAAGTATTTCCCATCTCCAATCCTCCAGTTCATTGTCAAGCAGCCACTCAGCACATTGGAGGTCGTTGAGAAATATGACATTAAAGTCAACCTGCAAGGTGGTGGCTACAAGGGGCAGGCCGAGGCTCTTCGCTTAGCCATTGCCCGCGCCCTGGTGAAGATTAATCCCGAGGACAAGGGTGTCCTGCGCAAGGAGGGCTTCATGACGCGCGACCCACGTGCGGTGGAGCGCAAGAAAGCCGGTCAACCCAAAGCACGCAAGAGATTCCAGTTCAGCAAGCGCTAATCTATATCATCGGTATAGATTGCGCGTCATGCTGGCTCTGGTATCCTTCAAAAATACAGAGTTTAGTATCCAAATCGCATAGACTTTCAATCCCGTTGCCGATTGGCTACCATGCGATTGATCAAGTAGAACGTAAACAAAAACATCAAAATTAAAAATGCAAACACCAAGTTTTGACCAAATGCTTGACGCCACTTGTCACTTTGGTCACCTGAAACGCAAATGGAATCCCGCTATGGCTCCTTATATTTTCATGGAGCGCAATGGCATACACATCTTTGACTTGTACAAGACCCAAGCCAAGCTTGAGGAGGCTGCCGCCGCCCTCAAGAATATTGCGAAAGCGGGCAAGAAAATCCTCTTTGTGGCCACCAAGAAGCAGGCCAAGGACGTGGTTGCCGAGCGTGCAACCGGCATCACCATGCCCTACGTGATTGAACGCTGGCCAGGGGGGTTGCTCACCAATTTCCCCACCATCCGCAAGGCCGTGAAGAAAATGACGAACATCGACAAGATGATGAAAGATGGCACTTTCGACAACCTGTCGAAGCGTGAGAAGTTACAAGTGAGTCGCCAGCGTGCCAAGCTGGAGAAGAACCTGGGCTCTATCGCCGACCTGAATCGCCTGCCAAGCGCATTGTTTGTGGTCGACGTGATGAAAGAGCGCATTGCTGTGGCCGAGGCCAACCGCCTGGGGATTCCCGTGTTCGGCATTGTGGACACCAACAGCGACCCCGAACCCATTGATTTCGTGATTCCTGCCAATGACGACGCGTCGAAATCTATCGACTTGATTTTGGCTACCGTTTGCGAGGCCATCAGCGAGGGACTCGAGGAGCGCAAGGTTGAAAAAGTTGACAACAAGGACGCTGAGGCTGCTCCTGAAGGCGAAGCGAAGCCACGACGCGCTCGCGTGCGCCGGAGAATCGAGCAGGTCGAGGCAAAGGAAGAGGTCGATGTGACCCCCGATAAGCCAGCCGAGGAAGTGAAAGCCGAACCCGAGGAAAAGGCTGAACCCGAGGAAAAGGCTGAACCCGAGGAAAAGGCTGAACCCGAGGAAAAGGCTGAACCCGAGGAAAAGGCCGAACCCGAGGAAAAGGCCGAACCCGAGGCCCCTGCCGCCCAATAAATAACATTCAAGCAAATTGGTGATTTTAATTTATAAAAAGATAAGGAAACTACAATTATGGCAGTTAATATAGCAGACATCAAGAAACTGCGCGAACTCACGAGCGCGGGTATGGTTGATTGCAAAAAGGCACTCATCGAGGCCGAAGGTGACATGGACAAGGCCGTGGAACTCGTCCGCAAGCGCGGACTGGCTATTGCCGCAAAGCGCGAAGACCGCAATGCGGCCGAGGGCCGTGCTATGGCCAAGGCCACGGGTGAATTTGCTGCTGTGGTGTCGATCAAGTGCGAGACCGAGCCTGTTGCCAACAACGAGAAATTTGCACAACTGGTTGCCGACACGCTCGATGCAGCGCTTGCCGCCAAGTGCAAGACAGCCGACGAGGTGAAGGCGCTTCCCTTGTATGACAGCACGGTGGCCGAGCAAATCACAACCCTTTCAGGCATCACGGGCGAGAAAATGGAGTTTGGCGAGTACGGATGTGTCGAAGGTGCACAAACCGTTGCCTACAATCACTTCAACAAGAAGCTCTCGACCTGTGTGGCATTCAATGTGGCTTGCCCCGAAGAAATCGCTAAGACCATTGCGATGCAAGTCGCCTCGATGAACCCCATGGTTGCCACGCGTGATCAAATCGACCCCGCCAAGGTGGAGGAAGAACGCAGCATCGCCATCGAGAAGACCAAGGCCGAACAAGTGCAAAAGGCTGTGGACAACGCTTTGAAGAAAGCGGGCTTCAACGCCTACTATTGCGCTACCGAGGAACACATCGACGAGGCTCTCCGCAAGGGCTACATGACCGAGGACGACGTGAAGAAAGCCAAGGAAATCATGGAAACGACCGCCGAGCAAAAGAAGGCCAACATGCCAGCTCAAATGATTGAGAACATCGCCAATGGCCGCATCAACAAATTCTTCCAGGAGAACGTCTTGATGGAGCAAATTGTTGATGCCGATGGCGTCGACAAGATGACAGTCGCCGATTATCTCGTGAAATTCGGCAGCAAGGAGCTCAAGGCTATCGACATGAAGCGTGTGAACCTTAACGCCGATTAGTCAAGGCAACTTTAACGATACCGTTTAAAGAAGAGGGGAATAGTTCCACTGGGGATTATTCCCTTTTTTTAAGCCTCTTTTTCACAATTAATTCAACAATTATAGTTATCTTTGTCCATTACAACAGAAAAGCGACACAATGATGAAGACCTATCTAATTACAGGCGCTGCCGGTTTTATCGGCTCCAACTTTGTGAAATATGTCTTGCGCAAGTATGGGGGCGGCATCAATATCGTGATTCTTGACGCTTTGACGTATGCCGGTAACTTAGCCTCAATCAAGGACGAGATTCAGTTGCCAAACGTCAGGTTTGTGAAAGGAGATATTGGTGATGAGGTCTTAGTGAGCCAGATTTTCAAGGATAACGATATTGACTTTGTGGTCAATTTCGCGGCCGAGAGCCATGTCGACCGCAGTATCACCAACCCCAGGCTATTTTTGGAAACCAACATCCTGGGCACGCAGAACATGCTGCAATGCGCCCGCGAGGCTTGGTTTGACAACGACACGAAAACCTACAAAGAGGGTGCAAAGTATCTTCAAATCTCAACCGATGAGGTTTATGGAAGTTTGACAAAGGACTACGAGGAGCCGCAGCCCCTGCAAGTGACTGCCGAGGTTCAGAAAGTGATTGCCAGCCGCAAGGACTTGAAGACCTTTGGCAACCATTTTTTCACCGAAGCGCATCCCCTGGCTCCACGCTCTCCCTATTCGGCAGCCAAGACAAGCGCCGACTTGATTGTGATGGCCTACCGCGACACCTATGGGTTGCCTGTGAACATCACGCGCTGTAGCAATAACTATGGACCCTACCATTTCCCCGAGAAACTGATACCGCTCATGATCAAGAATATTCTTGATGGAAAGCCGTTGCCCGTCTACGGCAAGGGACTGAACGTGCGCGACTGGCTCTACGTCGAGGACCATTGCAAGGCCATCGACATGGTGTTGCGCCAAGGCCGCGCGGGCGAAGTGTATAACATTGGCGGCTTCAACGAGGAAAGCAACATCAGCATTGTGAAAAAACTGATTGCCATCATTGCGCGCATCATGAGCGACGAGCCTGACTACCGGCGCTTGCTCAAGTGCCCCGTCGAGAAAATTAACGGTGGGCTGATCACCTACGTGACCGACCGCCCTGGGCACGACATGCGCTATGCCATCGACCCCTCAAAAATTGCTCGCGAACTGGGCTGGTATCCCGAGACACCTTTCGTCGAGGGGCTCGAAAAGACCGTGCGGTGGAACCTTGACCATCAGGAATGGGTGGAAAGCGTGACAAGCGGTGACTATCAAAACTACTATGAGCAAATGTACGGAAACCGATAAAAACCAACTATGACGATATGAAAGGCATCGTTCTTGCAGGCGGTTCAGGCACGCGCCTTTACCCCATCACAAAAGGCATCTCAAAGCAACTTGTCCCCATCTACGACAAGCCCATGGTCTACTATCCCATCTCGGTGCTCATGCTGGCTGGAATCCGCGAAATTCTCATCATTTCCACCCCGCATGACTTGCCGCTCTTCAAGCGCCTGCTTGGCGATGGCAAGGAGTTGGGAGTGAGATTCTGCTATGCCGAGCAGCCTCGCCCCGAGGGGCTCGCCCAGGCATTCATCATCGGCAAGGAGTTCGTTGGCAGCGAGGATGTGTGCCTTGTGCTTGGTGACAATATCTTTTATGGTCAAAGTTTTACCCAGATGCTGGTCGACTCTGTGACGAGAACTAAAGTGACGGGTCAGTCCACCATCTATGCCTACCACGTGAAAGACCCCGAGCGCTTTGGCGTGGTGGCGTTCGACGCTCACGGCAAAGCCCTCAGCATTGAGGAGAAACCCCGCCAGCCCCAGTCGAATTTTGCGGTCACAGGGCTTTATTTCTATCCCAACGACGTTGTGGATGTGGCTCAGGGCATCAAGCCATCGCCGCGCGGCGAGCTTGAGATTACCTCGGTCAACAACTACTACTTGAAGCAAAACCGCATCTATGTCCAGACGCTTGGCCGTGGGTTTGCATGGCTGGACACGGGTACAGCCGAGAGCATGAGCGACGCCAGCAATTTCATTCAAACCATTGTGAAGCGCCAAGGCGTGCAAGTGGCCGCTTTGGAGGAAATCTCGTTCCGCAAGGGCTGGATTACGGTGGAACAACTCATGGCGCTTGCCCAGCCCATGGAGAAAAACCTTTATGGTCAATACCTGCTCAACTTGGCTAAAAATGGCATGTAGAGAACCAGAAATCATCAACTTGCCCAAGATCACCGATCCGCGCGGCAATCTCTCGATTATTGAGGGTACTCATGAAGTGCCTTTCGAGATTAAACGTGTTTATTGGATTTATGACGTGCCGGGAGGAATGTGCCGCTACGGTCATGCTTTCAAGACGCAAGAAGAGTTTATCGTGGCCCTGTCGGGCAGTTTCGATGTGGTGCTCAACGATGGAATGACCGAGAAACGGTATCATTTGGCCCGGAGCTACTATGGTCTCTATCTCCCGCCCATGACGTGGCGAACGATCAACAACTTCTCGACCAACTCGGTCGTCTATGTCCTTTCGAGCCAGCCTTATGACCCAGAAGACTATATTGAAGATTTTGAGGAATTTAAACGCATGAAAAATGGATGAGTCACGCTCTCTCCAGATGTCGAGTATCGGCCAGTGTAAAGTCATCGCTTTGCCAAAGCATCATCACGCCAATGGCAACCTCACGGTGGTGGAGGATAGTCGTGAGATTCCATTCAAAATCAAGCGTACCTACTATCTTTATGACATCCCTGGGGGCGAGGAGCGAGGGGGCCATGCCCACAAAGTTCTCTTTCAGTTCATGGTGGCCATCAGCGGCAGCTTCGATGTCACGATCGACGATGGCGCGTGCCGCCGCACGATCACGCTGAATCGCCCTTATCAAGGCCTGCTCATCGCTCCTGGCATTTGGAGCACCTTAGATAACTTTTCCTCGGGTTCAGTTTGCGCTGTCTTGGCATCGGCGTTTTATGACGAGAGTGACTATGTGCGCAATTATGACGAATTTCTTCAGCTCACCGCAAACAAAAGAAAATAACGCCACATGAAGCATTTCCCTTTTTGCGACTTGAAACGAGTGCACAACCCCATGATGGGCGAGCTCAAAGCAGCGGCTTGCAGCGTGATTGAGTCGGGTCGCTACTTGCATGGCGAGCAGACGGAACTTCTTGAGCGAGAGGTGGCTGCACTGTGCCAGGTCAACCACTGCGTGGCCGTGAGCAATGGCCTCGATGCCCTGCGGCTCATCATTCGCGCCTACAAGGAAATGGGCGTTTTCCACAATGGCGACAAGGTGATTGTCCCTGCCAACACCTATGTGGCCAGCGTCCTTGCTGTGAGCGACAACTTGCTTGACCCCTGCCTGTGCGAGCCGCGAGAGGACACCATGAACTTGGACTCAAGAGAATTTGAGCGGCTCATCTCGCCTGCCGTCAAGGCCGTGATGCCTGTTCATCTTTATGGAACTCCTTGCTGGGACAAGCGGCTCATGGAGGTGGCGCGTCGCAATGGCTTGAAGGTGATCGAGGATAACGCGCAGGCCATAGGCGCAAAATCAAGTGTTCCCGGGCTAAATGGAACGAGGGTCACGGGCAGCTTGGGCCACGCGGCGGGCATGAGCTTCTATCCCACGAAGAACCTGGGTGCTTTAGGCGATGCAGGATGTGTCCTCACCAATGACGGTGAGCTGGCTCGTATCGTGCGAGCACTGGCCAATTATGGTGCCGACCGCCGCTATCACAACATTTACCAGGGGCTGAATTGTCGCATCGACGAAATGCAAGCCGCTATGCTGCGGGTGAAAATGAGCCATCTCGGGGAGGAAAATCTTCGTCGCAATGCCGTGGCGAGAGCCTATGGCGAACACATTCATCACCCGCTGGTGAAGACCCCGGAAATCTTTAGCGATATGACCCAAGTGTGGCACCAGTATGTTGTCAGAGCCAAGAGTCGAGATCGGTTCCGCGACTATCTCCAACAGCATGGAGTGGAGACCGATATCCATTATGCCACACCGCCCCATTTGCAGCCCTGCTACCGCTCTTTGAGCAGTTGCGCGCTACCCGTTACCGAGGCCCTGGCTGGCGAGGTGGTTTCTTTGCCCATCGCCTTCCCCATCACAGCAAGTGACGCTCGGGAAATCGCCCAAATCATCAACAATTTTCAAGGCTAAATGAACACGCATTTAACACACTCGCCCGCTCCAATCGGGATTTTTGACTCGGGCTTTGGTGGATTGTCAATCCTGCGCGAAATACGCAAGGCATTGCCCAAGTATGACTATATTTTTATTGGCGACAATGCCCGTGCGCCCTACGGAAACCGATCGTTCCATCTCGTGTATGAATTCACCAAGCAATGTGTCGACCACTTGTTCAGCCAAGGCTGCAACCTGGTCATCCTGGCTTGCAACACGGCATCGGCCAAGGCGCTGCGGAGCATCCAGCAGCGCGATTTGCCCATCGTTGATCCCACGCGCCGGGTGCTGGGCGTCATCAGGCCCACGGTTGAGCAAGTGGGTCTCCTCAGCAAGACAGGGCACATCGGCGTGTTTGGCACGCCAGGCACCATCCAAAGCCAAAGCTACAATATCGAGATCGCGAAATTGCATCCCGGCTTCAAGGTCTACGGCCACGCCTGCCCCATGTGGGTCCCCCTGGTGGAGAATCGCGAAAGCGAGGGCGATGGCGCCGATTATTTTGTGAAAAAGGACATCGACGCTTTGTTGAGCATGAGTCCCGATATCGACACGGTCATCTTGGGATGCACCCACTATCCCTTGCTGCTCAACAAAATCAGCAAATATATGCCTCGGGATATTCACGTGATTGCCCAAGGCACGATCGTGGCCGAAAGTCTCAAGGACTATTTGCGCCGACATCCCGAAATGGAGCGCAAGTGCTCTCATGGCGGCACGTGCGCCTACTGCACGACCGAGGAAGTCGAGAAATTCTCAAGCATGGCCTCGGTATTTGTTAATGAGGAAGTGCAAGCGCGCCACGTCGTCCTGTGACAAACTGCAAGTGGAGTTTGTTATAACTGAAATGAACTTTGCGTGGGGCGGCGAGAATTTTTAGGCCATAGTGAAGATTCCACACCATAGTATTTATCTATATACTACGACACGCAGCGGGCGGCTCGCCTGGGTACATTCTTTGACATTCCCGAAAATCATACCAGTGAAAACAAGGCAGGCTGAACAAGCAGCGATGGGATTAGGCAGGTCGTTTTTCGACCCCTCGTTTGCGGAGTTTAGGCCCACCAACACCCCGTATATTGGTTTCATGAGCTCAGATACCTGAACGCAATTCAGGGGCTTCAGTACTTGAACACGGTCAGTGTGACCGACATGAGCTTCACGTTTGCCGGGTGTAGCAGGTTAGGAGCCATTGATGTCTCGACGCTTCAAACGGCTAATGTGACGAAAGTGGGGTCAAAGTTTCAAAACTGTGCTGGCTTGGCTGTTCTTGACGTGCAGAGTTTCAATACAGCCAATGTGGCGGCTTAGGGATTATAGTAGTCCTTACTGTAATAATCCATAATTTCCTTGGCGGTGTCATAGGCCTTGGCGGCTGGGCCGTCGGGCTGCAATTCCATGGCATGGAGGTAGCACGTCATGGCTTTGCCCCATTGGCTCATTTGCCGGTAGGCGTTGCCTCTCAAATAGTAGATCTCGGCCATTTCCGGACGGTCTTCAGCAGCCTCAATCCACTCTTGCGTAGCGCTGATCACGTTGTCGCTTTCACTATTGGTCAGTAGTTTCTTGATTTCTTCTAAATTTTTCATTAATTTTGCACGATTTTTCAAGTGTAAAATTAATGATTATTGGTGAGATTTATAGCATGAAAGTGCCATAAATTTCAGTATTTCGATGAAATTTTCACGACATATCACGTTACTGCCCCTCATGCTGCTCACAATTGCCGCATTTAACGCTTGCGATAGCGACAAGTTGCGCAATGGCGAAGACTTATCGACAATAGAGCAGATGGGCAGCGTGGCCGATACCAAGGCGCTGGCTGACAGCGATACACTGGTTGTTGACACCATCAAATCTAATCCTGACACGATTGTTGCCGTGCCCATAGAGAAAACTGACACGTTGAGGTTCGAGAATAAGGAGATGGAAGGCTGCGACACGGCTTTCAGCCTGAATGAGGTGAAAGAAGTGCTCAAAAATGGATATGAGCGCGTCGATACCACACGCAAGGTCGATGTCATTATTGTGCACTCGTCGCACTACACGGGCAAGGACACTTTTAGCGTGAAAGGTGTCATCAGCCTTTATCGCCGCTATGGGGTAAGTGCCCACTATCTCATTGATCGTGAGGGGCACGTCATCAATTTGGTTAACGAGAATGACGTTTCCTTCCATGCAGGCGAGAGCATCTTGCCCGCCAACCCATCACGCAAGCGCTTGAATTCATGCTCGATTGGGATTGAAGTCATCAGCACCAAGGCAGATGCGCCCACCGAGGCGCAATATGCCGCTCTGGAACAGTTGATTGCTGGCATCAGGACACGGCACGGCATCCAGTACATCTACCGGCACAGCGATGTGGCGCCTGGCCGCAAGGACGACCCCTGGAGTTTTGACTGGGAGGGCTTCTTAGGGCGCATTAACTGGCGCAACCCCGACCCCATACCGGTGAAATCCATTGATGTGAACGAGGAGGTCGACAGGATGATTGGCATTGCCGTTGCCCAGCAATAACAGCAACTATTTCGCTATCTTTTCTTTCTTTGAAGCAGTTGCCCCAGCAGCATTTTCAATGCCTCGGTCGTGGCACGGTTGATGACGCGGTTGCGGTCACCTGGCAGGTGACAGCATTGTGTAACCGTCTTGTCGCCACACCGGGCAGCCATCCACACGGTGCCCACCGGTTTCCCTGGAACAGCTCCTCCAGGGCCGGCGATGCCCGAAGTGGAGACTGCGCAATCGGCTCCCGTCACACGGCAAGCGCCTTCGGCCATTTGACGCACAACAGGCTCGCTCACCACGCCGTGGGCAATGATGTCGGCGGTCGCCACACCGAGCACGTGCTCTTTCACCGCATTGGCATAGGAGACCACCCCACCCAAGAAATAGTCGCTGCTACCCGCGACTTGAGTGATGACGTGGGCAATATTGCCGCCCGTGCAGCTTTCGGCCGTTGCCATGGTGAGGCGCTGGGCACGCAATTCATCGCCCACAATCTCGGCTAAGGTCTTGTCTTCGTCACAGACGATGAGCGCTCCCAGGATGTCGTGGAGTTGCTGGCTGTAGCGGTCCATGTCGGAGTTGATTTGCGCGGCATCGGTCAAAGAGCCCGAAAGACGCAAGCGAATCACTCCGCCTTGCGGCAGGTAGGCCAAGTGCAAGTATTCAGGCAGGCTGCGCTCAAATTCATTCAGCCTCATGGCCAAGGCCGACTCGATGATGCCGATGATGATAAAGGTGCGGTGCTCGATGTGTTCGTTGCTGTTGAACGTTTTGACGAGTTGGGGAATAACCGCCCGCTGCATCATCGTTTCGGTCTCGTGGGGCACGCCTGGCATGGCGACGAGGACTTTCCCATGGTGCTCGAACCACATGATGGGCGCTGTGCCCACTTCGTTTTGAATCACCGTGCACGACGAGGGCACCATGGCTTGCGTGGCCGTGTAGGCGTTCAGCGCGAGACCGCGCTTTTCCATGACTTTGGCCACATTGGCGGCTGTCGCCTCGTCGTAGGTCAGCTCGCCGCCAAAATAGCGGCACAGGGCGGATTTCGTGATGTCGTCCTTGGTAGGACCCAGGCCGCCTGTCATGAGTACCACATCGGTCTGCGCAAAAGCCTCGTCAATGGCGTGCGAAATCTCGTTGGCGTCATCGGCAATCACATGCACGTTTTTCACGTCCCAGCCAAGCGGGGTCAGGTGGCGGGCAATCCAGCCCGAATTGGTGTCGGTGACTTGCCCGATGAGCAATTCGTCACCGATAACGATAATTGAGTATTTCATCGCTGAACACAGAATATTGATAGTGCGTAAAAATAGGCTTAAATCACCACTCGGGCAAAGGGAGGAGCCGCGAGGTCGCAAAACTGGCTGTCAAGATACTTGAAGTAGCCCGTCACGGCAATCATGGCAGCATTGTCGGTGGTGAAAAGCCGCTTGGGAATGAATGCCTTGATATGGTGCCGGTCGGCATACTGCTGAACGGCATTGCGCACCCCCGAGTTTGCGCTCACGCCGCCCCCAATGGCGATAGTTTTGACTCCAGTGGCCTTGATGGCCTTTGAAAACTTGTCCATGAGAATGTCGATGATGGTCTTTTGCAGCGATGCGGCCAAGTCGGCCTTGTTGTCCTCGATGAAGTTAGGATGAAGTTTGAGCTCATCGCGCAAGGTGTAGAGAAACGAGGTTTTCAGCCCGCTGAAGCTATAGTTGTAGCCCTCGACGTGGGGTTTTGCGAATTTGAACCGCTGTGGGTTTCCCTGGGCGGCGAGACGGTCGATCACGGGACCTCCAGGGTAGGGTAGGCCCATGGTTTTGGCGCACTTGTCGAAAGCCTCTCCAGCGGCATCGTCGATGGTTTGCCCGATGACCTCCATGTCATTGGGAGCATTCACTTGGATGATTTGTGAATTCCCGCCAGAGACGAGAAGGCACAGGTAGGGGAACTCGGGGACTTCGCTATCCTCATTTTCCTTGATAAAATGCGACAGCACGTGGCCGTGCAGATGGTTCACGTCCACGAGGGGGATGCCGAGCGCCAGCGCCAGTCCTTTGGCAAAGGAAGTGCCCACGTGGAGCGACCCCGGCAAGCCGGGGCCGCGGGTGAAAGCGATGGCGCTGATTTCTTTTTTGTCGATGCCTGCCTGCCTGATGGCCTCGCTCACGACAGGAACGATGTTTTGCTGGTGGGCGCGGCTGGCCAGCTCGGGGACAACCCCGCCGTAGGCTTCGTGCACCTTTTGACTGGCAATGACATTCGATTTCAAGATGCCGTCTTGAATGATGGCAGCCGAAGTGTCGTCGCACGAGGATTCAATACCTAATATAATCGTACTCATAAACTTGATTGGCAATTTTTACAGTGCAAAGTTACACAAAAACAGGAAAGATAGAAAATCAAAGTCCCCTTGCCGCTTGGGTGGTGTCGTTCAGGTCATGACAAGCGTGCGAATGCCCGTGGCCAGACCGTAGGCCGACAAGATGAGAATCACAACGCCGATCACGATGTTGATTTTCCACAGGCTGCGGATGCTGAATTTTGACCGCACGGCATTAACCCCATGGGTGATGACCCACCACCACGACAGGGCGCCTGCCACAATGAAGAGGTAGCCCAAGATGATGAATGGCCATCCCAAGGTGCTTGACGGGAAACTGAAACGCGCGAAAAGCGGGATAATCAGGAAAACAATCAAGGGGTTTGACACGGTGAAAAGGAAGCCGGTAACCATATCCTGATAGTATGTCTCTTTTTTATCGGGATTGTCCTCGTAGGTTCTGTTAGCGGGATTCCGCTTGATGAGATAGATGCCGAAAAGCAGAAGAATAGCGCTGCCCACAACCTGGAGAATGTTTTGCTTGGCCTCAATGAAGTCAGTGACCATGGAGATGCCTACCCCTGTCAACAAGCAATAGAACAAATCGCTGATGGCAGCGCCGACACCCGTCCAGAAGCCCGCTTTTCGGCCCTTGTTGAGCGTGCGCTGCACACACAGGATGCCAATCGGCCCCATTGGGGCTGAAAGGATGACCCCAATCAAGAAACAGCCTATTAATGTTGATACAATTAACTCCATTGAACACCTGCATTGAAGCAGTGGGCAAAGTTACAAAAAATATTCTAAAAATTAACGATAGATGCGGCCTATCGCCAAAATTAATATCATCTTTGTTTCGGGACAAAAAGAACCGCCCGTGAAACGACGTTCTTGGGCGGTTGCAGTATCATGTTTTCCCTCCTTACTTCTTTTGTGTCTTTGCCCAGCTGTCTTTCAAGCCAATGGTGCGGTTGAACACGAGTTTGCCCGGAGTGGTGTCGGGGTCAACACAAAAGTAGCCAATGCGCTGGAACTGGAACTTGCTCTCCACCTGGGCGTTTTCGGCAATCCAGGGCTCAATCTTAGCATTCTCAATCACTTTGAGCGAGTTGGGGTTGAGCAGCTCGTGGAAGTCGTGCTCGGTGTCGGCTGCCGGATTTTCAACGGCAAAGAGGCGGTCGTAGAGCCTGATTTCGGCATCGTGGCAGTGGCGGGCGCTCACCCAGTGCAGCGTGCCTTTCACCTTGCGGTTGGCGCCTGGCATCCCGCTCAAGGTATCGGGGTCGTAGGTGCATTGGATTTCGGTCACATTTCCCGCTGCGTCTTTGGTGCAGCCTGTGCATTGGATGATGTAGCCGCCTTTCAAGCGCACTTCCTTGCCCGGGGTCATGCGGAAGAACTTCTTGGGAGGATTTTCCATGAAGTCGTCGCGCTCGATGTAGATTTCGCGGCAGAAAGGCATCTTGTGCGTGCCTGCATTCTCCTGCTCGGGGTTGTTGTCCATGTCAAGCATTTCAACCTTGTCTTCGGGATAATTGGTGATCACCACTTTCACGGGGTTGAGGACTGCGCACACGCGAGTGACATTTTTGTTCAAATCCTCGCGGATGGCATGCTCGAGCAGGCTGATGTCGTTCAAGGCTTCGTATTTGGTGTAACCGATCGTCTCAATGAAATTCTTGATCGATTGCGGGGTGTAGCCACGGCGGCGCAAGCCACACAGCGTGGGCATGCGAGGGTCGTCCCAGCCACTGACTTGGCGCTCCTCGACGAGCTGGCGGAGTTTGCGCTTGCTCATGAGTGTGTAAGTGAGGTTCAAGCGGTTGAACTCAATCTGGCGGGGGCAATATTGCTCCACGGTGTCGCCTGCCAGCAGCCTCACATAGTAGTCGTAGAGCGGGCGATGTGGCACAAACTCCAAGGTGCAAATCGAGTGAGTCACCCCCTCGAAGTAGTCGCTTTGCCCATGGGCGAAGTCATACATGGGATACACTTTCCACTTGTCGCCTGTGCGCCAGTGCGGCTTCTTGATGATGCGGTACATGATGGGGTCGCGGAAGTGCATATTGTCGCTCGCCATGTCAATCTTGGCGCGCAACACTCGGCTGCCCTCGTCAAACTCTCCTGCGTTCATGCGCTGGAACAGGTCAAGGTTCTCCTCGGGCGTGCGGTTGCGATACGGGCTGTTTTGGCCTGGCTGGGTGGGCGTGCCCTTTTGCGTGGCGATGTCCTCGGAACTCTGGTCGTCGACGTAGGCCTTGCCGTCCTTGATGAGGCTCACGGCGAAGTCATAGAGCTGTTGGAAATAGTCGCTGGCATAGTACAAGCGGTCGCCCCAGTCGTAGCCCAACCAGTGAATGTCGCGCATGATCGCTTGCTCGTATTCCGTGTCCTCCTTGACGGGATTGGTGTCGTCGAAACGCAAGTTGCACGTGCCGCCAAATTTCTCGGCGGTCCCAAAGTCTATGCAGATGGCCTTGGCGTGGCCAATGTGCAGATAGCCATTAGGTTCAGGTGGGAAACGGGTGTTCAAGCGCGCGCCATTCTTGCCCGCTTTCAAGTCGTCGGCAACGAGTTGCTGCACAAAGTTTAACCCTATTTTCTTCTCCTCGCTCTGAGGATTCGCTAATGTGTTTTCAGCCATAGTGCTTTGATGATTTAATCTAAATGTTGCGATGCGCGCCACTTTGGCACATATCTCGTTTTTGATGTTGCGAAATTATAAAAAATCCTGCAATTTTTATCCAATTAATCTCTAAAAAAGTGCTTTTGTCAACAATTTGCTTTCTTTTCAGCGGTTAGACGCAGTGAGCGCCCTCGATAGTGAAGCCGCGTAAGAAAGCGTCGGCATCCATTCGCTTTTTGCCGGCGACTTGCAGCGAGCGGAGTTCCAGCCGGGCGTCGGCGCACGACACCCACAGGTGGCGGCCGTCGCTGGTGATGGTGCCAGCCTGCTCCCCCTCTGGTTTGGAGGTAGGCTCCCGGGTTTCAAACACCTTGAGGGAGTAAGCTTTCCCATTCTTGTCGGTCAGCTCGGTCCATGCGGCTGGATAGGGCGAAAGGCCGCGGATGTGGTTGTAGATGACCTCGGCCGGGCGGTTCCAGTCGATGCGGCAAGTGGCCTTGAAAATCTTAGGCGCTGGGGTCGGCTCTTGGCCGGGGATGAGCATCTTGTCTTGCGAGATGGCTTTCACTGTTCCCGCCAGGATCGCGTCGACCGTCTCGACAACCATGTCCGCGCCCATGACCATCAATTGGTCGTGAACAGCCTCCACGTTGTCTTTGCGGTCAATCTTGATTTTGCGTTGCTGGATGATGTCGCCCGTGTCAATCTCATGTTTCAGGAAAAAAGTGGTCACGCCCGTCTCGGTGTCGCCATTCATCACCGCCCAGTTGATGGGTGCTGCGCCACGGTACTTGGGCAGCAGCGAGGCGTGCAGGTTGAAGGTGCCTAACCTCGGCATGCTCCACACCACTTCGGGCAGCATGCGGAAAGCAATCACAATTTGCAGGTCGGCGCTGAGCGAGCGGAGTTCCTGCACAAATCCCTCATCCTTCAAGTTAGCGGGCTGCAAGAGGGGAAGCCCTTGCTCCACGGCATACTTCTTCACGGCGCTTTGCAGCAGGTGATGCCCGCGGCCGGCCGGCTTGTCGGGCATCGTGACTACTCCCACAAGGTGATACCCTCCCTCTACTAAGCGCTTAAGGCTCTCTACGGCAAAGTCTGGCGTGCCGAAAAATACAATTCTCAAATCTTTCTTTTCCATGATGTCTTTTTTTTCTTGCACTCAAAGCTGTGCCACTTGTTGTGTCATTTGATTCATTATTTCAGCATCATTTGCAATGGGTAGATTGTCGTCTATTTGAAATGAGCTGCCCATTCCAAGCGAGCAAAACAGTTGGGTTTCTTTATGTTTTAATGTGCAGCAAAGCTGCTTCTTGCCCTTTTCCTTCCAAAAAACTTTCAATTGCTCACGTCCTTGTATTTCTGCCAAATGATAAAGAAACCAAAGCTCGAAAGGAAATTTTTGACTTTAAATTGTAGTATCATGCTCTCTCGTCTGTTAAATCGTAATTTTTTGCAAATATAGCGATTTGAAATAAGAAAATCGAACTTTGCTCTTGCTTTATGACTGCGTTTTGATTTTAGGTATACCGCCAATTTGTTTTCTGCTTTTGAGATTGCAACGGTCACTCCCATTCAAGGTGACAGGTAAAGTGTTGGAAAAATCCCAGGGAGTATAAAGGACAATCGGCACGCAACTCGCCACGGGTTCAGGCTGGTTTAGGTCCGTGGCTGCATTCAGCCCCCCTATTCGTAGCTATAGTGCTTGAGCACTTGGCGGTAGGAGTTGAAAATCTTGGATTTAGACACGAAGCCCACGTATTTCCCGCCCTTCACCACAGGCAAGTTCCAGGCTCTTGTATCGTCGAACACCTTCATCACCTGCTCCATGGGAGTGTCAATCTCGATGATGGCTGGCGGCATGGACATGAAGCGCTCCACGTGAAGGCGGCGGTACAGGTCGGGGCGGAACATGATGTTGCGAATGTCATCGAGCTGCACCACACCCGTCAAGGCACCGTCCTCGTCTGTCACGGGAAAGAGGTTGCGATGGCTTTTAGAAATCACATCAACCATTTCCTTGAGGTTCATTTTGGGATGAACGGCGAGGAAATCGGTCTCGATCACGCTGTCCATCTTCAGCAGCGTGAGCACGGCCTTGTCCTTTTGGTGGGTGAGCAGTTCACCTCGCTTGGCCAAGCGCTTGGTGTAGATGCTGTAGGGGGTGAATAGGCGGCAGGTGCCATAGGAAATGGCGGCCACAATGAGCAGCGGCAGAAACAAGTCGTAGCCTCCCGTCATCTCGGCCGTGAGGAAGATGGCCATGAGTGGCGCGTTCATCACGCCCGCCATCACGCCCGCCATGCCAATCAAGGCAAAATTCTTGGTTGAAAGCGGCACGCTGGGATCCACAACACCCAAGGCATTGGTCAAGTAGGCAAAAAAGAACCCCGTCATGCAGCCCACATAGAGCGAGGGGGCAAAAGTGCCGCCCACGCCGCCGCTGCCCGTTGTGGCGCTTGTGGCTAAGGCTTTGGTCAAGCACAGGGCGGCAATAAAGAGCGCTGTGATCCACACGCTGTTGCGCGAGCCATAAAACAGGCTGTTGTCGAAAATCGATGCCACGTCGCCGTTGAGCAGGTGGTTGATGGAGTCATATCCCTCGCCAAAAAGCGGTGGAAACAGGAAAATCAGGACACTGAGTACAATCGAACCCACCAGGAAGCGGTAGAGGGGCTTGCTCAGGCGCGCAAACAGGCTTTCCATGCCCTCGCACACTTTCATGAAGTAGAGCGACACGAGGCCGCATAAAATGCCAAGCAGCACCACGTAGGGGATGCGAGAGGTAAAGAAGGTCTCGCTTTGAATAAAGAAAAATTCCACATGGTAGCCTGTGAAAATGTAGCTCACCGTAGCGCCGGCAACCGATGCCATGATGAGCGGGATGGCCAATCCCGCCGTGAGGTCGAGCATGAGCACCTCGATGGTGAACAGCACGCCTGCAATGGGAGCCTTGAAGATGCCTGCAATGCCTGCCGCAGCCCCGCAGCCCACGAGCATCATGAGCATTTGCGGTGGCAAGCGGAACAGTTGACCCAGGCTGGAGCCAATGGCAGCGCCAGTGAACACAATGGGCCCCTCGGCACCCACCGAGCCGCCACAGCCGATGGTCACCGACGAGGCCGCCATCGAGGCATACATGTTGTGCACTTTCAAGCGGCTCTTTTTGAGCGCTATGGCATAGAGAACACGGGTCACCCCGTGGGAAATGTTGTCGCGCACCACGTGGCGCACGTAGAGGCTCGCCAGCAAAATGCCAACGATGGGGAAAACAAGGTAGAAATAGTTGGCCTCGGTGGTCACGCACACGCTGTTAACCAGCGTCGAGATGGTGCTAATCAGGAATTTGAGCAGCACGGCCGCAAGGCCCGATACGGTGCCGATGAGCAAGGCCAGGATGATGGCCAGGGGGCGGTCGGCAATGTGCCTCTCGCGCCACAGCAGCATGCGCAGATACCACCCTCGCTTTTTGGGGGCAGGTGTGGACAATTCTATGTTTGCATCCAATAGATCCATTTAAACTCCTCTCCCGGTGAATACGATTTTTATGGTGTAGACAATGATTTTCAAGTCGTTGATGATCGACATGTTCTCTAAGTAGAGCAAGTCGTAGTGTAGCCGCTCTAACATCTCGTCCACATTTCGGGCATAGCCAAATTTCACCATCCCCATCGAGGTAATCCCAGGACGCACTTGGTAAACGAGCGAGTAGGCAGGCTCGCGGGCAAGAATCTGCTCGGCAAAGTACTGCCGCTCGGGGCGCGGCCCCACTATCGACATGTCGCCCTTGAGCACATTCCAGAATTGCGGCAACTCGTCGAGGCGGTACTTGCGCAGGACTTTACCCACTTTGGTGATGCGTGGGTCGTCGTCGCTCGCCAATTGCGGCATGCCGCTGGACTCGGCGCCGGTGCGCATGGAGCGGTACTTGATAATCTGGAACGGCCGGTTGTGAAGCCCCAAGCGCTCTTGCCTATAAAAAACGGAGCCCTTGGAGTCGCATTTGACAATGGCGGCCAGCAGGGCGTAGACCGGGATGAGCGTCACGAGCAGAAGCCCCGAAACCGACAGGTCGAGCAGGCGCTTGATATTTTTACCACTCTCGCTCATGCTGCTGCCCGAGATGTCGATAAGCGGGTCGCCACACAAGTTGGCCAGCCGGGTCTTCGACAGCGGGATGTTGAAATTCTCGGCAGTGATTTTAATCGGCAAGTTTAATTGATACAGGCGATTGATGACACCGAGCACAACGGCCATGTCTTGCTTGGTGGGCACCACGATGAGCTCTTTCACCTGGTCGCGCGCGCACACCTCTCCCACCTCGTCGAGGGTGTAGACGGGCTCGGCCAGCCCTTTTACGGCATTCTCTCCAGGGATAGACACGTAGCCCACCACATGATAGCCCAACGACGAGCGCATTTTCTTCATCTTTTGGACAAAACTGAATGCGGCAGCCCCATTGCCCACCACCAGTGTCTCAAAACTCCAAATGCGCTTCTTAATCCTATAAGATGTATGGCTGGTGATGATGAGGCGGAACAGATAGGTGAGCGAAAACAGCAAGCCAAACAAGAACAGCACCATCTCGTAGTTATTGGTTCGGCTATTGGCTTGCATGTCGTTGAGCAGCACCAGGAAAAAAGGAGTCAAGGTGTTGATTGCCGACGAGGTGAGCGTGGTGATTAACTCGCTCAGACGCGACTTGCGAAACACCTCGTTGTAGTAGCCCGACAAGTAGTAGACCGCCATCATCATCGCCGGGAACAGGAGTTGCTCAAGCAGCACCACATCGCTCGTGAGGAATGATGCGATGGAGAAATAGCCGCGCACCCCGCCCCTCCAGTAGCGCAGGCAGTCATAGGCCAGCCATGCCGCATTGGCGGTCACGTAGTCGCTCACGATGTATTTCAGTCGTTGTGTTCGCTCGCTAATCACAATAATGGTTTGTCAAGGTGCAAGTCAAGGGAAATAGGGTTATCTTAAAATTTTAAAAGTGCCGTCGTTGCTCAGCATGATGATGTTGGAGGCCTCGTGAGGCGTGGCCTCGTCTTGGCGATATTTCACCACATAGTCGACACCCGCCCTGATTTCGCTGCTAATGTCGTGAAAGGTCGCTGCCGATGGGGCTCCGCTCACGTTGGCCGAGGTGGAGACGATGGGGCGGCCAAAGCGGGCGCACAGCCGCTGCGAGAATTGCTCGTGCGAGATGCGAATGCCCACACTGTCGCCCGCGCCAAGCAGATTTGGCGCCAAGTTGTAGGCTCCCTCGTAGATGATGGTCAATGGCTTCACGGCCACATCAATGAGCTCGTGCGCCATGTCGGGCACGTTGACCACATAGTGATCCAGATGCTCGGCGCTGTCAAGCAGCACAATCAGCGCCTTGTTGTCGTCACGCCGCTTGAGCTGGTACACTTTTTTCACAGCGTCGCGATTGGTCGCGTCGCAGCCAATTCCCCAAATGGTATCGGTGGGATAAAGAATCAAGCCGCCCTGGCTAAGCACCTCGATGCACGATTGTATATCTTCTTCCATCTATCAAAAAAAATATGCTTCGGTCATTTCAAACGATAGTCCCCTTTCCAGCGAAAGGAGGTAATAGAATAAACAAAGGTAGCGTAAAGATACTGATAAAAAAAGTAAAATTCACTTTTTCCTCCTTGATTTAACAGTAAAAATGTTAAAACCACATTCCTGAATGCCTTTTCGAGGACACAATTCACTATCTTTGCCACACTTCTACAACAAAAAACACACAGCGAAATGAAATTGAATAACGGCTTTGCGTTGCTTGCCGCCATGCTTGTGGCCATGGGCTCACAGCAGGCAGCGGCCAAGGTCATCTACACGGGCGAGATTGGCAAGAAAGTGATGGGCTACAATGGTGCTACGCCACTGAACATCACGGTTGAGAACGGGAAAATCACCAAAATCGAGGCGTTGCGCAACAGCGAAAGCCCCAAATACATGAAACGCGCCCAAGCCAAGGTGTTTCCTCAATTCATTGGCATGAGCGTTGGGCAAGCGCTCAAAACTCGTGCCGATGTGGCAACCGGTGCCACTTACACGTCGAGAGCGCTCATCCAAAACATCAAGTTAGGGCTGAAGAAAGCCGGTGGGGCGTCCTCGAAGAAATCGGCTGGCAAAAGGAAATAGCAGGGCAGCCGTTCTTGAGCGTGCGCGCCACGAGGCGCTAAGCTTTTTCTCATGGCTTCACAGCGGCTGCTTTGCGGCGGGTCTCCGCAGTGAGCGCGCGGCGAGCCACGGCAAAAAACAATACCGTTGCGACGGCGCTGGCCAGTGCCCAAGCAGGATATGAGCCCGAATCCACGCCTAACGCATTGAATGCGTGTAAATCGGCGATTCCCTTGTGGTTGAGATAGGTCATCACCACCACCATGCCGTTGTTGAGCGCGTGAGCCAGGACGGGTACCCACACCGACTGGGTCCACACCATCAAGTACCCAAGCCAAATGCCTAATAGCAATCGGGGGACAAAGCCATAGAACTGGAAATGGACGGCGCTGAACAGAAACGCGATGGCGATCACGGCAAGATGCTGGTTCATGGGGCGGTCAAGGCAGATGCCTAACAGCGAGCCGCGAAACAGAAGCTCCTCGCCCACAGCCGTGAGTATGCCCACCACGAGCAACGCCACGAGCATGGTGCCAAAGCGGTCGCTGCCGAGCATCGTGTCGGTCATGCGCTGTGCCAGCTCCTCGGCTTGCTTCATCCATTGCTCGATGCCGCTCATGCCGCCGGGCAAGGCGACCGAGGCATTCCAGTCCACAATATAGTTCATGGCAGGAAGTGAAAGGAGATACATGACCGCCACGATGCCCACGGCCTGCCACGACAGCCCACCGCGCAGGCGCAGCGACGACCATGGCTGGGCCGACATTATGAAAGTCCCTGCAACGACGGGCAGGATGAAGCCTACGATGTTTTGCACAGCCGAGAGCGTGAGCAGGAAACCTCGTGAATGCTCGTCAATGCCCGCGTGGCGCACAATCGCCATGATAGCCGAGGCGGCAAACAGGCCTGCAAACACGAGGGCGACCACAAATAAGATTTTGGAGGAGGTGTTTCCTTTAAATTTCATCTTCTGAAAATTGATTTTCAACCCTCAAATTTACACATTTTATCCTGATTTGCAAGCATCGACGGCAGTTTTTCTCAAGACTCTGCCGTGAGCGACTTTCAACGAAAGGACGACGGGGCAGCAGGATAGACGATGCTTCCCCGCTGCCCTTTCACCCAAAAGTTTAATGCTTTGCTGCCCTTGCGAGCGTCGCGCGGCGGGCTAACGCTGCACGACCTTGTGTCCGTCTTTGATGACGATGCCCTGGTAGCTGTCGCCCACCTGGCGGCCGTTGAGGTCATAGACGCGGCCGTTGCCGGCTTGGCGCTCGGCGCTCACGTCGGCAATGCCGGAGCCTTTGCGGGTGAAGTAACCCGTGGTGGGGTTCGCCATCTCGATACCGGTTTTGCTGGAATCATACGCCGCGCCATCTCCTTTCAGGTTGGGGCAGTTGCTAAACATGTCGCTGTGGTCTTCTACCTTGCCGCCCACGCTCCAATCATCGTTGCAGTAGATGGTGGTCAGGGA
>CABTZK010000013.1 GCA_902489275.1 uncultured Porphyromonadaceae bacterium
ACTTGACTAACTTCAATACTGCAAACGTTACCGATATGCCTGGCATGTTCAAGGGTTGCAGTTCCTTGACCACCATCTACTGCAACGATGATTGGAGCATGGGCGGCAAGGAAATATATTGCTACGAAATGTTTCTCAACTGCCCCAACCTGAAAGGAGATGGAGCGGCGTACGATTCCAGCAAAACCGGTATCGAGATGGCGAATCCCACCACGGGTTACTTCACCGCCAAGACCAGCAACTGCATTGACCATGTGACGGCTGCCGGCAAGGTGGGTGATGGCAAAATATACGACCTCAGTGGCCGGCAGGTGAGCAAGAACTACAAGGGTGTTGTGGTCACGAACGGTCGCAAGATATTGCAACGCTAACCATTGATGGTCAATCATGTGCAATGGAGTAGGAGGTAAACACTAATCATAGGTGTTTATCTCCTACTTTCGTGTTCACCGACCTCTCTCACCACCGTACATGCGGTTCCGCATACAGCGGTTTCTGTTTTACGTGCCATTCGAGATACTACCCCATTCAAGTGGCATACCCTGCTGAGCGTAGTTTATTGTTATCTATCGCCCTTGTCGTGTAGCCAGATGACACCAAACTTGCTGTGTTCGAAGAGCAATTGGTCGAAGTTGCAGTGTGTCAGGATGAAATCGAAGTAAGCCTGCCCCTGTTGCTCACTCTTCAGACGGATGTCGGCAGCCTGTCCATACATATGCTGCGAGTTGCCCACACCGTGGAGCAGCTGGTTGAGGAGCGGACAGCGATAGCCACTGTTGATGAAATTAGTGAAGAAACAATGGAAGAAATGGAACGTTTAAACAGGTCATTCGGTATTGGTGTCATCAAACTGTCTCCTTATAGCGATGATACAAATGAGCTTTTTCCTGCCCGGAGAAACGAACTGGACTATTACACCATAGATAAGTTATGCCGAATTAATCATGACTTCATAGGTTTCGTAACCAAAGCGACTAAAGTGCTCAATGCACAATCAGAAGTTATTGAAGACGTAAAAGGTGGCCTACAGAATTTTTGCGACAAAGGATTTCCTAACCAAGAAGAAATATTGGCATACTGTAGAGACAATCATATTCCTTGTTAATAGTGCGAAAAGAAGCGTTTGCTTACATCAAATTATTCTTTCATTTACTTTCAGTATCTTGCAGTTTTAGTATTCATCGCATAGCTATTACAGCAAGTGCGCAAATCCTGTTGGAAAGATTTGCGCACTTGCTGTGTTTGAGGGCAATTGGGCTTTTTTATTGCTTGACACCGTTGAGGTAAGCCTCGCGAATAATGGGTGTCGTGTAGGCGTAAGGAATAAAGTCGATGCTGGGGATGGGCTGGGTGATGAAGAAGTTGGCCACTTTGCCCACGGCTATCGAGCCGTAGTCCTTGCTCAACTCCATGGCGAACGCGCCGTTGAGGGTGGCAGCGTTGATGGCCTCGGCGGGCTGTAGCTTCATCTTGATACAAGCCAATGAAACGGCAAATTTCATGTCGCCCGATGGCGTCGAGCCTGGATTGTAGTCGCTGGCGATGGCCACGCCCAATCCTGCATCAATCATCTTGCGTGCGGGCGCAAAGGGCATATTCAAGAAAAACGAAGTGCCTGGCAATGCCGTTGGCGATGTTTCACTGCCCCGGAGCAGGCCGATGTCCTCATCGGTCATGCTTTCGAGGTGATCGACCGACAAGGCGTTGTGCTTCACGGCCACCTCTACCCCGCCACTTGGCGCGAGTTCCTGGCCATGAATCTTGCCGCGCATGCCGTGCTGGGCGCCTGCTTGGAGGATGCGGCCCGTTTCCTCGGGCGTGAAGAAACCCTCGTCGCAGAACACATCGATGAAATCGGCCAAATGCTCTTGAGCCACAGCAGGAATCATCTCGTTGATAATCAAGTCGACATATTCGGCTTGACGCCCCGTGTAGGCGCGCCCCACCGCGTGAGCGCCCAAGAAAGTCGCGACCACCCTGAGCGGAGCAGTCTCCTTGATGCGCCGAATCACGCGCAGCATCTTGAGTTCATCATCGGTGTTGAGCCCGTAGCCGCTCTTGATTTCGATGCAGCCAGTGCCCTTAGCGATCACCTCGCTGACTCGTGTCATGGCTTGCTCGTAAAGCTCATCCTCGGTCATCTCGTGAAGCCGGTCGGCGCTATTCAGGATGCCGCCGCCACGACGGGCGATTTCGGCATAGCTCAAACCGTTGATCTTGTCGACAAACTCCTGCTCGCGGCTTCCGGCATACACCAAATGGGTGTGGGAGTCGCAGAATGATGGCAACACCGTGCCACGCTGGGCATCGACCACGCGCATGCCCGACTCAATGTTGGGCATCTCAAACTCGTGGCCAAAAGCCTTGATGCGTCCGTCCTCGATGAGCAAGTAGGCATCATTGATGCGCTCCAGTTGAGCCATTTCCTTGCCGCAAAGGCGCAAGCGACCCTTGCTGTCGATGCCAGCAAGGGTCGCAATGTTGTGAATGAGCACTTGATTCATCGACGCAAGAATTGAATGGAATGCTCGATGTGAGGATACATCACCACGTCGGTATCGACAAATGGGACAACCTTGCGGTAGGCATCATGCACCTTCATGATTTCGGGCGACGAGCGCAATGGCTTGCGGAAGTCAAGCGCCTGAGCCGCGTTAAAGAGCTCGATGGCCAGCACACGCTCGGTGTTGGCCACAATCTTGCGGAGCTTGATTGCGGCGTTAGCGCCCATGCTCACGAGGTCTTCTTGATCCTGGCATGAGGGAACGTTGTCGGCACTTGAAGGCATGGTCAACGTCTTGTTCAGGCTGACCACTGATGCTGCTGTATATTGGGTAATCATGAAGCCGCTGTTGAGGCCGGGCTTGGCCACCAAGAAGTCGGGCAACTCCCGCAGCCCCGAAACGAGGCGATAGATGCGGCGCTCGCTGATGTCGGCCAACTCGCTCATGGCAATCGACAAGAAATCCATGGGCAACGCGATGGGCTCGCCGTGGAAGTTACCAGCCGAGATAATGAGATTGTCGTCGGGGCAAACGGTTGGGTTGTCGGTTGCCGAGTTGATTTCGATGTCCATCACCGAGCGCACATAGCGAATGGTGTCCTTCACCGCGCCATGAACTTGTGGAACACAACGGAACGAGTATGGATCCTGCACGTGCTCCTTGTGCCTGGCAATCAACTGGCTGCCTTGAAGCAACTCACGGAAGCGGGCAGCGGTCTCGATTTGTCCCTGGTGCGGACGCACCTGGTGAACAGCATCGGTGAACGGCTCAATTCGTCCATCAAAAGCGTCGAGCGACATGGCAGCAATGACATCGGCCCACTTGCTCAGACGCTCGGCGTTGAGCAGTGCCCACACCGCCTGCGCACTCATGTTTTGCGTGCCGTTGAGCAGCGCCAGCCCTTCCTTGCTGGCCAGCTCGATGGGTTTCCAGTTCATCTTCTTGAGCATTTCCTCGCCCGGGATGACCTTGCCCTCCATTTCCACCTCTCCTAAGCCAACGAGCGGCAAGCACAGGTGAGCCAGCGGCACGAGGTCGCCCGAAGCGCCAAGCGAGCCTTGCTCGTAGACCACCGGGATGATGTTGTGGTTGAACATGTCAACCAAGCGCTGCACGGTGTCGAGTTTAGTGCCCGAATAGCCATAGCTGCAAGATTGAACCTTGAGCAGCATCATCATCTTCACGATGTCGCTTGACAAGCGCTCGCCCACCCCGCAAGCGTGAGATTTCATTAAGTTGATTTGCAGTTGCGAGAGTTGGTCCTTGCTGATAGACACCTTGCAAAGCGATCCGAATCCAGTAGTTACCCCGTAGATGGGCTCTTTCTCCTTGGCGATGCGCTCGTCAAGATACTTGCGGCAACGCTCAATGCGCGCGATAGCATCGTCGCTGAGCTCAAGGGTATAGTTATTGTAGATAATTTCGCCGATTTTCTCAATCGTGAGATGCTCGGCACTGATTTTATGTATCATATATCAATATTTAATCTTCTATCATCCCCCCTTTCGCGAGCCCCTCGCGGCAACTGGATGTTCCACTCCAGCCCACAGGCAGAAGCCCAGCGAAAGGGAAATTTCAATCTGTTAAAATTTTAAATTGTCAATCAATTCGTCGTCAACTACATAAGGAACGGTGACTTTGAGGTCGGGCGTGCGTTTCATTTCACGCTCAATCGCGTCCATCGAGCCCTTGTTGCGAGCCCACGAACGGCGTGTGATGCCATTGTTCACATCCCAGAAGAGCATGCTCTTGATTCGGCGGTCGCACTCCTCGCTGCCATCGAGCACCATGCCGAAACCGCCATTGATCACTTCGCCCCAGCCAACGCCGCCGCCATTGTGAATACTCACCCAGGTGGCACCGCGGAAGGAGTCGCCAATCACATTCTGGACAGCCATGTCGGCACAGAATTGCGAGCCGTCATAGATGTTGCTGGTCTCGCGGAAAGGCGAGTCGGTGCCTGACACGTCGTGATGGTCGCGTCCCAGGACAACCGGCTTGCTGATGCGCCCCTCGCGAATGGCCTTGTTAAACTCAAGGGCAATGCGGATGCGACCCTCGGAATCGGCATAGAGGATGCGCGCTTGAGAGCCCACGACAAGGCGATTCTTGCCCGCCTCGCGAATCCAGTGCAAATTGTCGGCCAACTGGCCATGAATGTCGTCGGTACAATGCTCAAGCATGTGAGCCAGGACATCGCCAGCCAACTGGTCGGTCACCTCAAGGTCTTTGGGGTCGCACGACGAGCAAACCCAGCGGAATGGTCCAAAACCGTAATCAAAGAACATGGGGCCCATGATGTCTTGCACGTAACTTGGATAGCGGAAGCGATGCTCGTCTTTCATAATATCGGCACCTGCGCGGCTCGACATGAGCAGGAAGGCATTGCCATAGTCAAAGAAATACATGCCTTTGGCTGTCAGTCGGTTGATGGCATCGACTTGGCGGCAAAGAGAGGCGTACACTTGCGCCTTGAACTTCTCGGGTTCCTCGGCCATCATCTTGTTCGACTCCTCAAGCGTCAGGCCCACGGGGTAGTAACCGCCCGCATAGGGGTTGTGAAGCGAAGTTTGGTCGCTACCGAGATCCACCTGGATGTTCTCGTCGGCAAGACGCTCCCACAGGTCAACGATATTGCCGATATAAGCCATTGAGAGCACGGTTTTCTCCTTAACGGCCTTGCGGATGGCAGGAATGAGCTCGTCGAGATTGTCATGCAACTGGTCCACCCAGCCTTGGTCGTAGCGCTTCTTGGCGGCAAGAGGATTGATTTCGGCAATTACACTCACCACGCCGGCAATGTTACCCGCCTTGGGCTGAGCGCCCGACATGCCACCAAGCCCCGATGAGACAAACAGTGGCATCTTGCGATCCTTGCAGTCGCCAAGCACCTTGCGGGCAGCGTTCAGCACCGTGATGGTGGTGCCGTGAACGATGCCTTGCGGGCCAATATACATGTAGCTGCCTGCCGTCATTTGGCCATACTGGCTCACCCCAAGAGCGTTGTCGCGCTCCCAGTCATCGGGCTTGCTGTAATTAGGTATCACCATGCCGTTGGTCACCACCACACGGGGTGCGTTCTTGTGCGACGGGAAAAGCCCCAGGGGGTGGCCGCTGTACATGGCCAGCGTCTGCTCATCGGTCATTTCGCTCAAGTACTTCATCACCAGGCGATATTGCGCCCAGTTCTGGAAAACGGCGCCATTGCCGCCATAGGTGATGAGCTCGTGGGGATGCTGTGCCACTGCCGGGTCAAGGTTGTTTTGAATCATCATCATGATAGCGGCCGCCTGAGGGCTCTTGCAAGGATAGTCGCCGATGGGGCGAGCGTGCATCTTGTAGCGGGGACGCAGGCGGTACATATAGATGCGGCCATAAGTCTTCAACTCGTTGATGAACTCTGGAATCAGCATCGCGTGCATTTCCTTGGGGAAATAACGCAGCGCGTTGCGCAGCGCCAGTTTTTTCTCGCTGGAGGTCAGAATGTCTTTGCGCTTTGGAGCGTGGTTAATCGTGGTGTCATAAGGCTGTGGCTCGGGCAGCACCTTTGGGATGCCGGCACGAATGTCGGCTTGAAATTCTTCTAAAGTCATATTCTTCGTTTTTTAATTTACAGTTGTCGTCATCGTGTTGTGGGGATTCCGCTCGTCGAGCAATTACAATTTTGACTCAACGATTCTCGTGATCTCGGCTTCGGCCTCGTTAGCCTTCTTGATCAACGCATTGGCCTCGTCAACCAGCTGACGGGCCATTTCCTTGTCGTCGAGCGACGAGGCGTTGATTTTCACGTTCATGCCAGCGCCCAGCACGGCAGCGCGGGCCGCGAGAGCTCCCACGCCAGCGTCGCTCACGCTGTTGGGGTTGCCTTGCTCGGCCATAGCCTTGCAAATCTCAAACGCCTTGAACGATTCTTTCATCGTGCTCAAAGGCACCTGTGTGGCATAGAGCGTGGCGGCTTGAATGGCAGCCTTGCGGGTCGCCTTGTCTTCCTCGGTTTTCTTGGGAAGCCCAAAGGCAGCCATGATGCGGTTGAAGGCCTCGGTGTCCTCGTCAACGAGATGCAGCAAGTCACGCATTACCGTTTGGCCCTTGTCGGCCCACCGGCCAAACTCATCCCAACGGTCGTCCCAGCCTGGCTTGTGGCTCGACAAGTTGGCCACCATCGTGCCGAGTGCGGCTCCCAGCGCGCCCATGTAGGCACTGATTGTCCCTCCGCCAGGCGCTGGCGACTCGCGCGAGGTCTCGTGGGCAAAGCCAGTCACCGTGAGGTCAACCAGTTTCTTGCCCTCGTCGTCAGCCTCGCAAAGGAACTCGATGACTTTCTCACGGGGGTTGAACGGCTTGAGGTCGTCAAGTCCCATCGAGTGGATTGCGATATTGATGATGTCTTCTTCGGGAATACCCGTTGAGCGATGTTGTTTTTCTAAGAAATATTTACCAGCGTCAATGAGGGTGCGCTTGGGAATCAGGCCAACGATTTCAGTACCTGTCACGCGGATGCCGCGGTTCTGTGCGCAACGGCACACCTCGTCAAAGGCCACGTGCAGCGGAGTCACGTCAATGTTGGTGATGTTCATCGACACTTGCGCGATTCCGTACTCGTCGATAAACCAGCCAATGGCTTTCGTCCCTTTCAAGGTGCCGGGCTGCATGACGGTTTTCCCATTTTGGTCTTTTTTGATTTTACCGGTAATGGGGTCGCCCTCACGCATGGGGCGGCCTTTCTCGCGCACATCAAAGGCGATGGCGTTGGCACGGCGCGTGCTGGTGGTGTTCAGGTTGAAGTTGGTTGCGATCAGGAAATTGCGGGCACCCACTGCGGTGCAACCGGTGCGCTGCACGCGCTCGTCGACAGGACGCGCGCCAAAGTCGGGCTGCTTGCCTTCGGTGGTGAGTTTCTCGGCCAGCGCCTCATATTCGCCCTCACGGCACACGGCCAAGTTTCGGCGTTCGGGAACGAAAGCTGCCGCCTCGTAGCAATAGCAAGGGATTTGCAAATCGCCAGCAATGCGCTTGGCCAGCTTGCGGGCCAACTCGGCACACTCCTCAAGCGTGATACCTGCCACCGGAATGAGCGGGCACACGTCGGTAGCGCCCATGCGAGGATGCGCTCCATGATGCTGGCGCATGTCGATGAGCTCCCCGGCGCGCTTCACGCCCTGGAAAGCGGCCTCAACCACAGCGTCGGGCTCACCCACAAAGGTGACTACCGTGCGGTTTGTGGCCTCGCCTGGGTCCACATCAAGCAGCTTGATGCCATTCACTTGCTTAATTACATCGGTTATCTGGTTGATAACTTCCATGTTGCGGCCTTCGCTGAAATTAGGCACGCACTCCACTAATTGTTTTACCTTAGCCATGATTTAGAATTAACTTCAAAGGTTATCAAAATAATTATTGTTGTTTAAGTTCATTTTAACTAACAAAGGTACAACTATTTTTTCATTTTCCCACGCTATTCGCCCAATTATTTCTGGCAGAGAAATCCAAGAGGCTGTAACAAGAGGAAAAACGGTAGCGCGCGGCCGTAAAGGGGAAATGAATGAATGGATTGAGGAATTCCCTCTCTTGGGATTGGACGACGGCCTTTGATGGGAGGAAGACCAGGCTGTTTCTAACCATTTTTAGGGATAACAAATGCTTTTTTTACCATTAAATGGCTATTTCCAAAACGTTGTGGCCAACGTAATTTTGCAAAGAAAAAGAAACATAAAAATCTTTAAATAACCCCATTTGCGGAGCAATCAAAAACATACATTCATTCTATGACCGTAAAACTTTTCTCAAAAATCTTAACCAGCGCGGCTTTCGCATGCGCGCTGGCCACGCCCATTGCCACTCAAGCGGCTCCACAGGCTGACAGCACTAAAGTGAGCAAGAGCCGCTTAACCCTGGGTGGCTATGGCGAAGCAACAGCCAGCCGGATGTTTTACAGCAACAACTACAAGCGTTATACCGATGCCAAACGCTTCAAAAACGCCGACAGTTTCGGGCAGTTCGACCTGCCCCATGTGGTGTTTTTTGTGGGCTACGACTTTGGCAAAGGGTGGACCATGGGCTCGGAAATCGAATTTGAGCACGGTGGCACCGAAAGCGCTATTGAAATTGAAGAAGAAGAGACTGGAGAATATGAAAGCGAGATCGAACGTGGCGGCGAGGTGGCTTTAGAGCAATTCTGGCTGCAAAAGCGTTTTAGCCGTGCCGCTAACATACGCTTGGGGCATATCATCATACCAGTGGGCGCAACCAACGCTCACCACACCCCCACGGAGTTTTTCACCGTTTACCGTCCCGAGGGAGAAAACACCATCCTCCCCTGCACCTGGCACGAGACGGGCATCAGTTTCCTGGGACACGCCGGCCAGTGGGGCTATGAGGCTATGTTCATAGCGGGCTTAGATGCCGACCGCTTCAACAACAAGAACTGGATTCATGGCGGAGCTGGCAGCCCTTACGAGTTTAAGATGGCCACGGCCTACGCGGGAGCTGCACGGGTGGACAATTTCTCGATCCCGGGGCTCCGGCTGAGTTTGAGCGGCTACGTGGGTAACAGCGCCAACAACACGCTGAACTCCACCGGCAAATACAAGGGTCTCAACGGAACGGTCGCCATCGGAGCCTTTGACTTCGATTACAGCGGTCACAACATCGTGGCAAGAGGCAACTTTGACTACGGACACCTGAGCAACTCCATGGAAATCTCGGCGGCCAACAAACAAACCCGCAAAGACTCTCCATCGCCCAAAAACAACGTGGCCAAGGAAGCCATAGCGGCCGGCATCGAAGTGGGCTATAACGTGGGGGCGCACATTCCGCTGCTCCTAAGCGGCCATCAAGACTTTTTCCTTTTTGGACGCTATGACTACTACGACTCCATGTTTGGCACGGTCGCCAGCATGACCGATGAGCAGGAATGGAGCCGCCAAAAGGTAACTTTCGGCTTCAACTACTTCCCCATCAAGCAAATCGTGATTAAGGGGGAATACAGCAACCGCCTGTTCAAGTCACAGTATAACAACGAGCCCACCGTGAGCCTCGGCGTGGCCTACTCGGGCTTGTTCCACCTGTGATCCAGTCACTCGACTGCAAATTAACATTACATTACTCATCAACAAAAAAAATAAACAATGAAGAAGATTTTCAAACTATTTCTATTTGCGCTCATCGCAGACCTCTCTCTTACGTCATGCCACAACGAAGATGAGCCCCCTCAATTCCAGACAGAAGCCAAGCAAAAAGAAATTCTCGCAACCTATGTGAACAAGGTGGTTATTCCCACCTACAAGTCGTTAGCCGATGAAGCGCTCCTGCTCTCGAAGACGTGCACACAACTGCAAAAGACTCCCTCGCAGGAACTTGTAGACAAGGCTTGCAAGCAATGGATTGAAGCCCGGAAATACTGGGAGCAGAGCGAGGCTTTCCTCTTTGGAGCAGCAGCCGACTACAACATTGACCCCCACATTGACTCTTGGCCACTCCAAAAGTCACAACTCGACAATGTGCTGTCTAACACGAAGCTCATGGCTGAGTTATCGGAAGAGGGCTCGGGCGCTGCCGGATTCCAGACCCTGGGATACGGACTCCTGGGATTCCATGCCGTAGAATATGTGTTGTTTCGCGATGGGAAACCACGCAAAATCAATGAAATCACAGAAAACGAACTCATTTTCAATACCGCCGTCGCCGAAGACCTTGCCGCCCAAACGGCCCGCCTTGAGGCTTCGTGGGCAGGCATCGACAACGTGACGCCAGAAAAGAAAAAGATGCTGGAGGACGCTGAACTTGAGCCCAGCATGAACTATGGCGAGAACTTGATCAATGCCGGGACATCGGGCAACGTGCTTTACAAGACCCAAACCGACGCCATCGTGCAAATTCTGCAAGGATCCAGCGACATCTCGGATGAAGTGGGCAACACAAAGATTACGGATCCCGTGAATTCGGGAAATGTGCTCGATGTTGAATCGTGGTACAGCTGGAACTCCATTGCCGACTTTACGGATAACTTGCGCAGCGTGCGCAATGCCTACTTTGGCTCACTCGACGGCAAGGTGGCTGCCGCTTCTCTCTCGGCTTACATCAAGGAGAAATCTCCCGAACTCAACGCGAAGATCATGGCTGCCATCGACCATGCCATCCAGGAAGTATCGGGCATGCCGGCTCCGTTCCGCAATCACTTAACCAAGGCCGAAACCAAGGCTGCCATTGAGGCTTGCAACGAACTGATGGAGCAAATAGACGCATGCATCACGTTTGTGAACAGCAATGGAAAAGACAACCACTAAACGCTTATGATGACATGAAAAGAATCGTTTTATACACCTTAACAGCCACCATGCTACTGAGTGTCGCGTCATGCAGTGACAACAACAATGGCGTGGGGGGAAAAGAAGATCCCAATGTCAATCTCCCAGAAGACTACTACGCTGGAGGCTTGCTGGGTACGACAACAAACGTGAGCGCCTCGGCCTATGAACAATTCACCAAACCTGTTGAGGATGGTGGCATGGTGGCCTCCTTTAAACGAGGGGAGCGCATGTTTGAAGCCAACTTTGACAGTGACACATCATCGGCAACTCCCATGCGAGGCTTGGGTCCCCTGTGGGTACGCACCAGTTGCGTCAACTGCCACCCGGGCTATGGTCATGGCTCACGCCAAACGGGGTATAACTCCAATATCATAGGGAATGGGTACCTGCTTGTCCTGACGGACAAAAACGACACCTACCTTTCTTCGTACACCGGCATGCCGCAGACGGGCGCATCGGCACCTTTTAAAGCCCCGATCGACGAGAAGCAGATTGTCATCAACTGGCTTCCCTACACCGACGAATGGAGCAACCGATTTCCCGACGGAGAGACTTACGACCTCATTTATCCCGAGGTGAACATCCCACAAAGCGCTTTCTATGTTCCCCTCCAAGTAAAGGGCAATGACATCTCCTATTCCGACCTTGTCGTGCGTCTCGAAAGCACCATTGGCATCTACGGGACCGGCCTGATTGATGCCATTCCCGACGACTCGATACGAGCACAATATCTTGCAGAGGAAAAGGCAGGTGTCCATCTGAATCCATCAATATGGAAAGATGGCGATTTTGTGAGCTACTACAGCAATTCGCTGCAAGGAGATGGGACGAAATATGTGCGCAAGTTTACCTACGCCCTCTCACGCGGACCCCTCCAGGATGCCGCCGGAGCCAACGCCATTTGGAACATTACCAACGTGACCCGTAGCGATCGCCGCTACCACTACATGACAAAAGCCTACGCTACGGTAGCCAGCAAGGATCCAGCCGTTCAGAAAGATTTCTACAAGTACTATCCCCAATGGAAGAAGACGGGGAATGTGGAGACCGACATTTACAACTACCTGATGGGCAAGGACATCACTCCCGACATGACCGACCAAGAGTATACCGACTTGATGGTGTGGCATCGCGGACTTGCAGTGCCCGCAGCTCGCAATGTGACCAGCGCGGCTTTCCAAAGAGGCAAGAAACTTTTCACGGAGATGGGGTGCGCCTACTGCCACCGTCCGAGTTGGACCACGGGGCGCGACGAAATCCACGATCCTGCAAAGTTCTTCGTGGGTGCGCGAGCAGGCATGCTCCCTCGCTATCCACATCAAAAGATTTGGCCTTATAGTGACTATGTGCAGCACCGGCTGTTCATGAAGAACAACATTCGCACGGGCTGGTGCCGCACCACTCCACTGTGGGGACGTGGCCTGAGTCAAAAATGCACTGGCGCCAGCGATCGCCTGCACGACTGCCGAGCCCGCAACGTGATAGAGGCCATCATGTGGCACGGGGCAAGCAACAGCGATGCGCGCCACTGTGTGGAGAAGTTCAGGACCCTGAGCAAGGCCGACCGCGATGCGGTTGTGACATTTATCAACTCCATCTAACCCAAAGAGGAAAATTTTCTTGATTACAACCCTTCAACCAGCAATAAGGCCACAGGAAGAAAGCTCTGCCCAATTCCTTTAAGCCTTATTGCTTTTCCTATCAAATTCACCCTCTTATTTCCTTTCATTTAATGAATTTGCTCAAAAAAATCTCTTTCACTGCAATCATCATCATGCTTGCCATCCTGGCGGGCGCTACTGTCATCGAGAAAACCATGGGCTCCGACCATGCCAAAGAAATGGTTTACGGCTCATGGCCATTTGCCTTGTTATGGACCTTGATCGCAATCACTTCCATGCTCTATATCTTGAAAAGGAAACTCTACAGGCGAGTGCCAGCATTCCTGCTGCACCTCTCACTGCTGATTATCCTAGCAGGAGCTTGCACGACGTGGCTTAGCTCGGTGCATGGCAAGATGAGCATTGCAGTAAACGAATCGTTGAGCACATTCAACAACGACAAAAGCGAGACCGCCCGCCTGCCGTTTACCGTGAAACTAAAGGACTTCAAGATTTTGTACTACGCTGGCACACATGCGCCGCTGGACTTTGTGAGCACGCTGCAAATCATCGACCAAGACGGTACAACGACCCATGGCGAGGTGTCGATGAATCATGTCTTCACTCACCACGGCTATCGCTTCTTTCAATCGGGCTATGCCTCCGACGGACAAGGTGCGGTATTCTCAATCCAACACGATAGCTGGGGCATCGGCATCACCTACGCAGGCTACTTGCTGCTGCTCGTGTCCATCATTCTCGCGCTGTGTGACCGTCATGGGAAATTCAGAACATTATTGCGCTCGCATCTATCCCCAGCGGGAGCACTCGCCGTGCTGATGCTGCTGAGCCTTACGCCAGCCTTGGCACAGGAACGCCAGGCTCCACCCACCTTGCCGAAAGAAGTGGCCCAAAAACTTGGCGACCTCTACATTTTGCACAACGACCGCATGTGCCCTTTTGAAACCTTTGCCCGCGATTTCACCATGAAGCTATACGGGAGCGATACTTTCCACGACTACAGTGCTACACAAGTGGCGGCAGGCTGGATGTTCTATTTTGAGGCATGGAAAGACGTAGCAATGATTAAAGTGGGCGGAAATGCCAGGGAAATACTCGGAATTCAAGGGAAATATGCCTCATTTCAAGATTTTGTGAGCACCCGGAACGAATACAAACTTGAGGGCTACCTCACGTCGATCATGCAGGGCCGCCAGCTCAATGCGGACAAGGGCGTGCGAGAAGCCGACGAGAAGTATGAATTGGCATCAATGATGGCCATGGGAGAACTCACCCGCATCTTCCCTCTCAAGACCCACGGGCAACTGCAATGGTTCAGCCCAGCGAGCAAAGACGTGCCCATCGACATTGACGAAAACAAACTCATCTTCATCAGCCAAGGGCTGAATTTCCTCAACGAGCTCGTTGCCAAAAACGACATGAAAGGAGCTCAAGACTTCTTGACCAAACTCAAGGAGTACCAAGTGAAGGAGGGTGGCAGTTCCCTGCCTGGAGAAAGACGCTTCAAGGCAGAAAAGGTGTATAACGCCATCAGCCCGATCAAGCCCATTGCCATAGCGGTGACATGCCTGGGGATGGTGTTATTGATTTTCATGATCCGATGGATCTCTACAGAAAAAGAATTTAACGGAAAAATCGTGTCGGCGGTAAACCTGTGCCTAATCGCCATTTTCATCTACTTGTCTGTCCTCATCGGCCTGAGGTGGTGGATCAGCGACCATCTGCCCATGAGCAACGGTCCCGAAACCTTGGAATTCATGTCGTGGGTAACAGTGATCATCACCCTCTTGCTTCAACGACGCTACCGCATGATTCTGTCTTTTGGAACACTCATTGCAGGCCTCACCCTCATGGTTTCGTCCTTTGGCAGCAGCACCCCCCAACTGTCCCAACTCATGCCCGTGCTGCACTCCCCATTGCTCTCCATTCACGTGGCGGTGATCATGATAGCCTACTCGCTTCTCGCTTTCCTCATGCTCAACGGCATAGCCGCCATTTGCATCAGGAAAAAAACGCAGCAGGTGCAACGGCTGCACATCATGGGGCAAATCCTTCTTTACCCTGCCGTTTTTTTGCTGGCTATCGGCATCTTCATTGGAGCCGTGTGGGCCAATGTGAGCTGGGGCACTTACTGGAGCTGGGATCCCAAGGAAGTGTGGGCACTCATCACGCTCATCACCTATGCGCTTCCCCTGCACACGAGCTCATTGCCTAAGTTGGCCCGCCCTCTTTATTTCCACATCTACATGGCTATCGCTTTCTTCACGGTACTGGTTACCTACTTTGGTGTCAATTTCCTCCTGGGCGGGATGCACAGCTACGCATAGCCCCTGCCGTGAACAGAAAGCCGGAATTTCAATGCACAAAAAAAAGACCGTTGCAGCTGCAACGGTCTGTCATTTTTGGATATTTTCCTGCGAGCAATTCTTGTGTTACTTCTCTACCTTGACAATGCGGCGCTCCTTGATGCGGGCTTTCTTGCCCGTGAGCTTGCGCAGGTAGTACAGCTTGGCGCGACGCACCTTGCCGTGCTTGTTAATCGCAATGCTGTCGATGAATGGCGAGTCCATTGGAAAGATGCGCTCTACCCCGATGTTGTCGCTCATCTTGCGAACGGTGAAACGCTTCTTGTCGCCCTCGCCGTTGATTTTGATCACAACGCCACGATACTGCTGGATGCGCTCCTTGTTACCCTCCTTGATGCGATAGGCCACCGTAATGGTATCGCCAGGAAAGAATTCAGGAAGTTCTTTCTTTGTAGCAAACGCTTGCTCTGCAACTTTAATTAAGTCCATTGTAAATGAAATTTATAGTACTATACCGCTTCTTGCAACATTCGTAGGCCACTCAATCTTCCCACCAGAGGTTGCAAAAAGCGGTGCAAAGTTACAAAAAATCTTCATTGATGCAAAATTATTTTTTCAACAGCGTTTTTTTCCAGCATTTTAGGCAGAGCCTCAAAAGGGACGCGTGTATTGTCGCCAACGCCCAGATGCGACCCCTTGTTGTTAAAAAACTGTGGTTAAAGTATAAATATTGTGAACTAACGGATTTTTGATTGGTTTTTGGGCAATTATTAGAAAGGTTTGTACTATTTTTGTAGTCTTGATGGGCAATCTCACTCCCTCATCAAAGCCATGCAGGTAGAGGTAGCTTTCAAATTTATAGACCGATATGAACACCCATATTAAGATTCTTGCGGCTGCTTGCGCCACGCTTGTCATGAACGGCAACCCGCTTCATGCCCAAACGTTTGGAACAGACGAGCTGAGCAAGGTTCAGCAAATCGTCACGGCCGCTATGCCAAGCCACATGGGCATCGGCAACGTGAAGGCTCGCAGCATTGGCACAAGCGGCGACACGATTGTGGTCGACATGAGCGAGAACTTTAGCGACCTATCCTTTACCCGCGCTGGCATCGACAAGATGAAAGCCAACATCAAAGACGCGCTGAACACTAACCAGCCCCTCAAAATCACCATCGACAGCGTGGATGTGGATAATTTCCTGATTGACTTTGACACGAGCTACCAGCGCAGCCATGCCTCTTTTCTGGTGGCAGCCGACAAAAACCGGCATTACCGCAAAGCGCTCGACGGCAACATCGTGGCCCTGTGGCCCAGTCACGGCCTCTACTTCGAGAACTCGCTCAACCGCTGGGAGTGGCAGCGTGGAAGGCTGTTTCAGACCGTCGAGGACATGTACACCCACAGTTATGTGATTCCTTTCCTGATTCCCATGCTCGAAAACGCCGGTGCCTACGTGTGGGATGCCCGCGAGCGCGATACCCACGACTTTGCGGCCATCGTCGACAACGACGGCGGCAAGGCGTCGGCCAGTTACCATGAGAAAAACGGACAATTCAATTGGACAACGGGCAAAGGCTCTGGCTATGCCTGCCTCCGTGACGAGTATCGAGACTTTGAGAATCCATTTGCCGAAGGCACCTACCGGCAAGCGCAGTGCACCAACGACAAACGGCGGGCATCGGTCGCCAAGTGGGATGTTGAGCTGCCAGAGGCAGGCACCTACTCCATCTACGTGAGCTACAAGTCGCTGCCCAATAGCGCCAAAGATGCCCACTACACGGTCAACAGCATGGCAGGCCCCGAGGAGTTCACCCTCGACCAGCGCATGGCTGGCGGCGTGTGGGTTCACTTGGGGCGTTTCCAACTGAATAAAGGGCTGAACAAAGACGTGCTGTGCCTGAGCAACCTGTCGAAAGACGCGACCGCCGTCGTCACTGCCGACGCCATCAAGGTGGGCGGCGGGAAAAACGTGATTGCTCGCCGTGTGGCGCTGCCCAACGAGGAAAACAAGCGATTGGCCCAAGAACAAGGAAACGAGAGCAAACTTGGCAAACCCGGCATCGACTACAAATACGTGGGTAGCGGCGATTACCCGCTGTTTGAGATCGGCTCGCGCTACTACTTGCAATCGGCAGGATTCCCACCGAGCGTATACTCCGAGTCAAAAGGCATCAACGACTACACCGACGACTACCGCTGCCGCGGCGCATGGGTCAACTACCTTGCAGGCGGCTCATCCTCACTGCCCGCCCAAACAGGCCTGAAAGTGCCCGTCGACGTGTCGTTTTGCCTTCACTCCGACGCTGGCGTGACCCAGAACGACGACATCGTTGGCACGCTGGTCATCTATTGCACCAAGAAAGACGGGAAGATGTTCGGACGTTACGAGAACGGCACTCCCCGAAACCTGTCCCGCCAATTTGCCGACATCGTGACCAGCCAGGTCGTGAACGACATCCGCGCCAAGTACGAGCCAAACTGGACTCGCCGGGGCATGCGCGATGCCAGCTACTATGAAGCGCGTGTGCCCGAAGTTCCCGCACTGCTCATGGAATTGCTCTCGCATCAAAATTTTGCCGACATGAAACTCGGGCTTGACCCCAACTTTCGTTTCGACGTGAGCCGTGCCATCTACAAGGGCATCCTCAAGTTCATCGCTCGGCGTGACCATCGTGACTACGTGGTGCAACCCCTTCCCGTGAACAGTTTCTACATCGACCGCGTGAGCGACAACTGCTTTATCCTCAACTGGAAGCCCACCAAGGACGAGTTGAGCGACCATGCCGATGCCCAGCAATATATCGTGCTCGAACGCATCGGTGATGGCGGTTTCAAGGAGATTGCCGTCACCAAAGATACCCGATATGTCGTTTACCCCAAAGCGAACCTCATCCACAGTTACAAAATCATCGCCCTCAACGATGGCGGCCGCAGCTTCCCCAGCGAGACCCTGTCGCTGGGCGTGACCAAGAACAGCAAGGGCTATGTGGCCGTGATCAATGGCTTCACCCGGCTTAGCGCCCCCGACTGGTGGGAAAATGGCGACTACGCGGGGTTTAACGATGCCAAAGACCATGGAGTCGACTATGTGCAGCAAATCAACTATGTGGGGCCACAGATTGAGTATAACCGCCACCGTGATTGGGTGGATGACGACGACACGGGGTTTGGCGACAGCCAGTCAACCCACGAGAAAGAGCCTGTTGCCGGCAACACCTTTGACTACACTGGCATCCACGGGCAGTCGATTTTGAACGCCGGCTACTCGTTTGTCGCCATGAGTGCCGATGCCTTTAGGCAAAATTGCGTTTTCATGAACGATTTCAAGGCTATTGACCTCATCCTGGGCAAGCAAAAGGAAGTGAAATTGGGCCGTGGCGCATTTCCCAACCGCTACAAGATTTTCACTCCCGACATGATGCAGGCCATCGCCCGCTACACAGCCGCTGGCGGCAGCGTGCTGATGACCGGAGCCTACGTGGGCAGTGACCTCTGGCAAAACGAGCATTCCACCGTGGCCGAGAGGGATTTTGCCAGCAACACGCTGGGCTACAAGTTCCGAGCCGCACGCGCATCGGCCAATGGCCAGGCCTACTCCACCACGACCAGCTTTGCCTCACTGCACGACGGGCTGAGCCTGACATTCACCCAAAAGCTCAACAGGCACACCTATGCCGTAGAGTCGCCCGATGCCATTTTCCCATCGAGCAGCCGAAGCGAGATCTACCTCTTCTATAGCGAGAACAATAAGCCGGCCGCCGTAGCCAGCGACTTTGGCACCTATCGGGCGGTTGTGGCGGGATTCCCCTTCGAGACCATCGAGGAAGGAAGCGCCCGCGACACCATGATGAGCGATGTACTTCACTTCTTGACTGACAAAAAAACGAAATTACAATATCAACAATTAAAATCACACAACGATGAGTAAAATCAATTGCTTTATCCCATTTGCCGACCCCCGGCAAGCAAGCGCTACGATCGAGGGGCTGAAGTCTAATGAGTTTGTGAGCAAAATTTACCTGCTCACGAGTGCCCAAGCCGAGGGCGAGCAAGAAGGATGCGAGCAAATCAACGTGAGGAACCTCAACGCAAGCGACACCATAAAAGCGATTGCAGCCAAGGCTGACGCCGACTATGTGCTGCTCTACACGAAATACGACACGCTCAAATTTGCCCCTTTTGCAATTGAGCGGCTCGTGAAGATTGCCGACGACAGCCAAAGCGGCATGCTCTACGCCGACCATTACAACGTGACCGAGAAAGGCGCGGAGAAATCGCCCGTCATCGACTACCAGCAAGGGGCATTGCGTGACGACTTCGACTTTGGCAGCGTGATGCTCTTCGATGCAGCGTGCTTCAAGAAGGCAGCAGGGATGATGACGGCCAACTATGAATTTGCAGGGCTCTACGACTTGCGGCTGAAACTATCGCAATTTGCCGCCATTACCCACATCAACGAGTATCTTTACAGCGACGTGGAGCTCGACACCCGCAAGAGCGGCGAGAAGATTTTCGACTACGTTGACCCCAAAAACCGCGGCCGCCAAATTGAAATGGAGCAAGCCTGCACCGAGCATCTGAAAGAAATTGGAGGCTACCTGCCCCCCAAGAAAGCCGATGGCACGCCCAACTTCAAGCACATCGAGTTCAACCAAGGGAAATTTGAGGTGGAAGCTACCGTGATAATTCCCGTGCGCAACCGCATCCGCACCATTCGCGACGCGATTCAGTCAGTCTTGATGCAGCAAACCAGCTTCACGTTTAACGTGATGGTGGTTGACAACTTCTCGACCGATGGCACACGCGAGGCCATTGAGGAATTCAAGAGCGACCCACGGCTGATTCACATCATTGCCGACTACTACGACATGGGCATCGGCGGCTATTGGAACTTGGCCGCTCACCACGAGAAAGTCGGAAAATTTGTGGTGCAGCTTGACAGCGACGACATGTATAAAGACGAGCACACCTTGCAGACCATGGTGGATGCTTTCTATGAGCAAGACGTGGCCATGGTGGTAGGGACCTACATGATGACCGACTTTGACGGCAACATGATTCCACCAGGCATCATCGACCACAAGGAGTGGACACCCGAAAACGGCCGCAACAACGCGCTGCGCATCAACGGCCTTGGGGCGCCACGGGCATTCTACACCCCTGTGCTGCGCGCCGTGAAGATTCCCAACACCAGCTACGGCGAGGACTACGCGCTGGGGCTCAACATCTCGCGCTACTACCAGATTGGCCGCGTCTACACGCCCGTGTACCTGTGCCGCCGCTGGGAAGACAACAGCGACGCGGCGCTCGATGTGGTGAAGATGAACAACAACAATCTTTACAAGGACCGCATCCGCACGTGGGAACTTCAAGCCCGCATCGCCCTCAACAAGAAGAACGCGTAGCAATCCACACACGCAAGCTCTCGACTTTGAACGGAATGCGAAACTACCACACACTGGTTAACGAGCTGATTGAGCGCCAACTGCTCAACTGGGACACGGCAAGGAGCAATTACGAGGCCTTGACGCGTGCCAAGACTCGCCGCCTCGTCATGGGGCAGGCGGCCATCGTGCTGCAATTCAATCCAGAGCGCATCAGGTCGAGTGCCGCGCGTGTCGATGCCGAGAGCCTGCGTGCCCGCGACTGCTTTTTGTGCCAGGCACACCAGCCCGCCGAGCAAGAGGCTGTGGAGTGGAGAGGGAAATACAAAATCCAGGTCAACCCCTACCCCATTTTTCCTCGCCACTTGACCATCGCGAGCCTTGCGCACACCCCCCAATCCATTGAAGGCCGAGTGGGCGACCTGCTGGCGCTGGCCGATGACTTGCAAGATTACGTCATTTTCTATAACGGGCCTCGTTGTGGGGCATCGGCGCCCGATCACCAGCACTTTCAGGCAGGGAATCGGGATTTTCTGCCATTTTGCAATGAGTTGTGGCCTTTTGACGAAATCGACAAGCGTGACGACTTTGTACTCGAGCTTTGCACCAACAAGGGCTGCAACGTGTTCCTGCTATCGGCCACTAATGTGGCAAGTGCCGAGCGCGTGTTTGCGACACTTCAAGAGGCTCTTCCCGTGAGAGCCGGAGAGCGCGAGCCCATGCAAAATGTCCTGTGCTGGAAAGATGGCGAGTGGTGGCGAGTGGCCCTATTCCCTCGCATGAGACACCGCCCAAGCAACTATGGCGAGGGTGAAGGGCATTTTCTGCTTAGCCCGGCATCGGTTGACTTGGGTGGCCTGTGGGCCGTGCCTGTGGAAAAAGACTTCAACACCCTCACAACGGCCGATCTTGAGAAAATCATCGCAGAATTGTGCATGAATCGTGACGAAATCAACCAAGTGATTAACATTTACAACCAGAAATCCAACGAAATATGAACCCAGTACCCCAAGTGCGCGTGGGCATCATGAACGAGCCCGAGATTGAGTTTGTGCTCAACGGCAACTACACCGTCGCAGGCGCTACCGTGACAGGACCCCAAAAGGTGAAATGCAGCGACGACCAGCGCGTGGAGTGGAACGGAGCAAGATACAAGGACTTGTACTTTGCCCCTGTCCAAGAAGCGACCTGCTCGTTCACCTTGCGCCAGGTGACCATCGGCGTGAGTTTCCACTGGCGCCGCCAAGAAGACCAGCGATTCCGCGGCGCGCTGCACCTCATCGTTGAAAACGGCAAAATCACGCCCATCAACGTGCTCTCGGTCGAAGACTACTTGCTAAGTGTCATCTCCAGCGAGATGAGCGCCAACGCTTCGCTTGAGCTTCTCAAAGCCCACGCGGTGATCTCGCGCAGCTGGCTCCTTGCTCAAATTCAGAAGAGCGATAGCGAGAGGAACTGCACTGCCGAGGCCTGCCAAGACGTGGAAACTGCCGATTGCGAACACGAGACACTCAAATGGTGGGACCGTGACGACCATGTGAACTTCGACGTGTGCGCCGACGACCACTGCCAGCGTTACCAGGGCATTACCCGCGCGACCACCGAGACCGTCGAGAAAGCGATTAAAGACACCTGGGGCCAGGTGCTCATGTACGACGGGCAATTGTGTGACGCGCGTTTCTCCAAGTCGTGTGGCGGCGTTTACGAGGAATTTGAGAATTGCTGGGAGCCCGTGCATCACAACTACCTGGTGGCTCGCCGTGACAGCGAAAACGAGATGGACTTCCCCGACTTGTCGCGCGAGGATCAAGCCGCCGAGTGGATCTTATCAAATCCTCCAGCATTCTGCAACACGAGCGATGCCGAAATCCTCTCGCAGGTGCTCAACGACTATGACCAGGAAACCAAGGACTTCTATCGCTGGAAAGTGGAATACACCCAAGAGCAACTGGCCGACCTCATCAAGCGGCGCACAGGCGATGACTACGGGCGCATCAAGAGACTCGAGCCTGTGGCGCGCGGCACATCGGGCCGCCTTTACAAGCTCAAAATTGTGGGCGAGAAAATGACCAAGACCATCGGCAAGGAGCTTGCCATACGCTACGCCTTGAGCGAGAGTGCCCTCTACAGCTCGGCCTTTGTGGTTGAGTATCACGACTGTGACACCGAGGGCTACCCTGCCAAAATTGCGCTTCGCGGCGCCGGATGGGGACATGGCGTGGGGCTGTGCCAAATGGGCGCTGCCGTGATGGGCGCTAAGGGTTATCACTACCAGGAGATTCTGTTGCACTACTTCATTGGAGCGACAATCAGATCACTCTATGAACAATAAAAACACAAACGACACCACACAATGAGTACGCTCAATCTATTCAAAAGCTCACCTTGGGCATGGGTTCCAACCCTGTATTTCGCCGAGGGAATCCCTTATTTCATCGTGAACAACATCTCGGTGCTGATGCTGGCCAAGATGGGTGTTCCCAATGGGCAAATGGCGCTGTTCACCAGCTTGCTTTACCTGCCATGGACCATCAAGCCGTTCTGGAGTCCGTTTGTCGATATTATTAAGACCAAGCGCTGGTGGATTCTTTCCATGCAACTGCTCATGTCGGCTGCATTTATCCTGCTCACGCTCACCATTCCCCATCCCAGCGTTGAGACGATTGCTGCCCAGCAGACCCCCATCAGCATGTTCTACATCACGCTCTTCTTGTTTGTGATCTGTGCCTTTTCCTCGGCCACTCACGACATTGCGGCCGATGGCTTCTACATGCTTGCGCTCAGCCAAAAGAATCAAGCGGCATTTGTGGGCATCCGCTCCACATTCTATCGCTTGTCGTCGATTTTCGGGCAAGGCGTGCTGGTCTACATCGCCGGGGTGATTGAGAGCAAGAGCGGCAATGTGCCCCTATCGTGGCAGCTCACCATGCTCGTGACCGCAGTCATCTTTAGCGCTGTGACCCTCTATCACACCTTTTTCATCCCCAAGCCCGCCAGCGACAAGCCGCACTTGGCTGCCACCAGCGGCGAACAGGTAGCCCAAAGCGCCACCGCAGGCGACATTGTAAAAGAGTTCGGGCAATCATTCGCCACATTCTTCACCAAGCAAGGCCTTTGGCTGGCCATTGCCTTCATGCTGCTCTACCGCTTGCCCGAGGCGTTCTTGCTGAAGATGTGCACGCCCTTCCTTGTCGATGCCAGCGCTCATGGAGGGCTGGGGCTCTCGACCGAGGCGGTGGGCATCGTCTATGGCACCATCGGCGTGCTGTCGCTCACCATTGGCGGCATTCTGGGAGGAATCTGGGCATCGCGCGTCGGGCTTAAAAAATCAATATGGCTCATGGCCGCCTGCATGACGCTGCCTTGCCTCACTTTCGTGTACCTGTCGATGTGCCTGCCTGGTAACCTCGTGGCCATCAGCGTCGCCATAGCCATTGAGCAATTTGGCTATGGCTTTGGCTTCACGGCCTACATGCTTTACATGATTTATTTCTCGGAAGGTGAGTTCAAGACCTCTCACTATGCCATTTGCACCGCCTTCATGGCATTGAGCATGATGATTCCAGGCATGTTTGCCGGCTACATTCAAGAGGCGATTGGCTATGTCCTGTTTTTCTGGATGGTCATGATTTGCTGCCTCGCGACATTGGTTGTGACTTACTTTGCCGATCGCAAGATTGACCCAGAGTTTGGCCGCAAAGGCGACTCTTGCGAGGAGCAAGACCCCACAAGACTAAAAATAAAAGAAAAATGAGAAAACTATTGATTACACTGGCTGCTATCGCGGCAACCGCCCTCTTGACGAGCGCGGCTGTGGTGAAACCGGGCATTGAGGTGCTTCGCGACCGTCATTTTGCCGAGTTGCAAGGCAAGCGTGTGGGATTGGTGACCAATCCCAGCGGTGTCGACCATAATCTTGTGTCGACCATCGACATTCTCTATCATGCCCCTGGCGTGAAACTGGTGGCTCTCTATGGCCCCGAGCATGGCGTGCGCGGCAATGCCCACGCTGGCGATGCCGTGGCCGACGCGGTTGACCCGCAAACGGGAGTAAAGACGTATTCCCTTTATGGCAAGACCCACAAACCCACGGCCGAAATGCTCAAGGACATCGATGTGCTGGTGTACGACATTCAAGACATTGGCTGCCGCAGCTACACGTTCTATGCCACAATGGGCATGTGCATGGAGGCCTGTGCCGAGCATGGCAAGGAGTTCATGGTGCTTGACCGCCCCAATCCAGTGACGGGCAACAAAGTGGAGGGCAACATTGTGGAGCAAGGCTATTTCTCGATGGTGAGCAAGTATGCGATACCCTATCTCTATGGCCTCACCCCCGGTGAGCTGGCTACCTACCTCAACGAGGAGGGTCTCACCGCCCAGAAAGCCCAGTTGACCGTGATTCCCATGGAAGGCTGGACACGCGGCATGACCTTTCGCGACACGGGGCTGCCCTGGGTGGCTCCATCCCCGCAAATCCCCACGCCAGAGCATGCGGCATTTTATGCTGTTTCGGGCGTGATTGGCGAGCTTTACACCTACAACACCGGCATTGGCTACACCTTGCCTTTCCAGTGCTTTGCCGCCGATTATATCGACGCCAACAAGCTGGTCGATGCCATGAACGCGCTCAATCTGCCCGGCATGCGCTTCCGCCCTATCAACTACAAGCCCTTTTTTGCTATGAGCATGGCACTCGACAAGAGTTTGCAAGAGGTGCATGGCGTGGAAGTCTACATCACCGACTTGAGCAAGGCTAACTTGACCTTGACCCAGTTCTACTTCATGCAGGTGATGCACCAGCTCTATCCCGGCAAGCCCATCTTTGAGGCTAACTCGAAACGTGGCTACGGCATGTTTGACAAGGTGATGGGAACAGCCCAAATCCGCTTGCGCTTCACCAAACGATACCAGGTAGAGGACATTCTTGACTACTTCAACAAGGATGTTGAACGTTTCAAGGAAAAATCTCGCAAATACTATCTTTACCAGCCGTGAGGTCAAGCTCGAATACAGATCGATTAATGCGCAACCCTAAAACAAACGATTAACTCATGGCACCATCAAAACGCCTTCTCTCCCTTGACATTTTGCGCGGCATCACCATTGCAGGCATGCTGCTGGTCAACAATCCCGGCTCGTGGGACCATCTCTACGAGCCGCTCGACCATGCCGAATGGATTGGCCTGACTCCCACCGACCTGGTGTTCCCATTCTTCATGTTCTGCATGGGCGTAGCCATGTATTTCTCATTGAGGAAATTCAACTTTCGGCCCTCGGGTCAGGTTCTTGCCAAGATTGCCCGCCGTGCCCTCATCCTGTTTTTTATTGGCTGGGCGGTACAGTGGTTTGGCCACGCGCTGCGCGGTTTCTACAAGCCCGACTGCACCGCTTGGGACCAATGGACACTTAACGGGCTGCAAGACGTGCGCATCTTGGGCGTGTTTCAGCGCTTAGCCTTAGTCTACCTCTTCGGGGCACTGTGTATCATTTTTGTCAAGCACAAACTCATCCCCTGGCTCATCGGCTTCATTCTCGTGGCCTACGCTCTCATCCTGGGCTTGGGTAACGGCTACGAGTTCTCGCTGCAAAATATCATTGCCAGCATCGACAACTCGCTCTTTGGCGAGGGTCATCTCTACCACGAGTCGGTCGATGGCGTGAAACTGGCATTTGACCCCGAGGGGCTGTTGAGCACGCTTCCGGGCATCGCCCACGTGCTCATCGGCTTCATGGCTGGCAAACTGGTTGTCACTCATCACGACAACATGGAGCGCATCGGGTTGCTCAGCGTGTTCGGATTCAGCATGCTGCTGGGCGGATGGCTGCTTTCCTACGGCATCCCATGTGGAAAGAAGATGTGGTCAAGCACCTTTGTACTCATCACTTGCGGCCTGGCCTCGTGCACGCTATCGTTGCTCACCTACATCATCGACATGAAAGGACGCAAGAAGTGGTGCTCGTTTTTCCACGCTTTTGGCACCAACCCCCTTGCGCTCTACCTCATCGGCACTGTCCTTGCCATTGCCTTTGGCGCGGTGCAATTCGGGCATGACCTTGATGACACGCCCATCACCCTGCACAGCCTGATTTATGGCGGCTACTGTAGCCTGCTGGGCGTTGGGAAATTGGCATCCTGCCTCTATGCCCTCACATTTATCTTCATTAACTGGATATTTGGCTATCTCCTACACAAGAAAAATATAATTATTAAAATTTAGACCATTATGATGACTTTAATTGCTGACTGCGGCTCAACCAAGATTGATTGGTGCCTGCTCAACGGAAAAGAGAAAGTGGCTCAAATCTTCACCACGGGCATGAACGCACTGCTCATGACCGAGGAGGAAATGACAGCACGCATCAAGCAGGAACTGATTCCACACATCAACAACTACCCCGTTGACCATATCTACTACTATGGCGCAGGAATCATCAGCGACGAGATTAAATCGCACGTGACCAATGCCCTCAAGGCCAACTTGCCCAACGTACAGCAAGTGCATGTCGACACCGACTTGCTGGCAGCAGCCCGCGCGCTGTGTGGCCGCAAGCCCGGCATCGCCTGCATCTTGGGCACAGGGTCGAACTCTTGCTACTACGATGGGGAGCAAGTGGCCGAGAACGTGTCGCCCTTGGGCTACATCCTGGGCGACGAAGGCAGCGGCGCCACGCTGGGCAAGATGCTGGTGGGCGATGTGCTCAAGCGTCAATTGCCCCAAAAACTCTGTGAGGAATTCCTCACAGAATACAGCCTTGACCGCAACACCATTATCGACCACGTGTACCGCAAGCCGGCAGCCAATCGCTTTTTGGCGCAATTCGCGCCATTCTTAGCACGCCACATCGCCGATCCGGCGATTCACGACTTGGTTTTGCGCGCTTTCACGGCATTTTTCGTTCGGAACGTAGAAAATTACAAGGATTACCAGAAACTTCCCTGCAATTTTGTAGGCTCAATCGCCTCGCACTTGAAACCGACGCTTGTCGAGGCCGCGCAGGCTCGCGGCATCACCATTGGCAACATCATTCAAGCCCCCATGGAGGGACTCATTAAATACCATGCTGCCAAGTAGCACTTTCATGCAGGCTGCCCAAGTCGCTTCCCTGCTCCAAGCACCCATGAGCCGACAAGCAGCCAAAACCAACAAGAAACTGTAAAAAAACAGAAAAATTGACAAGTAAAAGACTATGGCTTTTGAGAAAATAAGCGAAGAACCCTCTCTCTACAACAATCTTGAAAAGAAATCGATTCATGAGCTGCTCAGCGAAATCAATCAGGAGGACCACAGAGTGGCCGATGCGGTTCAGAAAACGATTCCTCAAATCGAGCAACTCGTCACGGGCATCGTGGCGCGCATGAAAAAAGGTGGTCGCCTCTTCTACGTGGGCGCGGGCACATCGGGCCGCCTTGGCGTGCTTGACGCAAGCGAGATTCCTCCCACGTTCGGCATCGATCCAGGCTGGATCATCGGTATCATTGCCGGCGGCGACACAGCCTTGCGCAACGCTGTCGAAAATGCCGAAGACGATACCGAGCAAGGCTGGAAAGACCTGCTGGCTCATGGCATCAACGAGAAAGACACGGTGGTGGGCATCGCCGCATCGGGCACAACCCCCTACGTGATAGGCGCTCTGAAGGCCGCGCGCGCCCACGGCTGCCTCACTGGCGCAATCACCAGCAATCCCGGTGCTCCCATTAGCGAGGCGGCCGAAATCCACATGGAAATGGTTGTGGGTCCTGAATATGTGACTGGCAGCAGCCGCATGAAATCGGGCACTGGGCAAAAAATGATTTGTAACATGATCTCAACCAGCGTAATGATTAAGATGGGACGTGTGAAAGGCAACAAGATGGTGAACATGCAACTGTCGAACCAAAAACTGGTGGATCGCGGCACTCGCATGGTCATCGAGGAGCTGGGACTTCCCTACGAGGCAGCCAAGCGCCTGCTCCTGCTGCACGGATCGGTAAAAAACGCGTGTGACGCTTATCGTGAAAATGACCAATGATGAAAAAAATCTTCATTCTCCTTGTGGCACTCACTTCGCTTGCAAGTGCGGCCCAAACCCAATTGGCGAACAACGACGTGTACTACGCCCGTCGCCACTCGCTTTTTGACCTGCTGCCCATTACCGGCAAGGACATTGTGATGCTGGGCAATAGCTTGACTGATGGCGCTGAATGGAATGAGCTTCTTGATAATCCCCACGTGAAGAATCGCGGCATCGCGGGCGACATCATTCAGGGCTACATCGACCGTATTGACCCCATTCTCAAAGGGAAACCTGAGAAACTGTTCATTTTAGGCGGCGTGAACGACATTTCGCACGAGGTGACCGGCGACAGCATTGCCCGCGCCATGGAGAAACTGGTTGTGCTTGTGAAACGTCACTGCCCCAAGACTAAAATCTACGTGCAAAGCATGATTCCATTTAACAACGACGTGCGCATGTGGAAATTGCTGCGAAACCGTGAGCACGTGGTCGTCGAGGGCAATGTGGCACTCAAGGCAATGTGTGAGCGCCAAGGCGTGACCTACATCGACCTCTACCCTCTTTTTGCCGATGCTGACGGGAAGCTCAAAGCCGAGTACACCAACGACGGCCTTCACCTGAGCGGCGAGGCCTACCTCAAATGGCGCGATGCCCTGCTCCCTTACATCGATCCATGAGCACACTGCCCCAAGCCCCACAAATGGAAAAGGTTGACCCGATGAAGGTGAACCTTTTCTTTATTTACCGCTATCCAAACAGATAACGAAACGCTTCCTCTACTTTGTTGACCTCAATCAACTTGATGTTCAGTCCTGACGTGTGCATTCCCTTGAGATTATTGGCAGGAATGATGATGCTGTTGAACCCCAACTTCTCGGCTTCGCTGACACGCTGGTCGATGCGGGTGATTTGACGTATCTCACCGCTCAATCCCACCTCTCCACTCATACACACGCCCTTGCTGACAGGCACATCGACGTTGCTCGACAGAATAGCGCAAATCACCGCCAAGTCGAGTGCCGGGTCATTGACCCTGAGTCCGCCTGCAATGTTCAGGAAAACATCTTTTTGTGCCAGCTTGAAGCCCACTCTCTTCTCCAGGACTGCCAGCAGCATGTTCATGCGTCGCTGGTCAAATCCAGTCACCGACCGCTGCGCCGTGCCGTAGGCGGCCGTGCCCACCAGAGCCTGCGCCTCAATCAAGAACGGTCGCGCGCCATCGATGGTCACGCCAATGGCCGTGCCCGATAGCGGCTCAGCTTGTTGCGAGAGCAGCAACTCACTGGGGTTCTTCACCTCTCTCAAGCCATCTTCCTGCATCTCGTAGATGCCAATCTCGCTGGTGTTGCCAAAGCGGTTCTTGGCGCTTCTCAAGATGCGGTACATGTAGTGGCGGTCTCCCTCGAATTGCAGCACGGCATCCACGATGTGCTCAAGCACCTTGGGACCGGCGATGCTTCCCTCCTTGTTGATGTGCCCGATGAGAATGACCGGCGTGCGCGTTTCCTTGGCAAAGCGCAAGAAAGTCGCCGCGCATTCTCTCACTTGGCTCACGCTGCCAGCCGCGCTTTCCAGCTGGTCGCTGGCAATCGTCTGAATAGAGTCGACAATCATCAAATCGGGCTTGCTGGCACGAATGCTGGCAAAGATGCTGTCGAGCGACGTTTCACACAACAAGTAGCACTCACAGTCCATTTTTCCGCCAGCGATGCGGTCGGCTCTCATGCGCAACTGCTGCGGACTCTCCTCTCCAGAGACATAGAGCACCTTGCGGCTGCGAATGCGCAACACGTTTTGCAACACCAGCGTAGACTTGCCAATGCCTGGTTCGCCGCCGATGAGAATAATAGACCCGGGTACCAGTCCCCCACCCAACACACGATTTAACTCTGCGCTGGGCAACTTGATGCGCTGCGTCTCTTCGGGCTTGATTTCACTGATTTTTACGGGTTTCTTGGGCTTGCGGCCATTGTCGGCTGGCAATAACGCGTTGTTGATTGCCTTTGGGGCGACAGGCTCTTCAATATAGGTGTTCCACTCGCCACAAGCAGGGCAACGCCCAATCCACTTGGGCGACTCTGCGCCACAATTCTTGCAATAGAACATCGTTTTTGCTTGCTTTGCCATGATTGTTAGTCGTTTCAAATAATGCCTTTGTTTCTAATTTTGAAGTCGTGCCCTCCTGAACTCACTCATGGCAATGGCAGCAGCGACACCCACGTTGAGGCTCTCGCTGCCATGCCCATTAGGCGGCCATGAGGGAATGTAGAGCCTGCTCGTGACCTTGGCACTCACCTTGGCGCTGATTCCTTGCCCCTCGTTGCCAAAAACCACAAATCCACGGTCGTCAAGCGTGCTGCTATAGATATTCTTGCCATCCAGAAATGTACCCCACACGGGCAAGTCGCTATACTCGTCGAACAGCGCCGGCAAATCGCAATAGTGCACGCTCACGCGAGAGACAGCGCCCATCGTGGCTTGAACCACCTTGTGGTTGTACACATCGACAGTGCCCACGCTGGCAAAAACATTGGTGACGCCATACCAGTCGGCCAAGCGCATAATTGTGCCCAAATTGCCAGGGTCCTGCACGTTGTCGAGCACGATATTTAGATTGCTGCGCACCTCGCTGGGGCTGACGTGGCGCTGGGGCATCTCATAGACTGCAATCACCTCGCTTGCCGTGGAGAACTGTGAAATGCTCGACAACTGGCGGCTGCTGGCTATCACGATCTTGTCGCGCATCGAGGCGTTAGCGAGCCGGTCGTGCCATGCCTGCGTGCAGATGAGCCACCGGCAGTTGAAATTCCCCCATGTGTCGCGCACGCACTTCGTTCCCTCGGCCACAAACAGCCGCTCGGCATCGCGATACTTCTTCACGGCCAGCGAGCGCACCGTCTTGATGATGGCATGGTTGATTGTTATCATTCTTCGCTCACGTTCTATTAGTGTTACAAAGTTACTACAAATAAGTGAAATGCGGAAAGATATAGTGATAGAATTGAGCTACAATGGTTTCAGTTGAACTACCGATTATTCGTGAAGCTATTACAATCACTGTCGAAGCCAAATCCTGACACCGCTACGTTACTTGTTCGTAACCATGCTCGAAAATGCCACAAATGGGTACGGATGGCGAAACAAGATACTGCGGCATAGTGAGTCACTGACAACTCACGCGAGAAATCCGGTTACGGAAAAAGATTGCGCCGTTCCTTCTCGTTTTGTGTACCGGCATCGGACCCTTCACCAACTAATTTTGAAACAAAAAAATAAGGATGATGAAGAGTACATTTTCGGTAATCTACTACCTCAAATATCAGGTAGTGAGCTCTTAAAGCCCCTTTTGTCTCTTGTCCAATTTTGTCGCAGAAACAAAAAGGAAGGACTGGATATGAAAGTGATTACGATGGAAAGTTCCGCATTCAGGTCATTGATGGAATAGATAGCGGAGATTGCGGCACACATCCGTGCCGTTTCCAGCGACAAGAAAGCGGTATCGCCTGACAGGTTGCTCCCCACACGCGAGGCAGCGTACCTGCTTAATGTGAGTACACGCATCTTCCAATGTATGCGCAGCGAGCAACATATCGGCAAGATGGAAATCATCAAGCAGGAACAGGACATGCTCCGTGTCGTTACGAAACGAACCTTGACATCGGTCAGCAGGTCGCCCCACCCATCGAGCACCGTATGCAGGTAGCGGACCACCATGCCCTGCTCATCATGGGCAAGAAACCGCTGTTCCTCTATATTGGGCAACTGTGGGGATAACCCAATAGTTACCTCATGGATTGAAAAAAACGTCACTGATGAAAACCTTTATCCCCGATACCAAACACTACAAAAAGTTGTAAAATACAGAATCTTTAAAAACTTGTTATTCGCTGTTCTCGATAAAAAGCAGTACTTTTGTCCTCATCAATTAATTCACAAATTGAATGATAGCAAAAAAAACAGTCATACAAGATATTAAGCTCGCCGACTTCCCCGAGGAAATTGACGAGCAAAACAACATTAAAGTGTACGGAGAGACCAGTCGGGAAAATCAATTGGCTGTACTCAGCCATTATCTGCATAACAACGATTGCATCAAAGGTGAAGAAAGTAAGTGGGAAGTGATATACGCCATCCGTGAGTTTTTAGAGCAGAAAAAAGAGAGCAAGGAAGAAGAAATAACGGATGAATATGTGACCAAAGTCGCAGAAGATCCTGCCGCATACGGTCTATTCTCGGATTTCTTCAACGTGCCGTTTCTCGACCCTAAAGAACCAAAATTCACTTTCATCGACCTATTTGCCGGAATGGGAGGTTTCCGTTTGGCCATGCAGGCGCAAGGTGGCAAGTGTGTATTTTCGTCAGAATGGAACAAGTATGCTCAAAAGACTTACTTGGCAAACTTTGGGGAAATGCCTTTCGGCGACATTACAAAAGAAATGACCAAAAGCTATATCCCTCGAAATTTTGATGTGCTATGTGCCGGTTTTCCGTGTCAACCATTTTCTATTGCCGGAGTTTCGAAGAAAAAAAGTCTCGGACGGGAAACGGGATTCAAGGATAAAACGCAAGGTACGTTGTTTTTTGACGTGGCAGAAATTATCAGTCGTCACCGCCCCAAAGCGTTCTTTTTGGAGAATGTGAAAAATCTGATGTCGCATGACAAAGGTAACACATTCAAGGTAATCAAAGGCACATTAGAGGAGTTGCGTTATTCGCTCCACTATCTTGTCATGGACGGACAAACTTATGTGCCACAACATCGGGAACGCATCATGATAGTAGGTTTTAACCAAGATGTCTTTCATGGAAAAGAGCAATTCGCCTTTCCCGAGCAGAAACAATCAACCCGGAGCATCAAAGAAATACTTGACCCTGATATTGACGGAAAATACACGTTAAGTGACAAACTTTGGAGCTATCTGCAAAACTATGCAGAAAAGCACCGCGCCAAAGGAAATGGGTTTGGTTTCGGAATGGTAGATTTGAATGGTATTTCCCGTACGTTAAGTGCTCGTTACTATAAGGATGGTTCCGAAATCCTTATCCCACAAACAGGAGGAAAGAATCCTCGTAGATTGTCTCCTCGTGAATGTGCCCGACTAATGGGATATCCCGATAAATATCGCCTTAACCAAGTCTCTGATGTACAAGCTTACAGGCAATGCGGGAATTCAGTCGTGGTGCCTCTTATCACAGCTGTTTCTGAACAATTAGTAAAAGCCATGTTAAATGATTGATTGTTATGGGTGAAATTCTAAATAGTGCTATAGTTAAAATACAAAATGCCAAATATGCATTTTGCCGTTTCATTACAGCTAATGATACCGGGAAGAACGGTTCGCATCAGGCAGGCTTCTATATACCCAAATGCGCAGCAGCACTTTTGTTCGACACTCCGGGAGTGAAAGGTGAAAATAAAGACAAGATGGTAAAGGTCAAATGGCAAGATGATTTTACAACCGACAGCCGTTTTATCTATTATGGACAAGGAACACGTAATGAATACCGAATAACCCGTTTCGGGAAGGGCTTTCCTTTTTTTGAGGAAGACAATGTAGGCGATTTGCTCATTATTGCCCAACAGAGCGAGGATTATTATTATGGTTTCGTCTTGCAGACAGATCAGGACATTGACGATTTCTTTGCCTATTTCAACCTTTCTCCGGAGAAAACAAATCAATTGATTGATGTTACACAAGCAAGTACACTGGAAAAGCAATTGGAAATCGGCATCCAAGAGCTTGTTGCTTTATACGCCGATTTTCCAGAAACCCGGCAAATGGCTCAATTCGCCAGAGACATATATAATAAAGTTCATCATATCACGGACGTTCATATTTGCAAGTCTCCCGATGAACAATTATTAAAATGGATTGATACGGAGTACGGTCTATTCCGCAGTTTCGAGGAGAAAGTTTATGCACCTATTTACAGTGTGCCTTTTCCTAACTGTCAAGAATTGGTCAAATTCTCAAATATCATTCTCAACCGTCGCAAATCCCGTGCAGGCAAATCCTTGGAACATCACCTTGCAACCATATTCACGGCGGCACAATTGGAATACGAAGAACAAGCCGTGACGGAAGACAACAAAAAGCCCGATTTCCTGTTTCCCAACGGAGAAGCTTACCATAACATGCTGTTTCCTGCTAACAAACTGGTATTTCTTGGAGCAAAAACAACCTGCAAAGACCGTTGGCGACAAGTCCTGAACGAGGCGGACCGCATCGAAACCAAGTATTTGTTCACCCTGCAACAAGGCATTTCCAAGAATCAGCTTCGGGAAATGAAGCACGAACACCTTAAACTTGTTGTCCCTGCCTCTTACCGGACATCATTTGACAAAGAGTTTCAACCTGAAATTGAAACATTGGCTTCATTCATCGAAATGGTTAAATTAAAACAAAGCAGTAAGCCCATCTATTCAGTATAAATCACCTCTTCCCATATCCCGCTTCCCCCTCGGCCACCATGTCGGGGGCTTCTTTGTCCTCCGGTATTTCATAAAGCATGGAAGGTTGCGGCCTGAATCGTTCCAAATACGTATGGTTGATGTAATATTCTATCTCCAGCAAAGTCTGCTGTCTCACCGCAGGTTTCAACTGACACTCCCACACGATTATTTCAAAATCTCAGATTAAATAGTTATTTTTGCATACGAAGAGTTCTTTGATGGTTACGCAATGTGCAGAAGGATAATGCAGTAGATAACTAACCAAATCGTAACCTATTACTATCAAGAGCGATTAACCTATGCTCATTTCCAATAAATTACACTATTTTCATAACTTTACGGAAACAAATATACAAATGATTTGAAATATAGCCAATCCCTAAACATCCAAAAAACGCTCCCGCGACAGCATCGCCACAGGAGCGCATGAGCAAATTCCTTACTGAATTTAGGCGTAAACTTTCGCTTCAACCTTGCCAGTCATTGCATCATGGGCATTCTGGGCGAGAGCCAGAAGCTCATCCTCGCCAGGATAGACTTGCACAGGCGCTATCCATGCCGTGCGCTCTTTCAAGCCATCGACCACATACTTGTCGTGGGCAATGCCGCCAGTGAGAATAATAGCGTCGACCTTGCCCTTGAGCACAGCGGCTTGAGCTGCCATGGCCTTGGCCACATGATAAATCATCGCATCGACAATGAGACGCACGTGCTCATCGCCGTCTTCAATTCTCTTGTCGAGCACCCGCATGTCGTTGGTGTCTAACAGTGCGGTGAGTCCACCCTTGCCCGCAATCATCTTGAGCAGCTCCTCTTGGGTGTACTTGCCGCTGAAGCACAGGCGAATCACGTCGATAGCCGGAAGTGTTCCTGCACGCTCGGGCGAGAATGGGCCTTCGCCATCAAGGCAGTTGTTCACGTCGACAGCCCGGCCGTGCTCGTGGGCTGCAACCGAGATGCCGCCCCCCAAGTGGCAAATGATGAGGTTAAGGTCGCCATAGGTTTTTCCAACGCTCTTGGCATAGCGGCGGGCAATCGCTTTCTGGTTGAGCGCGTGCCAAATGCTCACGCGACGGATGAGCGGACTTCCACAAACACGAGCCTCATCGCACATCTCGTCGACAACGGCAGGGTCGGCAATAAAGCTGCGGCAGCCGGGAATCGTCTTGGCGATAGCGTCGGCAATCATGCAGCCCATGTTGCAGGCGTGCTTGTGCATGGGATGACGGTTGTCCTCCAGCATCTGCTCATTGATTTCATAGCAACCGCCCTCAATGGGCTTGGCAAGGCCGCCACGCGCCACAATGGCCTTGAAATTCATGGCAATGTCGCGTTTCTTGCACTCGTCAATCACGAGTTGCTTGCGATAGTCATACTGATCTAAAATATCATTGAACTGCGACAATTCCTCGGGGGAATGCGATATATTGCACCGCATGAGCTCACGCTCATTCTCATAGACAGCAATCTTGGTTGATGTTGAACCTGGATTAATTACTAAAATGCGCATAATTAGTTTAAATATAAGTGTTGAATATGTTTTTACGAAAAAAAGGGGATTTCCTGCTACTTGCACATGGCCGCAACCGCCAAACTGTAGAATTTCGACTGGCTGCTATCGGCACGCGACGCAATCACCACAGGAGCGATGGGGCCTTGCAAAATGCCTGCGGTCGAAGCGCCGGCAAAGAGCGTGATGGCCTTATAGAACACGTTTCCAGCCTCGATATCGGGCATGATGAGCGCATCGGCCTCGCCATTAAGCGGAGAATCGATGCCCTTGGTTTTCATGCTCTCATTGTCGCAAGAGGTTTTCAAGTCGAGCGGCCCGTCGACGACGCAACGTCCAAACTCGCCAGCCTTGGCCATGTCGATAATCTCTTGATAACCCAGCGTGAACGGGAAATACTTCTTGTTGGGTTTCTCGGTGCAGTGAATGAGCGAGATTTTGGGCTCTTCGATGCCAAACGAATGGCACATTTTGGTCATGTAACGCACTTGCTGAATGCGCTGCTCCTGAGTGGGATAGGGAATCACGGCAGCATCGGTGAAAAGGAGCAGGCGATCATAGCCCGGAATCTCGGCGGTGGTGACGTGCGTGAGCACGCTGCCCTTGGGCAAGATACCCGTTTCCTTGTTGAGCACGGCGTGCAGCAAGTTGTCGGTATTGATCAATCCTTTCATCAAGATGTCGGCTTTCCCCTCACGCACTAAGGCGACAGCCTTGGCGGCAGAGTCATCGGGGTCGTTAGCGCCCACATAGGCGATGTGCTCACAATATGGCTTCAAGTCCTCTCTTTGCACAAGACGCTTTTGACAGCCCACAAAAATGATGTCGACAATACCTTTTTCAAGTGCTAACGCACATGCCTCGGGGGTGTGGTCATCGGCTGCCCACACGACGGCTACTTTCTTTCTCTCAACTTGGCTCGACAGATGGTTAATCATGTCGTTGAAATTCTTGATGGCTTTCATGAATAATATGTTCTAATAATAGTTGTAATTGTTTAAAAACAAATAAATTAGGACACACTAACACAGTGTGCCTCTTTTTTATTCCACAAAGGTAAGCATTTCGCCTTAACAATCATAGCGTTTGCCGCAAAAAAACAGAATTCCGACACATCATCCCCGTATCTCGGCATCTCTGCAAGCGGCGCGAGGCGGAGGGCGCATTCAACTATTTTTGCAGGATTTGGAATATTGTAGTACTTTTGCGCTATGATGAAACCAGTTGAGAACGACTATGTTTTTTCGATGGAGATTCCCGTGAGGGACTATGAGCTCGATGCCGAGGGCATCGTGAACAACGCCAACTATCTTCACTACTTCGAGGTCACCCGTCACTGTTTTTGCCAGCAGGGCGGATTCTCGTTCAAGCGCATGGGCGAGGAGGGCATCGTGCCCGTGATGAGCCGTATCGAGGCCGACTACAAAGCCCCCCTTCGCAGCGGTGACACGATGGTGAGCAAGCTGTGGGTAGAGGCGCAAGGCGCGCGATTTGTGTTTCATCAGGACATTTTCAACAAAGCGACAGGTGAACTGGTCATCAGGGCAGTCATCAGCATCGTGTGCATCGAGCATGGCCGCTTGGGGCGTGGCAATCGGCTTCGCGAGGTCTTTAAACGTTATCTAAAATGAGTCGGAACGAGTTGCTATATCAAGTCGCGCTGAGCCGAGTGCGCGGCATGGGCGTGGACCTGGCTCAAAAGCTGTTAGAGGTCGTGGGAAGCGAAAAGGAATTTTTCGACTTGAGCGCCAAAGACTTGATGCAACTCACGGGCGGAAAAAGCAAAATCCTTGAAAGGGACTACCGCAACGCCTGCTTAGCCAAAGCCGAGCGGGAAATGGAGTTTGTCGAGAAAAACAACATCACCATCTCCTATTTCACCGACGAGTCCTATCCCCAACGGCTACTCAACGCCTGCGATGCCCCTATCCTGCTGTTCTCGCTTGGCGATTGCGACCTCAATGCCCAGCATATAGTGAGCATTGTGGGAACAAGGAAAAGCACGGAATATGGCCGCCGACTGACTGACGACTTGCTAAGGGACCTGGCAGAGGCTGTGCCCGGACTTGTCACGGTGAGTGGCCTGGCATACGGAAGCGACATCAACGCCCACCGGTCCTCCATCAAGCACGGCTTGCCCACGGTGGCCGTCCTGGCCTGTGGCCTGAACAAGATATACCCTGACGCGCATCGTGCCGATGCCGCCACAATTGTGAGCAATGGCGGTTGCATCGTGAGCGACTACACGTCGCAAGACCTGCTGCACCGAGGCAACTTTGTGGCGCGAAACCGCATTATTGCCGGCCTGAGCGACTGCACGATAGTGGTGGAGAGTGCCGACAAGGGAGGCTCGCTGATCACGGCTAACATCGCGCAAAGCTACAACCGTGACTTGTTTGCCGTGCCTGGGCGAGTGGGCGATGAGTACTCGAAAGGGTGCAACCGGCTCATTCGAAGCAATCAAGCCATGCTCATCACTTGTGCGGGCGACCTTATTGACGCCATGCGCTGGGAGCATGCGAAGCCTCAAAAGACGGTTGCCGAACTTGAACTCTTCCCTCAGCTAAGCCCTGAAGAGCAAGCCATTGTCGAGGTCATCAAGCAGGCTGGCGACATCCACGTCAATGCGCTGGCCTCGAAAACGGGCCTGCCGGTCTACAAGGTGATGAGCCACCTCGTGGAACTCGATTGCCGCGGCGTGATTTTGACGCTGCCAGGATGCCGCTATGCCATGTCGTGAAAAAAAATGCCACTGGAGTGTTGTTGGGCTATAAAATATTGCTTAACTTTGTGTTTTTATATATCTTCATCTAAAAAACCAAAATGCAATGAACAAGAGAGTAATTCCCGATTCAGAGTTGATTGTCAATGCAGATGGCAGCATCTTCCATCTTCACCTGCACCCTAACCAGTTGCGCGACAACATCATCATCTGTGGCGATCCTGGCCGCGTGACCATGATTGCCAGTTATTTCGACACCCAGGAGTTTGAGGTGTCGAGCCGCGAGTTCCACACGATTGGAGGAACTTACAAGGGCAAGCCCGTCATGGCTCTGTCGCACGGCATCGGCGGCGACAACATCGACATTGTGATGACCGAGCTCGACGCGCTGGCCAACATCGACCTCGACACCCGCACACAGAAAGAAGATCACCGCGCGCTGAATATCGTGCGCGTGGGCACCAGTGGCGGCATGCAGGCCTACGTGCCCGTTGGCACTCCTGTGGTGGCAGCCAAAGCCATTGGCTTTGACGGCGTGCTTAACTACTACGCCAAGCGCAACGAGGTGTGCGACCTTGACTTTGAGGAGAAGTTTTGCGAGTTTGTGAAGTGGAATCCCCTCTTCAGTAGCCCCTACGTGGTTGATGCCGACCCTGGACTGGTCAAGAAAATCGCAGGAAACGACATGGTGCTGGGCTACACCATCTCGGCCGTGGGCTTCTACGGGCCACAAGGACGCGAGGTGCGCATGCCACTGGCAGAGCCAGAGTTGAATCACCGCATCGAGCAATTTGAGTACGCTGGCGGTCACATCACCAACTATGAGATGGAAAGCGCCGCCCTTCAAGGCCTTGCCAAGATGATGGGACACCATGCGATGACCGTTTGCTCAATCATTGCCAACCGCAGAGCCACCAACGTGAACCCTAACTACAAAACCGCGGTCAACGACTTGATTGGAACCGTCCTTGAGCGCCTGCTGGGCTAACCATGCCGCCAAGCGATAAAGAACATGAAGGATGCGCCTCACGGGGAGAGCATCCTTCTTCCTTTTTTCCACTCGGGAGCGGTATTCTGTTGTAAAACAGAAACTTGTTTTTAGTTAGGAATGAGGCTTCTCAAGCCTGGCCGCAAGGTTTTGTTATAGGAGTAGATGCGGGCAAATTGCTTGATGAGGTTGATGGTCGACTGCTTAGGGGCAATCGTTCTTATTGACTTTCTCACTTCACATTTTACTTGGGTAGAAATTCTCTGCATAGGCAATTCTTTTTGTGGTGGTTACATTTGAATAACGCTGTAATAGAGATAATATTATATCAAAATTTTGTCACATCAAATAAAAACTCTAATTTTGTGGTTAAATAAATTAAACGAACAGTGAAAAACTTAGCCACGCGAGTTGTTTCGGGCATCATTTATGTTGCCTTAATTTTTTTTGCGGTTTACACCATCCCGCACACCCCAGTGCTATTTCTGGTGATTTTTTCCATGTTCACGCTCATCGGGATGTGGGAAATTAACCGGTTGACATTCGATGGCGGCATGCGCGCCCCTTTGCTTGGCATCGTCGACATGATAGGGGGTGTAGGAATATTCATGGCCTTCTTCAGCATGTATGCCGGTGCCGATTCGCGCTCGGTGTGGCTGCTGCCGCTGCTGCTGTATTTCATAGTTCGGCTCGTGATGCAGTTGTGGCTGCCACACGTGAACGCCATTCACAGCATCGGGCGCTCCATGATGGGCATGGTCTATGTGGCATTTCCATTGGCTTTGGCCAACTCGGTGGTGGCCCTGAGAGGGCACATGATGTTGCTGGCCATCTTCATCCTGATTTGGGTGAACGACACGGGTGCCTACTGTTTTGGCTGCACCCTGGGGAAGATGGGCAACCACAAGCTGTTTGAGCGTGTTTCTCCCCACAAGTCGTGGGAAGGCTTTTGGGGCGGCATCGCGTGTGCAGTCGCAGTCTCGGTGCTCATCGGCAGCTTTTTTAACGAGTTCTTTGCGGGGCCGAGTTTGCCCGTTTGGATAGGCCTTGCCCTTGTAGTGGCGATAGCCAGCGTGATTGGCGACCTCGTGGAGTCACTCGTCAAGCGCACGGCCGATGTCAAGGACTCAAGCAGTCTCATTCCCGGCCACGGCGGCTTGCTCGATCGCATCGACAGTTTCCTCATGGCCTGCCCGTCGGCAGTTGCCTACTTTATTGTTTTGAAATACTGCTAAAAATCACTTTTTTCACGATTGTCACACACTATGAGTAATCAACGTTACGACATGCGCGGCGTGTCGGCTTCGAAAGAGGATGTGCACAACGCCATCAAGAAAATTGACAAGGGGCTCTATCCCAAGGCCTTTTGCAAAATCATCCCTGACTTGCTGGGAGGAAATCCTGACTATTGCAACATTATGCATGCCGATGGCGCTGGCACGAAGTCGTCGCTGGCCTATGTCTACTGGCGCGAGACGGGCGACATGAGTGTGTGGCGCGGCGTGGCGCAAGATGCCGTGGTGATGAACATTGACGACTTGCTCTGCGTGGGCGCAACGGGCAATATCTTGCTCTCGTCGACGATTGGGCGAAACAAGAACCTGATTCCCGGCGAGGTTATCTCGGCCATCATCAATGGCACTCAAGCGTTCTTAGATGAGCTTAATGAAATGGGCGTGAACATCGTTTCGACTGGCGGCGAGACGGCCGATGTGGGCGACCTCGTGCGCACGATTATCGTCGATAGCACAGTCACTTGCCGCATGCGCCGCGACCAAGTTGTGGATAACGCCCACATCCAGGACGGCGATGTGATTGTCGGGCTTTCGTCATGCGGTCAAGCCACCTACGAGAAACAATATAACGGCGGCATGGGCAGCAACGGACTCACCTCGGCTCGGCATGACGTGTTTGCCAAGTATCTTGCCGAGAAGTATCCTGAGAGCTACGACAAGGCCGTTCCTGAAGAGTTGGTCTACTCGGGACAGAAAAGACTCACCGATACCCTTGAGGACTTGCCGGTGAACGCTGGACAGCTCGTGCTCTCGCCCACGCGCACCTACGCGCCGGTGATTAAGCGGCTACTCGACGAAATGCGCCCCAACGTGCACGGCATGGTGCACTGCACAGGCGGCGCACAGACCAAAGTGCTGCATTTTGTAGAGAACAAGCATGTGGTGAAAGACAACATGTTTCCCATTCCACCGCTGTTCCGTCTCATCAAGGAGCAATCGGGCACCGATTGGAGGGAGATGTACAAGGTGTTCAACATGGGGCATCGCATGGAAATCTATGTCAACCCAAGCCATGCGCAAGCCGTCATCGATATTGCCAAGTCGTTCAATATCGACGCCCAAGTCATTGGCCATGTCGAGAATGCCGAGGCCAACGCACTCACCATCATGACCGAGGCTGGCACATTTGAATATTGACGGGCCGATGAGGCACTTGTGGCTTGTTGCAGGATGCGTCGCGCTACTCGCTGGAATGGGGCAATCGTGCGCAACCTCGTCGCAAACGCGCGACGAGCGCAATCAGTTGCCCGACACCTTGCGGGTGGGCACGCTCTACGAGCCAACGAGCTTTTTTATCTATCGCGGCGACACATTAGGTTACGACTATGACCGCATTTGTGACTTCGCCAAGGAAAAGGGCATTCAACTCAAGTTCACAGTAGCGAGCAATATGCAGTCGCTCCTGGCAATGGCTGGCGAGCGCAAGGTCGACGTGCTGGCCTATGAAATCCCAGTCACCGATGAGTTTAACCAGCAGGTGCTGCATTGTGGCGAGACCAAAACCACCTGCCAGGTACTCGTGCAGCCCAAGGCGCGGCATCGCATCACCCACGTTGCCCAACTCGTCGGGCGTGACGTTTACGTAGAGAAAGGGTCGAAATACGAATCTCGCCTGAAAGAGCTCAACGGCGAGTTGAATGGCAGCATGAAGATACACAGCATTGAAAGTGACAAGGTGAATGATGAAATCCTGATGGGCCTGGTTCATCAAGGGAAGTTGCCACTCACCATCGTTGATAGCGACATTGCCAAAATCAACCAGGCCTACTACAGCGACATCGACATTAGCCTTGAGGTGAGTTTCCCCCAGCGAGCGTCGTGGGCGGTGAACCTTAATGAGAATTGGCTGGCCGACAGCATCGACGCATGGAGCACAAGCAAGCGCACGCTGCTGGACGACGAGGATGTGTCAAATCATTATTTTGAGGAGAACCGCACAGAGAGTTCCAATCATGGAAGCGGTGACCTCAAGGGAAAGCGGTGGGTGAAAAAAGCTGGCGACATTTCGCCTTACGACGACTTGTTCAAGCAATATGCCAGGTCAACCCCTTTCGAGTGGCAGTTTCTTGCGGCCATCGCCTACCGGGAGTCAAATTTTAACCCCAACGACTGCTCGTGGGCTGGCGCTCGCGGGCTGATGCAAATCATGCCCAGTACCGCGCGAGAGTATGGCATCGACCCCGATCGCCTGTATGACCCAGAAGTGAGCGTGCAAGCGTCTGTGAGAGAACTCAACCAGCTTGACCGCTACTTTAGCCGCAGCATTGGCAACACGCATGAGCGCATGCGCTTTGTCCTGGCGGCTTATAATAGCGGCTTGGCTCACATTATCGATGCGGTGAACCTTGCCGAGAAGTACGGCAAAGACCCCTTAACGTGGTATGGCAATGTAGAGGAGGCATTGACCTGGAAGTCTGTCGAGAAATACTATTCCGACCCTGTGTGCAAGTATGGCTATTTCCGGAGCACTGAGACGGTGAATTACGTGCATCGTGTCGAGGAGACCTACGAGCACTACCGGTCGAGATACTAACTCACCTCGATGCCTTGTGGTAGAGGAAAACCGCAATGAGCGAGTAGAGGAGGTTGGGAATCCACATGGCCATGCGGGGAGAGGTGTAGCCATTCACGGCAAACGTCTGGGTCACTTCCATGAACAGGATGTAGGAAAAGGCTAAAATCAGGCCTATGCCAATGTTCTTGCCGATTCCCCCTCGCACCTTGCGTGACGAGAGCGACAGGCCAATCAAGGTGAGGATAAATGCCGCCGCCATCATGGCAAAGCGTTTCTCATACTCGATTTCAAATTGCTGGATGTTGGCCACACCGCGATTTTTTTGGTCGTCGATGTATTTCTTTAGCTCGGGCGAAGTGAGTGTTTCCTGATCGTTTTTAGCGATGAGAAAGTCTTTGGGATTCACATTGAGCATGGTATCGAGACTCTCTCCTTTGCTCATGCTTTCCTTTAACTTATCGAACTTTCTAACTTGATAATCATTGAGTTTCCATCGGCCAAGCGTGTCGTAGACGGCATTGTTGGCCGTGAGGCGCGACACGATTTCGTTCCCCTTGAATTCCTCTATGGAGATGCGGCTGCCGCGACGAGTGATGTTGTCGTAACGAGCCATGTGCATCATCACGCCTTGGCGCACTTGCAACTGGATGTTGTCGCCATAGTCCACGCGCTTGTTCTTGACCCACTGGTTGGTGTACTCGATGCGTTTCACATTGGCAGGGGGAATCACATAGAGTGCCAGGTAGAGTGTGCCTGCTGCAATGACTAACGCCGAAAACAGATAGGGAATGGTGAGGCGACGAAAACTGATGCCGCTCGACAGAATGGCAATAATCTCGCTGCGATCGGCCATGCGTGACGTGAAGAAAATGACCGAAATAAACACAAACAAAGGAGCAAACTGATTGACACAGTAAGGGATAAAATTCAGAAAATACTTAAACACGGTCTCCTGCCACGGCGCATTGAGCACCGCATCGAGTTTCTCGTTGATATCAAACATGATGATGATGGCGATAATCAGCAAGATGATAAAGAAAAATGTGCCTAAGAAATTCTTGACAATAAATCGGTCAAAGCGCTTCACGATGGGTTTGCGAGCGGTCGCCACGCTGGACACTTGCTGATTTTGGCCCATGGCATCGGGCGAAGCCGTTGCCTCATGATGCGCGCGCACAGCAGGCTCGTGAGCGGCGGTGGCGGCTGAACACTGGTCTGACGTTTCGCCAGCCCCAGCGTTTTTCTTTTTTTTCAATATGTTATCGAGCAAGCTCACACTAATCTTCCAGTCGGCGGGTTACACGTTCAACCATGCTGGTTTTCCACACTTTAAAGTCGCCAGCAATGATGTGCTTGCGCGCCTCGCCCACCAGCCACAAGTAGAACGCCAAGTTGTGGATGCTGGCAATTTGCAGCGCCAAAATTTCCTGGGCTACAAACAAGTGGCGAAGATAGGCCCGAGAGTAGATGCGGTCGACGGCAGCAGCGCCATCGGCCTGAATGGGACGAAAGTCATCGGCCCACTTCTTGTTGCGCATGTTCATGATTCCATGTTGCGTGAAAAGCATCCCATTGCGCCCATTGCGAGTGGGCATCACGCAGTCCATCATGTCGACGCCACGGTCTATAGCCTCAAGAATGTTTGCAGGTGTCCCCACCCCCATCAAGTAGCGAGGCTTGCTTTCTGGCAGGATCTCATTGCACAGCTCAATCATGTCGTACATGACCTCGGTGGGCTCGCCCACGGCAAGACCGCCAATGGCATTGCCATCAGCCCCAAGGTCGGCCACAAATTTTGCGCTGTCCTGCCGCAAATCCTTGTAGACGCATCCTTGAACAATAGGGAAAAAGGCCTGGTCATGGCCATATTTAGGCTCTGTTTCGTTGTAGCGCTTCCAGCCACGCAGCAGCCACTTCTGGGTGAGGCGCAGCGATTTCTCGGCATAGGCATAGTCGCTCTTGCCCGATGGGCACTCGTCGAGCGCCATCATGATGTCGCTGCCAATCGAGCGCTGAATGTCAACCACCTTCTCGGGCGTGAAAAGATGCTTGGACCCGTCAATGTGGCTACGAAAAGTCACGCCCTCCTCTTTGAGTTTTCGGTTGGCCGCTAACGAGAACACCTGAAAGCCACCACTATCGGTGAGAATCGGGCGATTCCAAGTGTTAAACTTGTGCAGCCCGCCAGCCTGCTCAATGATGCCCATGCCAGGCCGCAGGTAGAGGTGATAGGTGTTGCTCAGGATAATTTGAGCCTTCACCTCCTCCCTCAACTCTTGCATCGGCACAGCCTTTACAGCGCCCACAGTGCCCACAGGCATGAAAATAGGGGTTTCAACAAGGCCGTGACCCGTCATGATCTGGCCCGCGCGAGCCTTTGTGTCGTTGCTGGTCGCTATGACTTGATAGTCCATTTTGAAGTAGAATTTGGGTGCAAAATTACTACATAATTTTGACATTCACAAAATTCGACTTCCACTCCCCATTGACGATTGTATCCAAAAGTTGCATTTCTTAATTGAACATACCGAGACCGATAGAAAGGCGAAACTTTGACACCCCTGAAATGCCGATTTTACAATCATGTCTCGTCATTTTGCATTTGCTGTTGGACTTTACAAAAAAGTGACAAATAAGCAGTCGTGTTGTTTTTTCCTTGTGAAGGAAAATATTATGCCTGTAGAATCGTTATTATATTCAATGTATCACACGAAATTACTCCTGTTGGCCAATGGTTAGAAAGAAGAAAAAATCAAACAAAATCATCATGAGGGGCATCGTGCTGCTGCTTGTGCTGGCTGCGGTAGCGCTTGTGGTGAATCGCGCTGGCATGGGTCCTGCATCATGCTCTGGCATCTTCAAGGACAAAAAGATGGCCAGCGCGCCCGAGAAGAAAGAGAAGCCCTTTTATTTCAACGACTACCAACGTGACCAGATTGGGCCTGCTATGAAGTATGGCATCACGCCCGTCGAGAGCCGCGATACCGATTTCGCAAAGATTCCTCAATTGGAGAAAGTCGTGGCATGTGAATACTACGACATTGAGTGGCTCTCGCACTCGGTTCCCTATCTCACGCATCACGCCAAGCGGCTGCTCGACCAGATTGGCAAGGATTTCCAAGACTCGCTGGCTGCCCGCGGCGTGAGGAAAGAGAAGATTGTGGTGACGTCGCTGTTGCGCACCAAGGCCGACGTGCAACGGCTCACCAAGGTGAATGCCAATGCCTCGGCCAACTCGACTCACTGCTATGGCACAACTTTTGATGTTGCCCACAATAGTTTCAACCCGACTGGGGAAAAGGGAGAGGAACTGAGTTACCGCGAGCTGAAAAAGGTGCTGGCTCATGTGCTCTTTCGACTGCGCATGAAAGACGAGTGCCGCGTGCTGGTGGAGGAGCGCCAGTCGTGCTTCCACATCACATGCAACAGTTAGCCGGCCACGCAAAGCGGGATTTGACCTAATAATTTTGAATGATTCTCCTAATTGACAAGGGTATGCAGCGACAAGAAGACTTTAAAGGCTTAACCGACCTCCAGGTGCAGGAAAGCCGCGAGAAAAACGGCATGAACATCCTAACACCGCCCAAGAGCGAGCCCCTGTGGAAGCAATTTGCCAGGAAATTGACCGACCCGCTGATCATCATTTTGATGATTGCAGGGGCGCTATCGGTGGGCATTTCCTTCTATGAGTATTTTGCTCTTCACTCCACCGATGGGCTAAAAGTGTTTTTCGAGCCCATTGGAATCTATGTTGCTATTCTGCTGGCTACAGGCTTGGCTTTCTATTTTGAGACACGGGCCAACAAGGAATTCTCGATTTTGAACCAGGTCAATGACAATGAGCCCGTGGAGGTGATTCGCAACGCCTGCCACGTTCAAGTGCCCAAGAAAGATGTTGTCGTTGGCGATATAGTGGTGATTAGCGCTGGCCAAGAGATTCCTGCCGATGGGGTGCTGTTGAGGGCCGTGAGGATGAGTGTCGACGAGTCTTCGCTCACAGGGGAGCCACTATGCCAGAAAAGCACCGAGGAAAGGGACTTTGACAGGGATGCGACCTACCCCACCAATCACGTGCTGCGTGGCACGAAGGTGGTGGATGGGCATGGAGTGTTTGAAGTCAAGAAGGTTGGAGATTGCACCGAAAACGGCAAAGTCTATGAGGCCGCGCAAATCGACGATGGCGTTAAAACCCCGTTAGACGAGCAACTCGCCAGGTTAGGAACGCTCGTCACCAACTTGAGCTACGCCTTTGCCGCTGCTGTGATCGTAGGTCGCTTGATGGTCTATTTTGACTGGTCGCCCTGGTCGCTGGCAATGATCATTCCAACCGTGGCATTCTTCTGGTTGGTCATCAAGGTGTTCAAGAAAATGAGCAAGGTGGCCTGTTGCCTGACGCTTATCGCATTTTTCGCGGTCTTTATCGGCATGGTGTATGGCTTGCATCAACTTCTCATGCCGGCACAGGAAATTTCGGCCTTGCTGGCCTACACGCTCCAGACACTCATGATTGCAGTGACGCTGATTGTTGTGACCGTGCCCGAGGGGCTGCCCATGGCTGTGACCTTGAGCCTTGCCTACAGCATGCGCAGCATGCTCAAGACCAATAACCTCGTGCGCAAGATGCACGCTTGCGAAACAATGGGTGCCACAACGGTGATTTGTACCGACAAAACCGGGACGCTCACGCAAAACCAGATGAAAGTCCACGAGACGCGCTTTCACGCCTTGGGCGAGCGGCAATTGCTTGCGGATGATGAAAAAAGCGCCTTGATTAAGGAGAGTATCGCCCTCAACTCAACCGCATCGCTTGACCTCACTCACGGCGGGGACCCCAACGTGATTGGCAACCCCACCGAAGGCGCTTTGCTGCTGTGGCTGCATGAACGAGGCATCGACTATGCCACTCTTAAGAGGGAGGCCGAGGTTGTCGAGGAACTGCCGTTCTCGACCGAGCGCAAATACATGGCCACCGTGGTGAAATCGCCCTCGCTTGGCGGGAGGACTGTACTCTACCTGAAAGGCGCTCCCGAAATCGTCTTCACTCTATGCAAGCATTTTGACGCGGGCGCTGACAAGGAGACTGTTGAGCATCAACTTCGCATCTACCAAAACAAAGGGATGAGGACATTAGGATTTGCTTACCAAGTCCTCGACAAGAATGAGACGAATGTGATCCATGACAACCGCGTCGCGGCAAGCCAACTCTCTTTTTTGGGAGTGGTCGCTATCTCCGACCCCGTGCGTGCTGATGTGCCGCAAGCGGTGAGGGAGTGCATGGACGCGGGCATTCAGGTGAAGATTGTGACAGGCGACACCCCTGGAACCGCTAAAGAGATAGGCCGGCAAATCGGGTTGTGGGATGAGGGCGACCATGACGGCAACATCATCACAGGCACAGAATTTGCCGCCTTGAGCGACGAGGAACTCGACAAGAGGGTCGGACAACTCAAAATCATCTCCCGCGCAAGGCCCATGGACAAAAAGCGTCTTGTAGAGTCGCTGCAGCGCCGCAACGATGTGGTTGCAGTCACTGGCGATGGCACTAACGATGCCCCAGCGCTCAAAAGGGCGCAAGTGGGGCTATCGATGGGCGATGGCACCTCAGTGGCCAAGGAGGCGAGCGACATTACGATTATCGACAACTCTTTCAGCAGCATTGGCCGCGCGGTGATGTGGGGGCGATCGTTATACCAGAACATCCAACGCTTTTTGCTGTTTCAACTCACCGTCAACGTGGCAGCCTGCTTGATTGTGCTGGCCGGCGCGTTCATGGGCACCGAGTCGCCACTCACGGTGACACAAATGCTGTGGGTGAACTTGATCATGGACACCTTTGGCGCCATGGCTCTGGCCTCGCTGCCCCCAAGCAGAAAGGTGATGCACGACAAGCCTCGCGACCGCAAGGCGTTTATCATCGACAAGGCCATGGCATGGAATATTTTCGGCGTGGGCGGCGTGTTTTTTGTGTTGCTTTTGGCTCTTCTCTACGTTTTCAACAATGCCCATATCGAGCGGATGACCGATTTGCTCAACTTGAGCAGCCGCTGGGGAATCACCGAAGGCGCAAAAGGGGAATCATTAAGCCCGATCGAACTCACCTTTTTCTTCTCGGCATTTGTGATGACACACTTCTTCTACATGTTCAACGCCAAGGCTTTTAAGAGTGGGCAAAGCGCCTTCCACTTTAAGCATTGCAAGGGCTTCATCTTCATTTCTCTGATTATCTTTATCGGCCAAATCCTGTTCATCGAAGTTCCAGGGTTGAACGAGGTTTTCAATGTGGTGCCCATGAGCTTTCCCGATTGGCTGATGATTGTAGCAGCCTCATCGCTCGTGCTTTGGATTCGAGAAGGCTTTCATGTGGCGGCCAAGCGCGTCAGCCTACGGTAACCGCTTCCCTGCCATTAAGGGCAGCCCTCCCCTGCCTCACTCCTACCCGCACGCAGCCTAAAAGCCTCCTGCTGTATAAAAAAGGCTCCTACACAGAGTCAAGCATCAATAATTGTTTCAGTTCAAGAAAAGAATTTACCAAAACAACCTTCCTAAATTTTGCATTTGCTGTTGGACTCTACACGTGATTATTTTTGAAAATAAATCGCAAAACGCTTGCATAGTTTGAAAAGTATCACTAATTTTGCACCGCATTTGAGAAACAAGTGTTTTTCAACAATGCCAAGGATTGTCCTATAGTGTAATGGTAACACAACGGTTTTTGGTGCCGCATTTCCTGGTTCGAGTCCGGGTAGGACAACCAAAATAGAGAAGGACCTTTGAAAGAAGGTCCTTTTTAGGCCCAGATGGCGGAATCGGTAGACGCGCTGGTCTCAAACACCAGTGGAGCAATCCGTGCCGGTTCGACCCCGGCTCTGGGTACAAGAATAAAAGCTAAGTGGTTGATTAATCAATACTTAGCTTTTTCTTATTTTACGATTGCTCCCAAATTGTTCCCATGCATCCTTTTCTGAAAGCTTACAATTCCAAAATTGACTTTATAATAGGAACAAAATCTAATAGTGCTTCTGATTTAATAATATAGCCTAAGTTATTAGGTATGTGAGAAATTGACAAGGCCTTTTCTTGAACATCTGGAATGGTAACAATTTTAATATCGCCGGAAACTGTAAGTTGGGGACCTGCATATAATATACCTAACAACATAAGTCGTCCCTTCCCCCAATTCAAATTTCCTTTTTTATCAGTATAACCTCCTTTATTGAATAAAATAATAGGAGAACCACTTGAGCCAGGAAAGCAAGCTGCATCTATAACGAATTCTCTTTTCCCGTTATGGTTTAACTTAACATCAGTTGCCGTAATACCGCGCCTAACTATGGGCATATTATTTATAGCATCCCATAATCCATTGGGATATCCAATCATCAAGATATCTTCTGCTATATCAATATCTTGTAACTGTTGTATGGTAGGAATTATAGTATTATCAAAAGCTCGATAGAAAATTCTTATTCCTAACCTTTCTTGAAAGGATTGAATAATAGGATTCACCGGCATAACACAAAGGTCAATATCGGGATCTGGATGAAAGATCCATCCTTTCTCAAAGTTTTCTTCTATATTTATGGGAACATGTTTCGTGTAAATAGGATTGCCATTCTCATCACACTCACTCATGATAAACTTCCCTTGGTTCATACCTTGTACGACATGCTTATTAGTTACGAGTAAGAGCACTGTGCTCTTATCATCTACTAATAGATGGACAAAGAAACCTGTTCCAGAGTAAGAAACACCTTCATAGGAAGTAGTTTCAATACGAACTGTACTAAAACATAATTGTTCAATTACGGATAAATCCATATTATCTCTATTTTTTATATATGTTTGTGGTAGTGTAATTTCAACTGTGTCAAGGCTCTACTTCTTTATATTTCACCTCGTCTGGCTGACACGTTTTTTAATCGTGTTAGCCGGACGAGGAACCTTTCTTCCGTGGCAAAGTTACATGATTTCAAAACGTTCTCCAAA
>CABTZK010000014.1 GCA_902489275.1 uncultured Porphyromonadaceae bacterium
CGGATGATTTTTCTTATACTTTCTTTCGGAAGTTTGTTGATTGCTTGAGCGAAAAGTGTTATATTTGCCATAAGGAAGTGAAAGAGGTGGTTCTCTTTGCTAAGGTAGCATATTCTACCTTAGCTTTACTTCCTTTTTTCGTTTTTTTGAAAAACGTTTAGGACAATATTGGTTGGTAACTGGGCTTTTCACCAAAGAAATCTTTCTTCAAGGATTTTTCCCTTTGAAACCACGGTTGCTTAACTCTCTTGGGCGTGAGTGAGCTTCAACGAGAGGATAGAGGGAAAAACAAAGATTGTGGCTCCTGGCAGCAAATGCAAAAGGACGAGAGGCCTCTGAAGAATCTATTTTTATGAATCAACGTTTTAGCAAAGTGAGGGCGCAGTAAGGGTTTTTGTGCTCGCGTGTTCCAGCAAGCAGCAAGGGCCGCGGCGGTTTGTCCGGCGGCCCTTGGTTGGGTTGAATGGCGATGGCTACATGTCGCTACTCATCGGCCAGGTCGATGGCATAGTACATTTTCTTGCCAGTCGAGTAGACACCGGTGACGAACATCACCTTGTCGCTGTCCTTCGAGTGCATGATTTGGTCGTAGATTTGCTCCACGTCGTCGCTGCTGGTCACCGTGATGTTGTTGATGTCGGTAATCACAAAGCCCTCTTTCACGCCAGCGCGCTTGAACTTGCCCTCGCGCAGGCCCGTCACTTTCACGCCCTTGGAAATGGAGTACTCCTCCTTGTCCTTGTCGCTCAGCGTCATGAACGCGCATCCCAGCGTGGTGAAGTCGCCCGCCTTGGTGATAGCCGTTGTGCCTTGGTCGTTCTTGAACGTGATGGTAGCGGTTTTGTACTTGTTCTTGCGATAGAATCCAACAGGAGCCTTGTCGCCAGGGCGCAACTTGTTCATTTGCTCCTGGAGCTCTCCGCCGTTCTTGATGGTTGCCCCGTTGAGTTTCACAATCACGTCGCCTTCTTCCAAGCCCGCCTCCTTGGCTGCGCTGCGGTCGGTGACCTTGGCCACGTAGATGCCCTCGTTGGTGGCGGTGATGTCATGCTCCTTGGCCATGTCGGCATTCAGCTCTTGGTAGCTGATGCCCATGACCGCGCGCTGCACCGATCCATATTCCTTGATGTCGCTCACGATTTTCTTCACGGTGTTGCTCGGCACGGCAAACGAGATGCCGGCATAGTTGCCCGTCTGGGAATAGATCATGGTGTTGATGCCAATGAGCTGGCCATCGGTGTTCACGAGCGCTCCCCCACTGTTGCCTGGATTCACGGCCGCGTCGTGCTGGATGAAGGCTTTCACACCGCTATTCTGGCTCTCGTTCACGCCACGGCCCTTGGCGCTGATGATGCCCGCCGTGACCGTTGAGTTCAGGCCAAAGGGGTTGCCCACGGCCACACACCACTCGCCGATGCGCACCTCGTCGCTGTTGGCAAAGGTGACTGGAACCAAGTTCTTGGCGCCAGTGATTTTAATCAGGGCAATGTCGGTGTAGGGGTCGGTGCCAATCACGCGCGCCTTATACTCATCGTTGTTGTTGAGCGTCACGGTGAGTTTCTCGGCTCCGTCGACCACATGGTTGTTGGTCACGATGTAGCCGTCGGCGCTGATGATCACGCCCGAGCCGCTGCCCCTGAGCTGGGGCTTGCCGTCGCTCTTTGGCTGCTGCCGTTGCTGGCGACGCTGCTGGCCGCCGTTGCCGAAGAAGAACTCAAACGGGTCGAAGAAGTCATCGCCGCCCCACATTGGCTGCCGCTGGCGGACAGTGGTGTAGTTCTTGATCGAGACCACCGAGTTGGTGGCGCGCTCGGCCAAGCTCGTGAAGTCGGGATAGGCCATTGCGCCGCGCGCGGCGGCGGTGTTCACGACGTTGCCGGCGGCTGGCGACGCTTGACTGGGGATAAAGACATCGGCCTGCTTGTTTTGACCCTCGGCCGCGCTGCTGCCGAGCATGGCTACCAGCGCGAGCGATAGATAGAAATTGTGTTTCGTCATCTCGTTTAATGTTAAAATTAATCTCGTTTTAAAATTTCAATCGTTAAAAATTAACTTTTAAATTCGTTGTCAAAAGTACATCATAAAACGATAAAAACCATATCGCCACCCTTGTTTTTAAACTAAATTAATAGGAAATTCCCACTATTTCATAATAATTAAATGTGGCAGCCCCCCAAAGTCCTTTTCTATCGTTTTTCCCCTCGCCCCGTCTCCCCCTCTTGAAGGAGAAACAGGGCGCGGTGCACGTTTTTTTTGCCTCCATCGTGGCGATTCTCGTCATAATTTTATATATTTGCTGGCGATAAAGACATGTACCCAAACTATTCACATTGCCGCTCCTGGCTGCCCGCGCTGGCACTGCTTTTGATTTCCTGCCATCTTGGGAGCCATACGGCTCAAAAACCCGACCCTATGACTTCAACCCCCAATCTAAAAGACTCGGCGAGCGCCACGCTCGACTCTCGCTCACGCACAACCCCCGGCGAGGCCGAGAGCCCAGCCGCCCAGCCGCAAGTCAGCCAAAAACCTGATGCCCAAGGCCTGAGAAGCCTTTACCTTGCCGGCGGCTGCTTTTGGGGCACGGAGCACTATTTCAAGCAAATAGACGGTGTGGTGGCCACCGAAGCGGGCTATGCCAACGGCAACACGCGGAACCCGACCTACGAGGACGTGTGCAGCAACGAAACAGGTTTTGCCGAAACGGTCCATGTGCAATATGACCCCGCAAAAGTTGACCTTGTTTTCCTGCTTGACATGTACTTCCACGCGATCGACCCCACCTCGCTCAACCAGCAAGGCAACGACTACGGCACCCAGTACCGCACGGGCATCTACTACGTCGACGCGGCCGACGAGCCCATCATCGGGCACTTCCTGGCCGATCAACAGAAAAAGGTGAGCGGCACCATCTGCGTGGAAGTTCTCCCCTTGCGCAACTTCTATAGGGCCGAGGAATATCACCAAAACTACCTCGGCAAGCATCCCAACGGCTACTGCCACCTCCCGCGCCGCCTCATGGAATTTGCACGCCGAGCCAAGCCCAAGCGCTAAGCCTGGCCATAAGCCAGCTGCCCCACAAAACAAACCAGAATCATGCGTGCCGCCACGAGCACGGGCGCAAACACGAACACAACCCATGCGACTCATTGACCAACTCCTGAAAGCCTACGACTACTGCACCGATGGCGTGAAGCGCGACCCGCGCACGCTGTGGTGGGTGAAAGCGGTGAAGATCCTGCATCTGAGCGTGAAAAAATTCATGGACAAGGGCCTGCAAGACATGGCCGCCAATCTTGCCTTCCGCACCGTGCTGGCCACCGTCCCGGCACTGGCCATGCTGTTTGCCATTGGCAAAGCCTTTGGTTTTCAAAAGATTGTGCAGAGCGAGCTGTTGCGCTATTTTCCCGCCCAGCAGCACGCCCTCGAGGAAGCCTCGAAATACGTCGACAGTTATTTAGCCCATGTGTCGCAAGGGGTGTTTGTGGGCATCGGACTCGTATTTATGCTGTGGACGCTCATCTCGCTGATGCGAAATGTTGAGCAAAAGTTCAATCACATCTGGGGTTTGCTCAACGACCGCCCCATTGGCCGCCAGGTGATCGACTACTCGGCGTTTCTGATTATAATTCCTGTCATCATCATCTGCTCGGCCGGCTTGCAGATTTTCATGTCGGAGACTGTGCAAGACACCTTGCCCGACAGCACCTTGTCGCCCTTGCTGACCCGAATTCTTGACTACACGCCCATTGTGCTGGAATGGCTGGCTTTCACGCTGGCCTACAAGCTCATCCCCAACACCAAGGTGCACTGGATGTGCGCTGCCGTGTCGGGATTCCTGTTCGGCACGGTGTTCTACCTGTTTGAGTGGGTGCTCATGGCCGGGCAGCTGTGGGCATCGAGCTACAACGCGATTTATGGCAGCTTCGCGTTTGTCTTGCTGTTCCTGCTTTGGCTACAGTACTCGTGGCTGATTGTGCTCATCGGCGCGGTGCTCACTTGCAGCATACAGCACAACAACCAATTTGAGTCAGAAGACCGGCTCGACAACCTGAGCGAGGAGTACCTGAAAGAGATGAAGAGGAGCAGCGATGAGCTGATTGCCACACTGCGAGAGAAACACAAGCAGCCGTGAGCTTTTTAAAAGAGAAAAAAGACAGTATGGCTATAAGCCGGGTTATGTGGCTGCACAGCAATACAAAAGCAGCCGTCGGTCATTTATCTGTCCGTCATGTTGCCATGACGATATAGCAGTCTACCCCTCGGCAATGGACGAGCAGCCCTCAGATGCCGATATACTTGACCTTGCAACTCACAGGTAGTGCGGCACGCCTTGTCACCAAGGCATCCGGTGGGCTCTTACCCCGCCTTTTCACCCTTGCCGCCCACAACGAGCGGCGGTTGTTTTCTGTCACCTTCAACCCTGGGGTCGCCCCCAGCTTCCCGTTAAGAAATGTGATGCTCTGCGTTGCCCGGACTTTCCTCCCGATATTCCCCGGCGGGGAAACACGAGCGACCGACCGCCATACTGTCATTTTGTTGAGCGCGTGCAAAATTAGTGTTTTTCTTGCTTTTTCACAAGTGCGCGCGCCTCTATCTTTGCTGGAGGAACTGCTGGATTTGCTTGAGCGGAATCCCAAAGTTGAAATTCTCGGCATGTCCCACAGCTAACTTGGCGAAATTGACCGCCACCAGGTTGCCCCACTCGTCGATGACCGGGCTGCCACTCGACCCCTCTACCGTGGGGATGCTGTAGAGGACCCGCTCCCCGTCGGGCTGCTGCGAGACGGTGCCCATGGTGAGCTGCGCCTTGATGCCTTTCTTGGTGGTGGCCACCACGATGCCGGCATTGTAGCCCATCATGTAGAGCTTGGAGGTGACTTTGAGCTCATCGGGACTGTGCTTCTTGGCCAGCAGGCCCTGGAAGAAGCCTGCGTCGCCAGAGTTCCCGCCACTCGTGTCGAAGACGAAAGCCTTGTCGGGAGTCTTTCCGCTTTCGAGCTGCAACAGGGCCAAGTCAACTTCCTCGCTGCCCGCCGTGCGCGTGACGAAACACGGATTCTGGTCTAAAAAACCTGCCTCGTTATTCACATAGGTGCCGTCGTAGGCAATGCCCAGCCGGCACACGGGCTCGATGAAGAGCTGTGAGGGGTTGTTGATGGCCTGCAACTGCTGCATGGTGGCCAGGGCCTCGTTGTATTGCCGCTCAAGCAGCTGCTGCTGGACATCGATCTCACTATTGTCAGGCTCAATGAATTGCACCTCGCCCTGCTCGTCATAGAAATAGCCGCCCTCCCCCTTTTGGGCCTCCAAAGTGTCGTAGCGCTCCTTTAGCTCGGCCAGATGCGCCCTTCCATAGGCCATGAGCGCGTCGATGAACTGCGAGAAGCTCTCACGCACCTGCCGCTGGTCGATGGGCGGCGATGCCACATGGCGGTTGGTGAGCAAGGTGCCCTTCTTGTCGATGAAGAAAGCGGTGCCGAACGATGTCTGCGCCTTTTGCCTCGCATCGGTCTCGTCGCCAGTGAGGTTGCGCAAGTTTCCCTCTTCGTCAAGTCCCGTGAAATAGAGCAACTCGCCATTGGGCAGCCTCATGCGGTAATAAAACTTGTTGAGCACCAGCACAACGCCCGACTTTTGCTCATTGAAGAGTTCCTCGGGGTCACGCTGACTCTCGCAACTGGCCAGCGTGAGCAAAACCAGGGCTAACAGTAAAACGACTTTCTTCATTGTCTTCAATTCTATTATTCTCATCACAAAGGTAATACTAAAATCACAGCGAAACGAGTTTCCTGGCGTTTTTTTAGCCTGAAGCCTGTGGGGCGAGCTCCAGCGCCCGTCTACCACATCCCATAGTCCTTGCGAGAGGCATCCAGGCGCAAAAGGATGAACAAGAGTACCGTGAATCCCCAAAGCGACGACCCGCCATAGCTGAAAAACGGCAAGGGTATGCCGATGACCGGGCACAAGCCAATGACCATGCCCACGTTGATGCACAGGTGGAAGATGAAGATCGAGGCCACGCAATAGGCATAGACCCGCGCAAACGCGGTGTGCTGCCGCTCGGCAATGACAATGACACGCACAATGAGCGCAAGAAACAGCAGCAGCACGGCAGCCGAGCCCATGAACCCCTGCTCCTCGCCAATGGTGCAGAAGATGAAATCGGTGTGCTGCTCGGGCACGTATTTCAACTTGGTCTGCGTGCCATTCAGGAATCCCTTGCCCGTCAATCCGCCCGAGCCGATGGCAATCTTGCTCTGATTCACATTGTAGCCCGCGCCACGAGGGTCGTTCTCGATGCCCAGCACCACCTTGATGCGCATTTGCTGGTGGGCGTGCAACACGTTGTTGAAAGTGAAATTGACTGTGAAAAGGAAAGTGACCGACGCTACCGCAAAGATGATGGTGACGAGCACCTTGCGGAAATCGTCATGAAACATGCCGTAGACCAGATAGGCGAGCGACCCCCCGATCACGGTGAAGAAGAACGCATAGCCGTTGACCTCTATGCCCAACTCATGAAGCGCGACCGCCACAGCGCCGCACGCGACATAGGCCAGCGTCACGTTGCGCCCCAGGATGAAAGAGCGGCAATAGACGAGCAGCATGGCCACAACGAGCGCCATAATGATGACAAAAACGATGAACGCCCCCAGCGAAATGCCCATCATGGTGAAAGCCGAGTACTTCAGCGCCACCACGAAACACACAACGGCACACAGGCCGGCATAAAGCACGAACCCCGTCATTCCCTCGCGATACAGCACCAGGATGAGCGAGAGGTAGACCAGCGAGGAACCCGTCTCGTTCTGCATAATGATGAGGATGACTGGCAAGAAGATGACACCCAATGCCAGCGCATAGTTCTTGGGGCTGTTGAGCGCAAAGTTATAGGTGCTGAACAACTTGGCGAGCGCCAGTGCCGTCGCGAACTTGGCAAACTCGGCCGGCTGAATGCTCACGGGCCCGAGCACAATCCACGAGTGCGACCCCTTGACATTGGGCGCAATGACAATGGTGACGAGCAACACAACCATCATGAAGCCGTAGATGGGATAGGCATAGGCCTCATAGAGCCGGCGGTCGATCATGAGCAACGAGAAGCCGATGCCTAACGACAAGGCAATCCACAAGAACTGCTTTCCCGAGAACTCTGCCAGGTCAAACATGCTCGCCTGGTCAAAGTCATAGCTGGCCGCATAGATGCTGACAGCCCCCAATACCACCAGCAGGAGGTAGAGGACAAGCGTGAACCAGTCGATCGACTTGAACAGCGATGTTGTGCTCCCGTTAGTGCTTTGAAACTCCACTGTACTTAATCGTGTTAGAATTCATCATTTCGTTAGCCATATAGGTGCGCTCGACCACACCTTTCAGGTATTTCTCTATCATCAGGCTGCCGATGGGCACCCCATAGGTGGCACCAAAGCCGGCATTCTCGACATAGGCCGCCACAGCGATCTTGGGCTTGTCCATGGGCGCAAAGCCCATGAACACCGAGTGGTCCTTGCCGTGAGGGTTTTGAGCCGTACCCGTCTTGCCACAAACGGCAATTCCCGGGATATTGGCCTTGGTACACGTTCCCCCCAGCACGGCCATGCGCATGCCTTTGACAATTTCGGCATAATACTTGGCATTGACCTTAGTAGGATGCTTCTCGGTGTATTTCTTGAGGATTCCCACGCCCTTGATGTTCTTGACCAGGTGTGGCGGCAAAAACCAGCCCCTGTTGGCAATCGTGGCGCAGAGATTGGCGATTTGCAGCGGTGTCGCCAAAACCTCACCCTGGCCAATTGAGACCGAGATAATGGTGTTGCCCACCCACTTGCCCTTGCCCAGGTTCTTGTCATAGTAGGCCACGTTGGGGATAAAGCCGCGGCTCTCGCCTGGCAAGTCGATGCCCAGCTTGTAGCCATAGCCCATGGCCACAAGATGACGCTTCCACACGTCGAAGGCGCTGGCCGTCGACTTGTAGCGCTGGCGGTTGGCCATCATGTTCTTGAATCCCCAGCAGAAATAGGCATTACACGAGGTCTCCAGCGCGGGAATCAAGGAAATGGGCGAGGCATGCCCATGACATCCCACGTGAAGCCCTCCATTGATGTAGCCATGATAGCAAGGGTACATCGTGGAGAGCGAGACGATGCCCTCCTGGCGGAAAATGAGGCCCTGGGTGGGCTTGAACGTGGATCCTGGGGGGTAGGCCGCCATGATTGAGCGGTCGTAAAGCGGCTTGTAGGGGTTCTTGACGAGTTTTGCGTAATTCTTGCCACGCTCCTTGCCCACAAGCAGCGACGGGTCGTAGTTGGGGCTGGAAACCAGCGCGAGAATCTCGCCCGTGGAGGGCTCGATAGCCACAATCGCGCCAATCTTGCCCCGCATGAGCTTCTCTCCGAACTCTTGCAGCGAGATGTCGATGCTCAACTTGAGGTCGTTGCCTGCCACTGGGGCGATGTCGTTCTTCCCGTCGTTGTAGCGTCCCTTGATTTTTCCCACAGCGTCGCGGATGAGCACTTCCCGGCCTTTCACGCCCCGGAGGTACTTCTCGTAGCTTTTCTCAAGGCCCAAGTCACCTGTGTAATCACCTGGCTTGTAGTAGCTGTCCTTGTCGATGTCTCGCTGGTTCACCTCCCTGATGTCGCCCAGGATGTTGGCAGCTGCCCCATAGTTGTAACTTCTCACAATGCGCTGCACAATGTAGAAGCCGGGAAAGCGAAACAGTTTCTCTTGCAGCCGTCCGCAATCCTCGGGGCTGAGGTGGTTGATGAAACTCTGCTCAGTATAGGGCGAGAAATTGCGGTTTTTGGTTCGGTCGGTCATGTCGCGCCAACGCTGGTCAAACTCCTTACGGGTGATTTGCAAGGTGTTGCAAAAGTCGGTCGTGTCGAAAGGCATCACGTCCCTTAACACCGCAACAAGGTCATAGGCCGGCTGGTTGTAGACCAGCAGCGAGTCGTTGCGGTCGTAGATGAGGCCTCGCGACGGATAGATGATCTTGTTGACAAACGCGTTGCTGTCGGCGTTCTCCTTGTAGGTGCTATCGCTTAACTGGAGCTCAAACAGGCGCACAAGGTAGATGGCTACCACCATCACGATGAAACCGATAATCACCCATTTCCTTTGTTCCAGATTATAGTCTTTTCTCACGATTGGTGCTCACTAAACTATCTATACCCAATAAAAGCACAACCGTCAACACGCTGCTGCCCCCGATGCGCAATAGCGTGAGCGTGAAATTGTGAAGCGAAAACGCCTGAATGAAGAACAGCGCCATGCAGTAGAAAAGCACCAGTATCGACATGTACTTCAAGTAGCCTCCCAGCCCCAGCGAGGCTATTGAGGGCATGGGATTGCTCAAATCGTCGTCGCGGGTGAAACAGGCCTTGAACACGGGTACTCTCACTGCGGCCAGGAGCACGCACGAGAGGGCGTTCATGCCTGGCGTGTCGTTAAACAGGTCGATGATAAGCCCCAGCAGGAAAGCGATAGTGAACGTCCAGTTTTTAGAGAACACAATGGGCAGTCGCAAAAGCAAATAGATGAAGACAAAAGGCGTCGCCACCCCGAAGAGGACTATTTTGTTGCACACCACCTGCATGATGGTCAACACGAGAAACAAGCTGATGAATTGAATAATCATCTTTGTCATTTTCCCACTCCCTCCTTTCGTGTCGCTTGCTGCCCGGCCGCGCGTTTCTCTTGCTCACGCAGTTTCTTTTGCTTTCGTTCCTTCTCCTTGATTTTCTCGGGCGAGTTCTCGGCGCTGCTTTCGTCCCTGCTCTCCAAAGCCTTGAGCTCCACTTTCATGACGTTCTTGATGCAGCGCACCGAGCTCAATTGCATGAAGTTGCTGGCCAGTTTCACTTTGAGGGAAATAAAATTGGTGCTCAACTCCTTCTGCTCCTCGACCACATAGCCCACGATGATTCCCTCGGGGAACATGGCCGAGTAGCCGCTGGTGATGATGGTGTCGCCCCTCAAATAAGTGCCTTGCTTAGGCAACTCGGTCAACGTCGCAAACTCGGGGTTCTTCCCGTCCCAAGTGAGTGTGCCGAAAAACTGCGTGCTCTTCAACTTGCACGAGAGCTTGAAATAGGTGTTCAGCACCGAGATCACACGTGCCGAGTGGCGACCCACCACATTGACAATGCCCACCACACCATTATGGTCGACCACGCCCATCTCGGGATAGACTCCGTCGTCGCTGCCACGGTCGATGGTGATGTAGTTGTAGGGTTTCGCAATGCTGTTGCTGATCACATGAGCCGGCACATAGGCAAACCGCGCGGCGACACCAGGGATGCCCTCGTTTCCAGGCAATTGCAGGCGCATGTCGGCCATCTGCCTTTTCAGGTTGATTACCTCCATTTCCAGTGCCGCATTGCGCTGCTGCAACTCCTCGTTGATGTCCTTGAGATTAAAGTAACTCGTCACGTTGCTGATGCCGCCGTAGACCGTTGCGGCCACAGCGTTGGCCGAGGTGAGGTAAACACTTTGCTGATAGGGATTGTTCCTAAACAGCAGCACGCAGCTCAAAATCACATAGAACGTGAAAATGAACCACGGGACGTGCTTGACAAGGAAATTCAGCAAATTGTTCATCGCAATAATCTCGAAGCCTATAGATAGCTCACCGACGGCAATGAGTGACCGTTGCCTTCCCGATGCAGCCGAGCGCTCACTGATTGAGCGCTATCGTTTCAGGAACTTGAAGTGCCTGATGTTCTTCAAGGCCACGCCGGTGCCCTTGGCCACGGCATGCAAGGGGTCCTCGGCCACATGGAACGGAATGCCGATCTTTTCGGTCAAGCGCTTGTCGAGGCCACGAAGCAGCGCGCCACCACCTGCCAGATGCACACCGTTGCGCACGATGTCGGCATACAGCTCGGGAGGCGTCTGCTCCAGGGCGCTCAGCACAGCGGCCTCGATCTTGCTGATCGACTTCTCGATGCTGTGGCAAATCTCCTGATAGGACACTGGCACCTCCATGGGGAGCGCCGTCATCTGGTTGGGGCCGTGCACCGTGTAGTCTTCGGGTGGATTCTCAAGCTCGGTGAGTGCGCTGCCCACATTGATTTTTATGAGCTCGGCGGTGCGCTCCCCCACTTTCAGGTTATGGGCGCGGCGCATGTGCTCCTGGATGTCCTCGGTGAGGTCGTCGCCGGCAATGCGGATGCTCTTGTTGCTCACAATGCCGCCCAGCGAAATCACGGCAATCTCGGTCGTTCCGCCGCCGATGTCGACAATCATGTTGCCCTCGGGCGCCAGCACATCGAGACCGATGCCCAGCGCGGCCGCCATGGGCTCATAGATCATGTAGACGTCGCGGCCGCCAGCATGCTCGCTGGAGTCGCGCACGGCGCGGATTTCAACCTCGGTGCTGCCCGATGGGATGCACACCACCATGCGCAGCGATGGCGAGAACCAGTGATTCTTTTGGCTCACTTTCTTAATCATGCCGCGAATCATGAGCTCGGCAGCGTTGAAGTCGGCTATCACACCATCGCGCAGCGGACGCACGGTTTTGATGCCCTCATGTACTTTTCCACGCATCTCGCGGGCTTTTTCGCCCACGGCGATCATTTTACCACTTTTGGTGTCCATCGCCACAACCGAAGGCTCGTCGATGACGATTTTGTCGTTGTGGATGATGATGGTGTTCGCCGTTCCCAAATCGACGGCAATTTCTTGTGTGAATGAGAATAATCCCATAATGTGCTTTATCTGTTAATGTTTGAAGTGGCGCACTCCAGTCATGACCATGGCCACTCCGTTGTTGTTACAATAGTCGATACTCTCCTGGTCGCGTACCGATCCGCCGGGCTGAATCACCGCGCTGATGCCCGCCTTGTGGGCAATCTCCACGCAGTCGCCAAACGGGAAGAAGGCATCGCTGGCCATCACAGCCCCTTGCAGGTCTTGATGAAACGCCCGGGCTTTCTCGATGGCTTGCTTGAGCGCATCGACGCGGCTCGTTTGCCCCACGCCACTGGCAAGCAACATTTTGTTCTTGGCCAGCACGATGGCATTGCTCTTGGAGTGCTTCACCACCTTGTTGGCAAAAATCAAGTCCTCAACCTGCACTGGCGTGGGCACCGCTGTCGTGCATGGCTTGAGCTCTTGAGGGGTCTCCACATGGGTGTCGCGCTCTTGCGCCAGCGCGCCATTGAGCACCGTGCGGCACTGCATGGACGGGCGATCGAAGTCTTTCATCACCAGGATAATGCGGTTCTTCTTCTGCTCAAGGATTTTCAAAGCGCCCTCGGTATAGCCTGGCGCGATGCAGACCTCGATGAAAACCTTGTTCATCTCCTGGGCGGTAGCGTCGTCAACCTTTCGGTTGGTCACGTGCACACCGCCAAAGGCACTCACGGGGTCGCCTGCCAAGGCACACTTGAAAGCGTCAACCAAAGTCTCGCGCGAGGCAAGGCCACAGGCGTTATTGTGCTTCATGATGACAAAAGTGGTCTCCTCGAAATCCTTGATGAGGTTGACAGCGGCATCGATGTCGAGCAGATTGTTGTAGGAAATCTCCTTGCCATGCAACTGGGCGAACATCTCGTCGAAGTTACCGAAATAATAGCCTTTCTGGTGGGGATTCTCGCCGTAGCGGAGCGGTTTCACGCCATTCACGGGAAGACGCAAGGCACTCATCGAGTCCTCGTCGAAATAGTTAAAGATGTGGCTGTCGTAGGCGCTCGACACCGCAAAAGCCTCCTTGGCCAGCCAGCGGCGCTGCTCAAGCGTCGTGGTGGCATTCCCGTTTTCCTTGAGCATGGCGAGCAAGGGCGCATATTGCGCCTTGGAGGCCACAATGGCCACATCGTTATAGTTTTTGGCTGCGGCACGGATGAGCGAGATTCCGCCGATGTCAATCTTTTCAATAATCGCCTCTTGGGTGGCGCCGCTCGCCACCGTTTCCTCAAAGGGATACAGGTCGACGATGACAAGGTCGATTTCTGGAATGTCGTATTTTTTGATTTGCTCCTGGTCACCCGCATTCTCCCGGCGGTTGAGGATGCCCCCAAACACCTTGGGGTGCAGGGTCTTGACGCGGCCGCCCAAAATTGAGGGGTAGCCAGTGAGCTCTTCTACGGCCTGGCAGGCATAGCCTTGCTCTTGGATGAAGCGCTGCGTTCCGCCTGTTGAAAGGAACTGCACGCCATTGCCGCTCAACTCTTTCAGAATTTCCTCCAATCCGTCTTTATGAAAGACGGAGATGAGCGCGCATTTAATTTTTTTATGGTCAGCCATGTTTTCTACAAGTAAAAAAACGTGAAACGATTGTTCTTTGCATTTTCCATTTAGGGGGGTAGAGGCCGTTCAAATGCCATCTTCTCCTAATTGTGCATTTTAGGGTACAAAATTATTAAAAATTGCCCATATAAGCGCAATGTTCGTCACATTTAAATGAAACTTTTTTGCTTTTTAACAAACAAGTTCTCTTACATGCTGATTTAAAACCCACAAAATGACTGCTGCCCAGATGCTTATTGCTTTTCCTGGCATCGGAGGACCTGGGCGACAAACTCGTCGTCGCTCATGTCATAGGGTAGCCAGTGGATGGCGATGCCTCGCCGCTGCTCCATTCCGCGAAACCAGGTCATCTGACGCTTGGCGAAGCGATGAATGGCCGTTTCCAGGCGCGCGAACATCTCCTCATAGGTCAATTGCCCCATCACGTGCAGTGTAACATACTTATATTCAAGGCCATAATAGATAAGCTCCTCGGCAGGAACCCCATCGGATTCCATCAGGCGGCGCACCTCTTCGATCATCCCAGCCTCAAGACGAGCCTTAAGGCGCTCGGTGATGCGGCGGCGGCGGCTTTCGCGGTCGATGCTCACGCCAATCACGAGCGCGTGCTTGAGCGGATGTGGCTCAGTAGCCGCCTGGAGGCGAGGGTTGTCGCGATAGTATTGGCAGATTTCGATGGCGCGAATGGCACGCTGGCAGGTGTCGATGTCGCTATTGTTGCGCAACGTCTTGTAGCCTTTTAGCATCTCGGTGAGCTCCTCCAGGCTTTTGACCTGCAACTGGGCCCTCAATTCAGGATTTTGAGGCACCGGGGGGAGTTGGATGCCCTTGAGCACGCTTTCCACGTAAAGCCCCGTTCCGCCACACAAGATGGGCTGCTTGCCTCGGGCAGTGATGTCGTGGCGGGCGCACAGCTCGTCACGCAAGAACTCATGCAAATTGTAATGATAGCCTGCCGGACAAATGTCAATCAGGTGACGGGGCACTTCGCCATACTCCTCAAGATCCTTGCCCGTCCCCAAGTCCATGCCTCGATAGACTTGGCGCGAGTCAGCACTGATGATCTCGCCATCGAGCGCGCGGGCAAGCGCCACGGCCTTGCCCGTTTTCCCCGATGCTGTGGGTCCTGTGATGACAATCAAGTCTTTCAACTCTTTCAACTTAAAAGAATTTTCACGGTTTCACTGCGATACCTCTCGCAAAGTCGCCCATCGGCCGCACCCATTCTCAAGCCGTACGCCGAAGAGGAGCCTCTCGTCATTTCTTCAAATTCAGGTTGAAAAAGTCGAGGACCTTGCGATAGAGCGGCAAGCGCACGTCGCAACCGTTGATGCTGTGGTTCATGTTGGTCCACACCATCATGTCGAAATCGGTGTGCAAGCCCTGCAGCTTTGCGATATACTGCATCGAATTAACGATGTGCACATTGTCGTCGGCGCTGCCAAACATGATGAGCACCTTGCCTTTCAAGCGCTCGGGCACTTCGAGCGGCGCGCTGCTCGTGTAGCCCTCGGGGTTGAGCTGCGGCGTGCGCATGAAGCGCTCGGCATAGATGGTGTCGTAGAATTTCCACGAGGTCACAGGGGCAATCGCCACTCCACAGCGGTAGTTGCTGCCAGGCGTGGACATGGCCATGAGCGCCTCGTAGCCGCCATAACTCCACCCCCAGATGCCAATGCGATCCTTATCGACGTAGGGCAGGCTGGCCATGTAATTGGCCGCTGCGATTTGGTCAATGCTCTCGTAGTAGCCAAGACGCTGGTAGACGACACGCTCGAAGTCGGTGCCGCGGAATCCTGTGCCGCGGCCGTCGACACAGGCCACCACATAGCCCTGCATGGCAGCGTATTGCACCCAGTCCATGTACCAGCGATTGGCCACTTGCTGACTGCCTGGGCCGCTATACTGCACCATAATAACGGGATACTTGCTGGCCGGGGCGAAATGGGCGGGCTTGATGATGTAGCCGTTGAGCTTGTAGCCATCGCTCTCTACCGTGATAAACTCCCGCTTGGGAATCTCGGGGGCGGTATATTTCTCGGCATACTCCCGGTTCATTTGCAACTCGCGCACTGGCTTGTTGGCCGCTGTGCTGTAGATAACATACTGCGTGGGGGTCTCGGCATCGCTGAAAGTGCGGATGTAGTAGTCATAGTTGCTGCTGAAACGTGCCGAATAGGTGCCTTGGGCAGGAGTCAGGCTGTGTGTTGCCCCTTTGTCGTCGATATATTTCACCTGACGGTTGAGCGGGGCGGCGGTAGTTTGGAAATAGAAGCGCTGGTGTTTCTCGTCAAAACCATAGAAATCGGTCACGACCTCATCGCCCTTGGTGAACTGGATTTCCTGCTTGCCATCCAGGCTTATCCAGTAGAGCTGCATCCGTCCCGTCTTGTCGCTTGGCAGGACAAACCAATGGTCAAAATAGGCCACCTGACTCATCATCTCGCTATCGATCCAGGATTTCGACACTTCGTGATAGACGCTCTCGGCGCTGCCCGTTGCCGGATTGACGGCATAGATGTGGAAGTCGTTCTGCAAGCGGTTGAGCGTGGAAACCATGAGTTTGCTGTTATCTTGAGCGTAGTCTAAGTGAGGAATGTAGTCATCGTCGCCGATGGGCAGATTCATTTTCCTCAACTCCTGGTTGGCAAGGTCGAATGCCCACACGCTCACGACCGAGTTTTTCTCGCCGGCCACAGGGTACTTGAAATTGTAGGTCCCGGGGTAAGTCTCATAACTGTCGTTGGGAGTGCAGTCGCCTTGGTAGAGCGTCATCGAGGCCATGGGCACCTGACTCTCGTCGAAGCGCACAAAAGCCAGCGTGCGACTGTCGGGCGACCAGTTGAGCGTGTTGGTGAGCACAAATTCTTCCTCGTAGACCCAATCGGTTGCCCCGTTGATGATTTTGTTCTTCTCGCCATCGGTTGTCACGGCTATCGTGGCACCGCTGGCCAAGTCCTTGACATAGATATTGTTGGCCTTCACGTAGGCTACCTTCTGCCCATCGGGCGACATCGTGGCAATTTGCTCGCCTCCCTCGCTCGATACCCTCGCCATCGATTTCGATTTCATATCGTAGACCCAATAATCGGCGGTAAACGAGCGTCGGTATATCATCCTCGTGTCATTCCAAAGCAGGATTTTACGCTCGTCGGCACTCATCTTGTAGCCGTCCCAATCAGCCACATCGCACCCTTTGGCCTGACTGGAGTCAAACACGGTGACTTGCTTTCGCCCCGTCTTGTAGTCGATGCGGTAGATGGAGCTGCGGTTATCGCTGAACTGGTAGAAAAAGTTACCGTCGAGGGCGGGCTGCGTGGCGGGGATGCCCAGCGGGCGCACTGGCGTCAACACGAAGTCGCTCAAGTCGAGGGCGTGAGCGCCCAATGCTGCGCTGGCCGTCAGTGTCAACACTATTGTTTTTGTCAAGCTATTCATTGTAAAATTTTTGATTTGTTAAGGGCAAAATTAGTGAAACTTTTTGACACTGCGAAGAAAAGGCTGTATATTTGCAAGTCCATCGGTTAAAAACGAACACAATGAAAAGAATATCGACCCTGCTATGCCTGCTCGCGCTCATGACCATCACCATGGGCGCGCAAGGACTGAGAAGAGTGTACGACGAGACGGCCAATCCCATGGAGCAAATCGACCAGGCCCTGGCTCAAGCGCGACAGGAAAACAAGTATGTGATTTGCCAGGTGGGCGGGAACTGGTGTCCATGGTGTCTGCGTTTCGCCGACTTTATCACGCGCGACACTACCATTAGCGAGGTGGTGCATAACAACTTCGTCTATATTCACGTCAACTATGACCCGCGCCAGTCAACAGGCCTTGGCGAGACATCCCCCACCATGCTGATGATGCAGCGGCTTGGCAACCCTGCGCGCTTTGGCTTCCCGGTATTTGTCGTCCTCAACGAGCAAGGGAAAGTCATTCACACGCAAGACTCCAGTTTCCTGGAGGAGGGCAAGGGCTACAGCCAGGAGAAAACACTCCGCTTCTTCAACGCCTGGACCCCCAAGGCCGTGAAAGGCACGAAATAACGCCCCACACCAGGCGGAACGACTGACCCATGCGAGAATCGCTCCTCACTTTTCTGGTCACCTGCTTTCAGGCTCAACTTCTTCAAGACTTGCTCACGCATCTCTTTTAATGCCCATAGCCCCGGCTGGATCCTGAAGAATTCTTTGCTGTATTGAACGATACGCCTCACAGAAGCTTCGGGTGTCTTTGTTTTCCAAGCGGAGAAATCTATGACTTCATTTATCTACGCAAAGTTGCATACCCTCCCTCTTCTCTCATTTTCTCGATGACTTGAAACTCCTGCGTCATGGTCTTCATCTTTGATGGCATTTAACTTCTCAATATTCACCTTGCTGCTGCTTTTTCTAAATAAAAAACAAAAAAACAAGCGTGACAAAAACACAAACAATATCTGAAAAACACATCTCCTTTTCAAGGTTTATTTCCACCTCGTCACTTTGTAGACTATCGAAAGGGAAGATGCGGGCGGTGCTTTTTTTTGATTTTTTTTGTTACAAAAGCCGTAACTTTGCGTTTACTTGACGGGGATGGATGAATCAACGCGGGGAAATCGCAAGCCCTGTGTGAGATGCCACCCCAACGAAAAATCATGAGTAACGACGCATTGACATCCACATTCGTCCTGATGAGAGAGCGGCTCATGGGGCTGGCCGAGCGGATTACCGGCAACCCTGACGACGCTGCCGATGCCGTGCAAGAGGCTTTCTGCCGGCTGTGGGCGCACCGCGCCGCCATTGCCACCCAGCAGGCCGCTCAAGGCATGAGCGTGGTGACGGTGCGCAATGCCAGCATCGACACGGTGAGGCGGCGGGCGGCCAGGCCGACCGTCGAGCTTGACGAGCAGCGCGACACCCTTGCCGACGACAGCCCTCCGCCCGACCGCCAGCAGGCCTTCAACCAGGTGCAGGCCATCATCGACTTGGAGCTCACCGAGACGCAGCGCACGATTGTGAGGCTACGCGAATATGAGGGACGAAGTTTTGAAGAGATTGCCCAGCGCCTCGAGATGCAGCCAGCCACCGTGAGAATGCAGCTGAGCCGTGCCCGAAAACAAATACGTGAAACTTATTATCATCGCAACAATGAAACAGGATAAACTCAATATCAATCAGTTAGAGGCCATGATTGACCGCTACTTCGAGTGTGACCTCACCGAGGCCGAAGAACGGCAATTGCTACATGAGCTGGCTGTCACCAGCCACCGCAGCGTCGCCATCGACGAGGCGCGTTTCACCATGGGGTTCCTCGGCGTGGGCATGGAGCGCCACCTGAAGCGCAAGCGCAGCGCCACCCTCGAGCGCACATGGCATGTGGCAGCGGCGGCCATGGTGGCGCTGGTGGCCGGCAGCGGCATCTACTTGCTCAATGCCCGCCCAAGCGGCGAGTGCCACGCCTACGTCAATGGCAAGCTCATCGATCACGACGAGCAAGTGATGAGCATGATTAAAAACGACATGAGCAGCCTGGGCGAGGCTTCGACCAGCATCGACAACAACATGCTTGAGCAGCTCTCCATCATGGGCGAGGCACACGATTAGCCGCAAACAGATTTTTTTCATTCACAGCGCATCAAACAAAAAACACATTTTAGATATGAAACGTCAATTTATCATCTTCATTTGGGCAGTCATTGCAGCGGTGAGCATGCAAGCGCAAAACGGGCTCGCTATCAACAGCCTCTTTGACGGCCGCTACAAGCACTCGCCCCATGCCACCGAAATTGTGGTCAAAGGCATGAAAGCAGCCCGCCTTGGGCTCGACATCTACCACAGCCTCTCGGTGACCGACATGAGTCAAGTTCTTGCCATCGAGCGGCTTGTGGTCAAAGATGGGGCGACGGCGACCAAGAAGGAAGTGGAGTACCGAGGCGGCCGCCTCTACTACGGCTACTATGCGCTCGCGCGCCGCCATGGCAGCAACCGGTTCCTCTTTTACCTGAACCAAAGCCTGGCTCGCAAGTCGCCCATCAACAAAGTCACCCTCATCTACATGGAGGGCGATGTGAGCAGCAGCTATATCAAGAAATTAATTCGCCAATAAATTTTTAACCACTGATATGAAAACAACCAAACTAACCATCGCAATGGCACTGATTGCCACCATGGCACAAGGCGCCCGTCTCGCCGATCGGGACACCGTGAAAGTGATCAACAACCCGCAGCAAGTCGTCATCACCGAAGACTCCACAGGCTCACACATCACCATACTGGGACAAAACGGGAAAAAGGGCTATGCCTACGACTACAGCTATAACGTGCCGAACTCAGGCGACAAGCGGGTGGAAACCAGCCAAAAAACCAGAGACTGGAACTTGAGGCTCCCTTTCCAGAAAAGCGACACGACCTGGGCCCGCAACGGCAAGGGACACTGGAGCACCATCCTCAACGGATTGTATTTCGGTTTTGGCTGGGCCAACACCCGCATGCCCGAACGCTATCCTCTCTTTAAAGACAATGTTGGGCACGAGTATGAGGCCGGTATTCTCAACCTGCTTGGCATCGAGTACGACACTGGGCACGGTCAGAAAATCTCGCTGGGCATCGGTCTTGACTGGCACTACTACCGCATGCACTACAAGACAATGACGTTTTTCAAGGACAGCCAGGGCATGATCCAGGTGGGCGAAATGCCCGATAGCGTTGGCAAGCGCAGCAGCATGCTCAAAATTTTCTCGCTGCAATTCCCGCTGATGTTCCACCAGCGCGTTGCCGAAGATTTCTCGGTCTTTGCCGGCGGCATCATGAACTGGAACGCGAACGGATGGCTAAAGCAACACTACAAGAGGGGCGACAGGGAGTTTGACCTCACCACGCACAACATCGGGCAGCGCCCCATCACTTTCGACCTCATGGGTGGCCTCTCCTACAACGACATCGGCCTCTACGTGCGCTACCGCCCGCAGAACGTGCTCAAGGCAGGCCGTGGCCCTGAGTTCAACACCTTGAGCATGGGCATCATTTTTCCGTTCTAACCATCGTCCAGGCTGGACGACAGCCTGAAAAGCAATCGGCAACTCACTGAAAAAGAGCGAGTTGCCGATTGATTTTAATCCTATCGCAGCATTGATGCCCGCTGCCGCTATTGTTTTTTCTCCCAGCGCTGTTGCTGCCGATCGGCCATCTTCGCCTCGGCAGGATTGCGTTGTGGAATCCACAGTTGGGGGTGATGCAGTTCCTCGGGCATATAGTCCTGATGAACGAAATTGCCGGGATAGTCATGGGCATACTTGTAGCCCGTGCCATACCCCAATTGCTCCATCAATGGGGTGGGCGCGTTGCGCAAATGCAACGGAACGGGGCAGTTGCCCGTTTGCCGCACCAATTGTTGCGCCTTGCCGATGGCCATGTAGGCGCTGTTGCTCTTGGGCGACGCGGCAAGATAAATGGCGCACTCGCTCAGCGGGATGCGCCCCTCGGGCCAGCCAATTTTCTGCACAATGTCAAATGTGGCATTGGCCAGCAACAACGCGTTAGGGTTGGCAAGGCCAATATCCTCGGCCGCCAAGATGCACAGGCGGCGGGCGATGAACTTGGGATCCTCCCCGCCCTCGATGAGGCGGGCCAGCCAATAGACCGCGGCATCGGGGTCGCTACCCCTGACGCTCTTGATCAAGGCCGAAATGATGTCGTAGTGCATCTCTCCACCCTTGTCGAAAGCCAGCGGATTTTGCTGCAAGCGGCTCGTCACCATCTCGTCGTTGATCACAAATGGCTCGGTGGCATTAAGCGACTGGCCAATCAAGTCTAAGATATTGAGTAGTTTGCGGGCATCACCGCCACTAAACCGGAGCAGCGCTCCAGTTTCCTCAATCCTCACCTCGCGGTGCTCAAACATGGGGTCGGTAGCCACCGCGCGGTCGAGCAATTGCAGCAAGTCGTCTTTGCCCAGCGGATTGAGCACATAGACTTGCACGCGCGAGAGCAAGGGGCGAATGACCTCAAACGAGGGATTCTCGGTGGTGGCGCCAATGAGGGTGACCGTGCCATTCTCAACCGCCCCCAGCAGCGAGTCCTGCTGCGACTTGTTGAACCGGTGAATCTCGTCGATGAACAAGACCGGCCGGCCTTTGGCAAAGACACTCACGGCATCTTTGCGGCAGCGGTCGAGCACCTCGCGCACCTCCTTGACACCGCTGGCCACGGCCGAAAGGGTGTAGAACGGGACTTTGATTTGCTCGGCGACAATGCGAGCCAGCGTGGTTTTCCCTACTCCTGGGGGGCCCCACAGGATGAACGAGGAGATGTTGCCGCTCTCCATCATGCGGCGAATCACAGCGCCAGGCCCGACGAGGTGTGTTTGGCCGATATAGTCATTGAGCGTCTTGGGGCGCAAGCGCTCGGCAAGTGGCTGATTACTCATTGCAATGGATCTTTTTCGAGTTGGCACATCAAAGCTCGCGCTTTCTCCCCAAGCTGACAAGGAGCAAGCGACTCATACTCATTTCCCTTGTGGATTATTGCCAACGAGAATGAGATTGATAAGCGCTGTCACATCGGCCACATCGACAATGCCATTCCCGTTCACGTCAGCCACCGAGGCTTTCGTTTCGGCCACTCCCAGAATCATGTTGATGAGTGCCGTCACATCGGCCACGTCTACCCTGCCGTTGCCATTCACGTCGCCTGGCAGCACCCCGTCGTTATCGCTGCCTGAAATCCTTGCCGTGCGCACCGCCCCGCAACAGTCAGCGTTAGCAAAAGGCGCGCGCAGGCGCACCTTGACATCCTCCACCGCGCCGGGCACTTTTAAATACACGGTGACATTGTGCTCCAAGGCGGCTTCGCGAAGCTGGTAGGTTTTGGTTTTCAGGACGTTTCCATTCAAGTCCATGAGCTCGATGGTGGGTGACCCCTTGGTGAGATTATACTTGTCGTGGTCGTTATAGTTATCGGAGACCCACAAGAAATCGACACACACATACTTTGCTCCCGCAGTCTCGAAAGCCGGAGAAATGAGGGTGTACTCGTTTCCGTTAGAGGCCGTGAAGAGCGTGATTCTGTTGGTGCTGATATTATAGGTGTTCAATTCAAAATTGGGACGGGTATAAATCCAGCCCTCAAAGTGGTTTTGGTCAAAATTGGCAAACACCGCGCTGGCCTGCGCCGAGGCAGAAGCGACAAGAGACAGCAGGAAAAGTTTCAAAAATTTCATCACTCAAAAGATTTTAGCTGTTCATACTGCCTACAAAATTAACAATAAATCATGAGAAACCTATCGAAAACCACAATAAAACGAAAAAAGAGCAATCCAGGCGGGCTCAAAGCAAGCGTAAAATGATTTCCGAACAGTTCCTACGTCAGCAAAATATACACTGGAAAAAAACGGCTGAAAAATCCTAAAAAGGCGGTGAGGGAAGCGGATTTCGCCGGTGAGCTATTGCGGCTCCCGGTTGAAAGTTCTGAAAGAGTTGGCTGTATTCACGCAATTTTGTAATTTTGTTGCAGTGAAAATGCAGAAACTCATGAAACGATACGCCATCATCGTGGCGGGCGGAAGCGGGTCCCGCTTTGGAGGCCCAGTGCCCAAGCAATTCCAGGAACTGGCAGGACGACCAGTGCTGATGCACACGATCGACAAGTTTGCCCTTCACCCCTCGCAGCCGTCAACGGTCGTGGTCGTCCTGCCCGAGCGCTTGAGGGAATACTGGCAAGGGCTTTGCCAGCAATACCGGTATGCCACGGCTCACCGTGTGGTGGCGGGTGGCGACAGCCGCTTTGAGAGCGTGAAAAATGCCCTTGAGCGCATGTCGTTTTCCACAGGCGACCTTGTGGCCGTGCACGACGGCGTGCGCCCCATGGCGAGCCACGCCCTCATCGGCCGCGTTTTCGAGCAAGCGGCGCTGGCAGGCGCTGCCATTCCCGTTGTGCCTGTGACCGACTCGGTGCGCCACGTTGCCGATGACGGCCGCTCCATGCCGCTGCTGCGCGACACGCTGCGTGCCGTGCAAACCCCGCAAGCGTTCGATGCCATTCGGCTCCAGCGCGGCTACGACGTGCCCTACGACAGCGGCTACACCGACGATGCCTCGGTGTGGGAGCACAGCGGCGGAAAAGTGACTCTCGTCGAGGGCGAGACGACCAATATCAAAATCACTCATCCCCTCGACATGCTGGTTGCCGAGTATCTCTTGAAGCGATGAACGACCTGGCGCGACAAGACATCAAATACCTAAAGGGCGTGGGGGAAAAACGCGCCCAGCTGCTGGGCAGCGAGCTGGGCATCCACAGCTACCTCGACTTGCTCTACCACTTTCCGTTCCGCTACATTGACCGCAGCAAGATTTACCGCATCGGCGAGTTGGCGGGCGACCCGTTGCCCGCCATGCAGTTCCGGGGGCGTTTTGTGACCTTCTCCACTCATGGCGAGGGGCGCAAGCGCCGCCTGCAAGCGCTGTTCAGCGACGGGACCGGCACGATGGAAGTCGTGTGGTTCAACCGCGTGAAAAGTTTCTCTGAAGCCTACAAAACTGGTGTAGAATACGTTATCTTTGGGCAACCCAAGCGGTTTCAAGGCGTTTACAGCATCGTTCACCCCGAGATCGACGAGTACCGGCCTGGCGCTTCCCCTGCTGGCCTGGTGGGCATCTACAACCTCACCGAGAAGCTACGCAACCGCAACTTCACCAGCCACGTGATTCAAAAACTGATGACCCAGCTGCTACAATCGGTGTCGGCGCGCTCGATGGCCGACCCGCTGCCGCCATCGCTGCTGCGCCGGCACAACTTGCTGCCCCTTGGCGAGTCGCTGGTCAACATCCACTTTCCTGGCAATGTGCAACTGCTGCAACGCGCCCGCGCCCGCCTCAAATACGAGGAGCTGTTTTTCTTAGAGCTCCACATCCTCAAGAACATCAAGGCTCGCAACCGCAAGCTGCCCGGGCTGGTGTTTGCCCATGTGGGCACTTACTTCAACACCTATTACCACCATTTCCTGCCCTTCCCGCTCACGGGCGCGCAGAAGCGCGTGATCAAGGAGATCCGCGCCGACTTGGGGAGCGCTGTCCAGATGAACCGCCTCCTGCAAGGCGACGTGGGCAGCGGCAAGACCATGGTGGCCTTCCTCACCATGCTCATCGCGCTCGACAACGGCTACCAGGCCTGCATCATGGCACCCACCGAGATACTCGCCACCCAGCACTACGAGTCCATCGGAGCGATGGCCCGAGGCATCGGCGTGAAAGTTGCGCTGCTCACGGGCAGCACCCGCAAGCGCGAGCGCGAGGCGATTCACGCCGGGCTGGCCGACGGCAGCCTTCAACTGCTCGTGGGCACTCACGCGCTCATCGAGGAAACGGTGAAATTCCACAACCTTGGCTTAGCCGTGATTGACGAGCAGCACCGTTTCGGCGTGAAGCAGCGCGCCCAGCTGTGGAAAAAGAACGCCACGCCACCCCACGTGCTGGTCATGACCGCCACCCCCATTCCACGCACGCTGGCCATGACCGTCTATGGCGACCTTGACGTGTCGGTGATCGACGAGTTGCCACCGGGGCGAAAACCCGTCACGACCCGCCTGCGCTACGAGGATAGCCGCCAGGAGGTCTACCATTTCCTGGGCAGCGAGTTGCGCGCCGGCCGCCAAGCCTATATCGTGTATCCGCTCATCGAGGAGAACGAGAAGCTCGACCTCAAGGCGCTCGAGGAGGGCTACGAGCAGGTGTGCGAGACGTTCCCTCACTACCAGGTGTGCTATGTGCACGGCCGCATGAAGCCTGCCGAGAAAGACCACCAAATGGAACTTTTCGCCAGCAACAAGGCCCAGATTCTTGTGGCTACCACCGTGATTGAGGTGGGTGTGAACGTGCCCAACGCAAGCGTGATGATGATTGAGAACGCCGAGCGGTTTGGCCTGTCGCAACTGCACCAGCTGCGCGGCCGCGTGGGGCGCGGCAGCGACCAGAGCTATTGCATCCTCATGTCGAAACACCAGTTGCAAAAGGAAACACGCCACCGGCTCGAAGTGATGACGCAAACCAACGATGGCTTCGTCGTGGCCGAAGAGGACATGAAACTGCGCGGCCCAGGCGACATCGAGGGAACCATGCAGAGCGGCATCGCCTTTCACCTCAAAATCGCCAACCTGGCTACCGACGGCCCCCTGGTGGAAATGGCGCGTAAAGACGCCCAAGCCATCCTGAAAGCCGATCCAGGGCTCCAGTCGCCACAAGGGCGAGCGCTCGACCAGCACATTAAGCAACGTTTCAACCACACCACCAGCTGGGGGCTGATCAGTTAGCCGACCTCTCTCATGGCTCACCAGCGCACATCGATGAGATTTCCCGCTGATTTTAAGGTTTTTAAAAATAATTGGCATTTCTTTACCGCTTGCTCTATTGATTCGCAACTATCTATCAATAAGTAAATTAGAATTAACATGCAACATTAACGAACAAAAGTTTACGTTTTTTAACCGCCATTTTTTGGCTGAAAAAAAACAAATATCTAATTTTGAGCGTTTTTTGATTGAAAATTGTCCAAAAAACGACTGAAATCGGAACTTATCGTTGCTTTTACATGGTTGTGATTTTTCCAAAATCCTGTCATTAAAACCCATTGCCGGTTGCTCAAGTTCCAAGTAATAATCCAGTTCCCTGAAACAGAAAGGGACTAAAAATATCAAGATTAATGAATTTGAAGAAAATTGTTAACATCTTCTGCGCGGCAACCTTTGCATTCACTACGCTGTCGGTCTCGGCACAAAACCTGCAATCCGTATCAAGCTACCGTAAAGCACACAGCGAAATGCTGGCCAAACAATCTCGAATTAAAGACAGACTTCGCCTTGAAGAGGCTCAAAAATATGCGCGAGACCTCTATGTCGAAGAAGAACCCGAGCACGACATCTACACCGAAGGCTGGGAAAGCGGCCTGGTGAACCCCTACAAAGACGCTCAAATCCCATACAGCAAGCGAATCGACGTGCGCCACTACGTGATGCCCATCAAGCGCAACTACATTACCTCCCACTATGGCTACCGCCCGCGTTTCGGGCGCACCCACAAGGGCGTTGACATGCGCGCCGCCGTGGGCGACACCGTGCGCAGCGCCTTCAGCGGCCGCGTGCGGCTCACCAAATATGAGCGCAGCGGCTATGGCTTCTACGTGATTGTCCGTCACGAGAACGGGTTGGAGACGGTGTACGGACACCTGTCTCGCTTCCTGGTGAAGCCCAACCAGTATGTGAAAGCCGGGCAGCCCATTGCCTTGAGCGGCAACACGGGGCGCAGCACGGGTCCCCACCTGCACTTCGAGACGCGCTACATGGGCTACGCCATCAATCCCGAGGCCATCTTCGACTTCACCAACCGCGTCACCATCAGCGACAGCTACACTTTCACCAAGGACACCTACGCCGAGGCTCGCAGCAACCGCTCGCGCGCCAGCCGGTAACGTCACCTTTTCGGGAAAAAACAGATACCCCCCCCCTCTAAGGCGGTTTCGGCAGGTGCCGAAAACCGCCTTTATTGTGTAAGTCAAGAGCCGCTCATTTACACTTGTCGCCTCACCAGTTCAATAAAAGACGAGAGAGAAATTTGGGCAACAGCACACCTTGACCTCATGCGCGGGGCACAGCGAGACGGAAGGACGCACCCCACCCCCTCATGATAACGCAGCGCCATAAAAGTGTGGAAAAATGAAGCACTTTTTCCCGATCACGTGGCACCATCCCCAAGAGTTTTTTGCATCAGGCAGTCAGCCCCGCGGCAATGAGGTCGTGACACTGGCGAGCCAGCTGCCTGGGATCCATGGCCGGCGTGGCCTGAATGGGGTCGTGCATGGTGAGGGTGATCGTGCCTGGAGTGATGTTGAATGTGGAGCGCGGCATCACTTGAAAACTGCCCTCAATGGTAATGGGCACAATGGGAAGGGAGAACTCGGTGGCCAACTTGAAAGCACCGCTCTTGAAAGCGTGAATCTTGCCGTCGTCGGTGCGTCGCCCCTCGGGAAACACGACAATCGACATGCCTTGCCTCAGCCGCCTCTCGGCATCGACCATGGTCTTTTTCAAGGTGGTATTGTTGCGATGGTCCACCATGATGTAGCCAGCCATCTCGCAGGCCTGCCCCACGAGCGGGATGTTGGTGAGCCCTTTGCGCATCATCCAGCGGAAGTTGTGCCCCAGGAAACCCGCAATGGAGAAGATGTCGTAAGCCCCTTGATGATTGGCCACAAAGACGTAGCCCTTGTCGCGCTCAAGTTTCTCACGCCCGCGCACGTTCACTTTCACAAACATGAGCCAGCACCAGCATCGTCCCCACCACTTGGGCATGTAGTAGCCGAAATACTCGCGGTCGAGGAGCGACAGCAAGATGGTGCCAATCGCCGTGATGAGCGTGAGAACAAGCATGATGGGCGCAGCGATGCACCACTGATAAATGCGGAAAAGGTATTTCATCGTGTTTTATTCTGTTTCGTGATGTTTGTGGTGTTTTGTGGCCTTGTAAGGCTTTTCACCCACAAAAATACAAAAAAATCGTGACAATGATAGAAATTGCCACGATTTTTTAGGAAACAGGGAGGGTTTTAGGGAGTGGTGCCGAGCCTTCGTCGCTCTCGCTCTCGCAAGCACTCCATCCCATTATTCGTCCATCGGCCCATCACGATGCCTCTACGCCTATTTAGCCTCGGCGTCGGGGGCAATGAGCTTGTAGCCCTTGCCGTGGATGTTGATAATCTCAATGCTTGGGTCGGCCTTGAGGTGCTTGCGCAGCTTGGTAATGTAGACATCCATTGAGCGGGCATTGAAATAGTTGTCGTCGATCCAGATGGTCTTGAGGGCGAAATTGCGCTCCAAGATTTCGTTGACGTGCGCGCACAGCAGGGTGAGCAGCTCGCTCTCCTTGGTGGTAAGCTTGGTGGGCTTGTCGCCGGCAATGAGCACTTGCTTCTGGGTGTCGAACGTGAACTTGCCAATCTTGTACATCGTGATTTCCTTGCCTTTCTTGCCTTTCACCCGGCGCAAGATGGCCTCGATGCGCAGCACCAGCTCCTCCATAGAGAAAGGTTTGGTGATATAGTCATCGGCGCCAATCTTGAATCCCTCAAGAATATCCTCCTTGAGGCTCTTGGCCGTGAGGAAAATCACAGGCACCTCGCTATTGACGGTGCGTATTTCCTGTGCCAACTGAAACCCGTCTTTCTTGGGCATCATGATGTCGAGCACGCAGATGTCGTACTTTCCTTTCAGGAAAGCCTTGTAGCCACTTTCGCCATCGGCGTAGAGGTCGGCATTGTAACCTTTAGCCTGCAAGTACTCTCTCAAAAGCATGCCAAGATTCTCATCATCCTCGCACAGCAGGATTCTTAATTTTTCTTCCATAATCGTGTGTTATTTTAAAAGTGGTAATGTAATGATAAATGTAGAGCCGCGATTCAACTCGCTCTCGACCTTGATTGAGCCCTTGAAAAGCTCAATCATCTTGTGCACGTAGGCCAGCCCGAGGCCAAAGCCTTTCACGTCGTGCCGATTGCCCGTCGAGACGCGGTAGAATTTCTCGAAAACCTTTTTCTGCTCCTCCCGTTTCATGCCAATGCCGTTGTCCTTGATTTTGATTTCGAGGCTTTCGTCGCCGATGTTGCGTGTAGAGACGATGAGCACAGGCTCCACGCTCTCGCGCCGGTACTTAATGGCATTGTCGAGCAAGTTGAAAATCACATTGGTGAAATGCATCTTGTCGATATTCACGATAGCGTCTTGCGCATCGAGATTGGTCTCAATTTTTCCGCCATATTTCTCCACCTTGATTTTATAGGTGCTCACCACGCTGTCGATGATGACGTTGGCATCGCTATCGGTGAGTTTCATCGTTGCGCTCTTGCGGTCGAACAGCGACATTTGCAGCACCTTCTCGACTTGGAAGCGCAGGCGCTTGGTCTCGTCATTGATGACCGTGGAGGCATGCTTGAGCAGGGCTGGGCTCTTGAGGACACTGTCGTCCTTGAGCATTTGCGCGGCGAGCGAGATGGTGGAGATGGGAGTTTTGAACTCGTGCGTCATGTTGTTGATAAAGTCGTTTTTCATCTCGCTCAGCTTCTTCTGCTTGAACGCCATGGCAATGGTGTAGATGAAGATGAACATCAGGATGAACGTGAACACAAACGACGGAATCATGAACTTGATCGACGAGAAGATGTAGTCGCTCTTGGTGGGGAAAGAGACTTTCAGCACGTTTTGCTTGTTGTTGGGGTCGTTGGGGAAAAGCACTTGCGTGTAGACATTGGCCACGCTGCCCACTTGATAGTCAGGGCTCTTGTAGACCGTCCCGCCAATGGGGCTCACCACGGCGTAGCCAAAAGGCAGCTTCAGGCCGTTGCTCTCCAGCTGCCGCTTGATGTAGCTGCTCACGGTTGCCGAGTCGGCGCGCTCGGCAATGGGCCGGTCGCTGGCCTGGTTCAGAATCGAGAGAATGACCTCGTTGAGCAACCCGCGCTGATAGAGGTACTGCCCGCGGAGCAAGTCCTGCCTCTTTTGATACTGGCCATCGAAGTCAAAATCTCCCTCGCTGCTGCCAGCCGACTGCTGCGAGCTGCTGCCGCCTAAATCATCGGCGTCACTCACCGGGAAAGTGCCAATTTGGGTTTGGCTGCCCAAGTTGGCCGCGCCCATCTCGCTCTCGTTGATGTCTTGCTCCAAGTAGTAGCGTGTTTCGTCTTGCTCCAGCAGCGATGCCACGGCATAGAGGCTGCGCTGCACCGTCTCGTTGAATTGCTCGTTGCGCATCTTAATCATGTTTTCCATATACATGATTTGCACAAAAAGCAAGCCGGTGATGGTACACGCCATCACTACCGTCAAAAGCCAAATCGTTGATTTCTTCATCTCTGCTTTCTTCTATGATTGGAAACATCTCTCGCTGTTAAAACGTGTCACGCCGCTCTTTATTTTGTCAAAGCACGGATTTCTTTTAACAATACAGCACAAAATTAACATTATATTCTTGATTTAACAAATTTCCAAACATCTTTTTTTTAATTTTTATTGACGTATTAACAAAAAGGGCTCATTTTACCACAAGATGTCTGATTTCTACCAATTTTCACCATTTCCGCAACCGGCTCCCCCCCCTCATCATGCTGAGCGTAGCCGAAAAACGCGGGCTACGCTTGACGAAGCGTAACCCGCGAGTGAGATGAGTTTCAAGCGATTTGAGCGCCTTATTTCGTCAGCGGCGAGTAGTCGCGGCTGTAACGGAGCATTTGCTCGACGTAGCCCTCGCCATAGGAGATTTTCACATCGGTGATCTTTCCATCCTGGTCGAAAGTGGCCTTGTAGACGGGATTGACAAATCCCTTGTAGGGTGCGATGTGGAGCTTCTCGTAGCGAGCGAGCACTTCCTGATGGAGTTCAGGATCCACTTTCACGCCATAGGTCTCAACCAGGTTGCGGCCGCCATCGAAATCGCCTGTTGACTTGATTCTTTGGATGATGCGCAAGAGTTTCCCGAAGAGCGTGCGCAATTGGGTGTAGTCGTTGACTTTCACATAGGTTTTGCCATCTCGCTTCACCAGCTCGATCACGTTGTCTTGCTTGCCTTGCTCGTAGCACCACTTCGAGATGAGCATGCGGTTGCGCATGTGCGCCTCCTCAATGTCCTTTCCGGGCTGGATGCGCGTCAATTGGGTCATCAAGCCGTTCATGATGTATTTGTAGTACTCTGCCTTGTAGGTGTCAGGGGCCTTGAAAATGCCTAACTCAAGCAGTTTGGGGTCAGCCATGTGATAGAGCGCGAACAAGTCGGCGCGGGCTTCCTCAAGCGTTGAGCGGTAATTCTTGAGCATTCCCGCATCAATGCCGGGAAGCATCTGGCCCGAGGCGTGCCCCAAGCACTCGTGAAGGTCGGTGTGCAGCTTGTCGGCAAGGGTAAGGTACTTTTTCATGAGCTGCACTTCCTCGTTGCTGTAGGCAAACTCATCGTTGAAACCATTGCCGCTGGCCACCTGGTCGTAGGCATCGGTAATGTTCTCGATCGTGACCGATTTTGAGCCATGAGCAGCCCTAATCCAGTTGCTGTTGGGCAGGTTGATGCCGATGGGTGTCGACGGATAGCAGTCACCTGCCAGAATCGCCGCGGTGATCACTTTTGCGCTCACGCCTTTCACGTTTTTCTTCTTGAATTCCTCGTCCATGGGGGAGGCGTCCTCGAAGTACTGGGCATTGGCGCTAATCAGTGACGTGCGGCGCGAAGCGCTGGCATTCTTGAAGTTCACCATGCCTTCCCAGGAGCCGGTCATCGACAAGGGGTCGCCATAGTTCTCAATAAAGCCGTTGATGAAATCTACCGTGCTTTGCGTCTCCTGCGCCCAGGCAATGGAGTACTCGTCGAAGGTCTTGAGCGACCCGGTGGTGTAGAACTCGATTAACTTGCCGATGTACTTGCGCTGGCCGTCGTTCTCGGCATAGTTCATGGCCTTGTTGAGATTCTCCACAATCTTCGTGATGGCCTTGCTGTAGACACCGCCAATCTTATAGGGTTTTTCCACTACCACGCCATTCTCCTTCACCACGCGCGTGTTCAAGCCGTATGAGATTGGGGTTTTGTCGTTAGGGTCTTTGATTTTCTTGTAATACTCTTCCACCTCTTTTTGGGTCACGCCCTCATAGAGGTTGTTGGCCGAGGTGAGAATCAAGTCATGCCCACTGGCTAAATTCACCCGCTTGGCCATGAAAGCAGGGTCGAAAATGACTTTCTCGATGGTTTCCACAAAGCTGTCGTAGGACTGCCCGCTGGCCAGTGGCAATGACTGGCGATTGACCTGCTGGAGCTGCTGGTCGAACCACGCCTTTGAGAACTCGGGAGAAAATTTGTCCATCGAGTAGTGGTGGTGGATGCCGTTGCCAAACCACACCTGCTTCAAGTACTGCATGAAGCCTTTGTAGTCCTGGCTCTCGCGGTCGCCCTTGTAACCGAGGCAGATGGCCTCAAGCGTCTGGCGCACTTGCAGGTTATACTTGCAATTCTGGTCATAGAGGATGTCGCGGCCTTGAAGAGCCGCCTCGGCCAGATAATAGACGAGGCTCTTTTGCTGCAAGGTGAGGTCATCGAATCCTGGCACCTGGTAGCGAAGTACCTGAATGTCGGCAAAGCGATCCACGTTGTAGTCGAAGTCGTTGTTCTGTGCCGCCACTGTTGAGGCGATTGCAGCGATAGCGGCGGCGGCGATAAGCGTTTTTTTCATAGTCACTTTCATTTTTATTTTGATGGATTATTCGACATAGAGCACCAGCCCTTTGAGATACTCTCCCTCGGGGTGGTAGATGCTGACGGGATGGTCGGCAGGCTGCGTGAGCTGGTGCAGGATGCGCACCTTGCGGCCCGTCATGGCCGCCGCGCTGAACACCGCCAAGCGGAACTGCTCCCTGCTGACTGCCTGCGAGCACGAGAACGTGAAGAGGATGCCGCCCGGCTTGATTTTCTCGATGGCCTTGGCATTCAACTTGCGGTAGCCGATGAGCGCGTTGCGCAAGGCACTCTTGTGCTTGGCAAAGGCCGGAGGGTCGAGAATGATGAGGTCGTAGTCGCCAGGCGTCACCTGGTCGAGATACTTGAAAGCGTCGGCGGCAAACGCCTGGTGGCGGTCGCAGGCGGGAAAGTTGAGCGACACGTTGTCGCTGGTGAGCGCAATGGCCTTGGCGCTGCTGTCGACCGAGTGCACGCACTCTGCCCCGCCCCGCAAGGCATAGAACGAGAAGCCGCCCGTGTAGCAAAACATGTTGAGCACCCTGCGCCCACGAGCATAGCGTTCAAGCAGGCTACGATTCTCGCGCTGGTCGATAAAGAAGCCCGTTTTCTGGCCTTTGATCCAATCGACATGGAATTTGAGGCCGTTCTCCAGCGCCTGGTCGGTGTCATAATGCCCTATGATATACTCATTTTGCGGATCGAGTTGAGCCTTGAAAGGCAAGGTTGTCTCGCTCTTGTAGTAAACATGCTGCACAAGACCGCCTGGCAACTTGACCAATGCCTGGGCTATCATGTCGCGCGCGGAGTGCATGCCAGGCGAGTGAGCCTGCATCACAGCGGTGTGGCCATAGATGTCGACCACCAAGCCAGGCAAGAAGTCGCCCTCGCCATGCACCAGGCGAAAGGTATTGTTGTCGTCACGCATCAGGCCGAGTGCCTGGCGCATCTCGAACGCCACGGCAAGGCGGTGGCGATAGAACTGCTCGTTGAGCTCGCTGTCGCCGAACGCGAGAATGCGCACGGCGATGCTGCCCACCTGGTAATGCCCGTTGCCCAAGAGCGCTCCATCGTGACCGTAGACCGTCACGAGGTCACCCTCCTCCACATTGTCCATGCGGTCGATAGCCCCCGAGAACACCCAGGGGTGAAAGCGGTGAAGCGATTCCTCCTTTCCGCGTTTTAATATAATGCGCTTGTAAATCATTATTTAATCAAGAATCGGTAAATGTCGTTGCCAAAAGCGTAAACCATGAGCAGCAGCAACAGGAACATGCCCACATACTGCGCCCGCTCCATCACCTTGACACTGGGCTTGCGGCGCGTGACCATCTCGTAGAGCACAAACATCACGTGGCCGCCATCGAGGGCGGGAACCGGCAGAATATTCATCACGGCCAGGATTATGCTCAAGAACGCGGTAATGTACCAGAAGTTTTGCCAATCCCAACTATTGGGGAACAGGCTGCCAATAGCGCCAAAACTGCCCAGCGACTGCGCGCCCTCCTTGGTGAACAGCAGCTTGAGCGACGCGACGTAGGTCGTCATCTGGTCCCACCCCAGCTTGATACCACGGGGGATGGACTCAAAAAAGCCGTAGTTCCGGGTTATGGTCTTGTAGAAGTTCTCGGGCTTTGCGAGCTGGAAGCCCAATTTGCCGTTCTCGTCAATTTCGGCGTTCACCGTCATCACTTTGCCCGCCCGCTCAAACTGGATGGGCACCGTCTTGCCGGCATTGCTTTTCAACGCGCTGGTGAAGAGGGTGTAGGATGGCGTCTCGACGTGGTTCACCGCCAGCAGGTGGTCGCCCCTCACGAGGCCAGCCCTGGCAGCGCCCATGTTGCCTTGCAACACGTCGACCACCACAGGCAGGCGCATGCCCATGAACACCTGGCCACGCTCGGCATCCTGATTGGCCTGAAACACAAAGTTTTCGGGAATCGGGATAGCGACCGTGTCCTTGCCGCCGCGCAGCACCTTCACCTGCTTGGCCATGACCATAGAGGTCACCATCTTGCCGTCGAGGTACTCCAAACGGCTGCCGTCGGCCTCCAAGGGAATGTCGCCATCGACAAAGCCAATCTTGTGGGCGCTCTCGCTGTACTCATATCCTGCCGTCGCATTCTGCACGGGGATGAGTTTCTCGCCCCACGTGAAGACGATGCCCGCATAGATGAGCAAGGCGAGCAGGAAGTTGTTGAGCACGCCGCCAATCATGACCATGAGGCGCTTCCAGGCTGACTTGGCGCGGAACTCCCAGCTACGAGCCGGGCGCTGGAGCTTGTCGGCACTCTGCGTCTCGTCAATCATGCCCGCTATCGCACAGTAGCCGCCCAGCGGCAACCAGCCAAGGGCATACTCGGTGTCGCGCCAGGTTGGGACCGCTCCGTCGGGGAGGTCGTTGCTTTCCTTTCTTTCTTCTGATGGGCTGCCCGCTTGTTCGTCGAGAGCCGCCTCTTGCCGCCCGTTTTCGGGCGCCTTATCGTGCTTGCTCTTGGGTTTCCACTTCCAAAGTGTCAAATAAGGGTCAAAGAACAAGCAGAATTTTTCCACTTTGATGCCGAAGAACCTCGCCCACATGTAGTGCCCCAATTCGTGTATGAACACCAGAATGCTAAGCGAGGCAAGCAACGAGGCTGTTTTCACCCAGAATGACTGGCTCGCTAACATTTCCATGAAATTTTGAAGAAAGGAGTTGAGTGCTAATAATAGGCTTTCCATCAATTGTCGTGATTTTTAAATGATTGTTGAGGCATAATGGCGGGCTTCGGCATTGCTCTGCACGTAGTCCTCGTAGGTGGGATGCTCCACAAAGGGAGCCCATGCCATGGTCTCTTGAATGATTCGGGAAATATCGTTAAACTTGATTTTATTCTGCAAGAATTGCGCCACTGCGATTTCGTTGGCCGCATTCATCACGCACGGCGCGTTACCGCCGCGCTCTGCTGCCGCATAGGCGGTGGCCAGCAGCGGAAAGCGCTCAAAATCGGGTCGCTCAAACGTGAGGCTGGCATAGTCGTCGAGCGTCAACTTGCGGCAAGCCGAGGGCAAGCGGGCGGGCAACCCAAAGGCGTATCGAATGGGCAGGTGCATGTCGGGCAGGCCCAGCTGCGCTTTCACGCTGCCGTCCTTGAACTCTACCATCGAGTGCACAATCGATTGCGGATGCACCACAATCTCTATAGCGCGATGCGAGACCTCAAAGAGCCACTTGGCCTCGATCATCTCAAAGCCCTTGTTCATCATCGTAGCGCTGTCGATGGTGATTTTGCTGCCCATGCTCCAGTTGGGGTGATTCAATGCGTCGGCCACGGTGGCTGTCTCCAGCCGCTCCTTTGTCCACGTGCGGAACGGGCCGCCCGAAGCCGTGAGGATGAGCTTGTTGATGTCGCTGTGACACTCGCCCACAAGGCACTGGTAGAAAGCGCTGTGCTCAGAGTCGACCGGATAGAGCGCCGTGGCCGAGCGCTTGAGCATGCGCGAGATCAAGTCACCTGCCACCACAAGCGTCTCCTTGTTGGCGAGCGCAATCTTTTTTCCAGCCTCGATGGCCTTGATCGTGGGCTCCAAGCCGCTATACCCCACCATGGCGGTAAGCACCGTGTCGATTTCGGGGGCCGTCACAGCGTTGGCCACAGCCTGGCTGCCTGCCAGCACCTCAATGCCGGTTCCCTCCAGTGCCTGGCTCACTGTGCGATAGCACGCCTCGTTGGCAATCACCACGCACTGTGGCCTGAATCGCAACGCTTGCTCAATCAGCTTGTCGGCACTGTTGTTGGCCACCAAGAGCCAGGCCCTGAAAAGGTCGGGATACTCGGCGATGATGTCGAGAGCCTGCTGCCCGATTGACCCCGTGCTACCCAAGAGTGCGATGTTTCTTTTTGTTTCCACTGCAACATTGATCATTTATAAGTTACAAAATTACACTTTTTACCCCTCATACAAAAAGAAAAAAACAACATTTATCAAAAAACCGTCTCCTTTCAAGATATTTTAAAATATTGCCATGACCTTTCCTGCCCCCGCAAAGCGCCTCGATCGAGCGAGAAACGGGCATTTTCGGCTGCGTTTTTAGGCGCTGGACTTTTATTTTTCTTGTGGGATTTTTTTGCGAAGAAAAGTTTGGTGGCTCAAAAAAAAGTATTACCTTTGCAGCGCAATTCAGAATTGTCCTGTGGTGTAATGGTAGCACATCGGATTCTGGTTCCGCTTGTGAGGGTTCGAATCCTTCCAGGACAACAAGAACGCAGAAGTGACCACGGCAACGAGGTCACTTCGCATTTATTACAAACAATTTAAACTTTAATGATCATTTATGGCAACTAAAATCAGATTACAACGCCATGGCCGCAAAGGCTATGCGTTCTATCCAATTGTCGTAGCCGATAGCAGGGCACCACGAGATGGTAGATTTATTGAGAGGATTGGTTCTTATAACCCTAACACTAATCCTGCTACAATAAGTTTAAATTTCGAACGAGCACTCTACTGGATTAACTGCGGCGCCATTCCCACCGACACCGTTCGCAGCCTCCTTTCCCGCGAGGGCGTGATGCTGATGAAGCACCTCCAGGGCGGCGTGAAGAAAGGCGCATTTGATGAGGCAGAGGCTCAAAAACGCTTTAACGCCTGGAAGGCCGAAAAAGACGCTAAACTCGAAGCCGTCCGCAACGAGGCACGCGAGGCCAAGAGAACTGCCAACAAGCAACGCCTGGAAGAAGAAAGCAAGAAGAACGAGGTCAAGGCAGAGATGGTAGCCAAGAAAAAGGCCGAAATCGCCGCCGCCAAAGCTCAAGCCGAAGCCGAGGCTGCCAAAGCAGCCCAGGAGGCCGAGGAAGCCGCCAAGGCCGAGGAAAAGGCCAAGGCCGAAGAAGCCGCCAAAGCCGAGGAAACAGCCAAGGTAGAGGAAACAGCCAAAGCCGAGGAAACCGGCAAGGCTGAGGAAACCGGCAAGGCTGAGGAAACCGGCAAGGCTGAGGAAACCGGCAAGGCTGAGGAAACCGGCAAGGCTGAGGAAACCGGCAAGGCTGAGGAAACCGGCAAGGCCGAAGAGCCAGCCCAAGCCTAAACGCTCCCTACAAAGAAACGAGACACCAAGAGTACTGGTTGCCGAAAAGGGCAATCAGTACTCTTGCTTTTCCGTCCCTCCCCCTGCTCTCATGACGCAAACCACGTTCACGGCATAAAAATCCTGTTTTTTTATTAAAAATGACAACAATTGTTGCCATTGTTAGGATTTTATATTTATCTTTGTCTGGTGAATATGCTTTTGTAGCAAAGTTAACTAATTATTATTAAAAACAGGAAAAACAATGAAAAAGTACGTATGCGACATGTGTGGTTATGAGTATGACCCAGCAGTAGGCGACCCCGACAATGGAATCCCTGCAGGAACCTCGTTTGAAGATCTGCCCGAAGATTGGGTTTGCCCGCTCTGCGGCGTTGGCAAGGACCAATTCAGCCCTGCCGAGGATTAAGCCTCAACAACCCACAATCATTTCCCCGCACTGGCCTGCCCGGCCATGCGGGGATTACTGATGCCTGCCGGGAGCGGCAAGCTGGCAAGTGTGTTTTTTTATCGTTTTCCATCTTGGAAGCAATTTCATCATCATGCTGGAGCAAATCACTCCAAAGCATTCAAAAACATGATTAAAAACATCATCTTCGATTTCGGCAAAGTGCTCGTTGACTACGATTTTCTGCTATTCGTTGACAAGATCTTTGATGGCGAGGACGAGGACGACGACAAGCGCGTGTTCTCCCAGTTGATCACCTGCCAGGATTTTGTCGACGAGTGCGACCTCGAGCTCATCCCCTTTGCCGACCTCATTAAACGCAAGCAGGCCGAATACCCCCGATTTGCCCACAAAATTCAATATTTCGCCGACCACATCACCGACGCGGTCTTCCAAGAGAAGCCTGGCATGAGGGCGCTCATGAAGCGGCTCAAGGCGGCGGGCTACCACCTCTATGGCCTTTCAAACTGGAGCAGCAAAGTCTATGACATGATGGCGAAGTTCCCCGAAATTTTCGCCCTGCTGGAAGGCTCGGTCATCTCTTGCGAGGAACACATTATCAAGCCTGACCTGGCCATCTACCATCGCCTTTGCGAGAAGTACCAACTCCGTGTCGACGAGTGCATTTTTATCGACGATAAAGCAGTCAACATCGAAGGGGCGCAAAAAGCGGGTCTGCAAGCCATTCACTTCAAAGATACCGCGCAACTTGAGCGCGACCTCAAGCGACGAATAGCAACGCCACAGCGCCACTGAAGCCCCCAAACGACCACGAAAACACCCCTTTAAGCTCGCATTGCAGAATAGATTCAACAACTAAATGCCCCTGACCAGTGGCTAAGGAGAGTTTCGCCATTGGCAAAGTGGGGATTGGAGTCGCACATGCACGGTGATTTATTCCGCTGGGGCGAAAGCGTTCCACCCCTGGGCGCGGATTTCAATCTCGTTGTCGTCACGGGTCACCATGTAGGCGCCGAGTTCGGGCTTGGTGATGCGGCCAATGAGCTTGGCAGTTTTCATCTGGGCCACCTTCTCGTGATCGGCAAGTGGCACGGTGAACAGCAACTCGTAGTCCTCGCCGCCATTCATGGCACACGTCACGAGGTTCATGTTCAGTTCCTCGGCCATGACAGCCGTCTGGTAGTCGATGGGAATGCGGTCCTCGTAGATGCGGCAGCCCGCTTTGCTACCCTTGCAAATGTGCAGGAGCTCGCTCGACAGGCCGTCGCTCACGTCCATCATGGCCGTGGGCTGGATGCCCAGCGCCCTCAGCTCGGCGACCACATCGCGGCGCGCCTCGGGCTTGAGTTGGCGCTCAAGAATGTACTCGCGCCCCGAGAAGTCGGGCTGGAAGTCCTTGACTCCGGCACCCACCTTTCGCTCTCGCTCCAGCAGCTGCAAGCCCATGTAGGCAGCGCCCAAATCGCCGCTGACACACACCAGGTCGGTGTCCTTAGCGCCCTTGCGATAGGTAATCTTTCCCTCCTCGCCCTCGCCAATGCACGTGATGGAAATGAGCAGCCCGGTCACCGATGCCGAGGTGTCGCCCCCCACGAGGTCGACCCCATATTCCTTGCACGCCAGCATGATACCCGAATAGAGCTCGCTGATGTGCTCTACTGTGAAACGCTTGGAGATGCCCAGCGAAACCGTGATTTGCTTGGGCGTGCCGTTCATGGCATAAACATCGCTAAAGTTCACCACACAAGCCTTGTAGCCCAAGTGCTTGAGCGGAGTGTAGGTGAGGTCGAAGTGCACGCCTTCGAGCAGCAAGTCGGTAGTGACGAGGGCACGTTTCCCAGGCTCGCCCGTGTAGTCGAGCACGGCGCAATCATCGCCCACTCCATATTGCGTGTTCTTATTTTTGACTTTGAAATCCTTGGTGAGCAAGTCAATCAGCCCAAACTCGCCCAAGGCGTTAATTTCAGTTTCCATAACGTTGACGTTTGCGGCAATCAGTTGATTGTTTGTTGTTCTTATGCATCCTTGTCGCTACCCTCCCCCATGCTATCGGCTGGCTCCAGGATTGGGCTGCACATTGATGCGGCAATGAAGTTGCTGGGTAAAATCGTGCCCTTCGTAGGTGAGGAAGGCCACATGGATGGGCACGTAGTAGATGTAATCGCGCATCTTGGTAGGGAAATAAGGATTGTTGAGGATGCGCACAGCGTCCTTCTCGGTTGTCACGATAAACTTGCGGCGACCCTTCAGCTCATGGTAGAGCCTGAAAATGTACTTGAAGTCGTCGCGCGTGTAGTCGTGGTGGTCGTTGTAATGAATCACCTTGACGCCGGCTTGAAATCCTCTAAGGTATTTCACAAAAGGCCGCTCGTTGGCAATGCCAGTGAGTCCCAGGATGAGGTCGCTCTCCGACAGCCACGAGAGGTCGTCGAGTTTCACATTGGCTGTTGGGAACACGGGTACCGGCTTGCTATAGTTGACGTTAGAGAAGAAAAGCTCGCTTGCCGGGAACAGCCCCAGTTTCTCCTTGATGAGCTTGATGTCGATGGGTTTGATGTCGTTGGGACACTTCGTCACCACCACGAAATCGCTCTTGAGAATGCGGTAAAACGGCTCTCGCAATGTGCCTCGGGGCATGAGTTTGTCGTTGTAGGGCATGCGGTTGTAGTCACACAGCACGATATTCACCTTGGGCTTGATATAGCGATGCTGGAAAGCGTCGTCGAGCACAAACAGGTTGATTTCGGGGTCAATCTTGAGCATCTCGTTGATGCCTTTGCGTCGATTCTCGCACACGGCTAAGCTGATGCTTCCCTTAAACTTGTGGTAAATCTGATACGGCTCGTCGCCAATATCCTTGGGAGTGAGCGTGTCGCGCGCCATGATGAAGCCTTTGGTGGCCCGTTTATATCCGCGGCTGAGCACGCCGATGTGGTATCGCTGGCACAAGTGCTGCACGATATACTCCACGTGTGGTGTCTTTCCCGTGCCGCCCACGGTGATGTTGCCCACCGACACAACGGGCACGTCAAACTCCACTTGCGGAAGAATGCCCAGGTTGAAAGCCATGTTACGCAACCACACGCCTGCTCCATAGCACCATGATAAGGGTGCCAGCATGACATCGATGGCGGCTTTGCACTGCTGCTTATCTAATATTTTAGAGAAATCTATCACTTGGTCATTGAGGGAAATTTGAATTTTACCGGATTTCGATGGGCGGCATCAGGCACAGCACGTGCTGACGGTTCAGGATCGCTTGCAACTCCTCGTAATAGGTGTAGAAGATGCCCATTTGGCGCTTCAACTGCTCCTGGTTGCGATACTGGGCATACTGCTGAAAGAGTTTCACGAAACTTACTTGCGTCTCGGGATAGGCCTTGACCTCGTAGTAGCCGTCGTTGAGCTTCACCGCGCGGGCAACCCAGTCAATGGCGTTGCTGAGGCCGCCAAACTCGTCGACGAGGCCAATTCGCTTGGCGCTCATGCCATCCCAGACCCTCCCCTCGGCAATTTTCTTGATGGAGTCCTGCGGTATCTTGCGGCCCTCGGCGCACCGCTTGGTGAAGATTTCATAGCCGCGATTAATCATGTTCTGCATGGCTTGCTGCTGAACGGGAGTCATCTTCTTGTAAAAGAATCCTCCGCTCGAGAACTCGCTATTGGCGTTGGTCTTCACGATGCTGGTGGTCACACCCAACTTGTCTTCCATGAGTTTCTGCACACAGGGTACCAAGCCGAAAATGCCAATGCTTCCCGTGATGGTGGTCGAGTCGGCAAAGATGCGGTGCGCGCCGCAAGAAATGTAGTAACCGCCCGATGCGGCATAGTCGCCCATCGACACGGCCACCGTCTTCTTGGCTTTCTTGAACTGGTCAACAGCCTCCCAAATCTGCTCTGAGCCGAATGCGCTGCCTCCCGGGGAGTTCACACGCAGCACCATGCCTTTTACATCGTCTTTGTCTTTCAAGTCAAGGATGGTTTTTACCAGCTCCTCGCTATTGATGCCATTGTCCATCGCACCGTCAATCTCTCCCACGGCATAGACGACGGCAATGATGCCGTCCTTGTTTTTCCCATTGTCGTAGTGCGATGCCAGCACATCGGGATACACAAACCGCAGGTCATCTTTCTCGCCAACATGGGTGAGGCTCTTGAGTTTGGCTTCAAACTCATGCTTGTAGCACGTGCCATCGATGATTTTCCGCGCTTTGAGTTCTTGCGCCGGCTTGGTCAGCATCATGCTATCGACCATGGCATCGAAAACCGTGTTGTCGATTTTTCGGTCTTTAGCCATCTCGGCTTCCATCGACTTCCAGATGTTGCCCATGAACACGGTTTGCTGCAAGCGGTTGGCTGGGCTGATGCTGTCGAGCATGAAAGGCTCGACAGCGCTTTTAAACGTGCCCACACGCAGGACTTGCATCTCCACGCCCGCTTTGTCGAGCAACTTCTTGAAATAGGGGGTCATCGAGACCATGCCGTGAAGGTCAACAACGCCCAGGGGATTCATCAGCACGCTGTCGGCAACACTAGCCACGTAATAGTCGCCTTGGGCATAGCCCTCGTTGGCCCAGGCATAGACGAATTTCTTGCTGCCGGCCTTGAAGTCCTGCAAGGCCATGCGGATGGCGTGCAGCGTGGCTGGAGCGGCCGATGCTCCGGCGCAGCTGATCACGATGCCCTTCACCTTGCTCTCGCTCTTGGCCACGTGAATGGCCTTGACAATAGCCTCAAGACTCAATGGCAAATCCTTTCCTTGCAGCATCTCGATGAGGCCAGGCTGCTCAAAGGCATTGCGCTCGCTGATGGGGCCCTCAAGTTTGATCAAGAGCACCGACTTGTCCTTGATCGAGGAGGCTGGCGCAGTGCCCGTCGCCATCGCAAACACTATCGAGAAACTCATCGCTATCGCACAAACGCAGACCATGGCCAATGCCAAAAACGAGCCCACAAATGAGCCGCACACGACCAACAGGAATTTCTTCATCATCATGCCATCTATTGATATTCAATTGTTTGTTTTCATTCACCCCATTCAGTGAAAGTCTCTTTGACCAGCTCTGCTTAAGGTGCTATCTATCGATTTTACAAAGTTACACAATATTTTGACAACCTCCCATCAAAAAGAGGAAAAAAACTCCAAACTTGGGAAAAAGTATAAGTTAACAAGATGGCAACATCATTTTTTTCATGAATTTAAACAAGATATAAACACTTTTAATTTGAAAAAGCGCGTTTTTCTTTTTAATTTTGCGCATGATTAAGGAACAAATGGTTTTTTATCAACATATTTACATCATAACTTTAAAAAAAATTAGAAATGGGATTTTTAACTAACGAGAAACTCCTCATTGTGGGTGCCGGCGGCATGATCGGCTCAAACATGGTTCAAAGCGCTTTAATGCTCGGTTTAACTCCCAACATTTGCCTGTATGACATCTATGAGCCTGGTGTTCATGGCGTGTATGACGAAATGCAGCAATGCGCATTTCCAGGCGCTAACCTGAGTTACTATGCTCCCGCTGTGGAGGACATGGGCAATCCCGAAAAGGTTGCTGAGGCAGCCAAAAAGGCTTTCACTGGCGCCAAATACATCATTTCGTCGGGTGGCGCGCCTCGCAAGGCTGGCATGACCCGCGAAGACTTGCTGAAAGGCAACTGTGCCATCGCTGCCGATTTCGGCGAGAACATCAAGAAATATTGCCCCGACGTGAAGCACGTGGTGGTGATTTTCAACCCTGCCGATGTCACGGCGCTGACCGCGCTCATCCACTCAGGCCTGAAGCCCAACCAGCTCACCTCGCTCGCCGCGCTCGACTCCACACGCTTGCAGCAAGCCTTGGCACACGAGTTCGGTGTTCAGCAAGACAAGGTGACAGGTGCGCACACCTATGGCGGCCACGGCGAGCAAATGGCCGTATTCGCCTCGCAAGTCAAGGTCGACGGAAAGCCACTGGCCGACATGAACCTGAGCGACGAGCGCTGGGCCGAAATCAAGCACCACACCACGCAAGGCGGCGCTAACATCATCAAGTTGCGCGGACGCAGCTCGTTCCAGAGCCCGGCCTATTGCGCTGTGAAAATGATTGAGGCCGCTATGGGCGGTGAGCCTTTCACGCTCCCTGCCGGCTGCTATGCCCATCTTCCCGAGCTGGGTATCGAGAATGTGATGATGGCTCTGCCCACCACTATCGACAAGACAGGCGTTCACTACACGACACCCAAGGGCACGAAAGAGGAAATGGCCGAGTTGCAGAAGTCTTACGAGCATCTGTGCGCCATGCGTCAGGATGTCATCACCTTGGGCATTGTACCCGCTGTTGAGGACTGGAAGAAAGACAACGCCAACCTTTAGTTCCTGCGAGAACGCTAAGCCATAACAAAGCGAGTTGCTCCCCCCCCACAACCAAGGGCGGCAACTCGCTTGATTTGTACGGGTAAGATGAAATTCTTACATTTGCAGGGAAAAAAGGAGAACGCGTTATGAATATTAGAACCGCCATTTTTAAAATCAGCAATACCGATTTCAGGAAGTGTCCCGATGGAGGACTGCCTGAATATGCTTTCATCGGACGGTCCAATGTGGGCAAGTCCTCACTCATCAACATGCTCACGGGGCGAAAAGCCCTCGCCAAAACCTCGTCAACCCCTGGCAAAACACTGCTCATCAACCACTTCATCATCAATGACGAGTGGTATATCGTCGACCTCCCAGGCTATGGCTATGCCAAGCGAGGAAAGGAGGAACGCAACAAGCTGGCACAGATCATTCGGGGCTACGTCCTGGGGCGCGAGCAGATGACCTGCCTTTTTGTGCTGGTCGACAGCCGCCACGAGGCTCAAAAAATCGACTTGGAGTTCATGCAGTGGTGCGGCGAGAATGGTGTGCCCATTGCTATCGTGTTCACCAAGATTGACAAGCTGGGCGTGGTCGCCAGCCGCATGAAAGTGGAGGCCTACAGGCAAAAGCTGTCAGAGAGCTGGGAGGAGCTGCCGCCCATGTTCATGACCAGCAGCGAGGACAAGCGTGGCCGCGAGGAGCTGCTCGACTACATCGACACCATCAACCAGCAAGTCAAGTCAGCAAAGTGACGGGCACGCAAGGCTGGCGCTAAACTTTCATGGCAAACATGAGTCTAAATCTCAATGACAAGAACGATTGCATCAACCACATTATAGACTACTATTAGGAGGACACAACGATGAGACATTTATCGATAGCATTAGTTGCCGTGGCAATGAGCGCGTCGTGGATGAGTGCCGCGGCGCAAGCCACAGTGGAACCTCAGACCGTCGACATCCAGCTCGCCCGGCAGCAGGAGAAGGAGCTCAAGAAACTTGTGAAAGTGCGAACCGACGCGTTCAAGTTTCAAAAAGCGGCCCAAGCCATGAAACAAGGTTACTTTGTGATGCTCATTGACCGCTTGTGCGGCAGCTTCTCGCCGGGCATGGCGACGGGATTGAACGAGCAGGCCAATTTCGTGCTCTTGCAGGGCGACAAGGGCGTGTTTCAAACGGCAGCCCTTCAAGGAGCCTGTGGCCCCAATGGGTTAGGAGGAATCACAGTCAAGGGCAACGTGCGCAATGTGAGGCTTAAAACGACCAAGAAAGGTGACCTCTACATGACCTACCACATGCAAGGTGTCTATGGCAACGCCGACGTGAGCGTGACCGTCTACAAAGACAGTGACGAGGCGATGGCGGTCATTAGCCCCACGTTTGGGCCCGGCAGCATCACTGCCTACGGGCACATCGCTCCCTACCGCAACAAGAGTTTGAATATCAAGTAGGCCCGTCGGCAAGTCAACGGGGCTGCGAGCCACCCTCAGCCGTCATTTCCAGGAACTCATCCTCATTGATGATGGGGATGCCCAGTTTGCGCGCCTTTTCCTGCTTGGAAGGCCCCATGTTCTCGCCTGCAAGCACAAAGCTGGTAGCGCCTGAAATGCTGCTCACATTCTTTCCGCCATGCCGCTCAATCAGGGCTTTGTACTCGTCGCGCGAGTGACGGGAGAACACGCCACTCACCACAATTTTCTTGCCAGCCAGCTTGCTGGTGCGTGCGGCCTGCTCGTCCTGCCCCACCGACAGCTGAAGCCCGGCCTCACGCAAGCGCTCCACCATCTCGCGGTTGCTCGCCAAAGAGAAGAACTGCGTGACCGACTCGGCAATCTTGGGGCCTATCTCGGGAATGGCGGCCAGCTGCTCGGCAGGCATCGCCATGAGGTTGTCGATGTTGTGCACGTGGCGAGCCAGCACTTTCGCGGTCGTTTCGCCCACATAAGATATAGACAGGGCAAAAATCACGCGCTCAAAGGGCACCTGCTTTGAGGCCTCGATACCGCGCAAGATGCGTGATGCCGCCTTTTCCTGAAAGTGGTCCAGCGCGAGCAGGTCGCTCGCCGTGAGGCTGTAGAGGTCGTCAATGCGATTCACCAGCCCTTTCTCATGCAGTTGAGTGGCCACTTCCTCGCCAATGCCGTCAATGTTCATGGCGCGGCGACCCACAAAGTGCTCAATGCGCCCCGTGATTTGTGGCGGACAGCCATATTGGTTTGGGCAAACCCACGCAGCCTCGCCCTCTACACGCTTGAGTGGCGTGTGGCACACGGGGCAATGCGTCACAAATGCGATGGGCTTGCTGTGAGGGTCACGGCGGCGGGTGTCTACTCCCACAATCTTTGGGATGATTTCACCGCCTTTTTCCACATAGAGGTAATCACCCTCGTGAATATCGAGCGAGCGGATGATGTCCTCGTTGTGCAGCGAGGCGCGTTTCACTACCGTGCCCGAGAGCAACACAGGCTCCATGTTGGCCACTGGCGTGATGACCCCGGTGCGCCCCACCTCAAAGGAGATGAAGTTCAAGCGGGCGCACTCGCGCTCGGGGGCAAACTTGTAGGCAATGGCCCAGCGAGGCGCCTTGGCGGTGCTGCCAAGTGCCTGCCACTGGGCGATGTCGTTGAGTTTGAACACGAGTCCATCGGTCGCAATGGGCAGACGCTTGCGCTCCTTGTCCCAGTGGGCGATAAAGTCAGACACTGCGTCGACCGAAGGCAGCACCTCGTGCCGGGCGACCTTGAAGCCCCAGCGTTGCAAGGCTTCCATGCGCTCAACGTGGGTCATGGGTTTCAAGCCATCGCCCAACAGGAAATAGAAATAAGCGTCTAACCCTCGGCGTGAGACTTCGGCCGAGTTTTGCATCTTGAGCGTGCCGGCGGCAGCGTTGCGAGGATTGGCAAAAAGCGGCTCCTCGTGATAGGCGCGCTCCTTGTTCAAGCGCTCGAAACTGTTCCACGGCATCAGAATCTCGCCACGCACCTCAAAGCGGTCGGGCCAGTCGCTGCTCCGCAGCACCAGCGGGACGCTCTTGATGGTGATCACGTTGGCGGTCACATCATCGCCGCGTGTGCCATCGCCACGGGTCACCGCGCGCACCAGGCGACCATGCTCGTAGGTGATGGAGATGCTGGTGCCGTCATATTTCATCTCGCCCACGATTTGCACTTGCTCCCCTCCCAGCCCCTCTTTGGCGCGACGCAGGAAGTCCTGCACCTCGGTAATCGAGTAACTGTTGCCCAACGACTGCATGGGGTGCTCGTGCAGCACTTGCTTGAAGCCCTGATTCAAGTCGCTGCCCACGCGCTGGGTGGGCGACAGCGGGTCAGCCAGTTCGGGATGCGCCTTCTCCAGCTCCTGCAACTGGCGCAGTTTCTTGTCGAAGTCAAAGTCGCTAATGGTGGGCTGGTTGAGCACGTAGTAGTTGTAGTTGTGGCGATTGAGTTCGTCACGCAACTGCTTGATGAGGTTTTCGGCGTTTTCCATCCTGTGAATAATTAATGAAGGTGATTCAAGTGTAGGCAGGCCTCATGCAGATCGCCGGCCTATAGCCTGGGCCGCTATCGCCCGCGAGAGTGGCCTATTGCTCAGCTTTCACTTCCCAGCCGAGAGCCGACGCCCCGAGCACAGCAGCATCGCTCTCTCTCAGCTCGCTCAGCAGGATTTTAGCCTTTCCCTTGAAGATGCTCAACACATTTTGGTCGTAGGCCTCGCGAATGGGGTTCATGATGAGGTCGCCACTCTTGGCCAGGCCGCCAAAAAGCACAAACGCCTCTGGGCTGGAGAAGGCGGCGAAGTTAGCCATGGCAGCGCCCAGGATTGAGCCCGTGTAGTCAAAGATTTCCTTAGCCAGCGCGTCGCCGGCGATGGCGCAGTCGTAAACGTCTTTGGAGGTAATGTTTTCGATGTCGTAGTCACGAAGTTTCGACGCATCGTGGCGAATCTCCAAGAACTCGCGGGCTGTGCGCGCCACACCCGTGGCCGAGCAATAAGTCTCCAAGCAGCCCGTGCGTCCGCAGCCGCACATTCGCCCGTTTTTGCGCTTCACAATCACGTGCCCGAGCTCGCCCGCAAAGCCATCGTGCCCGTAGACGACCTGTCCGTTTATCACGATGCCGCTACCCACACCCGTGCCCAGCGTAATCATGATAAAGTTTTTCATGCCGCGAGCCACGCCATAGGTCATCTCGCCAATAGCTGCCGCGTTGGCATCGTTGGTCACGACGCAAGGGATGCCAAATTTCTCCCTCACCTGTTTCGCCAGCGGCAAGTTGGCGCCCCAAGGCAGGTTGGTGGCGTCCTCCACCATGCCGGTGTAGTAATTGGCGTTAGGCGCGCCGAATCCGATGCCATTCACCTTGCCCTCGCAGTCGTTAGCCTTGACCACGCGTGTAATCTCGCTGTGAAGCTCATCAATGTAGTCCTTAAAATCGGCGTGCTTGCCCGTTTTGATAGAGCCGCTGGCAATGATGCTGCCGCGCGCGTCCACAATGCCAAAAGCGGTGTTGGTGCCGCCCATGTCGATGCCAATAACGTATGGTTTCATGTCTAAGTCTTTCAATTTATAAGTTTATTGAACATTCCGGACTGGTTTCCAGATGGACAAAGATACGATTTTCTCACCGAAAACCTCTCTTAAAATATCTTATTTTTTGCGTCCTATGCGCGGTTGGGCAGCGGTATTTCCTTGACAGTGAAAATGAAAAAGCCACAAAAGCCCTTGATGCAGTGTTCTTCAATGCATGCGCCACACCGGGTTCTTTTTTAACGTTAACGTCGTGTCGCTGGGTTGTGGCGATACTGGTTATACTCGCTGTCGAAGTAACGCTTCACAATCATGAGGTTCGACACGTCCCAAGCCTTTTTCGCCCGCTCTACACCTGCATCGCGGGCATCACCCGCCACATGGCCGTCGATGGTGACCGCCGAACGCACCGAGGGCTGCTGCAGCACGCTGCGCCCCAGCCCCTGCCACCAATAGCCGTTGCGCCCCATGATGTGGAGCAAGGTGGGATAGACGTCGATTTGGCCCATCACCGCATCGTGCCTGTAGGAAACGCCGGCGTTCAGAGCCAAAAACACACAATAGCGGTCGCTATCCTTCACCACATTGCGCCGTTCCAGTGCATTCTTGCACAATTCATCGTGATCGCTGGCAATGACAATGACCGAATGGTCATACACGCCTGTTTTCTTCAAGTGGTCGATAAACTTCCCCAAAGCCTCGTCGAAGTAATTCACACATTCTAAGTAGGACAGCACCGGGGCATCGTAGGCCCTCGACTGCGAAATCCAGGTTTTTCGATCGAGCAAAGTAAAGGGCTGGTGCATGGCGATGGTGATCACTTGAGCCAAAAACGGCTGCTTCATGCTGTCGATGACGCAAGCAGCACCCGCGAACAACTCGGCATCAAGAATACGCTCTTGGCGGGTTATGTCTTTCAGGGCAAACTCATTGTAATACTTTTCATAGCCATAACTTGCAATACTCACCGACTGGTTCCACAACTTTCCATCTTCACAGCTGAAAGTGGCATGGGCGTATTCTGGCAACGACTTGGCCAGCGAAGGATAATCGGCCTCTCCCCACAGCACCGCGGTAGCACCCGTTTTCACAGGCAGCAGCCCCGTGTTGTACATCAAGTGCCCATCGCTCGACCGACCGGCGTGAACCTGGGGAAACATGTTCAAGCACACCACAGCGCTGCTGTCACGACAATAGGCGTTGAGCCGAGGGCACACCTCCTTGCCAGCGACACGAAAGTCCACCACCCAGGAGTTGAGCGACTCCACGATAATCAAAATGAGGTTCTTGTCCTTATTCAGCTCACCCGCGACAAAACTCCCCCTTTGAGGCTCCTCGGCAACAAAAGACTGAATGCGCTGCAAATCTTGCACACTCAAAGGCTCACTTTCCTTCACACTATTCCAAATGCCGGTAAGCACCCAAGGGAGCAAGCCATTGTGCTCGACAAAAATCAGGCTGTTGACGCTTGTAGGCTCGGTAAAACGGCCTGCGAACGACGTCACAACACGCTCTTTAGCCTCTTTCACACATTCCAGGTAGAGGAATGCGGGAACCAGCACCAGCACGATCAAGGCCGGCAACAGGCACGTGACCAGCACATTCCTCTTCTGCTGCCGCACCGCGCCGCGCACAAAACGACGGTAGTAGGCATAGCACAATCCTGGAACAACAATGTAGAAGATATCGACCCACCTCATCGACGCGGCAGTGCTTTGCAGCAGCAAGCCATTCACATTCTCCACCATGAAAAAAGATGCCGCATTCATGAGGTCGTGATAGATGCGCGAGTACCACGTTTGGCACAGAAGCCAAACGGTGAACAGCACTACAATCGACCAAGCATAGCGTCGCCACTTAGCTGGCAACAGCAAGATGGGCAGCATCAACACGGCGGCATCGACAGCGCTCCTCATCAAAAACGCGGGTTTCATGAGTTCCCCCCCAATGCTTCCAATCGCAATCAGGTGAAAAAGCACAAGCTGGAGCGTGACACAGAGTATCGACAACGCATAAAAACGCAACACTCCTTGCTTGGCATACTTCTCAACAAAAGGGTACTTGCAAGCGCACCCAGGCATCATTTCTTTCATCTTCTTTCATCTTCTTCACAAAGGTACAACTTTTTTTGAAAACACAACACACACAATAGTCCCACCCAGGGCAACTGCACTGGCGGCGATTTGACGCACATGCTGCTCAATGCCAATTTTTGATGCGGCTGCCTGAGAAAAAATGGGGGAAAAAGGTTGCAAATGAAAAAAATGTATTACCTTTGTACCCGCCGAAAGGCGCGCTGTTCGTGAAGAATAGTTTTTCATTATCAAAAAGTTTTTAAAGTATCCTGCCCATTCCGCACGAAAAATGCGGAATAGGCAGTGAAAGGTTCGGTAGCTCAGCTGAATAGAGCAACAGACTTCTAATCTGTGGGTCGCGGGTTTGAGTCCCGCCCGAATCACAAGGCGGCTGGAATCCAGTCGCCTTTTTCCTTTCTGAATATCAACAATTTACAAATTAACTGCCTATATACGAATCGTTTAAAAGTGTGTTCCGC
>CABTZK010000015.1 GCA_902489275.1 uncultured Porphyromonadaceae bacterium
CATTCTTAAAAGAGCAGTTCGACTCTGCTATGGGCTACCGTTGAGCGTTAGGTTACAGAACTTAGCGCTTCTTGTTGTACCCCAAAATCACCTTTACAAAAGAACGATTCTCCACAGGCTGTGAAGAAGGATGGCATTCTTTTAAATATCCGCAGAATCTTACGCCGTTCAAGTAAAAATGAAAAAGGATATAACGGGTACATCCCTCTTATCGGCCTCTATGGATTGTATAGCCAGCTTATCGCATAGGTGTTTTTGTAGGCATGCTCGTTCAAATAAAATTTTTGTGGCCTGTACTTTTTCTTTGGCAAACCTTTTGGCATGGTCTTCTTATAGGTTTTCTTCGGCCCACAAAAACAACCGTGTGCAAATCCTCATAAGTTGAGTCATTGAACTTAGAATGAGGTGAAAGAAGTGAGCCGCATGGGGGCTGTGTAGCGCCCCCGTGCGGCTGGAGAATGTTTTTTTATGTGGTGACGCGGCAAGGCGGTGGCGCAGAGCCGGTGGCCTTGTTGCGGTTATCAGGTGTCGATTGTCGCATAGGTCGCGTTCTCCTCGATGAACTTGCGGCGCGGGGCTACCTCCTCGCCCATGAGCATGGTGAACACGCGGTTAGCCTCGGCGGCATCGGTGATGTTCACGCGCTTGAGCATGCGGTTCTCGGGATCCATGGTGGTGTCCCACAATTGCTCGGGGTTCATCTCGCCAAGGCCTTTGAATCGCTGCACGCGCACGTTGCGCTCCTCGCCAGCTCCGTACCTGTCGATAAAGGCCAAGCGCTGCTGCTCGGTCCAGCAATATTCCATGTTGTTGCCCTTGATGCAGCGGTACAGGGGCGGCGTGGCGATGTAGAGGCACCCGTGCTCGATAATCTCGGGGATGCAGCGATAGAAGAAGGTCATGAGCAGCGTGTCGATGTGCGCGCCATCGACATCGGCATCGGTCATGATGATCACGCGGTGATAGCGCAGCTTGTCGAAGTCGAAGTTCTTGGGGTCGCTCACGCCCAACGCGCGGAAGATGTTCACCACCGACTCACTCTCGTAAATCTTGTGCTCCATCACTTTTTCCACATTCAGGATTTTTCCTCGCAGCGGCAAAATGGCCTGGAACATGCGGTCGCGGCCTTGCTTGGCCGATCCGCCAGCCGAGTCTCCCTCGACGAGGAACAGCTCGCTTTGAGCGGGATCTTTGCAAGAGCAATCGGCCAGCTTGCCCGGCAAGCCTGATCCTGAGAGCGGCGACTTGCGCTGGATGCGCGCGCGCGCCGTCTGGGCCGCATGGCGCGCCGTCGCGGCCAAGATCACCTTTTCAATGATCACTTTGGCCTCGTTGGGGTGCTCTTCTAAATAAGCGCCTAATGCCTCGCGCACGCTCGAGTCGACCGCTCCCATCACCTCGGTGTTTCCGAGCTTGGTCTTGGTCTGCCCCTCAAACTGTGGCTCCAGCACTTTCACCGATATGACGGCCGTGAGTCCCTCCAGGAAGTCATCTTTGTTGAGTTCCACCTTCACCTTGTCGAGCATCTTGCTATCCTCGGCATATTTCTTGAGCGTGGCTCCCAAGCCGCGCCGAAAGCCCGTGAGGTGGGTGCCGCCCTCGATGGTGTTGATATTGTTGACAAAGGAGTAGATATTCTCCTTAAAGGAGTCATTGTAGGTCATCGCCACCTCGATGGGGATGCCGCTTCTGTTGCTGCGCATGTGAATCACATCGCCAATGAGCGGCTGCTTGCCCTCGTCAAGATATTTCACGAAGTCGTTCAAGCCCGTCTCGGAGTAAAACTTCTCGCAGCGAGGCTCGCCCGTTTCCGCATTCTTGTCACGCAGGTCGACGAGCGACAGGTGAACCCCGGCATTGAGATAAGCCAGGTCCCGCAAGCGATTGGCCAAGATGCTAAACTGGTATTCGGTGACCTGGAAGATGGTGGCATCGGGGTGAAACGTCACGGTTGTGCCATGGATATTGGGATCGCAAGTGCCAATCACACGCACCGGGCTGGTGGGCTTGCCATAGGCATACTCTTGCATATACACCTTGCCGCCACGGCGCACCTCGGCACGCATATAGTCACTCAAGGCGTTCACGCAGCTCACGCCCACGCCATGCAGGCCGCCCGAGACCTTGTAGGATCCCTTGTCGAACTTGCCTCCGGCGTGCAGCACCGTCATCACGACCTCAAGCGCGCTCTTGCGCAACTTCTCGTGCTCGTCAACGGGGATACCGCGGCCGTTGTCGCGAACCGAGATACCGTTATCCTCGCCAATCGTGACTTGAATATCATCACAATAGCCTGCCAAAGCCTCGTCGATGGAATTGTCCACAACTTCCGATACAAGATGATGCAGACCTTTCACGTGAGTATCGCCAATGTACATCGACGGGCGCTTGCGCACGGCCTCCAGCCCCTCAAGGACCTGAATGTTGTGCGCTGAATACTTTCTCTCTTCTTGCTGTTCTCTTAATTCGTCAGACATAAATCAAATTATCTTTACCTCACAAGGGCTCACTCGCCCAAAACAACCTTTGGCGAGGCTTTCAAATCTCTCAAAGACGCACTTGTGAAGCATACTCCTTAAAACATACAAAAATAGTAAAAAATGCGCATACTATCAAATTTAGCGCTCTTAAAAAAGGTGAATTTTTCGTTGGACCGCCCCGATTTAAGGCATGCCCTTTGGCGGGCGGTTGAGACAAGGCGGAGATGCCGTTTTTTCAGGAAAGCCGGCACTGGATTTCACTGAAAATCGCTATATTTGTGGCTCAAAACGAAACACAACATGACGATTTCGAGCGAATTTATCAGGCAGATGAAACGGCTGATGCCCAGCGAGTGCGACGCGCTCATCGAGGCGATAACAACGACAAGCCCACCCGTGTCGCTGCGCATCAACGACGCCAAGGCCGCTCTACTTGCCCTCCAAGCCTCGAGCGTGCGATCCCGCGTGCCATGGTGCCCACTGGGAGCCTACTTGAACGGCCGGCAGCCATTCACCTTTGACCCCGATTTTCAAACGGGGCGTTACTACGTGCAGGATGCCTCGTCGATGTTCATCTACCACGCCATTCAATCGCTGGTGAAAACGCCCGCACGCTACCTCGACTTGTGCGCAGCCCCAGGCGGGAAAACCACCGCGGCACTGTCGGCGCTGCCTGCCGGGTCGATGGTGGTGGCCAACGAAACCGTCCCGCAGCGTGCTCGCATCTTGCTTGAAAACGTGACGAAATGGGGAAATCCGCGTTGTGTCGTCACCAGCAACTCATCCAAAGAGATGGGCAGGCTCGCCCACTTCTTCGACCTCGTGGCCATCGACGCGCCTTGCAGCGGCGAGGGCATGATGCGCAAGGACGAGGAGGCTGTGGCGCAATGGTCGCCCGCGCTGGTGAGGCAATGTGCCGAGTTGCAGCACCGCATCATCGACGAGGCTTGGAGCGCCCTCAAGCCTGGCGGGCTGCTCATTTACAGCACGTGCACCTATAATCGCCAGGAAAACGAGGACGTGGTGGAATACATCATCAGCCAATACCACGCCCAAAGCGTCGAAGTGCCCACCGAAGGCGAATGGAACATCTGGCATGGGATTGGAACCGATGCCCACTGCTACCGGTTCCTGCCTCACCGCACTATGGGCGAGGGGCTGTTCATGGCAGTGCTTCAAAAGCCAGAAGACGAGCCCCTGCGCCCCTCCAAAAGGAAAAAGGGCAAAAGCGAAAAGCAGCTCCCCCTCCCGCGCGGCATTGAAAACTGGCTAAAAACTCCTGGCGACTTCGACCTGCAGCTGGCACAAGGGCGCATCGTGGCCTGCCCTCACGACATGAGCAGCGACTTGCAGCTCATCAGCGCCACGCTCAACGTGCTGCACCAAGGTATCACGCTGGGCGCGGTGAAAGGGAGAAACTGCATTCCCAGCCACTCGCTCGCCCTCTCGACCCAACTCAATGGCAACGCCTTTGCGCGTTGCGAAATCGACTACCGCACCGCCTTAGCCTACCTGCGTGGCGAGGCCATCACCGTGCGCGCGCCCAAAGGCTACACCCTGCTCACTCACGCCAGCAACCCAATTGGCTTTGTCAACAACCTGGGCAGCCACGCCAATAACCTCTATCCCAAACCCTGGCGCATCCTGAGCACTCACTTGCCCGCACAAGAGCCCCGGCTCCTGAGAAGCCCAATGGAGCAATAGCGAATGCGGCTGCGCACCCACGCAAACGGGCACCCAAAAACGGCAAATTTCACGATGGAGTGAATGGAGGAAGGAAACTTCCCGAATTCACCGTCATCGTGAAATTTGCAGTTTGCCAGAAAGGAACAGCTGTTACAGTATTCCCAAGAGGCGGTTAACCAGTGCCGCCACATCGGTCACATTGCCCTTATCATCGCCATTTTGGTCGCTCAACGGCAAGTAGTTGGGCCAGGAAATGACCATGTTGATGAGCGCATCCACATCTGACGAGTCACACACGCCATCAAGGTTCACGTCGCCTGGCACGGGATAGTATTTGAAGGTCACATCGTCGATCATGCAAGCCTTTGACTGTGGACCGGCAAATTCAACGATACTGTACATCGTGGGCTTTTTAGTGTTCAATTTCCACAATGCCGTCACCTTGCTGTTAGGCTCGACAAGCACCTCCTGGCCCGCCTCGGTCCACGGATCCGCTTCATTGGTCTTGTAATATAATTTGAATGTGGCCTGCGAGGAAGTCGGGTTGTTGATCTCGGCAGTGAGGAGGAAGGGGTTGAAATTCAGCATTCTCGACATCAAGAGCGCGCCTGCTTTCTTGATGGCCACAGCGTGGGCGCCGTTGCCGAACTGGCCGCCAGAGGTCGACACCACATTTGACTTCACGAAATCCCATTCCACGAAGTTGCCTCGCACTTTCTTGGGCGACGTGTTGCCCGTCAGGGCCATGCTTTCAAAGTCCTCGACAATTTCCTTGACATCGCCATCCTTGAGCACCTTGAAAGTGATGTTGCCGCTCGTTTCCTCAATCTCCTTGATGACAAGGCTGCTCATCAGTCCGGCGTGGGTGCACAGGTTCGGTGTAGTCGTGTTGGTAATCTCCGTCACGTTGCTCGTGCCTGGGAACGGGTCGCTGGCACTGCCGCCGATCATGTTTCCCGCGCGCAGCAACTGATAGCACTGATAGTCTGGGTTGGCATTCACTTGGTTATACTTCCAAGTGTGCTCGTCGCTCATGTCCACACGAGCCACCATCATTCCATGACCCAGCAAATAGCTGTCCCAGCCCGTTTGCTGGCGATTCTCAATCACAAAGAACTCTTTGTCATGGTTGGTTTTAAGGATATAGCCCTCATTGGAGTTGTTGAGCGGGTGCAAGGTATAGTCGCCCGCACTTTCAATCGTATCGGGATTCGCAAAGCGCAGGTAAGCGCGCTCAAACATGGAGTAGCCCACAGGGTTTCGGCCATAATTCCAGTAGCTGCCCCCAGCCATCACATCCCATTTGCCAGGGTGGTCGCTCTGTCCGCCACTTTCAGTGTAGTCAGTATCATAAAGGTCGGGAAGCCCCAGCACATGGCCGAACTCATGGCAAATGGTGCCAATGCCATCGGGAATATTATCCCCTTGTGATTGCCAGCCGTAGATTTCACCCGAGCAGGCATACAAGCCGAATCGCACGCCATCGTAGTCGTGATCGCTGGTGAAATAATACATGTGTGGCCACAGCAAGTTTTCATCGTTGCCGGAATAGTTGGCCGTGTAGCCCGCCACCATGAAAAACACCATGTCGACATAGCCATCGCCATCGGTGTCATATTTGCTGAAATCCACCTCGCTATCGAGCGCATCAAGCGCTGCCACAAAAATGGACTCCGCATTGGCAGAACGGTGTGCGTCAGTACTGGCGAAGTTCACGTTCACAGGCCCTAAGACATCAAAATGGGGGTCGAAAACGCCCATGCTATTGTCGCGATAGTAGTCACGGACGCTACCTTGGAAGTTCACTTTCACGCCATCCTCGGTGTAGCCGTCATAATTCTTGGTGTTGATCATACTGTCATAAAACGAAGAGCCGCGTGAGAATTGCACATCGGTGTAGTTGACGAGGATAACCAGTCCCTTAAACTTGGCATAGTCAAATTGCCCATCAGCCCCCACTTTCTTGCGCCCGTGGCGGCTTGCGCGGGCCTTTTGCCCCGTTGCTAAGGCGGTCTCGTCGATCATGAACCTGGGCGTTGAAGCCAGGAAAGCCTTCTCGACGGCTGTGCGTTCCTCGGCGTTATGCGCCACGACGGCCGATGCCGCTACTGCCCCTCCCTTTTGGCGCTGGGCATAGGTGAACACTCCCTCGCTGTTTTTCACCACGGTGTAGCCATCGAGCGTGGTGTTGAAGTGGTAGAACTCATCGCCCTGAAGCATGATGGTTAACGTTGACCCGTCGGGTTGAGTCACTGTCGCTGGGGTTGGATTGGCTGGAACGGCTTGGGCTATCGCTACCCACATCCAGCATGCGATAAAAAACAAGATTTTCTTCATTGTTAAGGATATTGTTGATGATTTAACCTGAAAACACGGAGTTCTTGGATTACGATTGTCGGTATCCGGAACTCCGTCAATTTGTTTCTCTGTATATTAAGCGCCGACAATCAGATTTATCAACGCGGTCACATCGGTCACATTAATCACCCCGTCGCCGTTGATATCAGTAATTTCATCGTCGTAGTCGGCCGTAGCCACACCCAGGATTTTGTTGATGAGCGCGGTCACATCGGTCACGTTCACCACGCCATCGTTATTGATGTCGCCCAGCAAGTGGTCGGCTTTGCCCTTGGCTGTGTACAGGATGGTGAAGTCGTCAAGATAGATTGGCGTGTTCCTGTTGCCCGACATATAAATCACCTTGAACTGCACGGGCACCGTGCGCGAGGTGTTGAGCATCCAATAGAGCTCGGTGGTCGTGAGCGAAGACACGACCTGCTCCTTGTTGCCCGAGGCCGAGAGCGCGTTCTTCCAGGTCGTGCCACCATTGGTGGAATAGGCCAAAGCGAGCTTAGCGGCGACATTGGTCGTGTTGAACACTTTGAAACTCACCTGGTAGGCATCGTAGTACACCGGGCTTGTCGTGAGTGCCGAAGGCAGTTTCATTGCCACCGACTTCACGCCATTGGCTTTCGTGTTGCCTGGGGCTTGGACATAGGATTTGACAAACGACCAATTGGCAAATTTGCCTTGCACATCTTTCAAGTTGGCGTTGGTGGTGACCTCCATATCCTCAAAATCCTCAATATCACCTTGAATCGAGTCGGCCACCGTGAAGTTAATCACCCCATCGCTTTCAGCGATGCCTGAAATCACGAATTGGTTCTCGTCGCCATTCCAGGTCTTGAGGTTTGGTGTGGTTGAGTTGGTGAGCATCGTCACGCCGCGGCTTCCGGGGAACGGGGCGCTGTCATCGGATTTTCTTGAGTTGCCTGCTCTCAACAGCTCATAGTAGTTGCGGTTGGGGTCGCAGTTGATCGTGTTGTTGTTCCACACCCTGGCGTTGCTGGAGTCAACACGGCACACGATCATGCCGTGTCCGGGGATATACTGGTCCCATTTGGTGGGCTGGCGGTTCTCGATCAGGAAGTACTCTTTGCTCTTTGGCGTGTTCAAGCGAAAGGCCTCGTTCTCTGTTTCGAAGGCTTTCAGCGCGTAGTTTCCAGTGGCGTTGATCACCTTTGGGGTGCAGAAATTCAGCGCCCAGCGGTCGTAGGCCGAGTAGCCCGCCGGCGTGCGGCCCATGTTATTGTAGCCGCCCGCCGACATGATTTCCCACTCATCGGGCGTGATGCTTTCGCCGCCGCTGCCACTGTAGTCAGTGTCATAGAGGTCAGGCAAGCCCAGCACGTGGCTGAACTCGTGGCACATCGTGCCGACGCCGTCGATGATGTTGTAGCGCTCGCTATAAAGCTCGCACGAGCACGCGTAGCGGCCAAAGTTCACCGTGACGCCGTTTTGCGAAATGGGATAGTAGAAGTAGCTGGCGTGTGGCCAAACGTGGTCGTTGGCCTCGCCCGTGTTGCTGCCCACGCCTGCAAAGATGAAGTAGCCCATGTCGACGGCTCCGTCATTGTTGAGGTCATAGTCTTTAAATGTGCACAGGTTTTGGTCCCTGGCTTGCTTGATCGCCGAGGCGAGCAGGCGGCTGATGTTTTGTGTCTGCTTGGCGAAATTGACCGAGTAGGGCACCGTGATGGGGCCAATCACGTCGAAAGTGGGGTCGAATGCTTTCAGGCTGTTGTCATAGAACCAGTCGCGCACGCTGCCTGTGAAATTGCCATAATAGTTGGGCGTGCCATCCTCGTTGGTATATCCCGTGTAGCCACGCTTATTGATTTGATTCTGATAGAATTGCTTCACATCGCTGCGCTTAAACGTGCAGTCGTTGAACTGCACCAGGATGATGAGACCCTTAAACTGGGAGTAGTTGATGGTCTTGGCTCCCATCCTGCCGTCGCGCATGGCCTGAGCCTTGAGCGCCTTGTCCACGCGCTTGTCATCGACCATCCGCTTGGCCAGCTTGGCCAGCATGGCCTTGTCGCGAGCGCTGCGGGCAGCGCCGTCGCGAGCCACGGTGGTCGTCGCTTGCAGGGCGCCATTGACCTTTTTGGCATAGACGTAGTAGCCCGCGTTGTTTTTCACGATCGTGTAGCCGTCGGCGGTGGTGTAGAAATTGTAATACTCGTCACCGTTAATTTTAATGGTTAACTCAGTGCCATCGGGCTGGGACACCTTGAAAGGCCGCGGATTGGCAGGAATGGCCATCGCTTGCCCGGCGGCAAGTAAAGCTAAAGTTAGAATCAGATATAATTTTCTCATGTTTATAATAAAAAAAGACGTTTCTTATCGTGCTGGCAGGGGGTGGAGCATTTTCACGCTGCCCCCCATAGAGACACAGCCGCAACTGCTGTGTATAGAATTAGGATTAAGAGCAATGTGCCCTGCAAATTTCATGTTTTTTTTTGACACTGGCAAGAAACACGTCTATTTTTTTCGTGTTTTTAGGCTAAAATTGCCCATTTTGCCTTGGCGGCGAACAAGGAAAAGCCGATTAGAGTTATTAACAAAAAGCGTGATTTATCAACATTTCAGTGAATTTAACGCTGTTTTTAACCATTGATTGGCAAAAAAGTAATTCCTTTGCAGTAGCAAAACTGTTTATTTTATTGTCTATATGGGAAAAACAATAGCAATAGCCAACCAAAAAGGCGGCGTGGGCAAAACCACTACCGCCATCAACCTTGCCTCCTCGCTGGCCGTCAACAAGCAGAAAGTGCTCTTGATTGACGCCGACCCGCAGGCCAACGCGACCTCGGGCATGGGGATTGACCCCAAGCAGATGACCTCGTCAATCTACGAGTGCCTGGTCGACGACTACCCGCTGCGCGGCGCCGAGGTGCACACCTCGATCGAGGGGCTTGACCTGATCGGGTCGCGCATCGACTTGGTGGGCGCAGAGCTGGAACTCATCAACAAGACCAGCCGCGAGCGCGTGCTGGGCCAAGCCATTGCTCAAATTAAAGACCACTATGACTACATCTTGATTGACTGTAGCCCATCGCTGGGGCTGATTACCGTGAACGCGCTCACCGCCGCCGACTCGGTCATCATTCCCGTTCAAGCCGAATACTTTGCCTTAGAGGGCATTTCAAAGCTGCTCAACACGATACGCATCATCAAGACCAAGCTGAATCCCGCCCTGCAAATCGAGGGTTTCCTGCTCACCATGTACGACGCTCGCCTGCGCCTGGCCAACCAAATCTACGAGGAGTTGAAGAGCCACTTTGGCGAGATGGTGTTTAACACGGTGATTCCCCGCAACATCCGCCTTAGCGAGGCACCCAGCCACGGGCTGCCTGTGATTTTGTATGACCCGTCAAGCCGCGGCGCGACAAGCCACTTGCAGCTCGCCAAGGAAATCATCTCTAAAAATCACCATAAAAAGGCAGCCGCCAACCGCTAACCGCAAACTCAAGAAAGCAAAAAGACGATGAAACGTAACGCATTAGGACGCGGGCTTGACTCGCTCATCTCCATGGATGAAATCCAGACGAGCGGCTCAAGCGCCATCAACGAAATAGCCATCAGCCAAATCTCGCCTAACCCCGACCAGCCGCGGTCTAACTTCGACGAGACGGCGCTTGAGGAACTGGCCTCCTCCATTCGCGAGTTAGGCATCATTCAACCGCTCACCCTGCGTAGCGTGGGCAAAGACAGCTACCAAATCATCTCGGGCGAGCGACGCTACCGCGCTGCCAAGTTGGCGGGGCTGAACACGGTTCCCGCCTACATCCGCACCGCCAACGACAGTGAGCTCACCGAAATGGCGCTCATCGAGAACATCCAGCGCGAGGACCTGAATGCCATTGAAATCGCGCTCACGTTCCGCAAGCTCATCGACCAGTATGACCTCACGCAAGAGCGGCTGAGCGAGCGCATCGGGAAAAAGCGCGCCACCATTGCCAACTTCTTGCGGCTGCTCAAGTTGCCAGCCGAGGTGCAGTTAGGGCTGCGCGACAAGACCGTGGACATGGGACACGCCCGCGCGATGCTGAGCATCGACAAGCCCTCGTTGCAGTTAAAATTATATAACGAGACTCTTAAAAAAGGTTTATCGGTGCGGCAAGTCGAGCAGCTCGCCAAGCAATACCGGGAGCAAGAAAGCACACAGGGCAGCGAAACTGAAAAGCGCGGCAAGCAACTGGCCAACAAGGACTACGAGGTGCTCAAGAAGCACCTTTCATCGGCATTTGGCGTTCCGGTGAAATTTGCCTGCGACCTCACGGGTAAAGGAAAAATAACATTCCCCTTCAAGAACGAGGCCGAATTAGAGAAAATTATTCGTATCTTTGACCAATTGAAAAGTTCTAACGAGTAGAAAACGCGTGAGGCGGCATAGAGCAGCCTCGCGTGCCAGGCGACACATTGTGAAACGGTGCAACAACACATTCCCGGCAAGAGTGGCCGGCGCCATCATGACGCTGTGCCTTGCGCTGCTTGCGTCCTTGCCGACGAAAGCGCAACTGGCAGCGGGAGCGCTCAGCGCCGACACGCTCACTCACCTGCCCGTGCGCAATCCCAACCAGGGCTCAGCTGGCAGTGCCAAGGTTGGGCTGCAAGAAATCCAAGACACGCTGAGACTCGCCGGCAAGGTCGACCGCACCCGCCAAGCTGTTGTCGACGAGCAAGGCGACACGGTGAAATTCACGGCCGCCGACTCGCTGCAGCTCAACACGCCCAGCGCCCAACACGCTGAAAGGCTGGGGGGAATCAAGGTTTTCAACCCTGACCCTCATCGAGCCTTGTGGCTCTCGGCCCTGTGCCCCGGGCTGGGGCAAATCTATAATCGCCGATACTGGAAGCTGCCCATTGTGGTGGGGGCTTTTGTAGGGCTGGGCTACGGCACGTCATGGAACAACCGCATGTTCAAGGACTACAGCAAAGCCTACCGAGACTTGACCGACAACGACCCCAGCACCAAGTCCTACATGGACTTCTTTCCCCCCACCGTCAAAGAGGGAGACCTCGACAAGGAATGGCTCAAGAAATCGCTCAAGAACAAGAAAAACTACTATCGCCGATACCGCGAAGTGTGCACGTTCAGCCTTGTGGGCATCTACCTCATCAACATTATCGATGCCTACGTTGACGCCTCGCTGGCACACTTCGATGTCTCGCCCGACCTCTCGATGCGCGTGGAGCCGGCCGTGCTCGACTCCCCCGCCCTCAACCTGCTTGCCCCGTCGTTAGGCATGAAACTGGCTATTCATTTTTAAACAAGAACATTACACCGCATTATGAGAAAACATAGAATTGAAACGCTCGTGATTTTGGCCCTCACAGCCCTCACAGCCCTCGCCGCATCAAGCAGGGAGTCAATCCTCTCGCTCAAGGAGTCGATTTCAGACGACAACATCGTGTTCCCCTACAGTTTTGAGACCAACACGCAAGAGATGATGAAAAACTGGTATCTGCAAAACTATGCAGTACTGGACCAAGAAGTTGAGAGCAAGGACCCGAATTTAGCGAGCGACAGGGAGTACATCAAGCGCCTCAAGTCACTGCCATCGGGCATTGAGCTGCCATTCAACTCGGTCGTGAAGTCCTACATCGAGCGCTATATCATCAAAGAGCGCACCATGGTGAGCGAGATGCTGGGCATGAGTCCCTACTACATGCCCATCTTTGAGCAAGCCCTCGAAAAAGAGGGTATGCCCCACGAGCTCAAGTACATCCCCGTGATCGAGAGTGCCCTCGACCCCAACTCGGTTTCGCGCGTGGGCGCCACGGGCTTGTGGCAGTTCATGCTCGACACCGGCAAGAACCTGGGGCTTGAAGTCAACTCGCTGGTCGACGAGCGGCGCGACCCCTACCGGTCAAGCGAGGCGGCTGTGAAGTATTTCAAGCAGCTCTACGCCATCTACGGCGACTGGTCGCTGGCCATTGCCGCCTACAACTGCGGCCCAGGCAACGTGAACAAGGCCCTTTTGCGCGCCAATCCCAAGGACAAGCAGCACAAGCCCGACTTCTGGGAAATCTACAACTACCTGCCCACCGAAACCCGGGGCTACGTTCCAGCCTTCATTGCAGCCAACTACGTGATGAACTACTACAAGGAGCACAACATCAACCCGAGTCTCGCCACCAAGCCCTTGATTGTGGACACGGTGAAAGTGAGCCATCGCCTGCATTTCGACCAAATCTCCAGTGTGCTCAACATCCCCATCGAGGAAATCCGCATTCTCAATCCGCAATATCGCCACGACGTGATTCCTGGCGACAGCCATCCCTACACGCTGGCGCTCCCCTCACAGCAAATCTACAGCTACATCATGGTAGAGGACAGCATCATCAACTACAAGCCCGAGCTCTACGCAAGCACCGAGACTCGCAATCCTGGCACACCCAACGAAGAGGCTACCGCGCTTGAAAGCGCATCGACAGCCCAAGTGCCATCGACGGCAAAGCCTGCTCCATCGCAAAACACTCGCCAAGAAAAGGCCACCAGCCACAAGGAGAGCGGCAATAGCGGCAGCAACAGCCCTGTGGCAGCGACGGCGGGCAGCCCATCTGACGAGGCCACGCTCCACAAGGTGGCACGAGGCGAGGATATTGAAAGCATCGCGAAAAAATACGGGACAACGGTCGAGGGGATTATGGCACTCAATGACTTGAAGCGCCGGCACGTGAGCCGCGGCCAAGTGCTGAAAGTGCCTGGCGAGCCCAAGCCCGCCCCACCTGCCAGCAAGGGCTACACGGCGCACAACAAGCCCACCGCCCCGGCACCTAACACGGCACAGCACGCCTCAACTGGCACAAGCACGCCTTACAAGGGCAACTACCACGTTGATGTCGACGTGCCCGCCCCTGCCAAAGCCAAATCAGCCCCAAGGCAAAGCGAGGAGGAAGCCAGCAGCAAGCGCAGCGAGACACGGCGCGGCCAGGCCGACAAGGATAATGGCAGCGACCGAAAAGCCAGCAAGCGCAGCGAGACACGGCGCGGCCAGGCCGAAAAAGAAGACAACAGCGACCGCAAAGCCAGCAAGCGCAGCAAGGCACGCCGCGGCCAGGCCGAAAAAGAAGACAACAGCGACCGAAAAGCCAGCAAGCGCAGCAAGGCACGCCGTGAAGAAGAGGCCAACAAAAAGGCAACTCCAACCCACTCACGACGCAACCGGGCGCGCCAACGCGAGCAAGAAGAGAAAAAAGTGCACAACGTGACCAACGGAGAATCGCTTGAGCGCATCGCCCGCCACAACGGCGTGACCGTGAGCGAGCTCAAGAAAGCTAACCCGCAATACAGGAAAGACGAAATGATTCACCCGGGAGACAAGGTGGTGATTCCCAAAAAGAAATCGACCTCATCAAGGAAGCGCAAGAGCCAAGCAGAAGAAGAGAAGCCCAAAAAGAGACGCTCGTCAAGCCGCAAGAGAGGCTGACGGACAGCATGGCCGCTCCCGAAAGGCTACACGACAGCCCACGGCAGCGACATGGCCACACTGGCTCTTTTCTTGAGCAGTTGCCACAGCGGCATGGGCCACAGCGCCCCATGCCGCTGTGGCTTGCGTGATTTTTCCAGAGGAAAAGGCTCGATTGCTAAAAATTTAGATTAACTTTGCGCATTAGGAAATGACGTTTTTCATCAAAATTGATTTGACATGAAGAGAACACTCCCCATCATCAAGGATGATCCCTGGCTGGAGCCTTTTTCGCCAGCAATCGAGGGCCGCCACGAGGACGCTATCAAGAAAATCAAGGAGCTCACCGCTGGCAAGGGAAGCCTGAACGACTTTGCCAATGCCTACAACTACTATGGCTTGCACCACAGCCAGGAGGGATGGATCTTCCGCGAGTGGGCACCCAACGCTACCGCCATCTACATCGTGGGCGCATTCAACGGCTGGAAAGCATGCGCGCCCTATCGCCTCAAGGCCGTGGGCAACGGCAACTGGGAAATCAAGCTCCCCCATCGCGCCATGAGGCACGGTGACCTCTACAAACTGCATGTGCACTGGAAAGACGGCGCCGGCGAACGCATTCCGGCCTACGCTACCCGGGTGGTCCAGGACGAGCACACCAAGATCTTCTCGGCCCAAGTGTGGAATCCCGAGCAGCCCTACCAGTTTCAAGTGCAGGACTTCACGCCCAATGTGGAGCCCCTGCTCATCTACGAGTGCCACATCGGCATGGGGCAAAGCAAGGAGGGAATCGGCACCTACGAGGAATTTCGCCTGAACGTGCTGCCACGCATCGTCAAGGGCGGCTACAATGCCATTCAAATCATGGCCATCCAAGAACACCCCTACTATGGCTCATTCGGCTATCACGTGTCGAGTTTCTATGCCGCCTCAAGCCGCTTCGGCACTCCCGACGAGCTCAAGCGCCTCATCGACGACGCCCACAAGGCGGGTGTCGCCGTGATCATGGACATCGTGCACTCCCACGCTGTGAAAAACGAGGTCGAGGGGCTGGGACGCTTCGATGGCAGCGAGAACCAGTACTTCTACAGCGGCAGCCGGCGCGAGCACCCCGCATGGGACTCGCTTTGCTTCGACTACGGCAAAAACGAGGTGCTCAACTTCCTGCTGAGCAATTGCAAGTACTGGCTTGAAGAATACAAATTTGACGGTTTCCGCTTCGACGGCGTGACCTCGATGATTTACTATAACCACGGCCTGGGGCAGGCTTTCGGCAGCTACGAGGACTACTACAACGGGGGCGAGGACACCAATGCGATCACCTATCTCACCCTGGCCAACGTGCTCATTCACGACATCAACCCCCACGCCATCACCATTGCCGAGGAGATGAGCGGCATGCCAGGGCTGACTCGCACTTTCCAGGACGGCGGCATGGGCTTTGACTACCGCATGGCCATGGGCATCCCCGACTACTGGATTAAGCTCATCAAGGAGCGCAAGGACGAGGACTGGAAACCCACCAGCATCTTCTGGGAACTCACCAACCGGCGCGCCGACGAGAAAACCATCTCCTACGCCGAAAGCCACGACCAGGCGCTTGTGGGCGACAAGACCATCATTTTCCGCCTGATCGACCAAGAGATGTACTGGCACATGATGAGCGGCGACAACAATGGCACGGTTGACCGCGGCATGGCGCTGCACAAGATGATACGCCTTGCCACGGCATCGACCATCAATGGCGGCTATCTCAATTTCATGGGCAACGAGTGGGGGCATCCCGAGTGGATTGACTTCCCCCGCGAGGGCAACGGCTGGAGTTACAAGTATGCCCGCCGCCAGTGGGACCTCGTGGACCGCAAAGACCTCAAGTACCAGCTGCTCAACAACTGGGACCGTGACATGATGCACCTGATCGGCAGCACGCGCCATTTCCACCGCCTGCCCATCACCAAGCTGTGGGACAAAGACGACGACCAAGTGCTGGCCTTCAAGCGCGGCAGCTTAGTGTTCGTGTTCAACTTCAATCCTTCCAAGTCGTTCAGCGACTATGGCATCCTGACGCCCGAGGGCGAGTATGAAGTCGTGCTCGACAGCGACAACGCCCGCTATGGCGGCTATGGCAACATTGACGAGAGCGTGAAGCACTTCACCCAGCCCGACCCGCTGTACCGCGAGGACGGGCTGGGCTGGCTCAAGCTCTACTTGCCCGCTCGCTGCGCCCAGGTCCTGCGCCAGGTTCCTCCCAAGCGCCTGCATGCCAGTGAAGAATCGCGCGAAATTAGGAAGATGGAGTGAAAATTGTGGGCTTTTTATTTTGCCATGCCACAAATAAAAGTTAATTTTGCAAAGCGTTGCGCCCTTTTTCACTTTTTAACAATGAAGCGACAAAAATTCAATTCAATTCAATTAATAACTTAATTCTAAAAACTACTATGTGGTTAACAAACTCTAGTGTAGGACGTAAGGTGGTGATGAGTATCACCGGCCTGTTCTTGATTCTATTTGTAACCTTTCATGCGGTGATGAACGCGCTGGCAGTCATCAACTTCCAGTGGTATGACGCGATTTGCGCGTTCCTCGGCGCTAATTGGTATGCAGTATTAGGCACGTTGGTGATTGCACTCTTCATTGCCATTCACTTCATCTATGCGGCTTGGCTGACCCTCCAGAACAAGAAAGCCCGCGGCAGCGACCGGTATGCCGTTTCGGAGCGGCGCAAGGAGGTTGACTGGGCATCGATGAACATGTTTGTCATTGGCTTAGTGGTCATCTGCTTCATGATTCTTCACCTCGTGCAGTTCTGGGCCAAGATGCAACTTCCCGAGTTGGTTGATTGCGGCATCGAGCCCTACTACTCTGGCAAGGCAGCCCTCGCTGGCGTATTCCAGCACTGGTGGGTGCTTGTTGTTTACTTGATTGGCTTCGTGGCTCTCTGGTTTCACCTCACCCACGGTTTTTGGAGTGCCTTCCAAAGCATAGGCGTGAGCAATGACAAGTGGCTGAAACGCTGGAAATGCGTTGCCACGTGGTGGGCAAGCATCGTGTGCCTCCTGTTTGTGGTCACGGGCATCTACCTCACCTACATGTTCTGCCCTATTTTTGCAAACATCTAAGCTGAGTATTAACATTTAAATTGACATTGAAAATGAAAGAAAAAGACAAAATCACTGCTGCTCAGCCTGCAATAGACTCTAAGATTCCCAAAGGGCCCATCGCTGAGAAGTGGACAAACTATAAATCGCACCAAAAACTCGTGAATCCCGCCAACAAGCGCAAGCTTGACATCATCGTCGTGGGTACGGGTCTGGCTGGCGCCTCGGCAGCCGCGACGCTGGGCGAAATGGGCTTCAACGTGCTCAACTTCTGCATCCAAGACTCGCCGCGCCGCGCGCACTCGATCGCTGCCCAAGGCGGCATCAACGCAGCCAAGAACTACCAAAACGACGGCGACTCGATTTACCACTTGTTTTATGACACGGTGAAAGGCGGTGACTACCGTAGCCGCGAGGCCAACGTTTACCGCTTGGCCGAAGTGTCAAACGACATTATCGACCAGTGTGTCGCCCAAGGTGTCCCCTTTGCGCGCGAATATGGCGGCATGCTGGCCAACCGCTCGTTTGGCGGTGCACAAGTGAGCCGCACGTTCTACGCCAAAGGGCAAACCGGCCAGCAGCTGCTCCTGGGTGCCTACAGCTCACTCAACCGCCAAATTCAAATGGGTAAGGTGAAAAGCTATAACCGCTACGAGATGCACGACATCGTGATGATTGACGGTCGCGCCCGCGGTATCATCGCCAAGAATTTGGTGACGGGCAAGCTGGAGCGCTTCAGCGCCCATGCGGTCGTCATTGCTACCGGCGGCTATGGCAACGCCTACTTCCTGTCGACCAACGCTATGGCCTGCAACTGCTCGGCTGCCATGGCGGCCTATCGTCACGGCGCTTATTTTGCCAACCCTGCATACGTGCAGATTCACCCCACGTGCATTCCACGCCACGGCGACAAGCAGTCGAAACTGACGCTGATGTCGGAGTCGCTGCGCAACGACGGCCGCATCTGGGTGCCCAAGAAACTTGAAGACGCACAAGCCCTGCAAGCGGGCACCAAAAAGGGAAGTGACATTCCCGAGGAAGACCGTGACTACTACCTGGAGCGCCGTTACCCGGCCTTTGGTAACCTCGTGCCCCGCGACGTGGCCTCGCGCGCTGCCAAGGAGCGCTGCGACAAGGGCTACGGCGTGAACAACACGGGCAAGGCCGTGTTCCTCGACTTTAGCGAGGCCATCGGCCGCTTAGGCATCGATGTCGTGCTCCAACGCTATGGCAACCTCTTCGACATGTATGAGGAAATCACCGATGTGAATCCCGGCCAACTCGCCAATGAGATTGACGGTGTGCAATACTATAACCCCATGATGATTTACCCGGCCATCCACTACACCATGGGCGGCATCTGGGTGGACTATGAGCTGCAAACCAGCGTGACGGGCCTCTTCGCCATTGGCGAGTGCAACTTCAGCGACCACGGCGCTAACCGCCTGGGCGCATCGGCCCTGATGCAGGGCTTGGCCGACGGCTACTTTGTACTCCCCTACACGATTCAGAACTACTTGAGCAACCAAGACCTGTGGCCGCGCATCTCAACCGACGCTCCCGAGTTTGAGGCTGCCGAGAAGAAAGTGCAAGACGAGCTCGACCGCATCATGAGCATCCACGGGCACCGCTCGGTGGACTCCATCCACAAGGAGCTGGGCAACATCATGTGGGAGTACGTGGGCATGGGCCGCACCAAGGAAGGCTTGCAGACTGCCCTCACCAAACTGAAAGAACTCCGCAAGGAGTTTGAGACCAACGTCTTTGTCCCTGGCGACCAGGAGGGCATGAACAACGAGCTCGACAAGGCCTGGCGCTTGCGCGACTTCATCACCATGGGCGAACTCGTGGCCCACGACGCGCTCAACCGTAACGAGAGCTGCGGCGGCCACTTCCGCGAGGAATACCAGACCGAGGAAGGCGAGGCCAAACGTGACGATGAGAACTACTTCTACGTGGCTTGCTGGAAATACAATGGCAGCGACGAAGTAGAACCCACGCTGCTCAAGGAGCCACTCAGCTACGAGGCCATTAAGGTGCAAACGCGCAACTACAAGAAGTAATGATGTATTACAAGCAAGGACAAGGAGACAAGGAAACCTGCCAATGCCATCCATCGAGCTCACAGAGGGAGACGATGACAGGAGCGGGCTTCGATAAAGACAAGGCATCTGTGACCTTTTCAGCACGCGACTTGCTCTCTTGCTACTAAACTAAAAAAAACAATGGAAAATAGCATAAGTTTTGATTTGAAGATTTGGCGTCAGGCTGGTCCAAAGGAAAAAGGCCGTTTCGAGACTTACCACATGGACGATATTCCAACTGACACCTCGTTTCTTGAGATGCTCGACATCCTGAACGAGCAACTCGTCGAAAAGGGTGAAGAACCCATCATGTTTGACCACGACTGCCGCGAGGGCATCTGCGGCATGTGCTCGCTCTACATCAATGGGCACCCTCACGGCCCTGCCCAAGGCGCAACCACTTGCCAACTCTACATGCGCCGCTTCCACGATGGAGAGACCATCACCGTTGAGCCTTGGCGTTCGGCGGCATTCCCCGTGATTAAGGACTTGATCGTGGACCGCAATGCGTTTGACAAAATCCAACAAGCTGGTGGCTACACAAGTTTCGCGTGCGGAGGCGCGCAAGACGCCAACGCGATTCTCATCAGCAAGGTGGCAGCCGACGAGGCCATGGACAGCGCGTCGTGCATTGGCTGCGGTGCCTGCGTTGCCGCCTGCAAGAACGGCTCGGCCATGCTCTTCGTCTCGGGCAAGGTGAGCCAGTTTGCCCTGCTCCCACAAGGCCAGGTCGAGGCCAAGCGCCGTGTGAAAGCCATGTTGAGCAAGATGGACGAACTCGGTTTTGGCAACTGCACCAACACTGGCGCCTGCGCTGCCGAGTGCCCCAAGAACATCAAGCTGAGCAACATCGCTCGCCTGAACCGCGAGTTCATCTGCGCCAAGTGCAGTGACTAATGCGCCAACTCACATGCTGCCAGCGAGATGGCGGCATGCGCACCCATAGGGAATGATCACAAAAGCCGCCCGAAAACATTTCGAGCGGCTTTTATTGTTGCTTTTGTAACACGAAACCACTAAATTTGTGGTTGAAAAAACAATTACTAAAAAACACAGTCATGTCAGTGAACAAAGTCTTTCTTTTGGGCAACGTGGGCAAAGACCCCGATGTCCGCTATCCCTCACAAGGACAAATCGTGGCCTCATTCTCCCTGGCAACCAGCGACCGCGCCTATACCAACGCCAATGGCGTTCAAGTGCCCGAGCGCACCGAGTGGCACAACATCGTGACCTGGGGCAAAACGGCAGAGATTGTCGAGAAATACGTGCGCAAGGGCACTAAACTCTTTATCGAGGGCAAGCTCCGCACACGCTCCTACGACGACAGGAATAAAATCCGCCGCTACATTACTGAAGTCTACGTGGACCAGCTTGAGCTCCTCGGCAGCCGCCCACAGCAACCAGCCACGCCTCCAGCACAGCAGCAACCCTACGCGACACACCAACAGCCCACCCGCCCAGCCAGCGGCGATGAGCCAGTGACCGAAGTCCCCTTCTAACCACCCTCAAAAGAGGGCTTCGACATCGCCATCGGGAATTCTCCTCACATCGGCGCGCCGTCCCAGAGCGCATCACCAAAGCTGAATGAACAGCGACAGCGTATTGTAGCAAGTAAATGCACGCTTCCTTTCAAAAGATGCTGTGACAACCTTTCGTGGCAGGGGCGGTGAGGTGTGGCTTCCCCCCCCCCTTGAGTTTCAACGAATAAAAGGAAGGAACCTGTGACCAGTGAGACCTGACGAGCCGCCACAAGCACGCCTTGCCTCTCCTCTCGTCGGGGGGAGGGGCGACAGCGAAATATCCCCCCAAGAGGGGATTGCACAAGCAAGGCGCACACACTACCTTTGCAAGAATCAAGACATCGCAATCCCGCTGTGGCCGGATGGTGGCGATGACGAAAACTTTTAGACGAACATGACACTCAAAGAACTTGGAATCGGACAACGGGGAACGGTCGTGAAAGTGGGCGGCGAGGGAGCGCTGCGCCAGCACTTTCTTGACATGGGCATGATTCCCGGCACCGAGGTCACCCTCATCAAGTACGCGCCCATGGGCGACCCCATGGAACTGCTCATCCACGGCTATAACCTCACCCTGCGCAAAAGCGATGCCTGCAAAATTGAGATTGTGCCGCATGACGGAGATGCCCAAGACACAGCCCCACGCCCCACCGGCACGACCGAGCCGCTGCAAATCGAGCATCCCGGACTGGGCGAGGCGGGCCGATACCACCACAAAGAGCAGGAAAATCCCCTCCCGCCCGACACCACGCTCACCTTTGCCCTGGCAGGAAACCAAAACTGTGGAAAAACCACGCTTTTCAACCAGCTCACAGGCTCCAAGCAGCGTGTGGGGAACTTTCCTGGGGTGACCGTTGAGCAGAAGAGTGGCACCATCAAGGGGCATCCCGAAACACTCATTACCGACTTGCCAGGCATCTACTCGCTCTCTCCCTACACCAACGAAGAGATTGTGTCGCGCGATTTTATCCTCAAGACACACCCCAAAGGCATCATCAACATTGTGGATGCCACCAACATCGAGCGAAACCTCTATCTCACCATGCAACTCATGGAGCTCGACATCCCCATTGTGCTCGCCCTCAACATGATGGACGAGGTGAGAAATAACGGGGGCACCATCCGCATCAACAAGATGGAGCAAGAACTCGGCATCCCCGTGGTGCCTATCTCGGCCATGAGAAACGAGGGGGTCGACGAACTTGTCACCCACGCGCTTCATGTGGCCAAGTACCAAGAGGGGCCTGGGCGCAAAGACTTCTGTAGCCCCGACGACCACGGTGGCGCGGTGCACCGCTGCCGGCACGCTGTGATGCACCTCATCGAGGATCATGCCAAGGCAGCCGGCATCCCCGTGCGATTTGCGGCCAGCAAGGTGATTGAGGGCGACCAGCTGGTGTTCGACGCGCTCAAGCTGAGCCAAAACGAGAAACATCTGCTGGGTCACATCCTCAAGCAACTGGAAGAGGAACGAGGCCTCGACCCGGCAGCCGCCATGGCCGACATGCGCTTCTCGTTCATCCAAAGCGTTTGCGCCAAAACCGTGGTGAGGCCCCAGGAAAGCATCGAGCACCGCCGCAGCCGCCATATCGACAAAATCTTAACGGGCAAGTGGACCGCCCTCCCCACGTTTATCCTGCTCATGGGGCTCATGTTTTGGGTCACGTTTGACCTGCTGGGCGGCAAGCTGCAAGAATGGATTGAGTGGGGTGTAGAGCGATTCACCGCGATAACCGACGTAGCGCTCACGCAGTGGGGCATCAGCGACGTGGTGCACTCGCTCATCATCGAGGGCGTGTATGCTGGCGTGGGAACTGTGGTGAGTTTCCTGCCCTATATTGTGCTGCTATTCCTGTTCCTGTCGCTGTTTGAGGACAGTGGCTACATGGCGCGCATCGCTTTCGTCATGGACAAGCTGCTCCGCAAGCTGGGGCTTTCGGGCCGCTCCATCGTTCCGCTGCTCATGGGATTTGGCTGCTCGGTGCCCAGCGTGATGGCCAGCCGCACGCTCCCCTCGGCACGCGACCGCAGCCTCACGGTCTTGCTCACCCCTTTCATGAGCTGCACGGCCAAGCTCCCCATATACGCCTTTTTCACAGCGGCTTTCTTCCCCGAAAACGGCGCATGGGTGATGATCAGCCTCTACCTGCTGGGCATTGTCGTGGCCATTGCTGTGGCGCTGCTGCTCAAGGGGACCGTTTTTCATGGCGAGGCCGTGCCCTTTGTCATGGAGCTGCCCAATTACCGCATGCCAGGCCTTCGCACGGTTCTTCAGCTGCTTTGGGACAAGACCAAGGACTTCGTGCAACGCGCGTTCACGGTGATTTTCGTGGCCACCATTGTCGTGTGGTTCCTACAGTCATTCAACTGGCGGCTGCAACTCACCAGCGACTCAAGCCAGAGCATGCTGGCGAGCATTGCCACCGGCATCGCCCCCATTTTCAGCCCGCTTGGCTTTGGCGACTGGAAAGTGGTGACCTCGCTCATCTCGGGCTTCATGGCCAAAGAGACCGTGGTGTCGACGCTCACCGTGCTTTTGGGCAGCACGGGCACCATCAGCAGCCTTCTCAGCAGCTCGGCGGCCTACGTGCTGCTCGTGTTCTGCCTGCTCTACACTCCTTGCGTGGCCACGATCGCCACGGTACGCCAGGAACTCGGCAGCAAGTACGCCTTAGGCATCGTGCTGTGGCAATGCTCAGTTGCTTGGCTTATCGCCTGGATTGTGAAACTCGTCATTGAAGCCTTCCTATGAATTTACAAAGCTGGACGTTGCTGATCGTCATCCTGGGCATCGCGGCAGTCGTCATCTGGCGGCTTCACCGCCAGCACAAGCGCAGTGGCGGCTCATGCGCCAACTGCTCGGCCTCGGGGTGTGCCTTGCGTGCCCTCAAAGAAAAAAACAACAAGCGGTAGCCCCCCTCTTTCCTGCTCGCGCCCTCGTTACTGCCGGGATTTCGCGAGCAGCTGTGCAAAAACATCGATATTGAGTGCGGTCAAATCGGGCAGCGGGTCACTGGCCATGGCCGTCTCCAGCGTGGTTTCGCCACTGAGGACCAAAACCCCCAGGCTGCCCGCATTCCAGGCGGTGGCCACATCGGTATAGATGCGGTCGCCCACCATGGCCAGCTCATCGCTTTGCAAGCCACGCTTGTCGCGAATGCAGTGGAGCATACTGGGGTTGGGCTTGCCTATCACCACATCGGGGCGGCGGCCTGACGCTCCCTCGATGCACTTGCACAAGCTGCCGCAATCGACAAGGATGGTCTCCTGGTCGGTGGGGCACACCCAATCGGGATTGGTGGCGATGTAGGGAATATCGGCCTTTGAGGCCCACCATGCCGCGCGGCACAAGCGGCTGTAGACCAATGTGGTGTCAAAAGCCACAACAAGAGCGTCGGGGCGGTCGGCAGGGCTGTCGGCACAAAGCTCAAAGCCCGCTTTCACCAGTTCCTCCTGCATGCTGGGGGTCCCTAAGACAAAGAGGCGTTTCGCTTGTGGATGATGCCACCCGATGTAGTCAATCATGGCCAGCAAGGAGGTGTACATCTGTTCTTTGGAGGCCTTGATGCCCAGGTGGTCGAGCTTGATCAAGTAATCTTTGGCGCTTTTGGTGGGGTTATTGGTCAAGAACGAGTAGGAGATGCCCAGCTGAACGAGCATCTCAAGAAATTTTCGAGTATAGGGAAACAACGTGTCACCCATGTAGATTGTCCCATCCATGTCGAGTGCCACGTGCTTGATTTTGCGGCAGCGCTCCATGAGCCTCTGCTCGCCCAGCGGCGACATATATCGGTCAAAGTTCATCATCATCGAGTCATTGGCTGCTATGGCCAGGTAAAGGCAGGACTATTTTTCAGCATAGGCAAGCATCCACGCGCTCAGGCCAAGCAGTCACTGATGAGTTCATCACTGATGCCTTTTGCTTTCATTTTTTCGGCAACAGCCCGCTTGTAGTCATCCAGCTCTTGATAGTGGAATATGATATGCCCAAATTCCTCTAACGCTTTTTCAATGCGTGCCTGCCCTTGCTCGGTACTCAAATCAATATCTGAGAACTTGGAGCGATCCCTATGGAGATTGAGGTAATAAATGCCGCCAATGACCAGTGCCGAAAGGGCTACAACGTCTATGTTCTTGAATTTTGCCCCGTAGGCGTCAACCAAAGGCATGGTGTGCATTTCCCGAAGCATGGCCGTGCGGACGGTCGTCTCATTGCCCTCGGCGATTTCCCAGCGCAGCAACTCCAGCATCACCGACTTATCCTGTAACGCTTTCTGCACGTCTTTGAGAATACTGACATAGCCCGCTTCGGAATCGGCCGGGAACTCGATTCCTGTCAGAATGTCCTTGAACCAATAGTCATACTGCCTGACAAATTCATCATAGAAGTCGCTCAGGTTGTCATACCGGTTGTAGAAGACGAGCGGCTCTATCCGGGCTTTCTTGATGAGCTCGGTTACCAGCATCGACGCAAAGCCCTTTTTCTTAATCAGGCTCTCGGCCGCCTTTGCGATGTCGGCCTTGATGTCAACATTTTTTCTTCTGTACCTCTTCGGTTTCTTCTCTGCCTCTGCCATTTAAACAGTAAATAACGCCTCAAAGTTATTGATAAGAATCAAAAAATACAAATTTTCGAAACAACAATTACAATTTTTCTTGTTATAAACAATATATATGTATATTTGCAGCTTTGGAAAACAATTCGTCGGCGTAATGAAGAAAGAATTAATTCTTACTGTTATTAGTGTATTCTTTTGTTTGACACTAAATGCTCAAGACTTACGGGGGCAAGTGTTCAACGAACGAGGTGAAGCACTGGCTTATGCCAATGTCGTCATGCTGACGAAATCGGACAGCTCTTTTATCGCAGGCGTTGTAACGGCTGACGATGGACATTTTCTACTGGCAAAGCCGCAGAAAACATCTTTAGATGACTGTTTGATACGGATTAGCAGCATAGGCTACCGCAACAAGTATTTGAGTCCCCATGCAGATATGGACACCATCATCATGGCAGAAAAACCCCAAGAATTAAGCGAAGTCGCAGTTTACACAAAACGTCCTGAAATTCAAACGAATAGAGGAAAGATGCAAGTCAATGTTCAGCACACCATGTTGGCACGAACAGGCGACGCTATTCAAATTCTGTCCATGATGCCTTTTGTCAGCCGTACAGCAGATGGGGTATCTGTCTTTGGCAGAGGAACTCCCCTGATTTATATCGACAACATGAAGATTAATGACATCAGTGAGTTGCAAAAACTGTCCAGTGATGAGGTGAAACTCGTTGAAATCAATCTTCATCCAGGTGCGAACTATGGCAACAACGTCAAAGCGGTTATCAAAATCAAGACGATTAGAAAAGATAAAGGCTTGAGCGTCAACCTTACAGCACGTGAAACTCAGGTAAAGCATTTCAATCATTTAGGGTTTGGCAAGTTGAACTATCGCTTGCAAAAGTGGGATTTCTTCGGGGGCATGAGCTTCCAATACGATCGCAAGGAAAGTTCAACAGGAAACTTGATTGATTTTGAGCATGGCAGTCACACCATCAATGTAGACCAGTCGTTCAACAATAATATTAAAAGCAGGTCACTCAATGTGAACTCTGGGCTCAACTTTTCCAACAATGGGAAAAATGACTTTGGCATGAAATACAATTTTTCACGGACACCCTCTCGCAGAGATGAGATGAGCGGAACCAGCACTTATTCAATAGATAACGCCACAAAGGATTCTGAAAATGTCATGCTACTGAGAAAAGACGAAAAAACAAATCACGCACTGAATGCCTATTACATCACCTCCTTGTGGAAAGGCAACAGGTTGACTATAAACGTTGATTACATGCAAGGGAAAACCCGCTCTCAATACAGGACCTACTGGACACAGGAGAAAGATGTGGATTCTAAAAACCAATCTGATTATCAGCTATATACGGGAAAAGCCGAAATCCTTAACCCACAGTGGGGTGGAGAACTGCATTATGGCTTGGAATTTTCTTTCACCAAAAACAACTATTCGTATCATGCCGAGCAAACGAGCAATTCGGCTTTAAATGAGAGTGAAGATGAAAACCGGCAAAGATTGTGGGGGCTTTTTGCGTCGCAGTCAAAAACTTTCGGTAATTTTTCCATAGAAGCGGGTGGACGCATGGAAATTGCCGATTATCAATACTTTCATGGAGAAAAACTCGATGAGGAGGTGAGTAAAGACTATAAGAAAATATTGCCCTACTTGCAGATTGATTTTGATAAGAATGCCGTCGCCATGTCATTGAGTTACACGAACACCATTCATCGCCCCTCTTACGGGCAATTAAACAGCAGCACGGCATATGTAGACAAATATACCTATCAACGAGGCAATCCGCTGTTGCTCTCGGCCTATGACTATGTTCTTGATTTCGTGTTCTCGTGGAAAGGCTTGATGATTGACATGACACACACCTGGTATGAGAACAGCCTCATGCGCACGACCCAGAAGTTAGAGAACACTCCAGCAATGCTGTTTACGACAGAAAACATTCCGCATTATCGGGAATGGAGCGCGACGGTGACTTACACCTCAACGATTAAATTTTGGCGTCCTAAAGTTGAAATGAGTGTATTCAAGCAAGCGCTTGCGTATCGTGGCAGGAACTACAATAAGCCCTATTTCAGCTATGAGCTTGATCAGCTTTTCCGGCTCTCGAAGCACGTCAATCTTTCATTCGACTTGTGGGGAACGGCGGCAGGCAATCTCTATTTATCTGATTACAAGCCTTCTTTCCGTACCGACATCGGTCTGAACGCCTCCTTGCTGAAAAACAAGTTGGCGATTTGGATTAAAGTTTCCGACTTATTCAATACCGACAAGGAGCGATGGAGCAGCCTCATCAACGATGTTTATTACTCAAAAGACAGGAAACTCGACACACGGGGCGTGATGCTACAGCTGCGTTATTCATTCAATCCACAGCGCAGCAAATACAAAGGACGAGCAACAAGTAGCGAAATCATGCGACTACAAAAGTAACGGTTTTTTTGTATTCATCATGATGATGGATGTGAAGCAACAAGAAATATCAAACAATACAAATGAAGAGGATAGTGTAGTGGCAGATTGCGCAATGACTACAGAAGATGAGAAACTGATAGGGAGCGATTGCTAAAAAACAGGTGAGGCTGAAAACACCGACTGCACGCCGAACCGCAAAAAAAATCCGGGATGCCCATTGTGGGCTCCCGGATTTCTCTTGACAAGGACGGTGATTAGAATGTGAATTGCAAGCGGGCTTGCCCCATGTGAATGTTCTTGTCGTAGGGCAGGAGATCCTTCTGCATGTGGTGATAGGTGTAGTCGAACATGACCTGCACGTACTTGTTGAAGCTGTAGTTCAAGCCCACGGTGTAGGAGTCCACCTTGCCGCCGCCCACACTGCTTGAGGCGTAGGGCCAGTCCGCCATGTAGCCGTTAGGATAATACTGGTTGCGGCCTACCGAGAAGTACTCGCCATCGTTCACATCGTTGAGGTTGGTGTGGTTGTAGCGGGCGACGAGTTCTAACGACTTGCCGTCAATTCCACCCAAAACGCCCTCGACCGAGTTGTACTTGTAGGGGGCGCCAAAGATGAGGAATCCCGCCTCGACATATCCCCCTTGGAAGTTGTCGCTACGCAATGGGTTGGCAGCATACCACCAGTCGTAGGAGCCCCAAGTGTCGATATTATTGTTTGAGGCCTCCCACAAGGTCTCGCTGTCGCGCTTCTTGGTGGTGTGCTTGTACATGTACTCGCCACGCACGAAGAACTTCTGGCTTTGATAAAGCAGCTCGGCTCCAGCATCGAACACGTTGTTAATCCACGGCAAGTCGCAAGACACGAATTGCTCATCCTCATCGACAAACGTTTCCATGCTTTGCCCCAGGTGAAGGGTTTTCTTGAGCACGTTGTTGGTCACCACGCCGCCGCCAATGTGCGACCAGCGCACGTTGGCGCCAACATGCAGGGTGCGGCCGCCGTCGGCGATTGGGCGATAGATGTAACGTCCGCCGAGGGTCACGCCATTGAAGCCAGCCTCAATCTTGTTATACTGGTTCTCCGAGAAAACGCCCTGGTAGGCCATGAAGCGCTTGTTGTTGAACTTGTAGCTCACGCCCAGCTCACGTCCCTCGCCCAGGGCGTTGCTCACTCCTGGGCGCGAGATGAAGTGGTAACTGCCCAACGACGTGTTGCGAGCCATTGAGCCAGCAGGGTCGTTGTAGTAGCCCGCTTTCACGTAGTGCCCGTTGTTGCGGGCATCTTCCTTGGCATATTGCACGAAGATGTTTTTTTGCGAGAACTTGCCGCCTCCAAATCCAAAGTCGGCATAGAAATACCAATCCTTGTAGGTCATTGAGGTTCGGATGCGGGCATCGGTGATGGATGCGCCACTCTGCAAGGGCGTGAAGTCGGTGTGATAGGTAGCCACATCGGCCATCATGCGGGCACCCACAGTGAAATTCACCTCTTTTTCCTTGTTCTCGATGTTGAGTGTGGGTTCTGTGTCAAAGTCTTGTGCGATTGCAGTCAGGGTCAACAAGCCCAGGACCGGCATCAAAATATATTTCTTCATAGTGTTTACGATCTGATTGAAAATGTTAAAATTCTGGGTTATCAATGATTATTTGGTGTAGCCAAGGCGGTCGAGCGTGGCTTTAGCGTCGGGTACCGATGCGGGGGCTTGAGCGTTGTCATACTTCTGACCGCTGTGGAAGGGATTGGGCAGGTTGGCGTTGCAACGGAAGCCATTTTCAATCATGTATTGCAGGCCGATTTCGGTGCGGTTGGTGAAGAAGCCGTCCATGTAGACGGGCACGCTCTTGCTGCCGCTGAAGTTGGTGTAGCCCGTGGCGGGCACCGTCACTTTCAGCACGTCGTCGAACATGGTCGTGTTGCCTTGATTGTAGTAGTCGTTGTAGTAGCCCATGTATTTCGAGATTTGAGCGTAGGAGTCAAACGAGTAGGGATGATTCATCATGCCGCTCTTGCGAATCATGTAGGCCTGCCAGGGCTTGTTCATCTCCGGGTAGTTGTTGGGAGCGCCCGAGATGGCCGGGCCCATGATGTGAGCACCATACTCCTGCCCGTAGCGGATGAAGTCGGCATAACCCGTTGGCGTGTCATAGGCAATATCGGTCGCATAGGGGGGCTTGCTAATCCACAAGAGGAAGCACATGGGGACTTGTCCCTTGAACACATCGTAAGCGCGACGCAGGGCATCGAACGAGAACGTTTGCAGGATCACCTTGCCGTTGGTGTTGCCCACGTTCACTCTCCCGCTGGCATAGAAGTCGGCCTGTGTTGCAGGTTTCGTCACGATGTTCCAGCCACACTCGTCGAGCACGTTGTAGACGCGCACCTCCATATCTTTGGGATTGAGCCAGCTTTCCTTAAACTCGATATAGACACCAGGGCGGTTGCCCGTGTCCATGGGGTCGGCCTCATAGGCATTCTTGAAGTCGTACTCGATGAAATCCATGTACTTGGCGGCGTAGGCGTACTCCACGCTGGGATCGTCGCACTTCTTGGTTTTCTTGGTCGACTTGTAGATTTCCTCCAGTGTCATGTCCTTGTACTGGTCTTTGATTTTGTAGGGGAGAATGCGGCGGTTGCTGGCATCGCGTTTCAGGCGCTTCCCCTCGGCGTATGCGATTTGGTCTTGCAGAGCCGAGATGTAGAGGCCGTCGCTATAGACAACCTTTCCATCCTTGATGTAGCCATTGCGCTTGGCCGCAAACGTGCTGCGAGCCTCTTCCATGCTGGTTTGGTTGAACCATGCGCCCGCATCGAGCATGAGCAACTCGGCATAGTAGTAGGACATGGTGTAGTAGGTGCGGAAGTCGTTCACATCGCGCTGGTATTGAGCCTCAATGTCGGCCTCGGTAAAGTGCTGCGAGCCGTCGGCATTCCTGAAGCTGCGGTAGAAGTCCTTGCGGGTGTTGGGCACATAGTCGGAGAACACGCTTTGGATGTTGGTGGTGCGTTTCAGGTTCTCGTCGTGGTTAGCGAGCACGATGCCATCTTTGGTGGCCTGCATATCGCTCTCTAAGTAGTCGGCACCCATTTCACGAGCCCAGCGCCACGAGGCCTCGGTCTCTTCAGGGGTCCAGAAGGTGGAGCCACGGTGTGCCACCACGGCATACAAAGGTACATAATCGCGCACTTTAGCCAAGTTGGCGGGCAACTGGGCCACGTCAATGCGGCGCGCATCGGTGTTCTCATTTGTGAATTGCTGTTCGTCTTCACATGAGGAAAAGGCAGTAAGCACCAGCGTGCTCATCAAGCCTACTCTAACGAGTTTCTTAAACATAACTGTAATCGTTTTTTTAATAAATTAAAATTATTTGAACATTTGATGGGTAAATCACTTCGTTGCCGACTTGGCGAGGTACTGCTCTTCCTTGTAGGTCAAAGCCATGAAGAAGATGGAGAGGGCACAGGCCGCGATGAGCAGGACAAAAGTCCAGCTCCAGCCAGCGTTCTCGGCCACATAGCCTATCACGACATTGGCCAGCAAGGCCGTGCCTAACACATAGCCCATGAAGCCCGTCAAGCCCGCGGCCGTGCCTGCGGCATTCTTGGGCGCCAGGTCAAGCGCCTGCACGCCGATGAGCATCACCGGGCCATAGACCAGGAAGCCAATGGCGATGAGGCAGCCTATCACCACCCCCAAGTGGTCGAGATTGAGCCAATAGATGACGATAGCCACGGCCACAAGCAGCATGAAAATAATCGTGGGCAAGGCACGACGGCCGCGGAACACCTTGTCGCTCAGCCAGCCGCAAAATATCGTGCCGGGAATGGCCGCAAACTCATAGGCGAAATAGGCCCAGCCTGCGCTTTTAATGTCGATGCCCCGCTCGGTCAAGATGGTGGGTGCCCAGTCGAGACAGCCATAGCGAATCATGTAGACAAACACATTGGCCATGGCAATATACCACAAGAAGCGGTTGGAGAGCACGGTCTTGAAGATTTCCTTGGTCGAAATGGCTTTCTCGTCTTTCTCGCTATAGTTCTTGGCATAGTTGCCCGTCCATTTCTCAATGGACGGGAGGCCGCAAGACTGTGGCGTGTCACGAATCATGAGATAGGCGACAACGGCAATAATGACGGCCACCGCCGCCGGAAAGGCATAAGTCCCGATGAGGAAATAGTACTCCTCGTGAGCGCCATAGAACCAGGAGCCGAACCACACGGCGCCGTAGGCTGCCATGGGCCCCACCAGGGCACCGCCCACGTTGTGGGCACAGTTCCAAAACGACATCCAAGTGCCTCGCTCCTTGATGCAGAACCAGCGCGTCATCACGCGGCCGCATGGAGGCCAGCCCATGCCATTAAACCAGCCTACCAGGAAGTTGAGCGCCGCCATGAGCACGATAGCCCAGACTTTGTGCTCTGCACCGATCCACTGGATGGGGGCAATCATAAACAGCATGGCGATGGCTGCACAAACCAAGCCTATGGGCAAGAACTTGCGCGCGTCGCTGCGGTCGCTGATGCTCGCCATGAAAAATTTCGAGAAACCGTAGGCAATCGCATTCATCGAAAGCACAATGCTCAACTCTCCCTTGTCGAAACCCAAGGGCGACAGAGCCGGAATGGCCATCGAGAAATTCTTGCGGACGATGTAGAATCCGGCATACCCGATGAAGATGCCGAGGAACACTTGCCAGCGCAGACGCTTGTAGCGTGCATCGGCTGCTGGCCCTTCTTGCTCAGCCTTGAAAGCTGGAGGCGCTAAAAATTTCCACATAATTAATTAGAGATGAAAGATGTTTAAAGTATAGTTTTTCTCATTGTATCGTTACAAACATTGCCAGAGCCGTTTTTGTTTCAAAACGAAACTCGGTTTTTTGTTTGGGCACAAAAGTAGAGACAAAGTCGAAACCTCACAAGGATTTTTTGATTTTTTTTAAATCTTTTTTTAATCTTGTCTTTCAAAAACCAAGAATTTTAGTAACTTTGCATAGATAATCTATCAGCAACCATTTTTAGGAAGCGCTCACAACTATGCTCAAGGACCAACGACACGAACTCATCACCAGCGAACTGCTAAAAAAGGGAACCGTCCAAGTCATCGAACTGGCCGACATGCTCAATGTGTCGTCAGTCACCATTAGGAAAGACCTCACCGAACTTGAAAAGGAGGGGAAACTCTACCGCAGCCATGGCCGCGCAATCATGCTCAACCCGTTCACCAACAACCGATCGGTCAACGAGAAAGAGAAGCTGTACCCCGAGGAGAAAGACAAAATCGGCCGCGAGGCAGCCAGCCTGATCAACACCGACGACTCGATTTGCATCGCCTCGGGCACCACGGTGCACGCCCTGGCGCGCAACATCAAGCCCCTGCACCGCCTCACGGTGGTATCGGCCTCGCTGCAAGTGAGCGAGATTCTTGCGCAAAACGAAAACATCGACATCATCCAGTTGGGTGGCATGCTTCGCCACAGCAGCCTCTCGGTTGTGGGGCACTACGGCAGCATGATTCTGCAAGACTGCTCGTTCAGCAAGCTCTACATGGGGGTTGACGGCATCGACTTAGACTTTGGGTTATCGACCACCGAAATGCGTGAAGCGAAGCTCAACCAAGTGATGATGGATTCGGCGCAGAAGATTATTGTGCTGGCTGACAGCAGCAAGTTCGGCCGGCGAGGCTTTGCCAAAATTTGCAACGTTGAAGATGTTGATTTGTTCATCACCGACGAGGGCATCAGCACCAAAAATATCAAAGCCATAGAAGACTTGGGCATCGACCTGATTATCGCCAAATAACGTGAATCAAAAACCCCATCAGCCCATCACGCCAAGCGCAGCCCTGGCACGCATGGCAGCGCTGTGTGCCCGCGGCGAGCATGCCGAGCGTGACATTCGCTCCAAACTGGAAACGCTGGGGCTGACGCTCAACAACATCGACACCATCATTACGCAACTCAAGCGTGAGAATTTTTTAGACGAGACTCGCTATGCCCGCGCCTACTGCCACGACAAGCTGCACTTCAACGGCTGGGGCAAGTTGAAAATAGCCTATATGCTCAAAGCCAAGGGTGTGAGTGAAGCCTGCATCGAAGCCGCCACTGCTGAAATTGACAACGAGCAATACCGAGAAATCTTGAAAAAGTTGCTGGCGGCCAAGTGGCGCAAGGTGAGCCACAAGGAGGCACGCCAGGCCCGTGCCGCCATCGTGCGATTTGCCACTGGGCGCGGTTTCGAGTTCAGCGACATTGCCCCCCTCCTCGACGAGCTGACCAGCCAAGCGTAACGAAGGGCAAGCGCCCCCACCCCACACGCATTGGCAAGTGTGTCATCGTGACCCGACGTTAGAAACCGGGAAAAGGGGATGAGCTGGGCGTTAAGCCCAGCTCATCCCGAGATCGCTTGCGACTGCAATCACAACCACATCCCTTCTTAGAAGCGCACGCTGACACCGCCATACCAAGTGGCGCCATAGACTGGCGCATACATGAACGCCGCATCATCGGTGTGCTTCTCGTCTTGAATGTAGCTGAAAATATTTTTCCCGCCGGCATACAAGGTGCAAGTCTTACCCACTTGCCTGGACACGCGGGTGTTCCAGAGGGTAAAGGGACTTGTCTTCTTGATTTTCGACATGTTTCCGTCATCCTCAGAGTTATAGTCGATGCGCATTTTCCCCTGCAATGAGCCCGTGATGGAGAACGACCACGCGCCAGGAGTGTAGTCAATCGACCAGTCGCCCGTCATGGCCGGGAAACGCGAGATGTGCTTGCTTTCCTTGGCATAGTTCAAGCGCGAGGGGTACTTCACGTTTTCCTCGTCGCTCGGATCAGTCCACTCGGCTCGCTCGTGCTTGAATTTTCCTTGGTTAAAAGTCCAGCTCAGCCCCACGGTGAAGTCCCGGCAAGGATGAGCCTTGGCCCCGAGCTCCAGGCCCTGAACGTAAGCATCGTCCACGTTTTCCCACTGGTAGGTGTAGCCTAATTTTTTCACGTCGTCAGACGCGGGCGCAAATTGTATCTTGTCTTTCAAGTCAGTGCGGAAGATGTTCAGGCTCAACTGGACATCCTTGCCATAAAAGTCGCCCGAGAGATTATAACTGATTGACCGCTCGCCTTTCAAGTCTGACGACTTCCACACGCGTGGCGACCCGCTGCACAGGTGCAAGTCTTCCGAGAAGCCGTATGGGGCGCGGAATCCTGTGCCCACGTTAGCGCGAAGCACCAAGGCATCGCTCACTTTGTATTTTGCGGCCAAGCGTGGATTAAAGGTCGTTTTCTTGAAGTCCGTTTTTGGAAATGCGCTGTCAAACACCTGCTGGCTCGCCTCATATTCCTCGCCCGACTTGTGCAAGTCGACGCGGATACCAGGCACGAGCGTGAGTCCTCTCAACACGTTCCACTCATCTTGAATGAAAAACCCAAACTCATTGGCGTGCTTTCTGCTCAGCGAGGTGTAGGCAGTGCCATAATAGGCGCTGGAAGCGTCGTCAACGCAATAAAGTCCAGTTTCACGCAAGCGCGTGAAGTAGCCTTGCGCACCCACCAGCAGCGTGCTTGCGCCCAGCGCCGTGCTGAAACTAACCGATGGGGTGAACGTGTTTTCGCGTGCCTGATAGGGGCGCATCATCTCCACGTCGGGGCGCTCGGCATTACCCTCGGCATCCTGGTGTGAGCCCATGTAGCTGTTCAGAAACGTGTCGTTGGTGGCATTGCGCTTGTGGTAGACCCAGGCTGCGGCGAGGTCGAACTGCGAGCAGTTGCCAAGTGGCAGGTTGTAGTCCAGGTCGACAGACATGCGATTGGTGAGAATATTCTCTGTCCCGGCCGAGAAAGGATTGAGGTAAAGATCATCGGTCATGACTCCGCCGTAGCGATGCTCATTCATGAGTTTTCCTCTCAGCACCAACTTATCGTTTTCAACAAATGGGCTGAAGAGATAGAGACCGAAACCCAAGTTGTTCACCGTGAGATTCACACGATCCGACACGCCATCCTTGTGCTTCACCTCACTCCTTGTGAGGCCATTTTGTGTTTGATCCACCGCGTCGGCGTGATTGTGCCGGCCGAAGATGTTCAAGCCCACATTTCTTTTTCTCATCGAGGCCGAGACATTGAAATTGCGATGCCCCCAGCTGCCAAATTGCACATCGGCTTTGAGCGAGGGCTCGAAACTTGGCTCCTTGGTGATGATATTGATAGCACCCGCGACGGCGCTGCTGCCGTACATGGCCGACCCTGCCCCTTTCACGACTTCCATGCGGTCGACATCGTTGGTGCCCATTTGCTGCAGGCCATAGACACCAGCCAGCCCCGAGTATATGGGCTCGCCGTCAACCAGCACCTGGGTGTGCTCGGCACCTAAACCCTGCATACGCACCATGGAGAAGTTGCAAAACTGGCATTGCTGCTCCACACGCACGCCAGGCACACCTTCCAGCGCCTCATAGATATTCTGTGCGTTTTTTTTCGTGATTGCCTGCGAGGTGAGCACCTCGGTGCGAATGGGAACGTCTTTGATGAAGTGCTCGGTGCGTGTGCCTGTCACCACCACCTCATCGAGGTTGAGCACATCGTCTTCGAGCACAAAATAGGCCTCTACCCCCTTGCCTCGGCTCGTGGTCAGCACAATTTCCTGTGGCCGGTAGCCCACCAGGCTGGCAACTGCCGTCACTTCACCAATCGGCAAGTCTTCCATCTTAAAGTGCCCCGAGGCGTCACAGTGGGTCACAAGCCTCGTGCCTTTCACTTTGATGGTTGCATAGGGCAAGTGCTCGCCAGTGGTTTTGCTTTTCACGTCGCCGAAAAGCATGGCATCGGTCCCCCCATGTGCCCATGCACAGACCGAAACCAGCATGCAAAGGATGATTGATAGATTTTTTTTCATTGTAGATTTTTTCCCCTTTCTTTTTTAGAACCAGTAGAAACCAGTGCTCATTTCCACAGGCCATTGATTATGCGGTGTTGAATGTTTGCGTTGGCAAGCGCACTGTGCTTGCACACCGTTCTGCAGGATGATGAGAACAGAACGTTGTTGGTTGGTTTTGCAAAAGTAGGGCGATGGGGCTGCCCCTGCAATCGCCTTCTTTGGGTATTCCTGCCCCCTGCTCATTACCCATTCATGGGATGCGGGCCAACACGCGGATTCCAAAACGCCGGGAAATCCCCCCCCCTTTAGTGATTTTTCTTTTCTATCGCAGGAATTCTCTCATTTCTTCTATTCGGGATAGCGCCTGCCGCCGTCCATGGCTGTAGACGCGCCACATGGCATCGGGGTCGTGGCTCACGCGGCTGATTTCTAACTTCTCCTCGGGGCGGAACACGAGGACGCGCCCGGCTTGCTCCTGCTGCTTGACGTAGGCCGTCTGCGCGTTGTACATCTTGTAGCGCTCGGCCATAGCCCTGGCAAGGCGCGGATAGCTGTGGTGGCGCATTCTCACCAGCGCATTGAGCCGGAATGGCCTTTTAACATAGCCATCGGGCTGGGTGAGTATCACGATATTGCGGTCATAGCCCTTGCTTTCCAAGAACTTGAGTGGAATCGAGTCGGTCATGCCACCATCGAGCAGCTTGCGGCCGTCGAGGTCAACGACCGTCGACACAATCGGCATTGATGCCGAGGCGCGTATCCACTCCAACGTCTTGTCGGGGTCTTCGCGCTCCATGAGGTGGTAAACGGGGGTTCCTGTCACAACATCGGTACACACGGTGTAGAAGCGCATGGGGTTGGCAAAAAACGTGTCGAAGTCAAACGCGTCAAACTCCATGGGCACCGTGTGATAACAAAACCGCGCATGATAGAGGTTTCCCGTGAGCAACAGCGAGCGCAGCGAGCAATACCGCTTGTCGCGCGCAAAGCGCTGGCTGTAGCGCAAGGCACGCCCAGGCTGGCGCGATTTCATATTGACCCCGAAACAGGCTCCCGCACTCACGCCCACAGCGCCATCGACGGTGATGCCGCTCTCCATCATCACATCAAGGATGCCGCAGGTGTACATTCCCCGCAGCGCCCCGCCCTCAAGCACAAGTCCTTTTTTCATCACCACAAAATTAGCAAAATTCTTCCATAAACCACTCGGCAATCCCCTGCAAAACCCATCCTCGCCAGCCCACCAGCTTGCACTCGGGAACAACGGCATTTTGGGTTAGTCCAAGCGCCGCTGCCCGCTCCACGCCCTCATTTCGGTTCTTTGTCATCATCGTGCACCATGTCGAGCAACCGATCAAACCACGATGCCAGCGGAGCGGGGCTGCTCATCAGGCCACCATTATATTGCAGGTTGAGCATTGAGAAACGCACACGCTGACGGGGAGAATATTTTTTGTTGTATTGAGCCAAACTACTTCCATTGATATTCCCCTCAGCTTTCACCTCGATGGGAATAATGTCAGTCTCCCATTGTAGCACAAATTCAATTTCGGCTATACCGCTTGAGGTCCAATAGCCAATCGGCTTCTTGTCCATGAGTGGAATAAGAGACTGCAACACAGCGTTTTCGGCTAAAGCGCCCTTAAATTCCGTGTAGTTGGCAATAGGGTCGGTGACGACAGCTGCTGGCAGATTGGCCAATCGGCGGAGCAATCCGCAGTCACTGGCATAAACCTTGAACGCATCGGCTTCCTCGTATGCACTCAATGGCATGCCTGGCTTGCTGATGCTATACACCCGGTGTATCATTCCAGCATCCTCCAACCACATGAGTGCGTCTTCATAGTCCTTGGAACGGGCGCCAGTTTTAATGACTTTGTAGATAAATTTGCGATTCTATTTAGATTCTTCACAATGAAGAAATGCAACTTTTGGATATAATCATCAAGGGGTAAAGATTCCATTGGGCTGGCGCGCTCGTGGGCATTGTGAGCAACGATGAGGGCACGCGCGTGGCGTGCCCTCATCGTTAGTTTGGTGATGGGGAATGGCTCTCATTGCAATGCGTCACGGGGGGGATTATCGGCCTGAGGCCCTCCTTTCGTTCCCGTGCCGATGTCGAGCACATCTTTCTTCAGCACCTCATCCGTCCATCAATACTTTTCTTCGGGATCGGCTTCCTGCATCTCTTCCCTGGTAATCTTCACATGGTCGATGCTGTGCCAAGCGTAGAAGATGTAAGCCAGCACGAAAGGCACCAGGATCGACACCCAACTCATCACCTCAAGCGTGAATAGGCTCGAACTGCTATTGCGAATGCTCAAACTGCTGTTCACATCCACGAGCGAGGGATAGTAGGCCGTGCCATTGAAGCCCAGTGTGAAGAACAAGGTGAGGACAACCAGCACCGTGCCGATGCCTGCAAACCAAATGCCCCCGCTGAAATTCTTCTTGAGCAGGGTCTTTCCAATGCCAAAGAGCACCATGACCACGCCAACGAGCAGGATCACGAGATTCCACCACATTTCGAGGAAGTTGTGCAAATATTTGTAATCTACCCACTCGGCATTGCCATTGTCGTCGATTTTCACACCTTTGGCGGTGAGGATAAGCGCTGCCACGGTGAGGAAGAGCAGCACGAAAATGCTGCCGTCGACGGCGAGGTGCTTGCGCTGCGAGGCGCGGGTCTCGTCATCATTGATGTTGTTGATAAAGTAGAGCGATGCCAGCGTGCGGGCTAAAAAGAACACCATGAAGCCAAAGAGGATGTTTTTCCACGAAGCAATGGCCTCCAGGCCGTGCCCTGCCCCCCAGGAGGAAATGGCCGAGTTGGCCACATCAAGCACTTTGCTCTTGGTCACCGTGAACTCGCAGCCAAAGAACATGCCGCCCACAGCCACTCCCAGCAGCACGGGGCCTAAAACGCCATTGACGAAGAGCAGCCCGTCGAAAAACTTGGTGCCATAGACGTTGCCCTTCTTGGTGCGGTACTCGTAGGAGACCGCCTGAACCACAAAACTGAACAGGATGAGCATCCATAGCCAATAGGCACCGCCGAAACTGGTAGAATAGAACAAGGGAAAAGAGGCGAAAAAAGCTCCGCCAAAGGTGACTAACGTGGTGAACGTGAATTCCCACTTGCGCCCGAGCGAGTTGACCATCATGGTGCGGCGGTCATGATCCTTGACGCACACAAGTATCGACTGCCCCCCTTGCACAAAGAGCAAGAAGACGAGCAGCGCACCCAACACCGAAATAATCATCCACCAGTAATTTTGAAGAATATAGTAAGTCATAACTATTGTATTAAAAATTGATAAGTTTGATTGTAAGACTGACGGGGGGCAAGCGAGGAAACGCCCCTTGCGCTCTGCCGATTCACACCCCCGCCGTCTCAGGTGATGCCTGCCGGTTTATAGTTTCGCAAGGTCGAGGTCAGTTTTAGACTTCTTGGAAATTTGTTTCATAATAATGCTGATGTCGGCAATGAGCAATGCCGTGAAAACGGCTGCAAAAATCCAAAAAGTCACCTGCACGTGACTCGCATTCAGGTCGCTAACGGCAACCTTGTTGGGCATCAAGTCCTGAATGGTCCAAGGCTGCCGGCCCACTTCGGCCACAATCCAGCCGCAAGCCGAGCACAAATAGGTGATGGGAATGGTGATGATGGCCAGGATGTGCCATCCGCGCGCCCACTTAGCGTTCTCGATAAGTTGGCGCTTGTAGACAAAGAGCAGCGCCAACAGCAAGAACAGGAGCAAGTAGCCGCCTGAAATGACCATGAAGTGAAAAGTGTAGAACGTGAGCGCCACAGGAGGCACTGCCTCTTGCGGGCTGTCGAGATAGCCGTAGCCAAAGTAGCGGAAGTTCTCGTCGAGCGTTTTGTTGATGCCGTCGAGAGCGGCCTTGTCGTCGCTGCGAAGGGCGGTTTCATAGTTCCTCACCGCCTCCTGAGCCTGCTTGCCACGATTGATGCGCTCCTGGAAAGAGACTGCGGGAACAGGATTCCCTTGGCTATCCTTGTCCACTCCATTGATCAGGTCGCTGATGCCAGGCACAAACGACTGCGAGTCATGATTGGCAAGAAGCGAAAGCCCGTAAGGGATCGAGACTTTGAACAAGTAGGGATCCTCTTGGTTATCGACCGTCTTGGAAGGGTTCAGGATGCCAAACGCCACGATGCTCTGCGCGTTATCGCCCTGGTAAAGTCCCTCCATGGCTGCCAGTTTCATGGGCTGCCGCTCGCTCACGGTCACAGCACTCATGTCGCCCGTGACGAAAGTCATCACAATGCCAACCACGCCTACCCAGGCTCCCACCTTGAGGCTGCGGTAGCAATGCTCCACGTTGCGCTTCTTGAGCAGCATCCAGCCACACACGCCTACCACGAAAGTGCCTGCCAGCACCCATGCGCTCAGCACCGTGTGTGAGAATTTACTCATCGCCATGGGCGATGACACCACTCCCCAGAAGCTCGTCATCTCGTTGCGCATGGTCTCGGGGTTGAAGTGGCAGCCCACCGGGTCCTGCATCCAAGCGTTGGCCACGAGAATCCACAGAGCCGATAGCGAGGCCCCGATAGCCGTGAGCCAGGTAGAAGCCAGGTGGAACCTGGGGCTCACGCGCTTCCACCCGAAGAACATGACAGCGATAAAAGTCGACTCCAAGAAGAAAGCGAGAATGCCTTCCACGGCAAGTGGCGCGCCAAAGATGTCGCCCACAAACCAGCTATAGTTCGACCAGTTGGTGCCAAACTCAAATTCCATAATGATGCCCGTGGCAACGCCAATGGCAAAGTTCACGCCGAAAAGTGTCATCCAGAACTTGGTGGTGGCAAGCCATTTCTCGTCGCGGTTTCGATAGTAGATGGTCTCCATGATCGCAACAATCACACCCAGTCCCAGGGTGAGCGGGACAAACAGCCAGTGATAGATTGCAGTGAGCGCGAACTGCGCGCGCGACCAGTCTACGAGGTTCATTAATTCGTTCATAAGTAATATTATTTTGGTTTTTTATTGTTTCTGGTTTTGAAGCTGTTCTTGAGTTTTTGGGGATATTAGCCTTTTGCGCTTGGTGAAAGTCACCTCGGCTTGGTGAGCTGCTCCTTGACGTAGGCGGCCTTCTCCTGGTCATTCGCTCCTTTACCGCTCAGGAAATCGGGAAAGAAAATCCAACGCAAAATCAAGAAGAAAATGACCAGCTTAATGCCAATAATCACCCAAAGCGTTTTCCCGACAGTCATGTTCCTGAAACCGTCGTAGTAGAGGTAAAATACTTTGGTTAGGAAATTGCGCTCTACTTTCGTTGCCGATGAAACTTCGCCATCTTTCATCATCACATAATAGACTTAATGATTTACAAAATTACAAAATTGATGTGAATTTACAAATGTTTTTTTCGGTTTTCATGATTTTTTACACCTAATTTATTATGAGCGTGGGAGCTCACATTAAACTTCACCGGCTCTTTCTTGTCTAATGATAAAACTAAAAATGAAACGAAAAGAGGACTTTCTAACTTACTACTTTTTTTAATACATCACAACAATGAAATCAAATGGATGGATCCTTGAGGCGGCAATAGTCGCTGTGGGAATTGCAATTTTGGGATTATGCTTGAAATCAGGCATTGACAATTTTGTCAACAAAGACCGCAAGGTCACTGTAAAAGGCTTGTCGGAGAAAGACGTTCCTGCCAACTTCGTGAGCTGGCCCATCACCCTCAAAGAGACGGGCGACGACATTCAAACCTTGTACACGGTCATGAACGGAAAGGTGAACACGGTTGTGGAGTTCTTGAAACGGAACAAAGTTCAAGGCAGCGAAATCAGCGTGGCTCCACCCATTGTGGCCGACCAGAACACCAACAGCTACAGTGGTAATGAGAAGAGCGGGCGCTACACCATCACGCAAGTCGTCACCGTGTCGAGCAGCAACGTGAATCTCGTGAAAGGTATCATCCTCAAGCAAGGCGACCTGCTGGCCCAAGGTGTGGCCGTGATCAACACCGACGGCTATGACGGCACGGGAGGCGTGCGCTACGAGTACACCTCATTCCAGCGCATGAAGCCCAAGATGGTGACAGAGGCCATTGGCAACGCCCGCTCCACAGCCGAGCAGTTTGCCAAGCAGTGCGACAGCAAGCTCAACAAGATTGAGACAGCCAACCAAGGCGAGTTCTCCATCGAGAGCAAGGACCAGAACACGCCCTGGATCAAGACCCTGCGTGTGGTCTCTACCGTGACCTACTCGCTCAAGAACTAACTGGCACACACTGACACAAAACATGCCCGCGGCGCCCGCCCCCCTCTTCACAAGACTTGGGCGGGCGCATGGCTCTTGCCCAGCCGCCACACCGACACATGACGAGGGAAAAAACGCCACGTTTCACAACGCGGCGCCGTAAAAGGAAAAATAATATAAAATAAATACGGTACTATCTGGTTAACGACACAAAGATAATCATTTCTTTTCAACAGGCAAGGCACCGCCCCCCATTTCCACCTCATCGGCCGAGCAGCCACGGCCCGATTGGGCATCTCAATCGCCTATGCCAATGGCCATTACGGGCAATCTTGATTTTTAGTTAGAAAACAACTTATTTATTTTGCCCAGTCAAGAATAATCAGTAACTTTGCATCCAACATGATTGAGAATCATAGCCATAGGTTTACTTGAAATTTGTTGTTAACACTATGTTTATCAAAGCTCAACACCACAATTCACACCTTGGGAGCAGCCACCCGTCGGGAATGGACACCGACCTGTTTAAAAGCATGCTTGCCCTTGACTCCACATCGGGCCAGGAGCGCACGCTGGCTGAGCAGCTGGCTGGGCAACTGGGCGAACGCTCGACGTGCAGCGTGCAAGCGTTCGAGGTGGGCGACGGGACACTCAACCTGCTCTTCACGTGGGGAAGCACTCCCCAAGTGGTCTTTTGCACCCATTTAGACACCGTACCCCCCTTTATCGCCCCCCGCTTTGAGCCGCTTCCCAATGGCGACCTCAAAGTCAATGGCCGCGGCAGCTGCGACGCCAAAGGGCAGATTTTTGCCATGTTCTCGGCTTGCCAGGCTCTTGAGCGAGAAGGGTTCACGGGATTTGGGCTGCTCTTGCTGGCTGGCGAGGAGACGGGGTCGCATGGGGCAAAAGCCTACGCGCGGCACGGGCGCGGCGCAAAATATGTGGTTGTGGGCGAGCCCACGGACAACAAGATGGTGAAGGCCAGCAAGGGCACAAAGGCTTTCAACATCACCATCGAGGGCAAGCGTTGCCACTCGGGCTACCCCGAGCAGGGCGACAGCGCCGTCGAGCGCTTCGTGGACTTCGTGAACCAGCTTCGCGCAATCCCGTTCCCCACCGACGAGGTGACAGGGGCGACGACCTATAACATTGGGCAGCTACAAAGCGACAACCCCCAAAACGTGCTGAGCGACAACGTGCAGTTCAAACTCTACTTCCGCACGACACAAGCCAGCGACGCGCAAGTGGTTCAAGCGATGGAGAAACTGCAAAGCGAGCGCATCCACATCGAGGCGCTGGGCGGCGACACGCCGATGAGCTACCTCACACTCGACGGCTTTGAGACAACGACCGCGGCTTTTGGCAGCGATGCGCCCCGGCTCGACAACTTCGAGTGCCGCATGCTGTGCGGGCCCGGGTCGATTCTCGTGGCGCACCAAGACTGCGAGCACGTGCTCATGAGCGAGTTGGAGCAGGCACGCGACCAGTACGTGGCCATCTTCAAGCGCCTCACCCTCCAAGACAAAAAACATCAAACAGGAAAAAACAGAACACAATGAAAGATATGAATCACACATTATCAGCAAAAATCGTGATTAGCGGTTACGGGAAAATGGGAAAAATGGTGGAGCAAGTGCTTCGTCAAAAAGGCATTGAATGCCTGGCCAAGACCGATGATGTGGCGGCCATCGACGACGCGCTGGCCCGGGATGCCATTTGCATCGACTTCACCACACCGGCCGCCTTCAGGAAAAACTATCCCCTGCTCGCACGCAAATTCAAGGCGGTGGTCGTGGGCACAACTGGGTGGTACGACATCAAAAGCGACGTGTTTCAGGCTTTCGCTAAGGCTGGCACGACGCTCATCTGGGCCTCAAACTTCTCGGTGGGCGTGAACGTGATGACGGCGGCCGTGAGACTCATGTCGAGCCTGCTCGGCCAGACAGGCGGCTACAGCCCCTACGTGGTCGAGAAGCACCACATCCACAAACTCGACGCGCCAAGCGGGACGGCCAAGACGCTGTGCGAAAACGTGAAAGCGGCCATGGGCGTAGAGCCTGCGGTGTCGAGCGTGCGCGTGGGCGAGATTCCCGGCATCCACACGGTGGGATTTGAGGGCCTCAACGATCGCCTCACGATAGAGCACGAGGCTTTCTCCCGCGAAGGCTTCGCGCAAGGAGCCGTGCTGGCGGCAGCCATGACTCAAGAGGTCGAGCCGGGCAGCGTCCACGAGTTCCAAGAGCTCTTCATGAGCCGGCGCTAAACATCAAGCCCCGCCCGACACAAGCCCTCGGGGCATCGGCTCAAGCTAAAAATCATTCAAAAAATAAAAATACCACATAATATATCACATCATGTTAGAGAACTTTTTACTGAAAGGCTGCGGCACTGCCCTGGTCACTCCTTTCAAGGAAGACAAGGCAGTCGACTATGAGGCTTTGGCCCACATGGTGACCCGCCAAATCGACCATGGCATTGATTTCCTGGTCCCGCTTGGCTCAACGGCCGAGACCCCTTGCCTTGAAGACGACGAGAAAAAGAAGATTGTTTCCATCACCAAGGCGCTGTGCCAGGGTCGTCCTGTGGTGGCTGGCTGCGGCACCAACTCGCTGACCAAAACGATTGAGAACATCAAGATGCTGGAGCCACTGGGGCCCGACGCGTTCCTGATCGTCGTCCCCTATTACAACAAGCCTACCCAAGATGGCATGTACGAGTACTTCAAGGCTGTGTCAGAATCAACCGACCGCGGCATTGTGGTGTACAACGTGCCTGGGCGCACCGGGAGCAACATGGTGGCCGAAACTACCCTGCGCATTGCCGAGCTGCCCAACGTGATTGCCGTGAAAGAGGCCTCGGGCAACATTGACCAGGTGCTCGAAATCAGGAAATATGCGCCAGCCGACTTCAGCGTGCTCAGCGGAGAGGACCACCAGACCTTCCCCCTGATGGCTGGCGGGGCGCAAGGGGTCGTGAGCGTGGCCTCCAACATTGCCCCGGCCATGATGAGCCACCTCACCCACTTGCTGCTTGCAGGCGAGATGGGCGAGGCGCTGGTGCTCGACAACAAGCTCAAGCCCCTCTACAAGGACTGCTTTGTGGAAAGCAACCCCATCCCCGTGAAAGGCGCGCTCTCCCTGCTGGGGCTGTGCTTGCCCGAGATGAGGCTGCCGCTCACGAACGCGACGGCCAAAACGATGGAATTGATGAGAAACGTGATTGGTGAATACGCATGATGAGCGATAAAGAAAAATTTGCTGACCTCTGCCGACAGCTCGAAAGCGGCCAACTGAGAGTGGCCGAGAAAAAAGGGGGCGAGTGGATGGTGCACTCGTGGGTGAAAGAGGAAATCCTGAAAGGTTTCGCCTGCGGCGAGCTCACCGACCTGTCGATGGGGCTATTCAGCTTCTTCGACAAGGACACCCTTGCTCCACGCTCGTTCAGCGCCAGCGACAAGGTGCGCATTGTCCCTGGCGGGAATGCCGTGCGCCGAGGCGCTTACTTGGCTCCTGGCGTGATCATGATGCCCCCGGCATACGTCAACATTGGCGCATATATTGATTGCGACACCATGATTGACTCCCACGCGCTTGTGGGCTCGTGTGCCCAAATCGGCAAAAACGTGCACATCGCCGCAGCCTCCCAGATTGGCGGCGTGCTGGAGCCCGTGGGTGCCTTGCCCGTGATTGTCGAGGACCATGTGTTCATTGGCGGCAATTGCGGCATCTACGAGGGGACGATCGTCGAGGAGCATGCCGTGATTGCCACTGGTGTTGTCATCAACAAGTCCACTCCGCTCTACGACGCGGTGAACGGGCAACTGATTGGCCCCAACGAGAAAGGGCAAATGATTGTCCCCAGCGGAGCTGTGGTGGTGGCAGGCAGCCGCCCCATCGCCCACGGCCCTGGAAAAGAGGCAGGCATGCACCTCTACACGCCAGTGATTATTAAATATCGAGACGAGAAAACCTCGGTCTCGGTGGTTTTAGAAGACTTGTTGCGATAATGGACTACAGCACGTTGTTTTCGGCCGATACCGCCTCGTTCATGCGCTCGCCAGTGCGCGACATCTTCAAGCGCGTGGACTTGAGCAAAATCTACTCGTTTGCCGGCGGCTATCCCTCGGCCGATGCCTTTGACCTTGAGGGCGTGAGGGAATTTGCCGCAAAAGCCATCGACAAGCACGGCAGCAAGGCCTTGCAGTATAACGCCACGCAAGGCATTCCCGAGCTTCGCGACGCGCTCTCGGCCCGCTATGGCGTGCCCACCGGGCGCATCCAAGTCACCACCTCGTCGCAACAAGGCATCGACGTGTGCACCCGGGTCATGGTCAATCCAGGCGATGTCGTGCTCACGTCCAGCCCGACCTACCTGGGCGCGATCCAGTCGTTCCGCTCCTACAGGGCACGCATCGTGAGCGTGAGCCACAGCGACGACGAGCGCCAATTCCGGCAACGCTATGCCGACGCCATCAAGGCGTGCGCCGACAAGGGAGAGCGCATCAAGTTTCTCTACATGATTCCCGACTTCCAGAACCCATCGGGCGAGACGCTATCGCTCAAGCAGCGCGAAATCCTGATTCAGCTGGCCAAAGAGCACCATTTCATCATTGTGGAAGATAGCCCGTACCGCGAGTTGCGATACCGCGGCGAGAGCGTGCCCACGCTCTACGCCCTGTCGCCCGACTGCGTGCTGCACCTGGGGTCTTTCTCCAAAATCTTAGCGCCCGGGCTGCGCATCGGCTGGATATTTGGCCCTCCCGCCATGCTGGACCAAATCTACGTGTGCAAGCAATCGTTAGACCTTTGCCCGCCTGTGCTCGACCAGTATATCGCCACCGAATTTATCACATCGGGGCGGCTCGACCGCAACATTGAGCGCATCAAGCACCTCTACCAGGCGCGTTGCGAGGGTATGCAGGCGTTGCTGGCTCGATACATGCCCAAGGGGGTGAGCTGGACCCGCCCCGACGGAGGACTGTTCCTGCTCTTGACCATGCCGCAAGGATTTGACTCGGTGCGGTTCTATGAAAAGGCATTGACTCACGGAGTGGCCTACGTGGCGGGCTCGTTTTTCCACCCCGACGGCAGCGGCCAGAACACCATGCGCCTGAATTTCTCGTTCATGAGCCTGGAGCGCATCGACGAGGGCTTGAAACTCCTTTCCTCCCTCATCAAGGAAGAGCTTGACGGCTGAGCCCCCCTTTTCCAGGTCATCAAGTTCAATCAAGAAACAACACCCATAAAACAACACAATATGATGAAGTTATTTAAATTCCATGGAGCCGGCAATGATTTTCTCATTGTTGACGAGCGCCAACACAATGTTCAACTCACACGAGAGAAAATCGTGCACCTGTGTGACCGGCACACGGGATTTGGCTCCGACGGGCTGATGGTGATGAGCCATAGCGACAGCACGGCATTCAAGATGAAATTCTACAATCCCGATGGCACCTCGGGCATGATGTGCGGCAACGGCGGGCGCTGCATCTCGGCCTTTGCCGCCCAAACGAGCGACAGCGACGAGCGCCACTTCGTGTTCGAAGCGCCCGACGGACTTCACGAGAGCTGGATTGAAAAAGGCCCGTCGAGAGACGCCATGGGCTGCGCGACCCACATTGTGCGCCTCAAAATGAGCGACGTGACAGAATTCAAGAAATACGGCGAAAAAAGCTATTTCTTCAACACCGGCGCGCGCCACTTTGTGACCTCGGTCGACGATGTTGACCACACCAACGTGTACGCCCAAGGGCGAGCCTACCGGTACTTCGACTCCCGATTTGCGCCCGAGGGCGTGAATGTGGATTTCGTGCAAACGAAAGAGGGCGGCACACTGCATGTGCGCACCTACGAGAAAGGCGTTGAGGACGAGACCCTCGCCTGCGGCACAGGCATCGTAGCCACCGCCCTGGCCGCCTACATGATGGGCGTGAGTCCCGAGCGCGTGGAAAATGGCGTGGTGCGCTATCTCGTGAAAGCCCGCATCAGCTCGCTGGCGGTAGAGTTCGAGCCCGAGAAGGATGCCAATGGCAGCCTGACGTTCAAGAACGTCTACCTCACAGGGCCAGCCACCTTTACCGGCACCATCGAAGTCGACGACTAAAGCCGAAGACAAGCACGAAACGCAGGGGGTGTAAACCAACCAACGTGTGATTTACACCCTTGCTTGTGGGAACTGCCGTCTTACCCGCCACGACAGCAGGAGCATAGCCTCAAAAAAGGGAAAGCGCAGGCTCAAATGGCTCAAGATTGCTGGCAATCATCTTGGGGCCGATTCCTTTTATCTCAATCATGGCGAAATTTATTGATAGGGGTTTGACGAAGATAGCCCTATAAAAGATATTTTTGATTTTTGCCCTCATCGGTTGCATGGCACGGGCTTTTGCGCATAAAAAAACGCCTGGACTGTTAAAAAACCAGGCGTTACATGTACATTTTTCATGTACCAATTTCGCAAGTCATTGAGAACCAATGCTCATTGCGGAGTGGGGGAGATTCGAACTCCCGAAGCGCTTTCGGCGCTTACACGCTTTCCAGGCGTGCCTCTTCAGCCACTCGAGCACCACTCCATGGGCTGTTTTGCAATTGCGAGGGCAAAGATAGTGAATTTTCCTTGAAAAACGAGCAATATTTCGTAATTTTGTGTGATGGATTCCTTAATCGCCCAAAACCAGTTGCCCTACCCCATTGACGAGAAGGACCAACTGATTGTGAATTTTGGCACCGAAGTGATGCAATGCCTCGCCTACGAGCCCAACGAGAGCCAGGTCACGCTCATGGCCGCCTTTGCCCATTTCTTGTTCTACGGCGACCCGCGGTCGGTGTTCTTGCTCAACGGCTACGCCGGGACGGGCAAGACCTCGATGATTGGCGGCATGGTGAGGGCACTCTCACAGCGAGGGGTCAAGACGGTGCTGCTCGCGCCCACTGGCCGCGCCGCCAAGGTCTTTACCGAGTACGCCGGCCACACGGCCTACACCATCCACCGCAAGATTTACCGCCAGAGCGGCTATTTAGAGGCAGGGTTCGGGCTCGCCGAAAACAAGCACACCGACACGCTGTTTATCGTCGACGAGGCCTCAATGGTGAGCAACACGGCGAGCGAGGGGAGCCTTTTCGGCACGGGGCACCTGCTCGACGACCTCATCCACTATGTGTACAGCGGCCGCAACTGCCGCCTGGCGCTCATGGGCGATGCCGCACAGCTGCCACCGGTGGGGCAAAGCAGAAGTCCCGCGCTCCATCCCGAGACGCTGCACGGCTACAGCCTCACCGTCTACGACACTCACCTGAAAGACATCGTGCGGCAAGCGGCCCAATCGGGCATCCTCTACAATGCCACCATCCTGCGGCAAGTGATGGAGCGCGGCGCGCTCCACGCGCCCAAGCTGGCGTTGCGGCAGTTTGACGACATTGAGGCCATTTCGGGCGAATTCCTGCTGGAAACCATCAGCGACAGCTACGACCGCGACGGCATGAACGAGACGATTGTCGTGACACGCAGCAACTGGCGATCCGCGCAATTTAACCTGGGCATCAGGAACCGCATCCTCTACTATGAAGAAGAACTCGTGAGCGGCGACATGCTGCTCGTGTCGAAAAACAACTACTACTGGGCGCGAGACGACCACACGATGGATTTCATCGCCAACGGTGACGTGGTGAGCGTGACACGCGTGTGGGGCGAGACCGAGTGCCGCTACGGGCTGAGATTTGCCAATGTGACGGTGCAATTCCCCGACCACGGAAACCTGGAAATGGACGCCAAAATCATCCTCGACTGCCTTGCCAGCAAGACTCCCGGCCTCACTGCCGCACAGCAAGAGCGGCTCTACAGCGAGGTAATGAGCGAGCTCACAGGCGACAAGCGCACCCGACACCGGGAGCTGAAGAAAAACCCCTATTTCAACGCCCTGCAAGTGAAGTATGCCTACGCCGTGACTTGCCACAAGGCACAAGGCGGCCAGTGGCGCAACGTGTTTATCGACATGGGCGCTATCACGAGCGAGGCCTTTGAGACCCTCGACTTCTACCGCTGGCTCTACACCGCCATCACCCGGGCGCGCAACCGCGTGTGGCTCATCAACTGCCCGCTGGAGCCCGAGCCCCTCCCGGCTGAGCGGACGTGAAGCGCAGCAAGCCGCTGCGCTTCACGTCACCACCCCACGGCAAGGGGTGTCCTTTAGCTTTCGCCCAAGA
>CABTZK010000016.1 GCA_902489275.1 uncultured Porphyromonadaceae bacterium
CAGACCGTGGCTATTGCGATTTCTCCCTCCTTGACGACTGGGACAGCAAGAGTGTGTTTTTTGTGGTCAGACACAAGGACAACCTGCTTTATACACAAATCAAGGAACTCCCATTGCCTGAAAAGAGCGCCCAGGACATACTCATTGACGAGGCCATAGAGCTGGCGGGCGCACAGACCAGGGGAAAATACGTCGTATCGCTCAGACTGAACACGTTCACAAAAATAGAACTCGAGAAGTGGCTGGACGAGCCATTCACTCCTCCGCCAGAGCAAGTGGGGGAAGAATAAACATGTCGCAAAAAAGGGCTTGAGGGGTTGCGTTCCCTAACAACCTCATTCTCTCTATGCCAGTAATTTCTTTAGGACAATATTGGTTACCAACGCAATTTATTGCGGAAAGATGTTGCGGAATCAAAAAAGGTTTCGTATCTTTGCGTGCTTAAACTCTACATTCGCCAATGAGACAACTTAAGATTACAAAATCAATCACCAATCGCGAAAGTGCATCGCTCGACAAGTATCTGCAAGAAATAGGCCGCAAGGACCTTATCACCGTTGATGAGGAAGTCGAGCTCGCGCAAAAGATTAAACAAGGTGATCAGGCTGCTCTCGACAAACTTGTAAGCGCGAATCTTCGATTTGTAGTATCGGTGGCAAAGCAGTACCAGAATCAAGGATTAAGTCTTCCCGACTTGATTGATGAAGGTAATTTAGGCCTTATCAAGGCAGCCCAGAAATTCGACGAGACGCGCGGCTTCAAGTTTATCTCCTATGCGGTGTGGTGGATTCGCCAATCCATTCTCCAGGCACTGGCCGAGCAATCGCGCATCGTGCGGCTGCCCCTGAACCAAGTGGGGTCGCTCAACAAGATTGGCAAGGCCTTGCAGCGCTTCGAGCAAGAGAACGAGCGCCGCCCGTCGGCCGCTGAGCTTGCCGAGCAACTCGATGTGCCCGTGGAGAAAATCACTGACACGATGAAGGTCTCGGGACGCCATGTCTCGGTCGATGCTCCATTTGTTGACGGCGAGGACAACAGCCTCCTCGATGTCCTCCCCAACGAGGACTCGCCCATGGCAGACTCTTCCCTCAACCAGGAGTCGCTCTCCAAGGAGGTCAACCGGGCGCTCGACCAGCTCAACCCCCGAGAGCGCGACATCCTCAAGATGTTTTTCGGCATCGGATGCCAGGAAATGACACTTGAGGAGATTGGGGCGAAATTCGACCTCACGCGCGAACGCGTGCGCCAAATCAAGGAAAAGGCGATACGCCGCCTGAAAGGACAGAAGAGCAAGCTGCTTAAATCTTATCTGGGATAGGACGCGCGCAGTCTCCCAGCGCTGGGTTTTTCAAAATTTCACATTCCAGAGAGGCGTGCAAGCCGCCTGAAGAAGCGAACTGCTGCCCGAGGCCCGTCAAGGCCCCGGGCAGTTCTCTTTTTTTTGAGGGTGTGGCGACGGCGCGCAAGCCCCTTGCCTGTGGCTGAAATTTTTAAAATCCGCTTTGGGCAATTAAAATCGCGGGCATTTCGTTATTTATCATAAAATCCTTAACTTTGCAAGTGATGAAACCGAAATATTTCGCGATAGCCGCCTGTCTGACAGCGATGCTGCCCATCCAGGCGCAAGAATTGTCGTTCTCGGGCAGCGACAAGCCGGTTTTCGATACGGTGCCTGCCAAGTCTACCGGGCTCGATCATCTCTACGTGCTTCACAGCGCGGCGGGCGTGAGCATGACCTACACGGCGCTCGATGCCGCCAGCCCGGTCACGTGGTACACCTTTGGCCCCCAGGGAGGCGGCTATGCCGAGGAACTCACCTCGGGCGTCACCCGCGATGGCGGCGTGTCGACTTTAGAGCAGGTGATGCCCAACATGGGCTATATCCTGGAGGAGGGCACCACGCGCACCTACGTGTGGGTGGTGAACTATGCCGACTACCCCCTGCACTTGGGCAGTGTCACCCCCGAGCCAGCCGGCGACTGCGGCACGGCCACCCTCGACGTGGAGGGGAGCGGCCGTGACATCGACTACTACACAATCACGGGGGTGCGCAAGGTGCTCGACCGCGATATTCAACTCAGCTACTACACGTTGAGGTGGAGCGATGAGAGCGTGCAGTGGGAGCAAGTCGACACGATCGACAGCCAGGAAAGTTTCAAAAGCACCATCGTGGTGCCCGCGCCATTGTGCAACACGGCCTTTACCTTGGCGGGCGACCGATTCCTCCGCTACTGGGGAGAGGGGCAAAGCGTCGAGAGCGACACCTACACGACCCGTGCCGTCGATTGCAAGACAACAGCCGTGCAAGCCCCGCGCGACAAGAACCACAACAACGAGCGCGGCGTGGTCGAGGGGCAGCTGGGAGGGTCGGCCCCGGCAGCCATCACCTTCACGGCCTATCCCACCGATGCGGTGACCCATTACGAGTGGCAGCAGGCCGATGACCCCAATTTTGACCAAATCACGCTCAGGCTCAACGATAACGTGGTGGAGCAGACCTTTGATGACGCGGGAACGTTCTACTGGCGCTACATTGGCACCAATAGCGATGGCTCTTGCCAGGCCACGAGCGAGACCTACACCGTGAGCATTGGCGAGAGCGAGCTGTTAATCCCCAACATTTTCTCGCCCGGATCGACCGAGGGGATCAACGACGTGTGGAAAGTGTCCTACAGGTCGATCGTCGATTTCCACTGTGTGATTTTCAACGCATGGGGAAACAAAATCATTGAGCTCAACGACCCGTCGGAGGGCTGGGACGGCACCTACAAGGGCAAACTCGTTGACACGGGCGTGTACTACTACGTGCTGCGCGCTACCGGATCCGATGGCAAGAAATACAAGAAAAGCGGCGACATCAACATCTTGCGCTACAAGCGCAACAAAGTGGCAAGCACCCCTAACCCCTAAAAGTCCACGACTCTGACAACGATGAAATTAGACGGAAAGGAAACCGAATGTGTGACCGTGCTCGGCGCGCGAGTGCACAACCTGAAAAATATTGACGTAGAAATACCGCACTACAAGCTGTCGGTCATCACCGGGTTGAGCGGCAGCGGAAAATCAAGCCTGGCCTTCGACACGATTTTTGCCGAGGGTCAGCGCCGCTATATGGAAACCTTCTCGGCCTATGCCCGCAATATGCTGGGGGGGCTTGAGCGGCCCGATGTCGATAAAATCTCGGGGCTGAACCCCGTGATTTCAATAGGCCAAAAGACCACCAACAAGAACCCTCGCTCAACCGTGGGCACCACAACCGAGGTCTACGACTATCTGCGCCTCCTCTTTGCGCGGGCTGCCGATGCCTATAGCTACCAGTCGGGCGAGAAGATGGTGAAATACTCGGTTGATAAGATCCTAAGCCTGATTCTGTCGAAATTCGACAATCGCAAAATCTACATCCTGGCGCCGCTCGTGAAAAACCGGAAAGGGCACTATAAGGACCTTTTCGAGCAGCTGCGCAAGAAGGGCTACGTGAATGTGCGCGTCGATGGCCAGTTGCGGGAAATCACCTTTGGCATGAAACTCGACCGCTACAAGAACCACAGCGTGGAGCTGGTGATCGACCGCCTGAGGGTGAGCGGCAAGGACGAAAAACGCTTGAAGGACACCGTGGACTTGGCTTTTCGCCAGGGAAAGGACCAGTTGATCATCCTTGATGCCGACACGGGCGAAATCAGCTACTACAGCAAGGCGCTCATGGACCCTGCCACGGGGTTGTCCTATCTCGACCCCGCGCCCCACAACTTCTCGTTCAACTCGCCACAAGGGGCTTGCCCCAAGTGCAAGGGGCTTGGATATGTGAATATCATCGACCGCGAGAAGATGATGCCCGACATGAGCGTGAGCATCAAGGATGGGGGCATTCTCCCTTTGGGAAAGTACAAGAACTCGCTCGTGTTTTGGCAAATATCGGCCATTTGCGAGAAATATGGCGCCACCATCGACATGCCGCTCAAAGACCTCCCCGACGAAGCGCTCGACGACATCATGAACGGCACAAGCGAGCGGCTGAGGATCAAGACCCAAACCTTGAGCACGAGCAACTATTTCCTCGCCTTTGAGGGACTGGTCAAGTACATCGAGCTGCAGCAGGACGACACCGCCTCAAGCCAGGCGCAGAAGTGGGCGGGGCAGTTCTTCTCACGCGAGGTGTGCCCCGAGTGCCAGGGCGACCGGCTCAACAGGGAGGCCTTGCACTTTCTCGTCAATGGGAAAAACATTGCCGACTTGGCTCGCATGGACCTCTCGGAGTTGCGAGACTGGATGGACGACTTGCACAACCACATGGAACCCGTGAAATGGAGAATTGCCGAGGAAATCGTGAAGGAAATCATGAGCCGGCTGAACTTCATGGTTGATGTGGGGCTCGACTATGTGTCGCTCAACCGGACTTCGGCCTCGCTATCGGGCGGAGAAAGCCAGCGCATACGGCTGGCAACGCAAATCGGAAGCCAACTGGTGAATGTGCTGTATATCCTCGACGAGCCTTCGATTGGCCTGCACCAGCGCGACAACCAGCGCCTCATCGAGTCGCTCAAGAAACTGCGCGACGAGGGCAACACGGTGATTGTGGTCGAGCACGACAAGGACATGATGCTCCAGGCCGACTATATCGTTGACGTGGGACCCAAGGCTGGGCGCAAAGGGGGCAGAGTGATGTTCCAGGGTACGCCGGCCGAGTTGCTCAAAGAGCACACCATCACGGCCGACTTCCTCAATGGGACGGCCAGCATCCCCGTGCCGAAGGTGCGCCGGAAAGGCAACGGGCACGAGCTGGTGTTGCGTGGATGCAGCGGCAATAACCTGAAGGGCGTAGATGTCGTGTTTCCCTTGGGCACATTGATTGGTGTGACGGGTGTCTCGGGGAGCGGAAAGTCAACCCTGGTCAATGCCACGTTGCAGCCCATTCTGAGTCAAAAGCTGTACCGCTCGCTGCAAGCCCCGCTGCCATACGAGCGCGTCGAGGGGCTGGAGCACGTGGACAAGGTGGTGACGGTCGACCAGTCGCCCTTAGGACGCACGCCCAGAAGCAACCCGGCAACCTACACGGGGGTGTTTGCCGACATTCGCCGCCTCTTTGTGGGGCTGCCCGAGGCTAAAATACGCGGCTACAAGCCCGGGCGGTTTTCTTTCAACATCGCGGGAGGGCGCTGCGAGGTGTGCAAGGGCAACGGCTACAAGACGGTGGAGATGAACTTCCTGCCCGATGTGCTGGTGCCTTGTGAGGAGTGCGGAGGAAAGCGCTACAACCGAGAGACGCTGGAGGTGAAGTTTAAGGGGAAGTCGATCGCCGATGTGCTCGACATGACCATCAACCAGGCTGTGGAGTTCTTTGAGAGCATTCCTGCCATTCTCACGAAGATTAAGGTGCTTCAGGAAGTGGGGTTGGGATACATCAAACTGGGGCAGCCGTCAAGCACGCTGTCGGGAGGGGAGAGCCAGCGAGTGAAACTGGCCGCCGAGCTTTCCAAGAAAGACACGGGAAAAACGGTTTACATCCTCGATGAGCCCACAACGGGGCTTCATTTCGAAGACATCAGGGTGCTGTTGAGCGTGCTCAACAAATTGGTCCAAAAAGGAAATACGGTCATCGTGATCGAGCACAATCTGGATGTCATTAAATGTGCCGACTATTTGATCGACATGGGGCCAGAGGGGGGGCGAAATGGCGGATGGGTGGTCGCTACGGGCACGCCAGAGGCTGTCGCAAAATCCAAAAAGTCAGTGACCGCAAAGTTTATTGCCAAAGAGTTGTCGCAAAAGCAGCCCAAATAGCCAAAAATGGCGTGGCTTGGGCGCAAAAACGGCTTGTTAAGAAGGGAGGAAACACTGGTTTCTGTCCCTTTTTTCAGGTCTATACGGTGGTAAAAACGATGTTTTCCAAGTTTTCTGAAGGGAAGAGGACAAGCGAGAAATAGGAACGAAAATGTCCCTATAAATATTCCTCAACCAGGGAATTAAGGGGAAGCGCATGACGCTCTGAACCCGATGAGAACAGCGTGTCGTTTCGATGGAGCAATATCCCACAACTTCAATTTTAAATTTGCTCGGGAAATCGAGTTGAGCAAATTTACAACCAAAAATGGTAAGTTTACCACAACGGGTTAACAAAACGAAACTCGCGAGCGGGGCGGTTAATTTGTGTTTAGAAAGCGACACTTTGCAAAACAAACCCCTAATTCTCGTCTGCATTTTGAGAGCGTAAACGCAAATCTTCACTTTGGTTTCGCGAATTTGCAAAAGTGCGGTTTGTAAAACCACACAAATAGGCTATTAACAAAAATATACAATTAAAATATGATTCTGAATATCAATAAGTTAAATAATAAATATTAAAGTATTAATATATGTTTTGATAGCAAAAACGACCTATATTCCCTGTTTCGGCGCTTAAAACAACTACTTTAGCAATTAAATCTATGTAAACCAGCGCATTAGAACATTGTGTTAAACAAAAGGTTTAGTGTTTGTCTGTTGTGCGCTCTTGCACGGCTTAAAAGTGCAAGATACCTAAAAAGTGCCTCACAGGATGAAATTTACACTTAAAAATTTTGCAAATTCAAAAACCTCTCGTAAATTTGCGTTTGAATAATTCAAATATGTTAATCGCATTATGGATATCGTTTCTCGACTAAAATTGTTCTTGAGCCAGAACGGCATCGCCAATTCACAGTTTGCCGACACGTGTGGGATACCCCGTCCCACCCTCTCGCAATTGCTTAATGGCCGAAATAAAAGAGTAAGTGACGAGATTATTTCTAAAATCCATGAGGCTTACCCGGCGCTCAACATCATGTGGCTCATGTTTGGCGACGACGACATGTTTGTTCCAAATGCGAACATGGAGGATTTCCAGGTTCAGCTTCCACTCGGTGAGGAGGTGAAAAAGGCCGATGCTCCGTTATCGGCTCAACAGGCGACTTCAGAGAATGCACGTGAGGCTATTCGTTTTGAGGTTGATGACGATGCCTACTCCACTCCGCAGCGCCCGTCAGCGGCGGCCGATGAGCTCTCGGCGGCGCTGGAGAACATCGCCCGTAGTGTGGGCAGGAGCCATGCCGTGAATGCCTCGAAAGAGGCGGGCGAGCGGCGCATCGTCAATATCATGGTATTTTACAGCGACAACTCCTTTGAGTCGTTCACGCCCAAGAAATAAAAAATTGCGTAGATTGTAGTGTGCGGGCCTATGCTTTCATGGCCCCAATGAGCTCTTGAGCGCTGCTCATGCCGTGGCGCTTCAGGTAGTCGGCAAGATAGGCGATGGCCTTGACGGTCACTTGCGGGTCAATGAAATTGGCTGTGCCAATCTGCACCGCGGTGGCGCCGGCAAGCATGAACTCCACGGTGTCGCGCCCATTCATGATGCCTCCAAGGCCCACCACGGGGATGTTGACGGCCTGGGCAACCTGCCACACCATTCTCACGGCAATGGGGCGGATGCACGCCCCCGATAGCCCGCCGGTGACGGTCGACAGGTAGGGGCGTTGCCGCTCCACGTCGATAGCCATTCCCAGGAAGGTGTTGGTGAGCGAGACGGCGTCGGCGCCGGCATCCTCTACCGCGCGCGCGATGTCGGCGATGTCGGTGACGTTAGGCGTGAGCTTCACCATCATGGTGCCGTCGTAGTGCTTGCGCGCCTCTTTCACTACGCCTTGCGCCCCCTCGGGCGTTGTGCCAAAGGTCATGCCGCCTTGTTTCACGTTGGGGCATGAGATATTGATTTCAACGGCTGCTACCTTGTCGAGCTCGTTAAGCCGCTCGCACACGCTTGCGTAGTCGCTCTCGCACGCACCGCTCACATTGACGATAATGGCGGTGTCAAGGCTCTTGATGCGAGGGTAGATGTGTTCGATAAAGTAGTCCACGCCTTTGTTTTGCAGGCCCACTGCATTGAGCATGCCGCTCGGGGTCTCCACCATGCGCGGGTAGGCGTTGCCTTGGCGGGGATGGAGCGTGGTGCCTTTCACCACAATGCCGCCCAGCTGGTTCAGGTCGATGAAGTCGGCAAATTCCTCGCCGTAGCCGAATGTTCCCGATGCTGTCATCACCGGGTTGCTGAGATGGAGTTTTCCAATATTTACACTGAGGTCTACCATTTGAGTCGATTGATGTTAAAAACGGGTCCCTCTTTACACACGCACACGTTGCCCTCGTCAACGGTGTCTTCAACGCAGCACAGGCAAGCGCCCAGGCCGCAGGCCATGACGTTTTCCAGCGACACTTCGCAGCCGATGCCGCGCGTCCGGGCAATCTTGGCCACGGCTTTCATCATGGGTTCGGGGCCGCAGCATGCGATGTGGTCGATTAGTCCGTTGAGCGCCGTGTGTTGGGTCACGAAGCCGCGTTCTCCCATCGAGCCGTCCTCGGTCGAGACAAAGACTTCGCCCAGGCGCTTGAAATCGTCCAATTCCAGCAAGTCACGGCTGGTTTTAGCGCCCAGCAGGAATTTCACTTTTTTCCCTTGCTCCCTGAGTGCCTGGCCCAATTGCAGCAGCGGAGCCACACCCACGCCGCCGCCCACGAGGAGGATTTCTCCGTCGATGTCGGTGCTGTAGCCGTTGCCCAGGGGCAGGATCAGGTTGAGTCTCGAGCCTTCGGGCACAGTGAGCAAGGCCGCGGTCCCCGGGCCCGCCTTGCGGATGAGCAGCCATAGCAGGTTGCCGTCGACAAGGTTGATCGAAATGGGGCGACGGAGGTAGGCCGCCTTTGAGCCAGGCACTTCAACCTGCACAAACTGTCCCGGCCTGGTCTCTGGAATTTTGCCAGTCTCTGGCGATAGTTTGAGCAGGCTGTGCGTCGGCGAGAGGCTCACATTCTCTTTCACGATGAAATCCATGACTGTTTTCTTCATCATCATGCTGGTTAAATGGGGTCAATGGGCGAGGTGTGCAGCCCATCGGCACCACAAAATTACTAAAATCTTGTCATTTCACACCACGTGACCCCGAAATTTTATGAAATGTGCGAGAAAAGAGTGCAAGGGGGTGCCAATAGACAACAACAAAGGCCAGCCCTCTGCTTGCGTGGGGCTGGCCTTTGGGCCAATAGCCAATAGGGTGATGCCTGTCGGCTTAGTTCTTGAATACGAGCTCGCTTCCTGCGGCGTCAACGGTGATGGGGTGCTCGCGGTTAATGCGCTGGGCAATGATGTCCTTGCTCAAGCGGTTGAGCACTAAGGTTTGGATGGCTCGCTTCACAGGGCGCGCGCCAAACTCGGGGTCGAAGCCCGCTTGCCCCAGCGCGCCGATGGCGGCGTCGGTGGTCTTGAGAGTAATGCCATTCTTGGCCAGCATCTTGGCAACGTTGTTCATCTGCAAGCGCACGATTTGGCGAATTTGTTCCTCGTCGAGTGGCGTGAACATGATGATTTCGTCGATGCGGTTCAGGAACTCGGGACGCATGTGCGTCTTGAGCATCTCGAAGACCTCGCTCCGGGTTCTCTCTATCATTTCGCTGCGGTTACTGGCCGTGAGGTGCTCAAAACGCTCGCGAATCAGGCTGCTGCCCAGGTTGCTGGTCATGATGATGAGGGTGTTCTTGAAGTTCACCGTGCGCCCCTTGTTGTCGGTCAGGCGGCCGTCGTCAAGCACTTGCAGCAGGATGTTGAACACATCGGGGTGAGCCTTCTCGATTTCGTCAAAGAGCACCACCGAGTAAGGTTTGTGTCGCACGGCCTCGGTCAGCTGCCCGCCCTCGTCGTAGCCCACGTAGCCTGGAGGCGAGCCAATGAGCCGCGTAACGCTGAACTTCTCTTGATACTCGCTCATGTCGATGCGGGTTATCATGTTCTCGTCGTTAAACATGTAGTCGGCCAGCGCCTTGGCCAGTTCCGTCTTGCCCACGCCCGTGGTGCCCATGAAGATGAATGAGCCGATGGGGCGGCGAGGGTCGTTGAGCCCGGCGCGGCTGCGTCGCACGGCATCGCTGATGGCCGTGATGGCCTCGTCTTGCCCAATCACCCGCTTGTGCAATTCCTCTTCGAGGTGCAAGAGCTTCTCTTTCTCGCTTTGGAGCATCTTGCTCACGGGGATTCCCGTCCAGCGGCTCACCACGTCGGCGATGTCGTCGGCATCGACCTCTTCCTTGATGAGTGCCTTGTCGCCTTGCATGCCCTTGAGCTGCTTTTGGATGGCCTTGTTCTCGTCCTCTCGCTGCTTGATGAGCGAGTAGCGAATCTCGGCCACGCGGGCATAGTCTCCGTTGCGCTCGGCACGCTCGGCCTCGAAGTTGAGCTGCTCCATGTCGATTTTGTTCTGCTGGATTTTGTTGATGAGCGCTTTCTCGCTCTTCCACTTGGCCTTGTAGTCGCTCTCTTTGTCCTTGAGCTCGGCAATCTCCTTGTCGAGCTGTGCGATGTGCTGGGCATCGCCATCGCGCTTGATGGCCTCGCGCTCGATTTCGAGTTGCGAGATTTTGCGTGAGATTTCGTCTAACCCTGTGGGTACCGAGTCCATCTCGATGCGCAGCTTGGCGGCCGCCTCGTCCATGAGGTCAATAGCCTTGTCGGGCAAGAACCGGTCGCTGATGTAGCGCTGGCTCAGTTGCACGGCGGCGATGATGGCGTCGTCCTTGATGCGCACCTTGTGGTGATTCTCGTATTTCTCTTTCAGGCCGCGCAAGATGGCGATGGCGCTCTCCTCGCTGGGCTCGTCGACCATGACGATTTGGAAGCGGCGCTCCAGGGCCTTGTCCTTTTCAAAGTACTTTTGGTACTCGTCGAGCGTTGTGGCGCCAATGCTGCGCAAGTCGCCACGTGCCAGGGCAGGTTTCAGAATGTTGGCCGCGTCCATGGCGCCGTTGCTCTTGCCAGCGCCCACCAGGGTGTGAATCTCGTCGATGAAGAGGATAATCTCGCCATTGCTCTTGGTAATCTCGTTGATGACCGCTTTGAGGCGCTCCTCAAATTCGCCTTGGTATTTCGCGCCGGCGATGAGCGCGCCCATGTCGAGCGAGAACACTTGCTTTTGCTTCAAGTTCTCGGGCACGTCGCCGCGCACGATGCGCTGTGCAAGGCCCTCGGCTATCGCCGTTTTTCCTGTGCCCGGTTCTCCAATGAGGATGGGGTTGTTCTTGGTGCGGCGGCTCAGGATTTGCAGCACGCGGCGAATCTCGTCGTCGCGGCCAATCACGGGGTCGAGTTTGCCTTGCCGCGCGCGCTCGCACAGGTTGATGGCATATTTTGAGAGCGAGTGGTATTGCTCCTCTGCGCCCTCGTTAGTGGCTTTCTTGCCCTGGCGAAGCTCGCCGATGGCGGCCAGCAGGCCCTTTTGGGTGAGCCCAGCGTTTTTCAAGAGGGTTGAGGCTGGCGAGTGGGTCATGAAGATGCCCATGAGAATGGCCTCGACAGTCACATATTGGTCTCCCTGCTTGGTGGCAAAATCGGTGGCGTTTTGCAGCGTCTTGTTGGCGTCACCACTCAGGTAGGGGTCGCCGCCGTTCACCTTGGGCAGGCGGTTCAGTTCGTCCTCCAGTGGGCGCTCGACCATAGCCTGGGCGATGTCGAGCTTCTGGAAAATGAACTTCACCACCGCGTCGCCCTCAGTCAAAACGGCCTTCAGAAGGTGCACGGGCTCAAGCGCCTGGTTGTGATTCCCCTGGGCGACCTGAATGGCCTTCTGAACAATTTCTTGTGCTTTGATAGTGTAGTTGTTGAATGTCATGATTTTTTTCTTTTCCTGTGCCTCCACAGGATCCTTTCTGTGCATGAGCGTAGCAACAAGCATGCCTCCAGGCACTGACCGAGAGGCAAGGTGACAAAATCAGACAAAATGTCATTGTTTGGCGATGGGGGCGAGCAACTCGTCTCCGAGTTCGGCAAGGACGTACATGCTCCCGCCAATGAAGATGAGGTCGTTGTTGCCAGCTTTTGACAATGCGGCTTGATAGGCCTCGCGCACGTGGCTGTAGCATTCGCCTTGCAGGCCGTAGCGTGCCGCTTGGGCTTGCAGGCCAGTTGCGCTCAGCGCCCTTTCGTTGTGGGCGTGGGTAAAGTAGTAGGTGCCCTGTTGAGGCAGCAGTTTCAAGATGTGTTCGATGTCCTTGTCTTTCATGAACCCTAACAGGAGGTGCAACTGGTCGAAATGCTCCTGTCGCAACTGGCTCACCGTGTGGCGAAAAGCGCCAATGTTGTGCCCCGAGTCGCATATCACCCGGGGATTCTCCCGCAACAGTTGCCAGCGCCCTATCAGCCCCGAGAGGGTGATCACCTGGGAAAATGCGCTTGTGATGGCCTCGTGGCCAATGTGGATGCCCTGTGCCTTGAGCGCCTCGATGGCGGTGAGCGCAGTGTTGGCATTGATGACCTGGCACTCGCCACCAAGCTGGTCCTCAATGCGCCCGAGATGTTTCGTGACGAGTGCGGTGTGCCCGCCGATGCTTTCGCCAGAAAGGACAAGAGGGGTGTCTTGCGCGAAATAGATGGGCGAGTGCTCGGTGGCGGCTTTGCGTTCAAACACGCGTCGCACGTCGCCCTGGGCCTCGCCCACGACGACGGGCACGTGTGGCTTGATGATGCCGGCTTTTTCGCCAGCAATCTCGACCAAGGTATTGCCCAGGAATTGAGTGTGGTCGAGTGAGATATTGGTAATCACGCTCAAGATGGGGGTGATGATGTTGGTGCTGTCCAGCCGTCCGCCCAGTCCCACCTCGATGACGGCATAGTCAACTTGTTCTTGGGAAAAATAGTCCATGGCCATGGTCGAAGTGAGCTCGAAAAAGGTAGGATGGAAGTCGTCGAACTCCCCACTCTGGCGCTCCGGTGCCAAAATGCCGTTTTGCCCCGTTTGGGCAAAATATCTCGCCATGAAGTCGCTCACGGCTTCTTGGGGAATCATTTTCCCGTTCACGCGGATGCGCTCGCGAAAGTCAACGATGTGAGGCGAGGTGTAAAGTCCCACTTTGAATCCGCATTGTTGCAGGGTGGTGGCCATGAGGTGCGAGACACTGCCCTTGCCGTTGGTGCCGGCCACGTGGATGCACGGGTACTGGCGATGCGGGTTGCCAAACAGGTCGTCGAGTCTCCTGCTTGTTTGCAGTCCAGGCTTGTAGCCCTTGTTGCCTTGCCTTTCAAAGGAGGGGAGTTGGCGATATAGGTAATCGAGCGTTTCTTGATAAGTCATCATGATTTTAATCGTTGTTAGAAGATGAAATAGCCTGCAAAGCCGGCTGCCACAATGACGGCGATGGGGTGGATCCTGGTGAAGAGCACCACGCACAGGCTGCCTGCGCACAGCAACACCGACTTGACAATATCTGGGCTGGTAGTCCCGAAGTTCTCTCCGTTCATCAGCAGCAAGGCCGCACTGGCGATGAGCCCCACCACCACGGGGCGAAGCCCCATGAAGGCTCCCTTGATGAGTGGGCTGTCTTGGTGCCTGGTGATGAAATGGCTTGCGTAGAGCACCAGGAGGAAGGGGGGCAGCACCACCGCGAGGGTGGCGATGACCGAGCCCCACATTCCGCCAGTGGCCACATAGCCTATGTAGGTGGCGCTGTTGATGCCGATGGGGCCTGGGGTCATCTGCGAGATCGCCACAATATCGGTAAAGGTTTGGCTGGTGATTTGCGGGCACCAGTCGCTGTTCACAATCTCGTTTTGGATGAGCGAGAGCATGGCATATCCGCCGCCGAAGCCAAACAGGCCAATCTTCAGGTAGGCCCACGTGAGTTTTAAGTAGGTGGTCAGCATGAGGAGTCTCCTTTCTTCTGCACAAAATTCACATAGTAGAGATAGCCCCCGGCAGCGCCAGCGATGATGTAGAGGATGGGGTTGGAGACAAGGGCCCACTTGGAGTAGATGAGCAGGGCCACCGCAAGGGGAATGATGGCCGTTTTCCAAGTGATGCCCGCGCTTTTGGCGGTGGTGATGACCGGGGCGATAATCAGCGCGACAACGGCAGGGCGGATGCCCTTGAAGATGGCGTTCAGGGTGGCATTGCGCTTGATGGTGTCGGGCGTGAGAAAGATGGCAATGAGCAGGATAATGGCAAATGAGGGCAGGATGGTGCCCACGCTTGCGACCAGGCTGCCTTTCACGCCACGCAACCTGTCGCCAATCACGGTCGAGATGTTCACGGCCAGGATGCCGGGCATCGACTGGGCGATGGCAAGCAGGTCGATAAACTCCTCTCTCTTTATCCAGTGGTGGTGGTCCACAATCTCACGTTGAATGATCGAAATCATGGCCCAGCCGCCGCCAAAGGTGAATGCCCCAATCTTGAGGAAAGTGACAAAGAGTTGGAAATAGATGTTTTGCCGTAGTTTGCTCATGGCTGCCATTACGCTAAATCAACAATGGTGATGCCTGCTCCCCCCAGCTGCACATGCTCGTCGCGGTAGCGCTCCACGCCATCCACGGTGTTGAGGTATTGCCTGATGAGGGTCTTCAGGATGCCGGTGCCTGTGCCGTGCAGGATGCGCACGCGCTTGGCTTGGAATTGAATGGCGTCGTCGATGAAATAGGTGATGGCTTGAAGGGCTTCGTCGCCCCGCATGCCGCGCACGTCGATGTCGGGCTTAAAGCTCAACTGGCGTTGGCGGGTCTCGTTCATCATGGCATGGCTCATTGTGGGCGTTTCCTTGGGCTTGGTTGCCTGCTTCATGCTGCGCTCCAGCTTCGAGGTCTCCACGCGGGTCTTGAGATTGCCAAATGCCACGATGGCATATTTCTCGTCGACGCTCATCGCGGTGCCCACGGTGGCCGAGCCTTTCAGCACCACGTTGTCGCCAGCCTGGAGAGGCCGATTGCTTGAGGTTGCGAGCTGGGGGCTGGCGGTTTGTGCCCGCTTGGGTTTTATCGGCCTTTTGGGTTGCAGCTTTCTCATCTGCTTGGGCATCTGCTGCTGCTCATCCCCGGCTTGCTCCAGGCTGCGCTTGAAGGCGTCGAGCTGCTGGCGCACCTCGCGGGTCTTTTCCTTTTCGGCCTGCATCTCCCTGATTTCTTTGATGGTTTTCTCGATTTGGGCGTTGCTTTGCTTCAGGATCTCCTGAGCCTCGTTTTTGGCTGATTTGATGATGAGCTTGCGCTCTTGCGCGAGTTGTTCCAAGAGCCTGTTGTAATCGGTCGCGATGCTGTCGAGGTGTTTCTCTTTCTGGCGCACTTCGTAGCGCTTGCTTGCCCAGTACTTGCGGTCACGCACAATGTCGAGCAGATACTTGTCCATGTTGATGTAGTCGCTGCCCACGAGTTGGCTTGCCTTGTCGATGACCTCACTGGGCAAGCCTATCTTCCGGGCAATCTCAATGGCAAACGAGCTGCCGGGGTAGCCAATCGACAGCTGGAAGAGGGGCTGCATCTTTTGCCGGTCGTAGAGCATCGCGCCATTCACGAGGCCTGGAGTGTCTTCGGCAAAGTGCTTCAGGTTCTGGTAGTGGGTGGTAATCACGCCCAGCATCTGCCGGTTGTTGAGTTGCTCTAAGATGCTTTGTGCAATCGCGGAGCCAATTTGAGGCTCGGTGCCGCTGCCAAACTCGTCAATCAGTATCATCGAGTCCTGGTCGCCGCGTTGCAGGAAAGTTCTCATGTTTTTAAGGTGGCTGCTGTAGGTGCTCAAGTCGTCTTCAATCGACTGCTGGTCGCCGATGTCGATCATGATGCTCTTGAAGATGCCCATGTGGGAGTTGTCGTGCAAGGTGGGAAGCACGCCGCACTGCATCATGTATTGCACCACACCCACAGTCTTCAGGCACACCGACTTGCCGCCGGCATTGGGGCCCGAGATGACGAGGATGCGGTTCTGGCTGTTGAGCTCGATGTTGAGCGGCACCACCTGCTTGCCTTGCTTCTTGAGCGAGAGGAGCAGGGCTGGATGCTTGGCGTGGTACCACTCCACGTGTGGGCTGGTCTCAAGATGCGGCAGGTGCGCGTCAACTTCTTGCGCAAAACGCGCCTTGGCGCGGATAAAGTCGATTTTCCCCAGCGTGGCCTGGGTGTTCAGCAGTTCATCCACGTGTGGGCGTATCTGGTCGGTCGTCTCAATCAAAATGCGCGTGATTTCCCGCTTGATTTCGCCTTCGGTCTCGCGGATGCGGTTATTGGCCTCCACAATCTCTTCGGGCTCGATAAAGATGGTTTTCCCGCTTGCGCTTTCGTCATGCACGATCCCTCTGAGCTTGCGCTTGTTCATGGGGCTCACGGGCAGCACGAGCCGTCCATCGCGCACCGATGGGCTCGTGTCGCTATCAAAGATGCCGGTTTCACGCCCTTGCCCGATGATGCGCCGCATGATGCCGTTGATGCTTGCCGTGGTCGAGTTGATGACGCGTCGCAGCTCGGCCAGCTTGGGCGAAGCGTTGTCTTTCACGTGTCCAAACTTGTCCAGGATGCGACTGACCTCGCCAATGATTTCGGGAAAAGACTGCATGCCTGCTGTGAGACGCGACAGGGCAGGGTAGGCGGCAGGGCGCTCGTCGCCAGGCTTGAAAAACTTGATGATTTCGATGGTCGTTGACAGGAAACGCTGCAAGTTAAACAGGTCTTCGGCCAAGAGCCAGGTTCCTGGTGCCGCAATGCCCTTGAGTGGCGCGCGCAGGTCAAAGAAGTAGTTGAGAGGGAACTCGCGGCTGGATTGCAGGATGCCCAGGAACTCGTTGGTTTCCTGCAACTGTGCCTTCACCTCGTCAAAGTGCGGAGAAAATTGCATCTTGTGGCAGCAATGCACGCCCAGGGCGCTGATGCACCGTCGCTCAATCTCGTGGCGCACCACGTCAAATCCAATGCGATTCTCGAAATTGCCAGGATAAATCATGATGCAAACTGACGTAAAAAACTTGATTACTCATGTGATTTCAGCGATAAATAGCAGCGTTCGGCGAGTGCTAAGTGACCATGGGGCGCCGCCGCCACGTCACTGCTTGTGGCGCTCCACCCAGCGGCGTGCGTTGACAAAAGCTTGAATCCAAGGGGTCACTTCGTCTTGCTTGCGCGACTCGGGATAGAAAGCGCATTGCCAGGGGAAGATGGCACGCTCCAGGTGCGGCATCATGGCCAAGTGCCGCCCGTCGCGAGAAGCGATGCCTGCAATGCCGCGCGGCGAGCCGTTGGGGTTGGCAGGGTAGGAGCGGTAGCAGTATTGGGCCACGATGTTGTAGCGGTCAGGACCCTCGGGCAGGTTAAACTTGCCCTCGCCGTGAGCCACCCAAATGCCTAATTTCAGTCCTGCGAGATGGCCAAACATCACCGAGTTGTTTTCGGGAATGGTCAATCCCACGAAGTTGCTCTCAAACTTGTGGCTGTCGTTGTGCTCCATGTGGGGCTGTGATGCGTACTCAGGGTTGAGGAGGTTGAGCTCAATCATGACTTGGCAACCGTTGCAAATGCCCAGGCTCAGCGTGTCGTCACGCTTGTAGAAGTTCTCCAGGGCGCGTTTGGCGTTCTCGTTCCACACGAAGCCACCGGCCCAGCCCTTGGCGCTGCCCAGCACGTCACTGTTGGAGAAGCCGCCGCAGAAGACAATCATGCTCACGTCTTCTAACGTTTCGCGACCGCTCATCAAGTCGGTCATGTGCACGTCCTTCACGTCAAACCCTGCCAAGTAGAGCGAGTAGGCCATTTCACGGTCGCCATTCACGCCTTTCTCGCGAATGATGGCTGCCTTCACGCCGGTTTTGCCGTGGCTGTAGCCGCCGATGCCCAGACTCTGCAAGCTCCCGCTCCATCCCTTGGGCAGCCGCCAGCGCAGGGGCTGCTTCTTGTAGTTCTCGAAGCGGGCTTTGGCGCATCGCTCGCCGCTCTGCTTGCAGTCGAGCAGGTAGCTGCTCTTCATCCACACGTCGCGCAGGTGGTCGATGAAAAACAGGTAGCAGGCGCCGTTGTGGCTCACGGTCATCTTCCGCTCATCGTCGGGCTCGCCAATGTACAGGAACTTGACCCCGTGGCTGGCCAGATGCTGCTCCACTTGGCCGCACTGGCTGTTGGCCACTTGAATCACCAGGGCGGGATTCTCGGCAAAAAGCACGGTCACAAGGTCGTTTTCGGCAAATCCGTCCAAGTCGATGTTCAGGCCGCCTTTGACGTTGGCAAATGTCATTTCGAGCAGTGTTGTCATCAGGCCGCCAGCGCTGATGTCGTGAGCTGCCAGCAATTTACCCTGGGCCACAAGCTCTTGGACGGCATTAAACGTCTTGGCAAAGGAACTGGCGCTTTGCACGGCAGGCGCTTTCTGCCCAATGGCGTTGAGTGCCTGGTACAGTGCCGAGCCGCCCAGTGCCAGTGCGGTGCCCGAGAAGTCGATATAGTAGAGTTTGCTCTTCTTGTTTTGGAGCACGGGCGAAAGCGTTTTCTTCACATCGGCCACTTCACTGGCTGCCGAGATAATCACGGTGCCAGGGGCGACGACTTTCTTGCTCTTGCCATATTTTTGAGTCATCGAGAGGCTGTCCTTGCCAGTGGGAATGTTGATGCCCAATGCGCAGGCAAAGTCGCTGCAGGCTTTCACAGCGCGGTACAGGGCCGCATCCTCGCCCTCGTTGCGGCAGGGCCACATCCAGTTGGCGCTCAGCGAGACGCTCTTGAGCCCGTCGGCGAGGTTAGCGCCCACAAGATTGGTCAGCGCTTCGGCTATCGAGAGCACCGAGCCAGAAGCCGGGTCGATGAGCCCGGCCTGGGGGGCGTGCCCCAGCGAGGTGGCAATGCCACAAGTGCCAGTGTAGTCGAGTGCCACCACACCGCAGTCGCTCAGTGGCAGCTGAATCTCGCCCTGGCACTGCTGGCGGGCGATTTTGCCCGTTACCGAGCGGTCAACCTTGTTGGTGAGCCAGTCTTTGCAGGCCACGGCCTCTAACTGAAGCACGGTCTCTACATACTGGTCAAGGTCTTCAACCCTGGTTTTTGCGTTCTTGTAGTGGTGAGTCTTGGTCACGTCGGTCATCACCGTCTTGGGGCTGCTGCCAAACATGTCTTTCATGCTCAAGTCGATGGGTCTCACGCCATCCTCCTGCTCAAAGACGAAACGGTTGTCGCCCGTGGTCTCGCCCACCACGTAGAAAGGCGCTCGCTCGCGCTCGGCCACTTGCTGAATGCGAGCCAAGTCTTTGCTTTGGGCCACAAAGCCCATGCGCTCTTGCGACTCGTTGCCGATGATTTCTTTCGACGACAGGGTGGGGTCGCCCACAGGCAGTGCGGCCATGTTGATTTTCCCGCCTGTTTCCTCCACCAGCTCCGATAGGGCGTTCAAGTGGCCGCCCGCGCCGTGGTCGTGGATTGACACGATAGGGTTCTCCTTATCTTCAGCCATGGCGCGAATCACGTTGGCCACGCGCTTCTGCATCTCTGGGTTGGCGCGCTGCACCGCATTCAGCTCAATGGCGTTGTCATATTGCCCGGTGTTCACGCTGCTCACAGCGCCGCCGCCCATGCCGATGCGGTAGTTGTCGCCACCCATCACGACCACTTTCTCGCCTGCTGTGGGAGTGCCTTTGAGCGCGTCGCGCTTGTTGGCAAAGCCCACGCCGCCAGCGAGCATGATCACCTTGTCGTAGGCCATTTGCTGGCGACTTTCCTCATGCTCAAAGGTGAGCAGTGAGCCGCAGATGAGCGGCTGGCCAAACTTGTTGCCAAAATCGCTGGCGCCATTGGAGGCCTTGATGAGAATTTGCTCTGGGGTCTGGTACAGCCAGGGACGAGGAGGCATGGTGCAGGCCTCCCACTTGCGGCCAGCCTCGGTGCGGGGGTAACTGGTCATGTACACCGCAGTGCCTGCCAGGGGCAGGCTGGCGCGACCGCCGCCCAAGCGGTCGCGAATCTCTCCGCCGCTGCCGGTTGCCGCGCCATTGAACGGCTCAACGGTCGTCGGGAAGTTATGGGTCTCGGCTTTCAGCGAAATCACCGAGTCAATCTCGCGAACTTCAAACTCGCTTGGCCGTTCGGGAGTGTCGGGGGCAAATTGCTCGATTCGAGGGCCTTCAAGGAATGCCACGTTGTCTTTGTAGGCCGAAATCACCTTGTTGGGGTGTTCACGGGTCGTTTTTTTGATCATGCCGAAGAGCGACATGGGCATTTCCTGGCCATCGACAATGAATGTGCCGCCAAAAATCTTGTGGCGGCAGTGCTCGCTGTTCACTTGCGAGAAGCCAAACACCTCGCTATCGGTCAGTGGCCGCCCCAGGCGCTTGCTCAAGCCTTTCAAGTAGTCAATCTCTTCAGGGCTCAAAGCCAGTCCTTCCTGCTGGTTGTAGGTCTCCATGTCTTCAATATAGACGATGGGCTCTGGTGTGCGGGTCACCTTGAACGTGTCGCTGTCCAGGACGTGGTACACGCGTTGCAGCATCTTGTCATATTTCGGCTCCCGGTCTTTGGTTGCCGTGAACTGCTCAATGCGGCCAATCCCCGTCATGGCCATGTTTTGAGTGATTTCTACTGCATTGGTGCTCCACGGGGTGATCATTTCCCGGCGAGGGCCGACGAATGTCCCTCTCAGGGTGTCGTCACTCATGCGCTGGCCGCCAAACAGCCACTCCAATTTCTCCACTTCGGTGGGGGAAAGAGCGTGGTCGCTGTCGACGGCATAGATGATGCTTGCGCCTGTTTTGAAGAATGTAATCATATTAAATGTAATATGTGTGTGGTTGAATTCTGTCTACAAAATTACTGCAATTTAAGAAAAGAGAAAAATAAAATCACATTTATTCTTCAATAACCCAGCACTGCCGGCTGTTAGGAAAACGTTTGCCCTTGCCCCCCTCCTCAATGTGGCCTCATGGTGTGGCCATTCTCATTGCAGCGGCTGGTGAGGCCGCGCATGAGCGCCTTTTCTGCCAGCACCCCGCGAGTGCAGCTGCCGTAGAAAAAAAGAGGCACCCGTTGTGTGCAGGTATTTCTCTTTTCCCCTCTGGTGGTGCTATCTTCCAGCCCCAAGAGGTCCGGAAATGCGGCACGTTGCGTCATGTTGCGCATGAGCGATATTTTGACTAACTTTGCAACGCAATCAAGACAATGAAAAATAGAGAGGATGGAACAGGAATTTGCCTCAGCACTGCTTGAGAACGCCGTGAGCGAGTTTGCCAAGCTGCCGGGCATCGGGCGCAAGACCGCCTTGCGCCTGGCCCTCTACCTGCTCAAGCAGGACAAGGCGAGCGTGCGCCAGTTTGGCGAGGCTGTGGTGAGAATGCGCGACGAGATTCAGTATTGCCGCGTGTGCCACAACATCAGCGAGACCGAGGTTTGCCCCATTTGCGCTAACCCCAGGCGCAACGCGAGCGTGATTTGCGTGGTCGAGAACGTGAAAGATGTGATGAGCGTGGAAAACACGCGTCAGCACACTGGGCTTTACCATGTGCTGGGCGGGCTCATCTCGCCCATGGACGGAATCGGCCCACAGGACATCGAAATCGACTCGCTGGTTGAGCGCGTGGCATCGGGCAGCGTCAAGGAGGTGATTTTGGCGTTGAGCGCTACCATGGAGGGCGATACTACCAACTTCTACATTTTTCGTCGCTTGGCTCCTTACCCCGACGTGAAGATTACGATACTGGCGCGGGGCGTGAGCGTGGGCAACGAGATTGAGTACACCGATGAGCTCACCCTCGGGCGCTCTATCCAGAACCGCACCTTGTTCAGCGACACGTTCCACAAGGAGTGAGAACCGCACCTATCCCTCTAATGAAAAAAGAAACTAACGATGGCCGACAATTACTTAGAATATCACCAGCAGGAATATGAAGCCTGGAAAGCCAAGCGGGCGCTTGAGAAAAAGAAACGCCTGCACCGCTACTTAGAGGACTACAGGAAAAAACTCGCTCATCAAAAGGGAAAGGAAACGCCATGATGGCTCGGCCAGCAAGCCGCGTGGCTCAAGCAGTCATTTTTTACCGTTTCTTTATGAGCCTGTCTTGGCTGTTACGTCTATAATAGCGAAATTTGCGCGAAAAAACATATTGACATACTGATACACAATGAGAAAGATTACTGTTTTTCTTGCCATCTTGGCCTGCCTGCCCGCAGCACATCGCGCGCTGGCACAGGAAGAAAACAAGGTAGACTACACCCCCGCCATCCACGGCACCATCAGGGCCAAGTACGAGTATCAGAACCGCAATCAGGAAGGGCGCTTCGAGGTCAGGAACGCCCGCTTTAGCTTAGAGGGCAACGTAGCGCCCATTGTGGCCTACAAGGCCGAAATCGACCTTTCCGACGAGGGCAAGATTAAAATGCTGGATGCCTACACGCGCCTCACTCCCATCGACCATCTCAACTTCACCATTGGGCAGATGCGCGTGCCATTCACCATCGACGCCCACCGGTCGCCCCACAAGCAGTACTTCGCCAACCGGTCGTTCATTGCCAAGCAGGTGGGAAACGTGCGCGACGTGGGGCTCACCATGGCCTACGATACCCGTGTGGGCATCCCCGTGATTCTTGAGGCGGGAGTTTTCAATGGCTCTGGCTTGACCAACCAAAAGGATTACTGGACCAAGCAGGTGAACTTCTCGGCCAAGGCGCAGGCGTTCTTGCCAGGAGGATTCAACGTGACGTTGGGTGTGCAGAAAATCAAGCCCGACCATGTGACGGTCATGATGTATGACGCGGGTACCTATTACCAGGGGCATGGATGGCACGTAGAGGCAGAGTATCTCCTGAAAAACTACGAGCATGACGCCTTTCATGACGTGCATGCCTTCGATACCTTTGTCAACTACGATATCAAGTTGCGCGGGAAATTCTTCTCGAAGGTCTCTCCACTGCTCCGCTACGACTACATGAGCGACCACAGCAACGGCGTGCGCTATCTTGACGGAGAGCCCGATGAGGCGGGCACGCTGGTGGTGAACGACTACAAGCGCTCGCGTCTCACGGGCGGAGTGACGTTGAGCATCGGCAAGCCTTTTATCTCTGACATTCGCCTGAACTACGAGAAGTATTTCTACAGGAGCGGCGGTGTGGCCAAGCGGTCAGAGCAAAACAAGCTCGTGGTCGAATTCATGACCAGGTTCTAAGGAGAGGGCAGGCATCCTCACCGCCCACTAGCCCTTTAATATTCTACCTTGCTCCTGGTGTAGCCGTGCTCGCAGCGGTACTTGCGCACGTCGCGAAACAGGTCGGTGGCATAGACGAAGTTGTTGAGGTCCTCGTTCTCTTGTGTGTAGATGATGTCCTTGTTGCCCACCCAGCCCACGTGGCCGTGGTTGATAAACACGATATTCTCGCCAATGCCGAGCACCGAGTTCATGTCGTGGGTGTTGATGATGGTGGTGATGCCAAACTCGTGGGTGATGTCCCACAGCAACTGGTCGATGACGATTGAGGTCTTGGGGTCAAGGCCCGAGTTCGGCTCGTCGCAAAACAGGTATTTGGGGTTCAGCGAAATAGCGCGGGCAATGGCGGCGCGCTTTTGCATGCCCCCCGAGAGCTCGGCTGGATACTTGTTCTCGCTGCCCGAGAGATTCACTTTGTCGATGCAGAACTTCGCGCGCTCCATTTGTTCACGGTCGCTCAGGTCGCTAAACATCATGAGCGGGAATTTCACGTTGTCGAGCAAGGTCTCGCTGTCAAACAGCGCCGAACCCTGGAAAAGCATCCCAATCTCCTTGTGCACCTCTTTGAGTTGCTTGCGGTCCATCTTGGTGATGTCGCGGCCGTCGTAGAGGATTTCTCCGCTTTCGGGATGGAAAAGTCCCACAAGGTTCTTCACAAGCACGGTTTTGCCCGAGCCGCTCTGCCCGATAATCAGGTTCACTTTGCCATCGTAGAACTTGGTGCTGATGTCGAAAAGCACTTGCTTGTCTCCGAAGCTTTTATTCAGATGTTTCACTTCAATCATGACGTTGCTCCTCCATTACATCAAGAATATCTTGGTCATTAACACGTCGAACACCAGAATGAGCACGTTGGTGGTCACCACGGCATTGGTACTGGCCTTGCCCACATCCACCGAGCCGCCTTTCACCGTGTAGCCATAATAGGCGGCAATGCTCGAAATCAAAAAGCCGTAGACAATGGACTTGATGAGGGCAAAATAGGCGTTAAATGGCACAAATTCGGTCTGGATGCCAAAAATATAGGTGTCGGGGTCAAGCACGCCAGTGAAGCATATCGCATAGCCGCCAAAGAGGCTGGTGGCCATGGCGATAATCACCAGGATGGGCATGATCGTGACCAAGGCAAGGACTTTGGGCATCACTAAGAAGTTGGCCGAGTTCACGCCCATGATGTCGAGCGCGTCGATTTGCTCGGTCACGCGCATGGTGCCGATTTCGGATGCGATATTCGACCCAATCTTGCCCGAGAGGATCAGGCACAGAATGGTCGATGAGAACTCAAGGATGATAATCTCGCGCGTGGTGAAGCCCACGGTGTAGCGAGGAAGGAGGGGATTCTGGATTTCGAGCTTGATGAGCAGCGTGCACAGGCAGCCAATGAACAGCGACACAATCAGAATGAGCGGAATCGAGTCGATGCCCAATTTGTACATCTCGTTCATGTAGCGGCGAAAGAACTCTTTCCACCGCTCGGGAATGCCGAAACTGCGCCACATCAGCATGCTGTAGTCACCAAATGCCTCAAGCCATTTAAAAAACTTCATAAAGTCTTTGATTTGTCAAAACTACCCTGCAAAGATACTTTAATTCAGTGGTAAGGGAAAAATAAAAAACAAGAATAAGGTAATAAGGAACACAAAAATGGACTTGACGGCTCGGCTGGCGGCGACGGCGCGCGCCATCACGCCATCACGCCATCAAGTCGAGCACCGATACCCAGAGCATGCCCATGATGAAGAAGACGAGGGCTATCACGTAGAACTGGCGGCGCATGAAACGGCGTTCCGGGCGCTGGAAAGCGCCATTGAGAAACGTGAATGCGGCCATGAACACGAAAAAGTCGTCGACATAGCCTTTCCAACCCATGTTGTCGAAATCGTAGGGCATGATAATGTAGGCAACACTTGCCGCCAGCAGCGCGATCGACAGCGCACGCAGAATCTTCAAGGTGGACGAGGCAGGTTGCTTGGGTGTTTTCTTGATGGAGTCCATGATCTCTTTCTCTTTATGCAAGACCTATTGGCCTGGTTGTTGTAATCTTTTCATCGACAGGGAAATGCGCTTGCGGTCTAAGTCAACGTCAATCACTTTCACGCGCACGCGCTGATTGACCCTCACCACCCGTGATGGGTCGCACACGCGGCGGTCAGCCAGTTGAGAAATGTGGACAAGCCCGTTTTCGTGCAAGCCAATATCGACAAAAGCGCCAAACTTGGTCACATTGGTCACGATGCCGTTGAGCTCCATGTCCTTGCGCAGGTCTTTGAGGTCGTGAATGCGCTCGTCAAACTCCCACACCGAGGCGCTTGACCGGGGGTCGCGGCCAGGCTTCTCCAGCTCGCTCATGATGTCGACAAGGGTGGGCAAGCCCACGTTATTGTCCACATAGCGGTTGAGGTCAATGAGTTTGCGCTTCTCCGAATCGCTCATCAGCTCGGCCACGGTGCAGTTGCAGTCCGAGGCCATTTGGTTGACCAGCTCGTAGCGCTCGGGGTGCACGGCCGAGTTGTCGAGTGGGTTCTCGCTCTCGGGTATGCGCAGGAAGCCAGCCGCCTGGGTGTAGGTTTTCACTCCCAGTTTGGGTACTTTCAGCAGGTCTTTCCGAGCGTGAAAATCGCCATTTTCGGCGCGGTAGTTCACAATGTTTTGCGCCAGCGCCGGGCCCAGGCCGGCCACGTAGGTGAGCAATTCCTTGCTGGCGGTGTTGAGGTTCACGCCCACGCTGTTCACGCAGCTCTCGACGGTGAACGTGAGCGCCTCCTTGAGTTTCGCCTGGTCCACATCGTGCTGATACTGGCCTACACCGATTGATTTCGGGTCGATTTTAACCAGCTCGGCTAACGGGTCGAGCAGCCGGCGCCCAATCGACACGGCGCCGCGCACGGTCACGTCATAGTTGGGAAACTCCTCGCGGGCGATGGGCGAAGCCGAGTAAATCGACGCGCCGTTTTCACTCACAATATAGGTGTCGACGGTCTTTCCAAAGTCAATGCGTTTCAAGAAGCGATCGGTCGCGCGGCTCGCCGTGCCGTTGCCCAGCGCGATGGCATCGATTTGGTACTGGCTCACCAATTTCATGAGAGTGGCTGTGGCGCCCTCCACATCGTTGTGCGGGGCGGTAGGGTAAATCACGTCGTGGTGCAGCAAGTCGCCGTTCTCGTCGAGGCACACCACCTTGCAGCCCGTGCGGAAGCCCGGGTCTATCGCCAGAATGCGCTTACGGCCTAATGGCGGCGCAAAAAGCAGGTCGTGAGCGTTGCGGGCAAACATCTCGATGGCCTCCTCGTCGGCCACGCGCTTGGACTGGGCGGCAAACTCGGTCTCGATCGAGGGCTTGATCAGCCGCTTGAAGCTGTCCTCCGAGGCCTCTTCAACCAGAGCAGAGGCCGGGCCCTGGCCTTTCACCACGATGCGGCAAATGTTGTCGATAGCGCGGTCATCGTTGATGCTGATGTTCACTTTGAGGAATCCCTCTTTCTCGCCACGGCGGATGGCGAGCAGCTGGTGCGACGACACGCGGCGCAGCGGGCAGCTGTAGTCGTAGTAATTCTCGTAGTTCCGGCCTTCAATCTCCTTGCCTTTCACAAAATGCGACGTGAGCAGGGCCTCGTGACGGAAAGAGCGGCGCACGCTGTTGCGCACGGCCACGTTCTCGCTCACCCACTCGGCAATGATGTCCTGAGCGCCGGCAATGGCCTCGCCGGTGTCTTTCACTTCCTCGTTGATGAATTTCTCGGCGTGCGCCTCAATGTGGTCGCTGTGTTGCGCCATGATGATTTTGGCCAGCGGTTCCAGGCCGCGGTTGCGCGCTGTCTCGGCACGGGTGCGGCGCTTGGGCTTGAACGGCAAGTAGATGTCTTCGAGGGTGTTGGCGTTCCAGCAGTTCATGATGCGCGCCGAGAGCTCGCTGGTGAGTTGCTCTTGCGCCTCAATCGACTTGATGATGGTGGCCTTGCGCTTTTGTAGCTCGTGATAGTAGTTGAGCCGCGCCTCGATTGACTGGATTTCAATCTCGTTGAGCCCTCCTGTGGCCTCTTTGCGGTAGCGGCTGATGAAGGGGATGGAGTTGTCGTCAAGCAGCAGGCTCACCGTGCCGGCAACCTGGTTGACGGGAATATTGAGTTCCTGGGAGATGAGGGTTGAAAATTTGTCGTCCATGATGTGCGGTTTTTTTAGAAATGTTGTTGACAGTAATAATGAGTGGCAAGGCCGATGGGGGCGTTCTGTCTCAGGGCTTAGCGCTTTCGCTTGAGCGTGATCACCGTGATTTCGGGCCTGGCGTCGCCTATGCGTGCCGGAATGCCCACTTGCCCAAGCCCAATGTTGGTATAGAGGTACTCGTCGCTGGCGCGGTCGTGATACAAGCCGCCCCACTCCTTGTAGAGCCATCGTGCGGGCGACAGGCGGTGCCCCCACAAGTTGATCGCCATTTGGAGGGCATGGGTGTGCCCTGCCAGCATCAGCTGGATGTGGGCGCGTTTCTGGAAGCGCGTGCGCCACTCGTTGGGGTTGTGCTGGAGCAGGATTTTGAATGTCTTGTCGTGATAGGTGGGGTAGGCCTGGGCAAGATAGTCGTCGGTGGGGGGATGCTCGCGCGAGAGGTGGATCACGCCCATCACCACAAGCTCGTCTTTCCCGCGCTTGATGATTTTGTGGCTGTTGTCGAGCACTTCCCAGCCCATGGCGCGCTCAATCGCGGCCAATTGGGGGTACCGGTCGCCAACGTGCAGCGAGTCGGGCCAGTCATAGTAGTCGCCCTCGTCGTGGTTCCCGCGCTCCGAGACCACGCCATCGGGGGCAATCAGGCGACTTAGCACGGGGACAAACGGCTTGGCCTCTTCCCAGGTGCGGCTCACCAAGTCGCCCGTGAAGCAGATGAGGTCGGGGTGCAGGGCATTCATCTTGTCGACACACTCCGAGATAAAGGTGGTGTCGCCACGGTAGAAGCCCAGGTGCGTGTCGCTAAACTGGACAATGCGGTAGCCGTCGAATGCCGGCGGGAGGTCGGCAAACTCGATGCTCACTTCCTTCACTTCGCTTGTGTAGGGGGTCACGAGCATCCCCTTGACAGCGGTCAGTGCCAGTGCCAGCGCCACAGCCAGCGAGACCCCGCGCGCGGCGGCTTGTGCCCATGGCTTGAGCCGTCTTATCCACGACAGGGCATAGATGCCCAGCGCGACCCACTTGGTGATGGTGACCGCATAGTAGCCGTAGATCAAGTACATGCAGCACACCATCGTGTCGTTATCGACACGCTTGAGGGGAGTGGCTGCCACGACTGTCGCCACTACGCAAAGCATGGCTGCCAGCGCCAGGTGGGTGGGAGCGGCCCAGCGCGGCCACCGTGATGAGTTCTTCAGTTTCTTGAAGATGAACCCGTCAATGGCGATGCCGATGACAAGAAATGCCAAAAATGGAACCACATAGAGCCTCATAGCCGCAATGCCGCGCAACCCAAGGTTACTTGAGTGCCTCTAACTGGTTGGTGAGTGGGTTGGAGTACATTTGAAGCATGCGGTTGAGCATGTAGAAGCGGTCGGTCTCGGTGATGGGGATGCCTACCTTGTCAATTTGCTTCTTCAAGTAGGTCAGGAACGCGTCGCCCTCCTCGGGGGCGTATTTGTCGGCAAAGTCCTTATTGGCAAACAGCAAGTCGTGAGCGATGTAGTTGGTCTTGAAAATCTTGTAGTTGGCATGGATGGCATGGTCAATCATGTTGCACACGCGGCGCACGGTGAGCAACTTGTCGAGATCCACGGGTATGGTGTCGAGCGCCTCGTTGATGCAGGGCGTGAAAGCGTAGTGCACCTGCCCCTTGAAGCCCATGATGCCCGTCTTCATGCTGATGAGGTCGTCCTCGGGCGACTTCTTGAAGTTGGGGTCCTTGCTCTTGAGCAAGAACTCCTTGGCCTTGAGGTAGTCGTTGGGGTCATACTCGTAGCTGATGGCGACAGGGGCGATGTTCAATTCCTTGAGGCTTTCCACAAAGGGCACGTCACGATTCCCGTAGGTGAGCATCTTCATGAGGCTCTCTTGGGTGCGGTCGTTGCTGTCCTTGCAGCGCCCCTCGCGCTGGGCAATCCACACCGATACGTTCTTTTGAGTCACCGCAAAATGGATGTAGCGTGACAGCTGGATGGCTGCCGTGAGCGTTTGCAGCCGCCCCACGTTGCGTTTCACGATGAAACTCTTGTTCAGGCGCACGAGTTTGGTAATCCAGTCATAGATGAGCAGGTTGTTGCCGATGGCAATCTCGCAGCCCTCGCCGCCGTTCTTGATGAGGCTATAGCTCAGTTGTGCCGAGTCAAGCACGATGTCGCGGTGGTTGGTGATGAACAGGTAGGGACTTTCGATATCAATCTGGTCGAGCCCGCTCATGGTGAACGCTGTGGTGGTCTTTTTCAGGATGTCTTCCAGAAAAGGCTTCATGATTTTGAGCTGGAATTCCTGCTTGGAGTTGAGGTTGAGCAGCACATGCACGAGTTGCGAGTACTTGAAATCGGGCAACATGACCCGAACGATGTGCTTGAACATCGGTTCTTCAACCAAAATCGACATCTCGTTGTGAAAATCCTTGTCGGCAATGGGACAAATATCGGCAAATTCAGCCGGGATAGCAATATTTACGTTTTCCATTATCACGTTTTTTGTCAATGTGAATAACTACTAAGTCTCAAAGGTAGCAATAAATTGACAATATACCTACGGTTTCGACCAAAAAACTGTTAATTGTAAAAAGCTTCTTGCGTCATCCCGCTTCACTCGCCACAAGATAGCGGCGCCATATCGCCAAGTTGGTGGCGGTGTGGCGCTGGCGTGTTCTGTGGCAGCCGCGCTTAGGGCTGCCGCATCTTTTTGCCGTCTTTGATTTTCTGCAACTTTTCGCATCTATAGAACCAGTAATAGGCGCGCGTCACGATGAGGGCTTAATCGCTTGGGTAGTGGCGGGTGATGGTCACGCGCAGGGTGCCGTTGAGCTTTGCCCGGGCGGTGGTCCAGCGGTGTTGGCTGTCAAGCAGGTAGTCGTAGGTCCACTTGTTGACGGTTTGCCCGTTTTTGGAGTCAATCTCGGTCACGCGGCTGCTGTCATATTTGTTGAAAAGGAGCAGGACGCTGCCCGTTTGCTCGGTGCGTATCTTGCCGCTCTTGTAGGTGGCCTGGCGCGTTTTACCTTGCGCGTTGGTCTCGGTGTGGCTTGCGATGTGTCCCCGCTCGTCGAAGCGATACTTGATGGTGGTGCCGTCGTCGCAAGTTATCTTGGCGATGCGTCCCGTGGTGCTGTGGTAGGAGCAGGTGTAGCGATAGGTGTCCTGGCCCACCGTTTTGGTCAGGGGATAGAACCCCTTGGTTTTGTCAAATCCGTAGGTATAGCGGGTCAGTTGCTGGTAGCGGCCATTGTATTCCTCGGTGAGCAGCCCTTGGTCGTTGAACACGAAATAGTTGGTGAACGCCTTTCCTGTGGCCTCTTTCACAACTTCCTCGACACGGCCAGTGACACCGTTGAAACCGAGCTTGATGCTCAGGTAGCGGTAGCTGTGGGTGGGCAAGTTGATGAGGTTGTCGTAGAGGCGGAACACGCGGTTGTCGAGGTCGCGCTTGTGGCTGGAGGCATAGTCGTCGAGGGCTTTGAGCGTGGCATTGGCGTTGGCCAGCTGGGCTTCTTCGAGCTGGCGAAGTTCAGCTTTGGCGCGGTTCACGTAGTCGTTGGCGTTTTTTACGAGTCGGTAGTCCTCAATAAACTTTTGCCAGCCTGCAAGGGTGTTTTGGCGCTGTGCCTCTTGAAAGTCAAATTTTTGGGTTCTCTCTTTGGCTTGATCGATGAGTGGCGACTCGGGAAAGAGGCGCATGTAGTTGCGGCAGCCGGCAGCCGATGTGCACAGGCGGTTGAATTCTAATCGGGCAAGCTGGCGCTGCGCGTCGCAATAGGCCGGGTTAGAGGGGGCAAGCACGCTCACGAGGCGCTCGTAGGCCTCGGCGGTGTTCTGCGCTTGGGTGTAGGCAATGAGCTGCTTCTCAATCATGCTGTGGATGAGATCGACCGAGAGCATGATGTCCTCGTGGGCAAGAAAAGCGTTGGCTTGCTCGATACCCGTGTCGCGCACGTAGATGTCGCGCACGTCGTTGAAAGCTTGCCACACGTCGCGCTCGACAGGAGCGCTGGCCGTGGCCGGGCGGCCTTTCACCAAGGCTTTCGCCAGGTCGTAGAGGGGGTAAAGCGCCTCTTTGCAGGCTGCGCGGTTTCGGCTTTTGGCAATGTCCTTGTCGAGCTCTTGTTGCAGTTGGGCGGCTTTCTCGTAGTTGCCCGCCGAGATGTGCTTGAAAATCTCGTGCATCATGCGCGCCTGGCCGCGCTTGGCGATGGCATGGTGAGCCTGGGGGGCAGCGGCCGGCATGGCCATTGCGGCAGCAGGTGCAGCCAGCATTGCGGCAGCCAGCAAGAACTTGGTAATATCTTTCATTTTCCAGGATGTGTTGCGCCTGTGTCATGATGCAACACCTCACTCACCCTCGCTGTTGAGCGCAGCAATTGGGGTAAGGCTTTGCGAGATGGAAGCAGGAGGCAATGGGGCTCCTTTTCAGCCTTGTTTGGATTGCACGAGGATTTCCTGAGCCATGTCGAGAATCTGGGTGTCGTTAAGCACCACGTAGCCGCCATCGGGGCCGGGCTCGATATGGATGCCCATGTTGGTGCCTCGGTCATAGTTGGCGCCGCCAAAGTAGTTGCGGACAGATTCTACCGGGATATTTAATTTGTCAGAAATCACATGCATAGAGCCATCGGGCAAGCTGTCTTTGATGCGGCGAAGCTCATTGAAAGAAATGATTTTTTGCATAACGAAGTGATAATGTGTTGATGATATTTTGTTTTTTTTACGGTGCTAAATTAACTAAAATACCACGATATAAAAAATTTTAGAGAAATATTTTTTGCTTTAGAATTGGTGAAAAGGGGCTATGGCTAAGATGAGGAACAAGTTGAAAAGAAAGGACAAGGACAGCAGCCTCGCGTCGTGCTTGTTGAACACGTGCCCAGCCTCCCACGAAAAGCGTTTTTGCTCGTAGGCGCGCCATAGCGCGTAGACGGGGACACTGGCCGCAAAGCCCAAGAGGGCTCCGCACAAGATGTCGCCTGGATAGTGTACCCCTAAGTAGCAGCGGCTGTAGCAGATAACGGTCGACCACAGCATGAGTGAGACCCACACCCACCGGTTCCTCATCATCAGGCCAAGGAGCGCGGCCACTCCAAAGTGGTTGGCGGCATGGCTTGAAACGAAGCCGTACATCCCGCCACGGTATTCGTTCACCACGTGGATGCCGTTGACCAGTGCAGGGTTGTGGGTGGGGCGCAGCCGCGCCACCCATGGCTTGATGATGGAGGCCGAGACCTGGTCGGCAATGAGAATCACCAGCCCCATGGCCAGGAGCATGACGGTGAGCTGTCTCCACCCTTTCTGCAAGCCGATGTAGAGGAGCGCGATAGCCATGAGTGTCCACCACCAGGCGTGGGAAAGCATCCACATCACGTGGTCCAAGTAGCTCGTGTGTGCTCCATTGATGAGTTGCAGGGCGTGCGTGTCGGCGTTCAAGATGCTTTGTAAGAGTTCATTCATGTTGTCGTAGGGTGAGGGGATGTTGAAATTTTGATGCGAGGTGGCAGGCGGCTATATTTTTTCGATGTCGGTTGACAGGATCCATGCCACTTTGTTGTCGGCGGTTCTCACCTGGTACCACAGTTCCTTTTGGCCACTTGCGTTGTTGGTCACTGAGTCTTGGATGGCAATCTTTTGCCCTTCCTTGAGTGTGCCGGCTTCCTCCTTGCCCACCGGGCTGTGGGGCGCGGCGCTGAGCTTGGCGCTGGGAGTCATCACAATGGCGTTCTTGCGGTTTCTCGCCATGCCACGCATGTAGAATGCGCTCAACAGCGACAGCGCGCACACGATGAGGAGCAGGCCGCCCCCAAAGAAGCCGATTTTGCGCAAAACCACGCGGGTGGCGAAGACGTAGAGGGCGATGGCGCCCAGCAGGAGAATAAAGGTGATGACCGCCCAAGTAGCCCATGTGTTGCTCGATTGTTGTGCCACGATGCCCATGATGAAGTCGGTGAAGAACGATGCGCCGGTGTCTTCGCTGATTTTTGCCTTCTCGCGCACAAAACTCAGGTTCTCACGAGCCTCGGAGTTGCCGGGATTCAGTTGCAAGGCGCGCTCGTAGTAGAGAATGGCGTGGGTGAGGTCTCTCATCCTGTAATAGGTGTTGCCCATGTTATAGTAGAGGTCGCTCGACGTGCCGCTATGCTTGGCTTGGATCTGGTAGAGCTGCAAAGCCTCTTGATAGCGCTCTTGGGAGTAAGCGCTGTCGGCTCTGGCAATATCGCTGTTGGCTACTGCCGCGAGGGATTGAAGCAGCGCGATGATGAGGAGGGTGACGTATCGTTTCATAGTTCAACTGTTTTTTTGCGTTTCACACGTTCAAGACGGTCCATGATGCTGGCTGCCTCTTGAAATACTGAGCCCATGTCGCTGTTGGCCAGCTCGGGGGCATATTGCGCAAACTCGCACTTGTCGAGCAAGGCACGGGTTTCACCCCGCAGTTGCTCGTCGATGCCATACTGACCCAGTTCGCTGTCGATGTTGTCCTTGCTCAGTTCCGACACGGGAATCGACAGCTTGTCGCTCAAGTACCCCCACGTGGCGGTGAGCACTTCGGCATAGAACGCGTTCGTGTCCTTGGCAGCCAGGTATCGCTTGGCGCGCTTGAGCCGTTTCTGGGCTACTTTGCTCGCGCGCTTCGTGCGCATGAGCTGCTCGTTGGAGCGTTCCTTGATCAGCTTGCGGTAGTACACGAGAATCCCGATGAAGGCCAGTAGCGGAACGAGAATCCACATCCAGTAGCTCCATGTGTCGAGATAGAAAGTGTGGTGTTTTGACAGGTTCAAGTCACCCGTTTTAAGCTTGTTGATGTCGGTCATGCGGCCTTTCATGTCCTTGTAGTGGCTTGAGGGCTTGCCTGCTCCCTTTTTCACGTCGAGTGTTTGCTCGGGCAGCTTGATGGTCTCGTATTGGCCCGCGGAGGGGTTGAAGTAGACAAATTCGCTGGCTGGAATCTTGAATTTTCCCACATTTTGCGGGATAAACTGGTAGGTGAACGTGACCACGCCATGCACATCGTTGCCCTCGGCGCTGGTGTTGATGACGTTTTGCGGGTCGTAGGTGTCAAATTCGCTGGGGAAAGCGACACTTGGCGCTTTGATGTACTTGATGTTGCCGCTGCCCGTGATGGTGTAGGTCAATTTGGCGGGGGCGTAGGTTTTCAGCTCGCCAGGCGTGATTCGCGTCTGCACGTGGAAATTGCCCACAGCGCCTGTGAAGCCGGCTGGGCGAGGCGAGGGCAGGGGCAGGATGTGGACGCTGGCAGCGTTCGACTTCACGCGCAGCTTGGTGTCGTGCGGCACGGCAATGGCGCTGTTCAGCCCAACGTAAATATCGCGTTGCACGGGTGTGATGTCAAACTCGCCCGAGTTGATGGTGAGCGCGCCCGATTTTTGCGGGTACAAGATGCACTTCTTGAGCACGGCCGTGTAGTAGTTCTGCCCTCCCACGTTTTCAACATTCACTTGGGCGGCATCCTTGATTTCCTCGATGAGGAAGCCCGTGAACGAGGGCTGCTTCAAGGGAATGATCTCGGGGCGGATGGGGAACTTGGTGTAGAGCTTGATGGTGCACACCACGGCTTGCTGCTCGTAGACTTTGGATTTCGACATCTCGATGCGCACGTAGAGGTCTTTGCTGCTGATGGGTTTGTCGGCCGTCTGCGAGAACGGGTTGCTCAAGCTCACTGGGCCGCCCTGCAGCCGCTGCACTTGCTGGGCTGCCGATGGCCCTTGCGGCACGCTCCCATGCACCCCGATGTGGAATCCTGGGGCTGTCACCCTCTTGCCGCCCACTTGCACCGACGCCGGGCCTATGTTGATGCGGCCGGCCTTGTCGGCCTTGTAGGTGAGCGTGTAGCGATAGGTGCCGCCACTGCTGTTCTCTACCATCTTGCCATTGATGATCACGACCGATGAACTCTCGCCAATCTTTTGCGCGCCACTGGAATAGATGCACTTGGCGCCCTCGGCCGCGGGGGGAGTGATGCTGCTCGGGGTGCCCTTGGCCCCCGTGAGCTCATACACGATTTGAAACTTGTTGCTGCCCATGCTGCCGCCCTGCACGTAGCGCAGCGATTGCGCGTGCCCCATGAGGGCTGTTGATAGGGCGATCAGCAGGGTCAATATGCGATTGCTCATTTTCTTCATGCTTGTGAGTTACCATTTGTGTTGCGTGCGCAGGCGCTCGCCTTGCTGCAATTGCGCCTTGCGCTGCCTTGCGCGCTGGCGAGTGGCATTTTCCTGGTTTTGCATGGTGCGAAGCACTTGCTCCATGTTTTCCTTGCTCATGCCGCCTTGCTGCTCTTGGTGGGGCCTGTTCTGGTTCTTATCCTGGTTCTGCTTCTTGTTTTGATTCTTATCCTTGTCTTTGTCTTGATCTTTATTTTTGTCTTGGTTCTTGTTTTTGTTCTGGTTCTTGTCGTTCTTGTTTTGCTGCTGCTGTTGCTTGAGTTTCAGCTGGGCCATGCGCAGGTTGTAGCGAGCCTCCTCGTAGTGGGGATTCTTGCGCAGCGCGTCCTTGTACATCTCTACCGCTTGCTGGTATTGCTGTTGCTTGTAGGCCAAGTTGCCCAAGTCATAGCGCGCCTTGCTGGCGATGCTATTCACCGGGCAATGCTCGGCTAAGTCTGTGAGCAGCTGCACGGCTTCATTTTGCTGCTGGCTGCCTGGTTGCTGTTGCTGTTGTTTGCCGGCAGCGGGTTGCTGGCCGCCGCTGCCTTGACGCAGCAGGGCACTCGCCAAGTTGAATTGCGCGTAGGGCGATTGGGGGTTGGCTTGCAGCGCCTTGCGGTATTCCACCTCGGCCTCGCTGTACTGCTTGCTGTTGTAGAGCTTGTTGCCGGCGCGCAGGTAGTTGCGCTCTTGCTTAGTCGTTTTCACGCCTGGGCTTGCAGCGGCAAGGGCAGTCATTGAAAATAGCGCACTCGCGCAAAGCAGGGCAACAAATCTATTGAGCGTTTTCAGTTTCATCTTTCTTCTTGTCTTTGGTAAAGAAACTATACTTTTTCAAGAATGGGTTCTTGCGGTTTGTCAACAGCAGCTCGGCCATGATGAGCAGCAAGGCCAGCCAGGCGAATACAGGGAATTGCTCGTCTTGCAAGGAGTAGGAGTAGGACCCTAAGTCGCTCTTCGACAGCTTTTGCAGCGAGTCGTGAAGGGCGTCGGCAGCGTCGTTGGAGGCACCGCTCACGTAGATTCCGCGGCCAGCCTTGGCAATCTTTTGCGCCTCCTCCTCGTTGAGTTTGCTCACCGCTTGCTGCCCGCGCTCGTCGGTCATGTACTGGCCGTTCCCCATGGGAATCGGTGAGCCGCCTGTGGAGCCGATGCCCACCACGTCGACCATGATGCCGTTGCTGTGCGCCTCGTCAGCGGCCTTCTCGGCATCATCCTCAAAGTTCTCGCCATCGGTGATGAGAATGATGCACTTCTGGGTCTTGGGGTTTTTAGAAAAAGCCCCCTGCGCCATTGCGATGGCGGTGCCAATGGCCGTGCCCTGGGTAGGTGCCATGCTGGTGCTGATGTCGTTGAGATACATCTTGGCGCTTTGCGCGTCGGCCGTGAGCGGCATTTGCATGTAGGCATTGCCTGCAAACACGATGAGTCCCACCTTGTTGCCTTGCAGCCTGTCGATGAGTTTCTCAAGCATCAGCTTGGAGCGCTGCAGGCGGCTGATGTCTTGCATGTTGTCGTCGGCCGCCGCATTCATCGAGTTCGACACATCAAGGCAGAGCATCACCTCCACACCGTGCACGGTGCTCGATACCTGCCTGGCGCCTGCGCGTGGGCGCGCCAGCATGATGACGATGCACGCCAGCAGGAGCAGTTGCAGCGTCAGTTTCATCCAGGGCTTGTAGCGCGACGCGTCGGGCATGAGGCCACTCACCACTGCCGGCCGCCCGAAACGGGCTATTTTTTTTGCTCTGGCGTGGCGCGCGAGCCAGTAGAGGGCTGCTATGAGCGGAAGCAATAGCAGCAAGTAGAGATATTGTGGTTGGGCAAAACTAAACATCGTTTGAGTCCTTACGTTTTTTTTAATTACAGCCAGTGATGGAAAACCAAGCCTATGGGATGCGCCGGAGCATGGTGTATCTCACGGTGAAGTCGAGCAGCACCAGCGCCAGCAGAAGCCATGCCCAGGGCATGTAGTGGTCTTGCGTGTTGCTGAAATTCCGCACGTCTATTTTCGTTTTTTCCAATTGGTCAATTTCTTTAAACACCCCGTCAAGCACGCCATTGTTGGTGGCGCGGAAGTATTTGCCGCCCGTCATGCTGGCAATCTTTTGCAGCGTGGGCTCGTCGATGGTCACCGGCATGGGCTTGTAAATCAAGTTGCCTGCCCAGTCTTGGGCATAGGGCGTGGGGGCAGTGCCGTGAGTGCCGACACCGATGGTGTAGATGCGAATCGAGTCCTTTTGGGCAATCTCGGCGGCGGTGAGAGGGGCGACAACGCCCGTGTTGTTGGTGCCGTCGGTGATGAGAATGATGCTCTTTGACTTGGCTTTGCCGCCGCGAATCCGGTTGATGGCCGTGGCGATGCCATCGCCAATGGCGGTGCCGTCGCTGTCAAGCATGCGAACGTCGAGTTGCGAGATGGCGTTCACCAGCAGGGCATTGTCGGTGGTCATGGGCACTTCGGTGAACCCGTCGCCGGCAAAAATGACCAGTCCAATGGCATCGTCGACACGCTTGGTGGCAAAACTCTTGGCGACCTCTTTGGCCGCTTCAAGACGGTTGGGGGTGAAGTCTTTCGACAGCATGCTGGCCGAGATGTCGACAGCAAGCACGATGTCGGTGCCCTCGGCCTCGCTGGTTGCCCAGCGGTCGTAACGCTGTGGGCGGCACAAGATGATGATCAGGCAGCCGATGGCTGCTAACCTCACGACAAACATCAAGTGCTTGAGATAGACTTTCCACGAGGTGCCCATCGCCTCAAAGGCCTTGCTGGAGGAGAGGAGCAGCGTGGGGTGTCCCTTGTGGTCCCGCAGCACATACCAAGCGATGAGTGGAATAAAGACCAAAAATAGCCACAAGTAGCCAGGGTGCGCTAAATTCATCATTTGCTCACCTCCTTTTTCTCTTTGGATGGGGCTTCTTCTTCTTCTTCAGCGACAATGGGCTTGGTGGCTTCAACAAAGTTTTCGGCGCGTGCCATCGAGCGCTCGTTGTCGTCGGCAAGCGGGTGCTGTCCGGCAAATTTCACGAAGTCGGCAACGGCCAGGATTTCGCTCAACTGGTCGTTCACCACTTTAGTGTCGGGGTTTTGGCGCAGCGAGTCGATGATTTGGCTCGATGTCATCTCCACGGCGTTGATGTTGAGCCGGCGGTCGATATAGACACGCAAGATGTCGGTAAGCTCCGTGTAGTAGGCTTTCTCTTGGTTGTTTTGCCACAATTGCCGAGCCCTGAGCGCATGCAGGCGCTGCATGGCTTCCTCGTAGGGGGGCAGGCGTTTCTTCTCGTGCTTGAAGGGGTTTTTGCCCTTGCGCATGTACTTGTGGTAATACCACGCCGCCACCGCCGCAAGCAACAAGAGCAGCCACAGCCACCACAGGTTGGGCACCCAGTCGGGCACCCAGTCGAGGAAGTGGCGCGGAGGCTCCTCGGGGGGAGCGAAATCCTTGATGTCGCCCTGCTCGTTCACTTTCACAGGGCTGACCGTCAGCGCCAAGTTCTCGCTCGTGCGCGCGGTGTCAGGGCCTGCAATATACAGGAGGGGGGGGATGGCCCATCGGCCCGAGTCAAACGACTGAATCAAGTAGTCTTTATTGATTTGGATGCGGTTGTTGCCCAAGTCTATGGTGTCGGGCTTAGGACGGCTATTGATTTCAACCCTCGTGCAGAGGGTGTCGATTTTGTCGTTCAAAAAGTAGCCGTTCACGCCCTTGTCCATGGCCATCTCCAGGTGCAAGGTGGTGGTTTCCCCCATCACGATAGCCGCTGTGTCAATCCTGGCATGCAACACCATTTTCCCCGTGGCTCCCATCGCCAGGGGAATGGCTAATAACGCACTCAAGATGAGATGTTTAATTTTGTAATCCATCACTCGGTTTATGCGGAATTCATGATTTTTTTATCTCGCCACGGCACGGCGCTTGAAAAGGCCGAGCAGTGATTTCACGTAGTCATCGCTGGTGGCAATCGACACCAGGTCCACGCGGCTGCGTTGCAGCGTCTCGCTCATGGAGCGCTGGCGCTGATACCACCACTGGCCGTAGGCCTGGCGCACGCGCTTGCTGCCGGTGTTCACCCAGCGCTCACGGCCAGCCTCGGCATCGTAGACCCGCATGAGCCCCACATTGGGCAGCTGAGCCTCGCGCTTGTCGTAGATTTGCACGCCAATCAGGTCGTGCTTGCTGCTGGCAATCGACATGGACTTGTGGTAGTCGTGCTCGTCGATGAAGTCACTGATCAGGAACGTGGTGCAGCGTTTCTTGAGCGCGTTGGTGAGGAATTGCAGCGCCGTGTCGATGTCAGTGCCCCTGTTCGAGGGGGTGAAGTCAAGCAGCTGGCTGATCACGAGCAGAATGTGCTTGCGGCCTTTCTTGGGAGGAATGAATTTCTCAATCTTGTCGCTAAAGAAAATCACGCCCACCTTGTCGTTGTTCTCAATGGCCGAGAATGCCAGCGTGGCAGCGACTTGGGTCATCATCTCGCGCTTCGGCTCGCCCACGGCGCCAAAGTTCTTGCTGCTGCTCACATCGACCATGAGCAGCACGGTGAGCTCGCGCTCTTCCTCGTAGATTTTAACGTAAGGGTGGTTGTAGCGTGCGGTCACATTCCAGTCAATATCGCGCACGTCGTCGCCATACTGGTACTCGCGCACCTCGCTGAAGGTCATCCCACGCCCCTTGAAGGCCGAGTGGTACTCTCCGGCGAAGATGTTTTGAGACAGCCCTTTGGCCTTTATCTCGATTTTCCTGACTTTCTTTAATAGTTCGCTCGAGTCCATCGTCCTGCCAACTTTAGGGAACTGCAACCTTGTTGAGGATTTGGCTGATGACCTCGTCGCTGGTGATGTTGTTGGCCTCGGCCTCGTAGCTCAAGCCCAGGCGGTGGCGCATCACATCGTGGCAAACGGCGCGCACGTCCTCGGGAATCACGTAGCCACGGCCATGCAGGAAAGCGTAGGCACGGGCGGCCAGCGCCATGCTGATGCTGGCGCGCGGCGATGAGCCAAAGGAGATGATGCTCTTGAGCTCGCCCAGGCGGTAGTCTGCGGGAAAGCGGGTGGCAAACACGATGTCCACGATGTAGCGCTCAATCTTCTCGTCGATGTAAATCTTGCCCACCACGTCGCGGGTCTCCACAATCTCGCGCGGAGTGACCAAGGGCTGCACGTGGGGCTTCTCGTTGTTGATGTTCATGCGGATGATTTGTTTCTCTTCCTCTTTATTGGGGTAGCCAATCACCACTTTCATCAAGAAACGGTCGACTTGAGCCTCGGGCAGGGGATAGGTGCCTTCTTGCTCAATGGGATTTTGGGTGGCCAGCACCAAGAAGGGGTCGTCAAGGCGGTAGGTGCTCTCGCCGATGGTCACTTGGCGCTCCTGCATGGCCTCAAGCAATGCGCTCTGCACCTTGGCCGGGGCGCGGTTGATTTCGTCGGCCAGGACAAAATTGGCAAACACAGGCCCTTTCTTTACCTCAAATTGCTCTTTCCTGATGCTGTAGACCATGGTGCCGATGACATCGGCTGGCAGCAAGTCGGGGGTGAACTGGATGCGGCTATACTTGGCGTCGATGACCGAGGCCAGCGTTTTAATAGCCAACGTCTTGGCTAATCCTGGGACACCCTCAAGCAACACGTGCCCATTGGCTAAAAGTGCGATGAGCAATGAGTCCACAAGGTGTTTCTGCCCCACGATGGTTTGGTCCATGCCTTGTGTAATCAAGTTCACAAAATTACTTTTACTTGCAATCAGGTCGTTTAATTCTCTGATATTGACCGATTCTCCCATTGTAGAAATCTTTTATTGTTTTTGTTGTTAATAATCTGTTTCTATAGTTGCTCAAAATAGAGTGATGCAAAATTATAGCATTGCCCCCTATTGTGAATCATTATAGTAGTTATATTTTGCTTATTTAAGTTAGAAATGTTAAATCTTTGTCGTTTTTTAGATAAATAAAGGAAACGGCTTTGTTGATAAGGTATTATCAATCAAAGTCGTTGGTGCTTTTTAGGAAGCCTGTTGGTAAAGCTCGGCTTGTTTCTTCTTGGCTTTGGCCACGCTGGCGGGGTCGTCCTTGTCGATGCCGTATTTCTCGGCAGGGGGAATCACAAGGCGTGTGCCAAGAGGGATGTTGTTGGGATTTTTGATTTTATCCTTGTTTTCCTCGTAGATATAGACCCAAAACACATTCTTGCCGTAGTGCTTGCGCCCCAGCTTGTTGAGCGTTGTCGAGGGCTTAATCACGTCAATCACCGGCTTTGTGGCTGCCGTTGGCTTGGCGGCGGCATGATTTGGCTCGGCAGGGGGGGCAGGCTGTGTTGCGGGTTGCTGGGCCGTTGCGGCAGGCCCACGGGGGGCCGTGGCGGGTTGCGCGTGCCGCTGGCTGCTGGAGGTTGAGGGAGGTGTCGGGCTTGCGGCTTGCTCCACTTTTGGAGCGGCTTTGTCGTGCTGGGTGCTGGCTTTCATCATCCACAAGCGGTAGCTCACCAAGGTCACGAGCAGGGTTGTGACTACGCCAATGACAAAGCCTTCAAGGAAGAAGCGGTGGGCGATTTTGCGCTTTTCCTTTTCACTCATCACCTTGAACTCGCTCATCTCCAGTGGAGTGGTCTCGCTGGTGCTGCTGGCCGGTTGCTCTTGGCTGGCGGCTGCGGGTTGTTCGCTGGCGCTTTCCGCTTTCTCGTCCACGCTGGCTGGCGCGACAAATGCTGGGGGCTGCTCTTGGGGGGCTGCAACCTCTTCGGCCTCTGTGCCAGCTTCACCGTTTTCAGAGAGCTCGCTGGCGGCAGGTTGCTGGTCGCCGGTTGCCACAGGGATAGGGCTGTCGCCTGGCTTCACGTCCATGAGCGCCTGGATGGCAGCCATCATCTCATCGTCCTCGTTGTCCTCGTTGTCTTCGTCGTTGTCTTCGTCGTTGTCTTCGTCGTTGTCTTCGTCGTTGTCTTCGTCGTTGTCAAGGTCGTCAAGTGCTTCGGTGGTCTCACGCCTGGCGGGGGCGGTTGAAACTTCTTCGGTGGAGCGCCCTGGGGCTGCATCGGCACTGGCCGGCTGGTTGCTGGCAGCGGTATCGATAGCGGCGAGCTGCTCGTTGGTCACGTGCTCGTCAAGCATTTCGGTCTCAAACTGGGCAAATGGCAGGTTCACGGCATCGGCCATGGCCTTGTCGGGAACGAAGATGAGCTTCTTGTGCTTGGGGATTTCAATGCTTTCGCCAGTGTTCACGTCAACGCTTCTCCGTGCGTTGACGGGGATGAGCTTAAAGGTGCCGATGCCTTTGATTTTCACGTTTTGCCCCTCGGTGAGCGCTTGTGTGACCGTTGCGAAAAGCTCCTTGAGAAACAGCTCGGCAACACGCTTGGTCGTGCTGGCTTTGCTGGCCATCATGTCCACAAGCTCGGGAAAAGTGATTTTGTTGTTCATCGTGTGCAATTAACTGTTGAGTGTGTTTTTCAGTCTCGTTTTCAACACATTGCTCACCTTGAAGCCCAGGGTGATTTTTGGCGGCACGAGCATGCGCCGCCCGTTGCTCGGATTGGTCATCACTCGCTCATTCTTCTTTTTACCCTCAAAGGTGCCAAACCCCGGAATCGCCACGCTGTCGAGTTCGCCACAGCGCGTCTTGAGCACATCGGTCAGCGAGTCAATGAGTTTGTCCACGTCGCCCTTGCTGCGCCCTAATTTTCGGGAGATGTTGTCGACCAATTCCTTGTGTTCCATAATAAGACAGTTTGCGCCGCAAAGTTATAAAAACCATTCCACATCCGCAAGTGCGCGGTTAGTATTGCCATGTGTTGCCCGTTGGGCTGGGGGTGCCGCGCGTGATCAGGATTTCCACACGGTTGTTTCGCTTGCGGCCTTCTTTTGTGCGGTTGCTTGCTATGGGGTATTGGTCGGCACAGCCCCGCGCGTAGATTTGGTCGAGTGCCACGCCGCGGCGACGAAGGTAGTTGGCCACTTGGTTGGCGCGCTCCACGCTCACGCGCCGACGCTCGCTGTAGCTCCCCGAGTCATCGGTGTGCCCGTAGATTTCGGCACCTATCGCGCGGTCGTTGCGCAGTCGCGCCGCCACTTGGTCGAGTTGGCGCTTGGCAGCGCCTGTCAATTTCGTCTTGCCGCCCTTGAAGTAGAGCAGGTTGTCGCGGGAGCAGGAATAGCCGTTGGCGTAGCGGTAGTCGTTCTCGCCGAGGCCGCGCTCGTCGCCGGGCGCAACGGTCGAGCCCCCATGCACAACCCCTTGCTTCTTGTCCATGCCGCTACCCACCACGTTGCCCGCGGCAGCGCCTGCAACAGCCCCGATGGCAGCGCCCAAGAGGGTGTTTTGATTGTATTTGTCCCAGCTGCCGATCATGCCCCCAACCCACGCGCCCAATTGAGCGCCGCTGGTAGCGCCCACAACGGTACCCTTGGTCTTGTTGCTTGCCGACGGGTCAGACGTCACTGCCCATTGAGCCAGCTCGCAGCTGTTGGCGGCGAGCATCAAGGTCGTGCACGCGATGCTGATTGTGATAATGTGTCCTTTCATCTTGTTGTTTATTATTGATGGTCTCTCTTAATAGCTTGTCTACAAAAGTAGTACAAAAGTTTAGTTTTTCTATCACTTTATTCCATAAAAATTGATAAAACACCCCAATAAGACCACTAAAAACGCTCTTTTCGGCATCAGTAGCTTTTTGGGATACTTGACTCTGCCATCTTTTGAGAACACCAACAAGCTCTACAGGCAATATATACCAAAAGAGGCCGACTTTAACGACTTTGACGATGAGAAAAAACACAATATTAAATCAATGAAAGACCAAGAAAAAACACAACTTCAAATCTCCGAAAGAAGAATTTTTCCTATCTTTGAAGACGTAGTTGCATTTTTGTGTAGAATCTACGCGGTTCGCAAAAAAATAAGGAGTTTTTTGGCAAAAAGGCACGGAATCACTACCTTTGCGTTCTAAAATAGATGTAAACTTGTGAAAGATAATCCGTTTAAGACATTCATGACGCGGCATTCGCTACTCGCCAACTTGATGCTGGCGATCCTTGTTTTCTGTGCCGGTTGCTACAGTTTGCTCATGCTGCTTGATGTGTTCACCGCCCATGGCCAGCAGGTTAAAGTACCCGACGTGCGCTACAAGTCCATTGAGCAAGCCATGAGTATCCTTGACGATGTGGGTCTCCACTACGAGATTGACTCGGTTTACAACGAGGATTTCAAGCCCGGCATCGTGATTGACCAGTTGCCAGTGCCCCTGTCGCAGGTGAAGTCGATCCGCACGGTTCATTTAACGATGAACATGATGTCTCCGCCCAAGGTGGCGCTGCCCAAGGAACTCACCGAGATGGCTGGCGCCAATGGCGTGACACTGCTCAAGTCGCTGGGATTCAAGAATGTGTCAACCGATACCATCCCGAGCGACAAGGCGGGGCTGATTCTCCAAGTTTCGGTCAATGGCCACAAGGTGGCTGCTGGCACTAAGGCTGCCGTCAATGCCCAGATCGTGCTTTCGATTGGCGATGGCCACATGGACATCATGGAGTATGACCCTATCGGGCAGGCCACGCGCGACTCGCTCATCCAGCAGCAAATCAAGCAAGGAGTGATCAAGCTGGAGCAAGACAGCATCGACAATGCTCCCCACATTGTGTACTGATCGCGTGATGATGACCGACAAGCTCAACCTCTCCAGCGACCCATTCCCCGATGCCCAGGAACTTGGAATCCAGGGCGACTTCAGCGATCCCGATTTCAGCGAGAATGGACGCGACTATTGGGAGCATTATCGCTACGAGGTCGAGAAAGGGCAAGTGCTGCTGCGCATCGACAAGTATCTGGTCGAGCGCATCAAGGGCACCTCGCGCAACCGCATACAGCATGCCGCCGAGGCGGGCTGCATCCGCGTAAACAGCCACCCGGTGAAAAGCAACTATCGTGTGCACCCAGGAGAAATCATCACCATTGTGATGGACCGCCCCCGCTACGAGAATGAGATTGTGGCACAGGATATTCCGCTCAACATCGTCTATGAGGACCATGAGTTGTTGGTGGTCAACAAGCCGGCGGGCATGTGTGTGCACCCAGGGCATGGCAACTACGACGGCACACTGGTCAATGCGCTGGCATGGCACTTGAAGGATGACCCGAATTATGACGTGACCGACCCGAGAATGGGGCTGGTGCACCGCATCGACAAAAACACGTCGGGATTGCTTGTGGTGGCCAAAACACCGCGCGCCAAGACTTCGCTGGGGCTGCAATTCTACAACAAGACCACGAAGCGGCAGTACATTGCTGTCGTGTGGGGGCAAATGAAAGACACCGATGGCACCATTGTGGGCAATATCGGGCGAAGCCTGCGTGACCGCCTGCTGATGTGTGTCTACCCCGATGGCGACATGGGCAAGCATGCCGTGACCCACTATCACACCATCGAGAACATGGCTCACGTGGCTGTGGTGCGCTGCCAGTTAGAAACGGGGCGCACGCATCAAATACGGGTGCACATGCGCCACATCGGCCACCCGCTCTTCAACGACGAGCGCTATGGCGGCGACAAGATTCTGCGCGGCAACACATCGGGGAGCTACCGCCAGTTCATTGTCAACTGCTTTGCACTCTGCCCCCGGCAGGCGCTCCATGCCAAGACGTTAGGCTTCATTCACCCCGTCACGGGGCAGCCCATGAACTTTGACAGCGAGCTCCCTGGCGACATGCAGGCTCTCATCGACCGCTGGCGAGACTATACCGCCAACTTAGCGGTCAAGTGAGCAAGCAAGAACATTTAGTGATTTTTCCACACCATCAGGCACACCGCGCCAAGCACGAGCGCAAACCCTAACCAATTCAGGGGAGTGATCATGCCGCCAAACACGAGCAGCGAGACGGCCAGGGCGGTGATGGGTTCGAGCGCCCCAATGATGGAGGCTGGCGTGCTGCCAATGATGTGAATGGAGCGCGTGACAAACGATAGCGAGATGAGCGTGGGAAAGAGCGCCAAACCTGTCACGTTGAGCCATGCCGAGGCACAAGGCACAGGGTCGATGCCGCCGTCGCCCAAGGCAGCGATGGCGATGAACACAAGCACACCCGTGAGCGAGGCGTAGAGCGTGAGCGCCATGGCCGACATGTTGTGCAGCACACTGCGGTTCACGCCCACAAGATAAATGGCGTAGGTCAACCCCGAGACAAAGGCCAAAACCACGCCGGCCGATGTGCTGTCGCCACCCGACGGCTGATGCAGGCAGCAGATGCCCGCGAAAGCGACGGCGATGCACGCCAGGGCCACCTTGCTCATCTTCTCGTGAAACACGAGCCACGACAGGATGACCACCATCATGGGATAGGTGAACAGAATGACCGAGGCAATGCCGGCATCCATGAACTTGAAACTGTAGAATAGCGAAATCGACGAGCCGGCAAAGAAAAGACCCATGCACGCCGATAGCAACAGCTGCTTGCGCGAGACGCCGAACGGCTCGTGGGTGGCGAGCATGACCCCGCCCAGCATCACCACAGTGAGAAGATAGCGGTAGAGGAGCACCGAGATGGGATCCAGCCCCGTCTCGTAGAGCGGCAGCGCAAAAAGCGGGTTCAGGCCGTAGCAGGCCGAGCCGATGACCGCTAAGGTGTAGCCCCACAGTTTGGAAGAGCGACTCAGTGCTAATGCCATGATTTGAGGTTGATTTTGAGGTAGGGGACAATTGCGCCGTTTTCAAAGTAGCGCAGCAGCCAGCCAAAGTGAGGGCTGAACTGGCGCACCATGTAGCCCACGTAGAACATTGAGATGAGCGTGCCCGCACCCACGAGCTCCCAGTCCCAACGGCCAAAGTTGGCAAGCATGAACACGATACCCACCAGCACCAGCCCCGTGTCACTGCACATCTTCACCTTGCCAAAATCACGCTTCACAACTTTCGAGATAGCCACCGGGAAGCCCTCGCCAGCCAGCATGAGCACGTCACACTTCACCTCAAAGGCGATGCCGTAGGCCAGAATCGCGCCACCGGCAAGCAGTTCGAGCAACCGCAGCAGGTAGCCCAGCGCCGAGTTATCCATGATTTGCATGAACCCGGTAATCCACATGGTCAGGTCGGTGAAAGCGCCAAAGAGGAAACTCACCAGGATTTGGAGCAGCTGCATTTTCTCGAAATCCTTGCGCAGCAGCGCGATTTGCGCGGTGATAAAGAACACGTGCATCACAATGGTGAGCATCCCCATGCTGAGGGGCATGCCCGGAATGCAACTGAGCACGTAGGGCGGGCAGGAGATGGGCGAGCTCCCCAGGTTGGCCCTGATTGAAAGTGAGGTGCCAAACGCAATAACCAGCAGTGCAACCACAAAACTCAAGTATCGCTTCGTCAGGTTGCGGACATTTCGTGTTTGTGTGATTTCCATTTTTCTCGAAAAGTGCCATTAAATCGGCTGCAAAATTACACAAAATTCTTCATTCCCCCATCCAACCACCCTCATAAAAAAACCTCATCCACCCCTCCATCTGATCATAATCATAACAAATCATAATTAGGTCTATGCCTATTTCAGGTATATCAATATCATCACCACGTGATTACTTTATCTACGATATTTTGTTGTTCCGATGCAGTTCGACGAAGGTAGATTCGCGTGGTCTCGATGCTCTCATGCCCCATCAAGTCAGCGAGCAGGGAAATATCGTTATACGCCTCAAGGAAGTTCTTGGCATAGCGGTGACGGAACGAGTGAGGGTAAACCACTCTCGGATTCAGCCCGTGCCGCCTGGCGAGGATTTTAAGCTGCAGGGCTATGCCGCGTGTCGTAATGCGATCGCCTCTGCAATTAAGGAAAATATAGCCCGATGCCATTCCCTCCGTTTCAAACCAAGCCATAGCCTCGTCTCGCAGTTTTTTAGGGACAAATAGCCTTCTCACTTTCCCGCACTTGGTATAAATGTCGAAATGCCCAATCTGTACATGTTCTACTTTGAACTGCACCAGTTCACTGACACGAGCCCCTGTGGCAGCAAGGAATCGAACCACGAAATACCACATCTTGTTTTCCTCCCGTTTGAGTTTGTTCTTAAAAAAGAGATAGTCAGCTTGGCTGATAACGTTCTCTAAATAGGTGCGTTGCTGTACCTTTACTGATTTCAGGCGCAGATACTCTTTGCCAATAAATTCCAAGTACTTATTGAGTGCTTGAATGCGGAGATTCGCAGTTTTTGGCTTGAAGTGCTCTATCAACTCCATCTTGTAGAGCAGCAGGTTCTTCTTGTTAATCATTTTGTACTTTGTTAAATAGTCGTTCACGGCATAGAGATAAGCCGTGACGGTATTGGCTGCCATATTGTTCTGGACAAGGGCGGTTTTGAATTTCTCAATCATAACTCATTATTCGATTTATAGTCATCGTCATATAGATTTAACGTTTATTCAACCATTCTATTCTCCACACTTATCTTGTAGACGCTATTATAGGAAATCCACCGTATCAAATAACAACAGAGGGGACAA
>CABTZK010000017.1 GCA_902489275.1 uncultured Porphyromonadaceae bacterium
CTCTGAACCAGCTGAGCTAAACGCCCGTTACCGTTAATGGTTTTGCAAAGGTAGGAGAAAATTTCGAGCTTTGCAAGCAAAAAGGGTAAAAAAATCTCCTGATTTTCAATTTCAGGAGATTATTCTGTTTCTTGCCCGAAATCATGCTTGGCGGTGAAGCGATGCAGGGCGTTTGAGGGCACGCTATTCTTTTTCCTTGAAATTGTCGGCATAGTGGCCGATAACGGTGTTGAAATTGCGGTTTCGGCGCACAAGTTTCAGATTCACATAGGGCTCTACATTCGTCATGACTTCAAACAGGCTTCCGTAGCCGTTGGCTAAGGCGCTCTCAAGATACTTGAGCGCTTGCGGGTCGTTCACGTCAATGTCGCTGAGCAATGCCGAGGCGTAGAAATAGGCCTCGCCGCCAGGAAGGATGTTGTCGCGAATGATTTTCATCGCCCACTGGCGAGCCTCGTCGTCGCGTCCCAACTCGTGGAGCGCAAAGCCATGCAGGCTGCCCATGTCGTTTCCGCCTGCCATCATCCTGCCAAAGTCGGCCATGGCCGGCTCTGGGCGGTTCAAGCGATACTTGTAGATGAATCCCCTCATGAGCAAGGCCTCATTGTTTTTGGGCTCGGCAGTCAGAATCTGGCTGAGTACCTTGATGGCTTCCTCTTTCTTGTTTTGAGCGTTGAGGAAACGAGCCTGGCAAAGCAAGTTGGGGGTGTAGTTGGGCTTCAGCTTCTCGCCTTGCTGGAGCACTTGCAGGGCTTCGTCAATTTTTTTGCCATCGTCCATGTAGCGCACGATGCGCGCTTTGAGCACATAGCTATCGGGGTTGTCGCCCTTGAGCTCGAGCGCCTTGTTGACATTGGCCAGCGCATCGCCGTATTGCTGCAAGTTGAATTGGCACAATGCGGCATTGTAGTAGATGCCCTCGTCTTCGTAGAGCTGGTTGGCGATGATGGTCTTGTAGCACTTGATGGCCTGCCCGTAGCGAAAATGGCGCATGGCGATGCTGGCTCGCATGTAGTAGAGCATTCCGCTGCGCGGAGCGGCATCGATTGAGCGTTGCAGCGCGTTCATCACCGGGTCGAAGTGGTAGTCGCTCATTTCCACCAGTTTGCTGATGGGAGTGGTAGCGGTTTTGCCCACCGTGGTGGCCAGGATCAAATCTTGTGCGGCATTGTCGTAGGAATTCAACTGGCCGTAAATATCGGAGCGGTTCATGTAGGCTAATTGCTCGTTGGGGTTCAGCTTGACCGCTTGATCGACATATTCCAGGGCTTTCGTGCTGTTGTTGCGTTTCACCTCGACCAGCGCCAGGCCATAGAGGGCGTCGATGTTCATGGGGTCTTGGCGCAAGATGGCATTGTAGTTGCGCTCGGCAGCATCGAGGTCACCCACCTTGATGCCCAGTTTTGCAGCCATGTCCACGCCAGCCCTGCTCGTTGAGCTGATGTTCAGCGCTTGCTGCAAGTCGGCCTGCTCGGCGATATAGTCCTTCTGCAAGTCGTAGAGTTTCGCACGCAGGATGAATGCGTCATAGCGCTGTCCGTTGTCGCTCTCGGGTGCCTGTTCCAGCACAATGTTCACGTCGGCAAGTGCCTCCTTGTACTCATCGTTGTAGTAGTGCTGCATAGCGCGCGCGAAGCGGCTGGGGGAGTCTTCGGGGGTCTTTTCTAATGCCTCATCGTAGACTTTCATGACAGCCGTGTTGATTTTTTGTCTTAGCGTGTCGTCTTTCTCGTTGGCTTGAGCCACTTGGGTCATTGTGCCCACAACGACGCTCAGCAAGAGAATGAGATGCTTTAAATTCTTCATTGTCATTATCGTGTTACTGTTGGTTAATTTCGTTTATAGCCATGCGAAGCCGGGTGAGCCGGGTGAGCAGCCCCTCCAAAAGGTCGAGGTGCAGCATGTTGGCTCCGTCGCTCTTGGCCATGGAGGGATTTTGATGGGTTTCCAGAAACAGTCCGTCGGCTCCCGTGGCAACCGCGGCACGCGCAATCGTCTCGATGAGGTCGGGGCGGCCGCCAGTGACACCCTTGCTTTGATTGGGTTGCTGCAGCGAGTGGGTAGCGTCGACAACAACGGGAGCGTACTTGCGCATCACGGGGATGCCGCGGTAGTCCACAACCAAGTCCTGATAGCCAAAAGAAGTGCCTCGCTCGGTGATGGTCACTTCGTCGTTTCCTGCGTCACGCACCTTTTGCACGGCAAATTGCATGGCCTCGGGCGAGAGAAACTGGCCTTTCTTCACATTCACCATCTTCCCCGTTTGAGCGGCGGCCACCAGCAAGTCGGTTTGTCGGCACAAAAACGCCGGAATTTGCAAGATGTCGACAAATTCGGCTGCTGTGGCGGCCTCGCTGGGAACGTGAATATCGGTCACTGTGGGAATGTGGAAAGTTTCGCCCACCTTGCGCAAAATCTTGAGGGCTTTCTCGTCGCCGATGCCCATGAAACTGTCAATGCGCGAGCGATTGGCTTTGCGGTAGCTGCCCTTGAACGCATAGGGGATGCCCAGGCGGTTGGTAATTTCCAGCGCCTTCTCGGCAATTTCGAGCGCCATGTGTTCGCCCTCAATCACACAAGGGCCTGCGAGCAGGAAAAAATTGCCGCTGGGCGATGACAGGAGTTGTTTGATCATTTTATTTCTTCATGTTGAGTTTTTGGGAATGAAAGTGTGCCTTTGCTTTGCTCAATCGCATGGCAGATGGCGACTGCGTACATGGCGGCCGTCTCGGTGCGCAATCGGCTTTGGCCAAGCGACACGGGAATAAAGCCAGCCTCCAAGGCCGCCTCGATTTCACTGGGGCTGAAATCGCCCTCTGGCCCGATGGCGAGCATCGTGTCAGTGCCGGGCTCATAGGCTTGTGCCAGTGTCTTGCGCCGTTCTCTTGGCAGCATGGGGTCGGTGTAGGCTATAAACCGATTCCCCTTGAATGGCATGGCCATCAGCTGCTTAAACGGGGTCATCTCGTCAAGCCGAGGTAGCGTGGCCTTGAGCGATTGCTTCATGGCCGAGACCAAGATTTTTTGCAGTCGCTCGGTCTTGAGCACTTTGCGCTCATTGTTCTGGCACAGGAGGGGAATGATGCGGTCGACGCCCATCTCGGTCACGCGGTCGGCCATGTCCTCCATGCGGTCAAGATTTTTGGTGGGTGCGACAGCCAGCACGATTTGCTGCCCCCAGTGTGGCGGCGCGTGTTTCGTGCCCGCGATTTCCACCTTGCAATGCTTGGCATGAGCCAGGGCCACGCGGCAAGTGTGGAGGTTGCCGCGGCCGTCAACCACTTCTATCTCGTCGCCCTCGGCCAAGCGCAGCACACGCACGCAGTGCCTTGACTCTTCCTCTGGAAGGGTCAGCGTGAGGGCGATATCGGGACTGTAGAAGCGATGCATGCTGCCATGCTGGTTAGTTTTTCCCGGTTTCGGGAATATGCTTATACTTGAACAAGACCATAAAAGCGATGGCGACAACCAGGGCAAAGCCGGCAAAGACAAACCACGCGCTCCGCCAGTCGCCCATGAGGAAACCTGCCTCATTCCACTGGCAAAAGTGGTTGATGATGGCTCCTGCTGCCAGCGTGCCAATCGTGGCGCCGACGCCATTGGTCATGAGCATGAACAGGCCCTGGCCCGAGGCGCGGACGCTGGGGGCACACTCCTTGTCAACGAACAGGCCGCCCGACACATTGAAGAAGTCGAAAGCCACGCCATAGACGACGCAGGAGAGAATGAACAGCACCACCCCTGGGAAGGCCGGGTTGCCCAGGCCGAAGAAACCAAAGCGGAACACCCAGGCAAACATGGCGATGAGCATCACAACCTTGATGCCGTAGCGTTTCAGGAAGTAGGGAATGAGCAAGATGCAGAGCGCCTCGGCGATTTGTGAGAGCGAGACGAGCATGGTTGCGTTGTTGGCGGCAAAGGTGTCGGCCATTTCGGGCTGCCCTTGGAAACTCTGGATGAATGGCGTCGCATAGCCGTTGGTCACCTGCAACGACATGCCTAACAAGGCCGAGAAAATGAAAAACAACGCCATTTTCTTGCTCTTGAACAGCTTGAAGGCGTCAATGCCCAGCATTTGAGCCAACGATTGCTGGGGCTTAGGCACAATCTTGCAGGGTGGCAACGTGAAGCAGTAGAGAAACAGGATGATGCCCAGCGTGCCCGATACCAGGAACTGCATGTAGGTGGCCTGGAACTTGAACGCATTGGGAGCGATCGTGAAGAAGAAGTGCCCGTTGTCGAGCGTGGCGCAGTTCACAAACCACATGGTGGCAATGAACCCCACGGTGCCAAACACGCGGATGGGAGGGAAGTCTTTCACGGTGTCCATCCCGTGATCCTTCAAGATCGTGAATGCGGCGGTGTTGCTCAAGGCGATGGTGGGCATGTAGAATGCCACACTGACCGTGTATATCGTGATAAACATGGCCTTGTTAGGGATTTCGGCTTGCATGCCCATGTAGAACAAGGCTATCATGCTGACGCCCGCCAGCAGGTGGCAGATGCCCAGCAGGCGTTGTGGCTGAATCCACTTGTCAGCGACAATGCCCATGAGCGTGGGCATGAAAATGGAAACAATGCCCTGAATAGCATAGAACCATGAGATTTCCGTCCCCATTCCTGCCTTGCCCAGATATTGTCCCATGCAGGTGAGATAGGCCCCCCATACGGCGAACTCCAGAAAGTTCATGATAATGAGTCTTAATTTCAAATCCTTCATAATCGATATTAATTTTAAATGGTTAATGAAATGTGATTTCAATGAGGTTAAGCATTGTCTTTCGGCTTCTGGGGCGATGCCCCGCGACTGCCCTGTTGGCGAGCCTTGATCAGTTTTTGAATCTCGGCGGCGCGCTCATATTCCTCTCGTTCTACAGCTTCGTCCATGCGTTTTTTCAACTCTTCGACGGGCATCTCCTGCAAGCTCTTCGGGGGCTTGCGGGCAACATGGGTGTCATCTTCCTTGGTTTCAATCACGATGCCGGTCTTGTTGATGATCTCTGGCGTGGTGTAGATGCGCGCGTCGGTGCGCAAGGCCAGGGCAATGGCATCGCTGGTGCGCGAGTCGAGGGTAATCTCATGGGTCCCGTTGTCGAGGCGCAGCTCGCTCGTGAACACCCCCTCGTTGAACTGGTGGATGAACACCTCTTCCAGCCTGATGCCAAAGGCGTGCATCATGCTCACCATCAGGTCGTGAGACATGGGGCGGGGCGGAATGATGTTTTCCAGCCTCATGGCAATGGACTGTGCCTCGCTTGCCCCCACCACAATGGGAATGCGGTAAGGGCCATCCACCTCGCGCAGCAGCAAGGCGTAGGCGCCACTCTGCACGGGATTGTAGGTAATCCCCAAAACTTTTAACTCAATTTTATCTTCCATATCTATGTTTGTCTTTTCTCATCTGTTTTCTGGCCGGTAATCACTCCACTGCCGTAGCACAAGTGGCGGTTGGTGTCGTAGATGACCGCAAATTGCCCCGGGGCAATGCCCTGAATGTCCTCGTCGCTTTCAATCACCCACTCGCTGTCGCGCAAGTGAGTGAGCTTGGCTTTCACGAAGACTGGCGTGTGGCGGTTCTTGAACGTGATTTCCACAGACCCGTCTTGCCCTTGCCAGGGGTTGCCCGAGATGAAGTGCATCTCGTCAAGATGCAGCACACGGCCATACTGCTTGGCTGTGCCATAGCCGTTGGAGACATAGACCACGTTGTCCCTCACGTTCTTCTTCACCACATACCACGGGCCGCCACTGAGGCCCAAGCCTTTGCGCTGCCCTATCGTGTGGAACCAGAAGCCATTGTGTACGCCCAGCTTTTGCCCTGTCTCGATGTCGATGATGGGGCCTTTACGCTCGCCCAAGTGGCGGCGAATGAAGTCGTTATAGTTGATTTGCCCCAAGAAGCAGATGCCCTGGCTGTCCTTGCGGTAGGCGTTGGGCATGCGCACTTGCTGCGCGATGCTGCGCACCTGGGCCTTGGGCATGTCGCCAATGGGGAACATGAGGTGTTGCAACTGGTCATAGGTGATTTGAGCCAAGAAATCGGTTTGGTCCTTCACCGGGTCGGTTGCGGTGCACAAGTACTTGGTGCCGTCGACCACATCGGTCGTGGCATAGTGGCCGGTGGCTGTCATGTCGAAATCCTTGCCCCAGCGCTGCTCGAAATAGCCAAACTTAATCATGCGGTTGCACATCATGTCGGGGTTGGGCGTGAGCCCGGCCCGCACGGTGCGCAAGGCGTACTCCATCACCGTGTCCCAGTATTCCTGGTGCAGCGAGACCACCTCAAGCGGCAGGTGGTATCTCGTGGCGATGAGCTTGCACATCTCGATGTCCTCCTCGGCGCTGCAATCACCCTCGTCATTGTCCATGCCAATGCGGATGTAGAAGAGGTGCAGGTCGTGAATGCCCTCTTCCACCAACTTGTGAACCACAACGGCGCTATCGACGCCACCCGAAACCAAAACTGCTATTCTCATATTCTCAATAGAATCAAGTCCTGATGACTGATTGGATCATGGACTCCAGGTTTAGGCATTTTCAAGCACCTCGTCGTCTTCCTTGTTGCGGTCCAAGTGCACCGCAATGATGTAGTCAACCGATATTTTCCCCGGGCCGGCGAGCAGCATGAAGCAGAACACGCCGATGAACATGATGGGGTAGCCGGGATTGAAGATGAAAAGTTGCGACGAGGGATCGATGCCGGGGGTGAACAGCAGAAACTCGACATAGCACATGAGCGCCAGTGACGGAATCAAGGCGATGCGCGTGAATAGGCCGAAAATGATGCACGTGGCGCAGATCAGCTCCAGCGACACGATAACGGCAATCGACACCTCGGGCGACAGTCCGCCGAAGCCCGGGAAACTCGAGGTGATGGTCTCATAGTGCATGATTTGGCGCAGCCCGAATTGCAGGAACATCACGCCGGTGAACACACGCAGGAAAAGGCGCGACAGGTTGCTGTAGGTGTGCCCCACGCTATACAGAAAAAAATTCTTGATTCCAGTTGGTGTCATAGTCGGTGAATCTACTTATCAATAGTTATTAAATATATGTTTGACCTGGTCCACGGTCATGTTCTTGCGCTGCACCGTGTGGCTGGCAGGGTCAAGCACCATGACCGAGGGGCAGAAACGCACGTCGATGCGCTTGTTCAGGCCAGGGGCTGAAACCAGCGTCCAGTCGGGATATTGGCTGGCACTGGCCCAGAATTTCTTGCTCTCCTGGCCCACGTACACATTGATCACCTTGGCGAACCCCTGCCGGATGAGCGCGTTCACCCCCAAGTCCGCACTCAGGCGTGTGCGCTCCAGTGGGCTGTTTGCGTCGTCGGCCGTGAAGAGGAGCAACACGACTTGGGCCGTGTCGGTGGGGAGGTCAAGCAGTCTCGTTTTCTTGCCGTTGGCATCGCTCACGTCAAAGTTCATGATTTCACCACCCAGTTTGCTGGCGTTGATGGTGCCAATCCTCTCCTGGTAGTAGCTTTTCAACTTTTTGTCTATCCACGAGGCGCTGGCGGCGCATTGCGCGAAAGTCAAGTAGTAGTCATCAATGAACACCTGCTTGGGATAGAGATAGAGCATGACCTCGACGAGGCTCATCACTCGCTCGTAGTTCGACTGGTTGGTCTGCAACTTGAACATCAGGTCGCGAATCGACGCTTGCCCCAAGTTCAGGTTGGCATGCGGCAAGAGGTTCAGGTAAGCGTCCATGGCCTCATAGAGGAGGCTGTCGTCGGCCTGGGTCAACGGCTTGCTCGCCTCAAACTTGTCCCACCAGCGCTGCACGCAATAGTTGCACCGGCTTTCCATGCTCGTGCACGTGTCGGGCGCTACCGGAAAGGGAAACAGCGTCTTGGCAGCGTTTGCCGCCATGCCGTGCCCCAGGAGTGCGTGCAATAGAATCACGCAAAAAAAACAAAACTTCTTCATTTCACTATCACATCATGATGCAATTATCCAATGAAATAGTAAAAGTACTGCAAAACCCGCAAATTGGCAAGAATTATTGCGAAAATTGATCGGCTATCAACATTTTTTCACCTCTGCTTGAAATATTCACATTTTTTCACAAGAAGTCCTCCTGCCGCTTGCGCTGGCGTGCCAATGGGAGTGACCCGTGTTCTTTAGTGAAGAGCCCAGATAAATTAAAAAAGCACGGATTTTATTTTTTGAAACGAAAAATTAGTTCTATATTTGCAAAAACAAGTGGATTTTGGCAATAATTTTTTCCATTGATATCCATTTAACTTAATTTGTTCACCTATTTTAATTTGCGAATTTGCGAAAAGAAATGAAAAGGATAATTTACAAGGAATTGGGCAACCTGCCAGTGCGCAGGCACCTTATTGGCGGGTAGGGCGCTCCCCCTCGCCTCAAAACAACAATACAACAAAACAACTCATCATTAAACACCAAACATCATGAAACGATTTCTACAAACTTTCATTTTGGCGCTCGTGGCGATCTCGGCGAGCGCCCTGACGTTCGTTGTGGACGGCTTCAAGTACGAGACGCTAAATGCCACAGCCGACGCCCCCTATCGAGTGTGCTGCGCGGGGTGGAGCGATGGGGCTTACCCCGAATCTATCTTAATTATCCCTTCCATTGTGTCTTATAATGGCATTACTTATAAGGTGTGCGGAATTGGATACAGTGCATTCTCTTTTAACAGAAACATTAATTTTTTGTATATTCCCTATAACGTTGAGTATATTGACACGTATGCTTTTGCGGATTGCACCAACTTGGGGTATGTGCGTATCCCCAGCTCGGTTAGGGATATTTGGACTGGCGCCTTTAAAGGATGCGAGAGCCTTGAGTGTGTTGAGGTCGCTGGTATCTTGGGACCGCCTGAAACCCGTGAAGACGCTTTCGCCGCTTGTCACTCCAGGATGACCCTGTACGTCCCGCCTTACGACGGCAACGTAGAGGCCTACCGGGCTGCCATGTGCCAGGGCAGCAACCATTTTAGATCCGTCGAGGAACATGCATATATCTATGACTTGAAATTTGGAGGCTCTAGCCAAGATGGGATGCTAGCTGTTGTCAAGAAGAACTCGAAGGATGTCGTCATTACAGGAGCTACAGTATGGAAAGATATGCTATCCGTTCCAAAATACGCAATTTGGGAGGGTGAACAGTACAACGTTACAGAAATCGCCCCCAGAGCCTTTAAGGACCGTGACGACATTGTCTCTTTGACATTCGACGACGGGGTTTTGCTGGACAAGATCGGGAACAAAGCCTTTGCGAGGAGCAGCCTCGAAAGTGTCAAGAATCTGAATGCGCGCGAGATTGGCGAGCTTGCGTTCCATGGCCTTCACAAATTGACCGAGGTGGAATTTGGCCCCGACGTGGAGGTGATTGGTTACGGTGCTTTTTTTGACTGCCGCATCGCCAACGATGTGATTTTGCCCTACGGATTAAAAAAGATTGGTGGCGACGCATTCTACAACAACTCGTTCAAGCGCATCCTCATCCCATCCTCGGTAGAGACGATAGGGTTTAATTGCCTTGCCGAGAACAACTATCTGGAGGAAATCATCCTCAACAACGGCTGGTGCGATAAGCATGAAGGTTTTGACTTGACCAACGTGCCCACCTCGTGCCGCCTGCTCGTGCCCGTGAACTATGTGGAGCAATACAAGAACAACTCCAGCTGGGGCAAGCTGCAGGTGCAGGCCGGTGCCTACGACTTCAACTATGGCGAAGCGTTCAACCCCAATTCATCATACCACATGACAGTCACCAGCAGCTGGCCGGTGACCCACGAGGGGGAGACCTACGACGGCACGGCCAAGTATGTGTTCCACCCCAACATCCAATCGATTGACGATTTCATTCCAACCCTCTGCGAGGCCGACGGAATGCTGGGCGGCGACAAGCGCTACCTCATCACCGAGATTGGCGACAGCTGCTTCTCGCACACGTCAACGGCATGGACCGGTCCAATGGACCTGACCGCTCTCACGGCGCTCCAGCGGATTGGGCATGACGCATTCTGGGTCAGCTACTTCGAAGCGGTGAAGCTGCCTGCCAGCGTGACGCGAATGGACGAATTCGCCTTTTACTATATGCCCTACTTGACCGACTTCTACGTGGAGAATCTCGATCCCGTGAGCATCGAGGGAAATGTGGTGTTCTATGCTGATGATCAAGCGCGCGCCACGCTGCACGTGCCCACCCGGGCCGCGGTGGCCGCTTACCAGAACGCTCCTGTCTGGAGAGACTTCTACAAGATCGTGTGCGACAATGCGCTGACGGGCGACATCAACGGCGACGGCATCGTGAACGTGACCGACGTGACCGCCCTCATCAACACCATCCTGGGCACGGCCAGCTACGACGAGGCGCTGTGCGACCTCAACGGCGACGGCGTGGTGAACGTGACCGACGTGACCGCCCTCATCAACCTCATCCTGAGCGGCGACTGACGCCCCATCCCCCCGCGGGGGGCAAGGCAGTTCCCCCATCCATTGCCCCTCGCTAAAATCTTTTTTCCACCGATGAATGAGAGGGTGTGCCAAAAAAACGGCACACCCTCTTTGTCGTCGCCTCGCCTGCAGATGGCCAAGTATTCTGAGAAAAAACACTTGATCAAGTGAATAATCAAACTTCAAAACGCCACGTGAGCGCTTTTACGAAAAAGATTGAGTAAATTTGCACAGGCTTGTAGAATCCACGAGACTGATTAAAAAAGTTAAACCATAATACATCACGCAATTTGATTGAAATGAAAAGTATTTTATTTATTGTGGGGTCTTTGCGCAAGAAATCGTTTAATCTTGAGTTGGCACGCATGGCCGAAAAAGAACTCGAAGGCAAGGCGCAAGTCTCCTATCTCGATTATTCCAAGGTCCCGTTCGTCAACCAGGACCTTGAATTTCCAGCCTTGCCGGCTGTCACCGCGCTGCGCCAGGCCGTGGAGCATGCCGATGGGGTGTGGCTCTTCACCCCAGAGTACAACTACAGTTACCCCGGTCATGTGAAAAACCTCTTGGACTGGCTTTCGCGCCCTGTTGACCCTAACCATCGCTCAGCCCCGACCGTGCTCGCTGGCAAGAAGTTTGCGATTGCTGGCGCCGGCGGGAAAAACAAAACCGCCACTTGCCGCAAGCTTTTGACGGCCTTGCTCACTGGCCTCGGCGCCCAAGTGATGACCCAATGCCAAACGGGGATTGGCTTGAATATTGAGGCTTGGACCGAAAATCGCATGATCCTCACCGATGAGCAGAAAGCGCAATTGAGGCAACAAGCCGAGGCCTTCCTGCAATTCATCTGACCATCACGGCTTTTCCCGGCTTTTGAGTAAGCGACTCAATGCAAGTCTCGCGGCACTTCGCCAAAATCCATGTGAAAATAGGCGTGCCGCGAGACTTGCGTTGAGGGCGCAGATGGGCTGTGGCGCTTAGCGAGCGCCCACTTGCAGCAATTCACCGGCACTGTGTGCGACCAGCTGCGGAGCATACTGGCTCTGTGCCGTGGCGATACCGGCAGCAAAGGTGCCCGCCGTGCTCACGTAGACATCGTAGCTAATCACGTGAGTGCCTTTCTGCAAGTTGTCAAAGAACAGATTGGTTTTTGAATCCTTGGTCTCTAAGTAGTACCAGCAGCGGTCGGCGTGGCGATAGCCCGAGAGCTGATCCTTGGGCTCGAAGCAAGCGCCACGCTCATCGGCCACGGTCACGTAGTCCATGTCCTTGTTGTTCTTGATGACCACGCGCACTTGCACCTTGTCGCCCACCTTGAGGCCGGTTGCCGAGGCTGGATGCAAGGTGCCGTCGGCAGCGTAGGTGTAGTACTCCTTGTGGATAGACAACTCGTCGATGGCTTGCTCTTTCACGGTCGTCATCTCTTGCTTGAACTGGCAGTAGACGGCTCCCCATGCGGGGCTGTTGCCGTCGCGCTCAATGTTCACCACCGAGCCGCTCTTGGCCTGCTCGATGGTCTTGCGGCCGTAGCCCACGTAGGCTGCCGTCTTGTCAAACGTGACAGGATCACCATCGATGGTGATGTTGGCGGTTCCTTGATGGCTCAACCATTCACTTCCAGTGGAGAGAATCGTGTAGACCGCATCGGCGGCAAGGCTGCTGCTTCCCCAGTCGTTGCTCTGCTTCATGAGCAAAATCCACTTGCGTGTCAAGTCGATTTCTTCCTTTTGAGGGTCAACCTCGTTCAGCGCTTGCAGGATTGTGCTGGTGGTGGCTACCTTGTCGCGATAGCTCCAGTGGTCTTGCAGGTTATCCCAGTACATGCCCAGCTCGGGTTTCGTGATAGAGAACTCGCGAATGGAGCGAACGATCTCCTGGGCGGCTTTCGAGTAGTTGTTGCGGTTGAGCGTCATGGCATAGAAGGCCTTGTTCAGCAGGCTCGTGCCTTTCCAGTCATCGATCATCGCCTTGAGCACGTTTTTCATCATGCTGGCGTTCTCTTGTCCCAGCGAATACTGCTTGAACATCGTGCGCACGTAGGCATAGTTGCTGAAACCGTGATAATTATTCTTGCTATGTTTCAGTTGCTTTTTGAGCAGGCGCAAGTTTTCGGCATCGTAGTATTTCACGGCTTTTTTCACCATGCGGTTCACGTCGGCGTCGTCTTTGAGGTAGCCCAGTTGGTTCAGCTCGCCCACGAGCTCAAGAACGACTTCGGTTGCCCACAGCGAGCTCTTGCAGCCGGGGTAGCGGTACCAGGTGAAGCCGCCATCGGTCATCTGCAAGCTGCCGAGGCGCTCGATGATCTTCTGGTGCTCGGCCGCCATCTTTTTCTCGTCAAAGAGTTCGTTGAGTTTCGACATGCGTAGCGTTTGCCGGTCAGCCTCACGCAGCCAGGGCGAAGCCAGCAGAGTGCCAATTTTCAGGTCTTGGTTTTTGGCGAGTGTCGACACGAGCGTGCTGTCTTCCTCATGCGCCTTCCAGTAGAAAATGGCCTCGCGAATCTGAGGGTGCGCTTTGGCTACGCCTTGGGCAAGCACTTCGGCATAGAGGCTGTGGGCTAAGCTCGTGGTCACGTTGTAGTTGTTGTCAAAGATGGTGGGAAGCGCTGTCACGCAGTACCACACGGGATTGTTGCAGTACTCAATGGTCACGCGCGAACCCGCTTTCAGCGCAGGCATCGTGGTCTTGAAGGATGGCGTTTTAGCCTCCACATAGAATGGCTTGGTCTCAATCACGGCCGAGATAGCGCTCAGCACCGGTATCATCACTTGCTCTCCGTCGCCAAAGTCGTCGTTGGCCGCTTTCACGCGGAAGCCCACAAAGGGCACGGTATCGGGCACAATCCAGTCGATAGCGAGCGGGTGAGTGCCCTTGGCGGCAAGCTGCTCGTTGAAGTCGCGGGTGGCGTAGATTTCAAGGGTGCGGGGATCGAACAATTCAATCACCGCATGGCAGTTTTGCACCTCTTCGGTAGCGTTCATCAGCGAGGCCGCCAGTGTGGCCTTGTCGCCTTGACGCAAGAAGCGCGGCAGGCTGGAGCGCACCATGATGGGCTTCTGCGTGAGCACCTCTCTCGTCACGGTGTCGCTCAGCAAGTCGCGGGTGTAGCCAATGGCTTGCATGATCCAGGTGGTGTTGAAATCGGGAGCCTCAAATTCAAGCGTGATATTGCCTTGGGCGTCGCTCGTCAGCATGGGCTGCCACAGCGCTGTCTTGACATCGGCCTGGCGCACATGCACTTGGTCGAGATTCTTGGGGCCGCCCTGTTTCGCCTTTTGCATGCCGCCAGCGCCCACGCTATCACTTTCGGCCTTCGCAATGCCTTTAACGGTCCCCGCAATGCCTTTAACAACCACAGCTTCTTGGAGTTCTCCGCCCGCGTCAAAGTCTTTCATCTCGCTGTTTAAGGAGTTTGCCCTCATGAGCGTCATGGATTCAAACCTGGGGCTCATGTACTCGAAGAAGGACAGGTTGTAGAGCCAAAGCTCGGGAATCTCGAAGTTGATTCTTGAGTCCTTTCTGTTGGCTTGCCAGTCGAGCGAAGTCACTCCTGTGCCTCCCAAATAATTTTGGTTGAAATGATATAAATTGATAGCATATTGATAGGAGCTCACCGAGAGATCCCACAGGTTCTCCGACAGGTCGTTGAGTGCCTTGTCGTACATTTCGAGGAGCATGGCGCCTTGTAGGGGATTGCCATGCTTGTCTTGCAGTTGGAACGTCCATTTCTCATGGGTTCCCGGCACGAGCTTGTTGCGGAATGAGGTGACCTTGGCACTGATTTCCTGCTGGTTGATTTTCGAGGTCAAATATACCCGTTTCGACAGGTTTTTAAGATGATAGGTGTTGAAGAACTGAATACAGATGTCCGCGTTAGGCTCGTTGGGAATCTGCACCTTGAAGTCGTGCAGGCCCCGCTGGTAGGTGAGCCAGCCCTCGCTCAGGATGCGTCTGTGGGTCGAGGCAATATAGTAGATGTGCGACATGGGCACTGAGGTGCCAATGAGCACGTGAGCCACATTGCGCTCGTCAACATATTGCTGCGCGCTGGGCATCCACATCGAGGCCTCGTCCATGGGCGCTTGCTTGTCGGTTTTGCGATAGAGCACCAGTTTGGCATCGTCGCGCGTGGTGCTGTCGCCTGCAATCATGACTTCGATGCTGTATGCGCCCGAGGGCACGTCGGTCAGGTCAACGGTGGGCTTGTCGCTCTTGAAGCTGCCGGTTTTGATCACTTTCTTGCCTTGCTTGAGGGTGTACTGGCAATCCACACTCTTCTCGTTCTCATCGGTCGTGTTGAAGACAACGGGAAGGCTCACGGGGGTGACGTTCTCCTGCTCGCAGTCCTCAATGTTAAGGCCGCGGCGGTTGCCAATGATGAAGTTGTGGTAGCCCTCGTGCGTTTCGCCAGCGGCATTGGTCACTTTGGCCACCATCATGTAACTGTGCCAGTCCTCCATATACCAGCGGATGTCGTCGTCCTTGCCGCCGTCCTTGTTCTCGTCGAAGAGGCTCGGAGCGTAGTCAACCGTAAATCGACCCTCGGCATCGGTCACGACAACGGTGTCGCTCAGCAGCTCGCCGCTCTTGCTGTTTTGCCATCGCCACCACCAGCTCCATTCGTTTTGCAAGAGCTGGAGCTCAACCTCGGCATTGGCCACAGGCACGCCAGAGTAGGTCTCGGCTTTACCCGAAATCTTCACAGACTGCTTGCGGGTGAAGCTGTGGCGGTTGTCATCGAGCATGATGGAAAACGAGGGGGTCTTGTATTCACTCACGTTCACTCCCTTGCCGAGCAAGAAGCGATGGGTCTGGGCATGCTCAAAGCGTATGTCCCAACACCCATTCATGCGGTCGGCGGGAATCTCGAATTTCCCCTCGATGCGGCCAAAGGCATCGGTCACAGCGGTCAGGGTATCGATCATCTTGCCGCTGGTGTCGTTGAAAGTGGCTTTGATTTTCTCGCCAGCCACCACGTTGTGCTGTCCTTTGACGGTTTCGTAGAGAATGGCGACAAATTTCACGGTCTCGCCAGGGCGATAGATGCCTAAGTCGGTATAGGCTTGAAGCGACTTGGCGTAATCCTGCCCGTTATCGTCAAAGCGACGGTAGTAGATCGTGGGAGCGTATTTGTCGTCGCCTTTGAGCAAGAAGAAATTGTCTTGCTTCACGGTGAGCGGTATCTCCACGCTGCCGTCAGCTCCAGTGATGCCCTTAAAATGATTCTTTACGGTTACGCCGCTCAACGGAGTACCCGTCTTGCTGTCGACCACAAAAATGCGCCCAGGCTTGTCTTTCTCTCCAATCGAGAACGCTGTCATGTCGAAGACGCTAAACGCATCGGGTACATAGAATTTTCGTTGGCGTTGGATTCTCCCATTGACTTCATATTCGGGTAGGAGGATATATCTGCCGTAGGTTTGTGGCGGAAAGGCTGTTTTCACCCGGTTGCGTTCAAAAGGCACGGTTCCCTCGATGTCGACCGTGCGGCTATCAAGGAATTCCAGGTGATGAACATCTGCATACAGACCGCGGTTGCCTTTTTCCTGTAGGATACCATCGGGTACACGATAGAGTTTGATCGTGACTCGGTTCACGTTTTTGCTGGCGATGTTCACCGGAATCGTGTCGCCCGTGTGCACGTTCTTGTCATAATCCAGCTGCACTTTTTTAGCCTCGATGTCTTGAATGATATTTTGGACGGCGTTGGTGAAATAGCCATTGGGGAAGCGAGCCACGTAGTCTTTGAGCTCCTGGTATGGATGGTCCCAATTTTGGCTGTGCTCCACAAGCAGCAAGCCGCTTTCCTCGTGGTTCTTGTGCTTGTTGTAGACCTCGTGCAGATCCTCGCCTTCGGCGTGATATTTGCTGTAGTAGTACAGCAGTGGCATGAGGGCTCCCGTTGCTCGCTCTCGTTGTGCCCACGACTTTTGCCACGCTATGGCCAGCGCATGGTTATTGCTGAGGTCAATCGCCGAATTGACTAAGAACTCAAAAAGCGTGGGCACATACTGCGCGCCGCGCTTGTCAAACTTGAGAATGTCCTTGTAGTCGGTCACTGGGCATTGCTGCAGGGCTTGGGCATGGCTCAACGAGCGTTTGAGCAAGGTGTCGATGCGTGTGTTGAACTGCTCGTTGTCCCACTCGGTGTAGTCGGTTGAGACCTCCTCTTGGGCGTTGCGCCGGTCTCTCACGCCATAGTAGTCGCGATAGTCATCAAGCACGCGCGCCTCGATGTTGTAGAGCAAGGCTCGGTAGTCGAGGCGTTTCTCTATTTGGAGTATCGAGTCTATCTTGTTGACGATGCTTGGCAGGCTTTCCCGGGTGATGCGTCCCTCGGCCAGCGAGTACCGGATCACGGCATCGATCATCTTTTGCCCATCCTGGGCTTTCATGGCCTTGTTCAAGTCGACCAGGGCATTCTTGCTTTCAGTCTTCGGGTAGTCAAAGTCGGGAATGCCTTTAGCCTTGCCCGATGAGTGCAGTGGAAATAGCGCCATCATGCAAATTAGGGGAAAAAAATGTTTTAAAATCTTCATCATCGTATGTTGTGTCAATTGTTGAAATGCTACAAAATCGATACCATTAGAATGCAAATATAGTGATAATATTTCTTGTGCTCACCATTTGCTTTGTTAATAAAACTAATTAATGTGCGTTACCGGTTGGTTTGAATTGCTTGTTGAAACCTCAGCAGGTGGATGTCGGCAGCCTCCCAGTGCCTGATGGGCGCAAATCCATATCCCCGGCTGCTGAGTGTCTTGGCGATTTGACCATAATCACGCGTGTTGACAAGGAGGTAGCCGCTTTCAGGGCGTTCTTGCTCAAAGATGTGAATGCGGTTTTTCAAGTAGAAATTTAACTCAAAGAAATGCGGAGGGTTGCCCTTGGGCGCATCGGCCATGTCGATGTACTCGTAGAGCGTCCCCGCGCCAGCCGGCGCCAGTTGGTCGATTGTGGCGGCGATGGGCTTCTGTGACTTGGCATTGAGCGCCGCTGGCGTGAAAACGCCGTCAAGCGACAGGAAAATGGCCATGGTGAGCAGCAGGATGTGGTTGATGAGAGGAAAATTCCCTTTCCGAGAGGATTTCGTCAGGCACCATGTCCCGACTGACGCCGGCACCAGTGCCAGGGCGATTTGCCACCATGCCCCTGTGCTTTTCAAGGCTTGCATGATGGCCATGTTGGTTGCGGCATGGTGGCCGTGTCCGCCCAGCAAGGTGTCGGGCAGCAGGTCTGTTTTGAGGGTGGCAAGCAGCAGGATGGGCAGGAATGACACGCCTATGAGAAGGCCACGATAGATGCGCAATGGGCGACGCTCGTGTTGCGAGAGCCACATCATGAGGCGCGCAACGAAATAGGCCAAAAAGGGAAACATGGGCATGAGATAGACCGACCGCTTGCTTGCGGGAATGCAGTAGAACACAAAAATGACCACGGCAGCCACGAGCGAGTACTGGCTGATGCCGCTCATGCGGTGCCAGCGCTTGAGCGACCAGCCCTTGAGCCACTTGACTTTGATATAAAACAGCGTGATGAGCAGCAAGACTGTGACCGGAACGAGCCCGGCAATGATTGAAATCACATTGTAGTACCAGGGATTGACGTGCGACTCGTAGGTCATCGTGCCAGTCATGCGGCCAATGTTTTCCTCGTAAACCAAGTTGAGGAACGTTTTCCCCTCTTGCCAGTAGGCAGCCCAGAACCATGCCGCGTAGGCCAATAGCGATAGCAGGCCAAAGGCGGCCATGAGCAGGAAAGCCTTGTGGAATCTCTCTTTGCGTGCCAGCATGAAGGTGCCCATCACCAAGCAGGGGATGGCCGAGCCCACCGGCCCCTTGGTGAGCGTGGCCAGCCCCATGAGCGTGACGGCTATCCAAGGGATGCCTCGCATCCCATTTTCTTGCCACCGGTAGAGCAGGTAGATGGCTCCTGTGATCAAGGCTGTGAGCACCATATCGACACGGCAATTGGTCCCGGCGCGGTGCAGCTCAAAACTGGTGATCAGCACCAGGGCGGTTAGAGCTCCCGTGGTCTCGCCCTTGCGGCGGGCAAAGAAAAAATAGGTGGCCAGCGAGAGAGCCAGGAGCGCAAGACCCGATGGGATGCGGGCTGTGACCTCGTTCACCCCGCCTGCCAGCAGGCTTACCGTAGCCACGCACCAGTGAAAAAAAGGCGGCTTGTAGGCAATCTCGCCACCAATGTTGTGCGGGAGAATCCAGTTTCCGGTTTCGAGCATGGTGTAGGAGACGATGGCCTCGCGAGGCTCGCCCTTGCTGTAGAAATCGGCCATTCCCATAAACGGGAAGATGAGGATGGCGCTTGATAGGAGCACGATCCAGAATATTCTGTTTTTCAACAATTTTCCCATATCATTGCAATTATTGCCGCAAAATTAATATAAACGCTTGTGTTTTTTCTGTATTCACCCAAAAAGTAGCCAGTTTTTAAACCTTTTTTCTTTGTTTTTTTGTGTTTTTGCAGACATTTTTTAACTCAAAAACAGCAGGAACCCTCTTTGGTAGACGGCCTGTTGGGTCTAAATGACTGTAACCCTATGACAAAACGACTTTTGAGCGCAATGAAGTTATTGCTCTTTATCCACATTGTGTCGCTATTCTTTTTCTCGATATTTCGCCTTGTTGAGTATGTGGCGCTCCATGCCCTCATTGGCAACACGACCGCCAGTCATCTCATGGCGTTTGTCAACGGGTTGTGGTTCGACAACGTGATCTCGTGTTCCATCGCTATTGTGCCGGCTGTGGTGCTGCTATTGCCGTTGTGCTTTAATTGGTGTCCAAAGTGGTTGTTGAGAGGTGTCAGTTGCTGGTATGCGCTCCTGTTTGCGCTTGCGTTGATGCCCTCGGCGGCCAACACGCCCTATTTCCACTATTTTTTCAAGAACATCAATTCGAGCATTTTTGAGTGGTTTGGCTATACCGAGACCACGTTTGGAATGCTTGTTCAGGAGACGAGCTACTGGCCGTATATCACCCTGTATTTTGTGCTCACCGCTGCATTCCTGTGGATTTTGCATCGTTTGCGCGTGCACTATGAGCCCGCTGTTTGCAAGTCACGTGGCGAAGTCCAAAGCGCTGCTGCCGTGGCGTTTCGGCTTGTGCTTGCTGTCGTGGCGATAGCGGCATGTGCGTTTGGCATCAGGGGGCGCACGGGCTACAATCCCATCAAGGTGAGCCAGGCCTACTATTGTGATGATTCGTTTTTAAACCAGTTGGGCATTAACCCCATGTTTAACTTGATTGCCAGCACCTTAGATGATTTCCGAAAAGAGAATAAGCCGTTGACGCTCATGCCCGTGGAGCAAGCGATAGTCAACGTGCGTGCGAGTTTGGGCATCACCGGGAAAATGGATAAAAACGCCATCTTGCGTCGCAAGGTCGTGAACGCCCCATCGGCTCCCAAGCGCTTGCCCAATGTCGTGTTCATCATCATGGAGTCGATGTCGGCCAATTTGATGCAGTCTTTTGGCCAGCCGGCACGCTTGACGCCCACCCTCGACTCCATCTACCATCACTCGCTGGCATTCACTCGCTACTACAGTGCCGGCATTCACACCAACCAAGGCCTCACGGCCACGTTCTACTCTTTTCCCGCCATCATGTTCCGCAACCTGATGAAGGGCACGGTCACGCCTCACTACAGCGGTATTCCCACCGTACTCAAGCAGTACGGCTACCACAACCTGTTTTTCATGACCCACGAGGCCCAGTACGACAACATGAAAGCGTTTCTGGTTACCAATGGCTACGACGACATTTACTCCCAGGAGTGCTACCCCAGGCATGAGGTGGTGACTCGTTTTGGTATTGCTGACCATGATGAGTTTAACCATGCCATTGAGGCCATTAACCGCCAAGCAAAAAGCGGCAAGCCTTTCATGGCCACCATTCTCACCATCAGCAACCATCCGCCTTACATCATTCCAAAAGATTTCCATCCCCGGTCAAAAGAAAAGGAACAGCAGGTCGTGGAGTATGCCGATTGGTCAATTGGCGATTTCCTTGGGCGGGCAAGGGCTGAAAGTTGGTACAAGAACACCCTCTTTGTCATTCAGGCCGACCATGGCCGCCGAGAGGGGAAATGCGAGGGAGAGCTCCCCGAGTCCTACAATCATATCCCGCTGATGATTTTTGGCCCTCATGTCCCAACGATGAGGTACGATGGGCTGGGCATGCAAGTCGACCTCATGCCTACTTTGCTGGGGCTATTAAAGCTCAATTATCAATTTGACGGATTTGGCGTGGACTTGCTCAGGCATCGTCGTAACATGGTGTTTTACTCAGCCGATAACCAGATTGTGGCGCGCGATGACAAGCGATGCTATCTCTATAGCCCCCCGCTCCAACGCAGTTTCTGCTACGATGTCATGCCCAATGGCCGCCTTGTGGGCAATCGCGACGAGGCTTCGTTTAGCGACTTGAGGCAATATGTGTTTTCCATGATTCAAACGGCCGACCACATCCAGCGGCAGAAGTAGCGCGGCGGCAAGCCACGCGCTATTGGCGTCTCAAGATTTTGTGGATGACTGCCTTCGTCCTGTCGCGTCGCAGCCGTCGCCTGGCGCGGTTGTTCAGGATGTGGCGCAGCGGGGCCAGCTCGGTTCCGCGCAGTTGCGCATAAAGCGGAAGCCAGCGAGATTCTTGCTCGGCGGTGAGGTTGAGCTGGTTAAAGGCCGCCATCTCGTCGGCCAGCGTGGCAGGGCGATGGCTCATGCGGTTGATGTCGACAAGCGAGAAATGATAGCACCCACCGCTTGCTGGCCTCACCAGTACGTTGCCGGGGTTATAGTCCTTGTTGATGATGTCTTTGGCAAAGAGACCGATGGTGAACTTGAAAAACGCGGTCATCAGTTTGTCCTGCCCGTCTTGGTCAAGGCGCTTCAGGGCGCTGTCGAGGCGGTCGCCCGCAAAGTATTCATAGATGTACCACCCCGATTGATATACCCCTCCCGACACGTGGCGGATGTAGGCAATAGGGTGGGGCGTGTCAATGCCCGCCTCCAGCAGGATGAGCGCATTGTCATGCGACCGCCATGCCTTGTCTTTACGGAACCAGGCATACACCACCTGGTTGATGAGGTTGGGCTTCTTGAACCGCTTCACAACCATTGGAAAGCCCTCGACGGTGACGAGTTCCACCACGTTGCGGTTGTTGCAAAACACGGTTTCGGCCACATAGCCCCCGCTGGGAATCGAGTGGATAAAATCAGAATATCTTTCGTAGCCTTTGGCAATAACAAATTTCATGTCCTTTTTTAAAAAAAACGATTGGGTAAAGCGATTTTGGCGTTGCAATTCAAGCGGCTTGCGAATGAAATGCATCGCACCAAAAGCTGACGAGCGTTCATGTAAATGCCTCGTTATCGGCCACAAAGTTACGACAATTTCTCAACCTTTCGCCTTAGAGCGAGGCGGAAAAATGAAAGGTCGTTTTCAATATTTTGATAATCAGTCGTTTGCGATTGTTAATCTTTTCGTTTTAATGGGTTGATTCTTTAGCGGGCACCCACGCCATGCAAGGGCGCTAACGGCACGCTTTGAGCGGTGATCTTGGTGTAGCCTGTGGGGTGCAGCCAGTCAGTGTAGTGCTCGCCGGTAAGCTTTTTCTCGATGTTGATCAGGCAATCGACGAGCTTGGTGTGACTTTGAGGGTAGAATAGCCAGTAGGTCGGATTCTGTGAAAACCGGCATTGCTCAAAGCGGGTGTTTTTGCTGTTCGAGTCAATCTCGATGTCGTTTCTGTTGAACACGAAATCGCAGCGGCGAATGAGGCTTCCTGTCGCATTTTCCAGCAAAATCGGCTTGCTCTCATGGGTGAACACGTTGCTCAAGCATTTGAGCGACTGCACGTTTTTGGCTGTCAAGCCGCATGACCCGTTGCCATCGATTGTGCATCCGCCCACTTTGACGTTGTAGCAGTCGTGAAATTCAATCAGTCCCGCGTCGCTGGTTGTGCTCTGCTCGCGCTTGATGGTGAGGTTGCGAATCGCGATGTTTTTGCACCACAAGAACTTGAGTGCGGCGGCGTATTGCGTGCTGGTGGAGATAGCCGAGTTGCGCTCGCCCTCGATACTCAAGTCCTTCAAGTAGCGCAAAACCGCTTCGCGTCCTTGATAGACAGGGCTGTTGATGATTTGGTCGGCACCCTCGGCTGTGGGCAGATTCTCGTTTTTGGGGAGATAGAAAGAATGGGAAGATTCGCGTGGCTGGCACGTGCTAACCCAGTCGTCTAAATGAATGGTGACGCCCTCGGCAACCACGACGACACGGTTGCTCCCTAAAGCCTCGAAAAACTCTGCCGCGTCGTGTACAACCACGCGCTTTGCGGCTTGGCAACTCAATGCCAGCCAACCTGCAAAGAAGTATAAAATAACGCTTCTCATCCTATTTCGGCCCAATGTTGTTGCGTGGGGAAAGATCCTCGGCAGAGTCATCTATAGATGTGCGCATCATTTTGGGATCTTCGCTCTCTTCGCCAAGAATCGCTCCTGTGTGATGAATCTCGCAGTCAACCACCAGGCTTTCCTCGCCGAGTCTAAACAAGTCGCCTTCGTTTTGCCAGAAGCGGCATTCGCGGAACTCTGTTCCCTCGGCGCCCGACAGGCACAGCGTTGACCACGATTTGTTACGGTAAAAATCGCATTGCTCAAAATGGACGGACTCGCAGTTGTCGCGAATTTCTATGATGCCTTCTGAGCAGTCGCGGATGATGCTTGACTTGCACTCAATATTCTTGCTCTCGAAAGCCGCAATCCCATAGATGCCGCAGCCGAATAAGTCGCAATGGTCAATCGTTATGTTCTCGCAGTTGCTCAGCTCAAGCACGCCGCCGTCACATGAGCCTTCGATGAGGTGCCCAAGCGTGATGTTGCGCAGGCTCACGTTTTTGCACCACTGGAAGATGAGGACTTCGGCATAGCGCGCGTCGACGACGATTTCAGCTCCAGTGCGCCCCTCGATGGAGAGGTTTTTCAGGTAGCGAAGCAACAGCTCGCGCCCATCGTAGTTGCTCTGGCTGATAATCTTGTGCTCAGGCCCACTGAGCTCTATACCGCAATCAAACCAGCCAATGCCTAATTCCTTGCATGTTGCCTTGTTGTCGAGCACTATGCTCAAGTCGAGACGGGTGTTCTCGTCCACGACAATCACACGGTTGCTGCCCAGTGCTTTCATAAATTCCACTTCGTCGTGAACGATGTATTTCTTGATGGCTTGCGCGCTGAGCGTCATCACGATGAAACTTAAAATGAGAAAAATCTTTTTCATGTTTTGGGGATGTTAAATTGTTAAATATGCTTGGTGTCGCTTGTTGTTTTGAATGCCCCAAAATTAAGCAATATTTTGTGAATTCGCAAAATTTACCGCCCAAATATTTTGATTTTTTACGATGAGCCTTGCTTTTGCTTCTAGGGTGTGATGCTGGCGATGAGGAGCGGTGATGGATGTGCTGGATGAGGCGAGGGATAATTATTGGCCCATATGCTTTGTAGTCGCAAAAATTATTCCTATCTTTGCATCAGCAACGGAGTTTTGCTACAGCCTGCTATGCCTTTTAGGGTGTATGGTGCTGACAGCTATGTTAATGCGTGTTTTTTTTCATGACGCTTTTATACAGATACAACGACTGCTCTAAGATGCCGCGCGAGGCGTTTCGCGCGACCGTCGACGCACCCGAAGGTTTGCAGCGAGAGAAAAATGAGCCAGGATTTCCCGCAGGGCGGTTTGTGGTTCTTTTTTTTTAACAAAAACTAAACTTAAAAAGAATATAAATTAAATTTATGGTTTTAATCGGTATTCAGGGAACAACAATGGCAGTGACAGCTGCCTTGACGGGCTTCGTGCTGGTGGCTGCCGCGCTGGTCATTGCTTGGCTGATTGCACCACGGTCCTACACAGAGATGAAAGGCGAGCCCTACGAGTGCGGAATCCCCACTCGCGGCGATAGCATGGCGCAGTTCCATGTGGGCTACTACTTGTTTGCCATTCTTTTCCTCATGTTTGACGTGGAGACGGTCTTCTTGTTCCCGTGGGCTGTGATTTGCAAGGAAATTGGAGCCACTGCATTGCTGGCAGTGGGCACGTTCTTGCTCATCTTAGCTTTAGGCCTGGCTTACGCCTGGAAGAAAGGAGCGTTGCAATGGAAATAAAGAAACCCAAAATCAAAAGCATGAAGTACGGCGACTTCAAGAACAACGAGTACATCGAGTCGCTGCTTGAAGAGCTTAACGCTTCGGGGGTAAACGTGGTCGTTGGCAAAATGGACCAGTTGCTGCAATGGGGGCATGCCAATAGCTTGTGGCCGTTCGCTTTCGGCACGAGCTGCTGCGCTATCGAGTTTATGTGCCTGGGGGCCGCCCGCTACGACATGGCGCGCTTCGGCTTCGAGGTGGCTCGCAACTCGCCGCGCCAGGCCGACTATATCATGTGCCAAGGCACTATCACCTATCGCATGGCGCCTGCCCTGCTGCGACTCTACGAGCAAATGGCCGAGCCAAAATATGTGATTGCCTGTGGCGCTTGCACCATTTCTGGCGGCCCGTTCAAAAACAGCTACTGCGTGGTGAAAGGCGTTGACCAAGTTATCCCGGTCGATGTCTATATGCCGGGCTGCCCTCCGCGCCCCGAGGCCATGTTCTACGGCTTGATGCAGCTGCAACGCAAAATCAAAATCTCGAAGTGGTTTGGGGGAGACGCGCGCAAAGAAAGCCGCCAGAAGTTTTTCGAGGCCAAAGCCGCTGCCGAAAAGAATGCCGCGTTGCGCGCCGAGCAGATGCGCCTGGTCGAGACTTGCAAAAAACCAGTGCTTGAGCGATAACAAACGAATTTCATAAAGGAGATACATTATATATGAGCAATATACAAGAAGAAATCAGCAAGCGGTGCCCCGAGACTCAGTTTGATGCCGAGGGTGAGTTCTTGCTGGCGATTGTTCCCGAAGAGAAATGGCACGCGTTAGCCAAAAGCCTGAAAGAGGAACTCGCCTTTGACTACCTCAACGCTGTGGTGGGTGTTGACTGGAAAGACTCGCTGGGCTGCATGTATTACTTGACCAACACGCTGACACGCGAGACCATTCATGTGAAAGTGGCCACCCACAATCGAGAGCTGCCGCGCCTGCACTCGGTGAGCGACTTGTGGGCCGTTGCCAATTTCCAGGAGCGGGAAGTGTATGATTTCTTTGGCATTGAGTTTATCAATCATCCCGATATGCGTCGCTTTTTCCTGCGCACCGATTGGGTGGGGTTCCCTCTGCGAAAAGACTATGACGCAAGCGAGGAAAAGAATCCCATGCGTCTTAACCCCGAGGAAAACGAGGACGATACCTATGCCTTGGTAGAAGATGAGAATGGCGAGGTGAAGCGCGTTGACAAGAAAGTGTTCGGTGGCGATGAGTATGTCATCAATATCGGCCCGCAGCATCCCTCGACCCACGGTGTGATGCGCTACCGCGCTTCAATCGATGGCGAGTCGGTCAAGAAAATTGATGTGGTGTCGGGCTACATTCACCGCGGCATCGAGAAACTGTGTGAAGGGCTCACCTACCAGTCGTCGTTGCTCTTCAGCGAGCGCATGGACTACATGGCCGCCCACATGAACCGCCACTGCCTGTGCCTTTGCATCGAGAAGGCGCTTGGCATCGAGGTCCCACACCGTGCCGGGCTCATCCGCATGATGATGGATGAGCTGATGCGTCTTTCCAGCCATTTGCTCTCCTACGGTTGCTTGACCATGGACCAGGGCGCGACCACCGCGTTTTTCTATGGATTCCGCGAGCGTGAGCTCATTTACGATATTTTTGAGAAAACCTGCGGCGCGCGCATGTCGATGAGCTATGACACCATTGGCGGCGTGGTGAGGGATGTTGACCCTGACTTCGTGAGCGATGTGCGCCATGCCTGCGACGTGATAGAGAGCAAGATTCCAGAATACCACAAGCTTTTCTCGGGCAACGTGATTGCGCTGGGCCGCATGAAAGGCGTGGGCATCCTCTCAAGGGAAGATGCTGTGAATTACGCCATCACCGGCCCGTCGGGGCGCGCTTCGGGCTTCCATTGCGACGTGCGCAAGAGCAATCCCTACTCATTATATAATGAGGTGGAGTTTGACGAAATCGTCTATGAGGGCTGCGACAGCTATGACCGCTACATGGTGCGCATGAAGGAAATGGAGCAAAGCATCAGGATTTTGCGCCAGTGCTGCGACATGATGGACCGGGAAGAGGGCAATGAATTCTGTGCCAAGGTGCCGAAAATGATCAAGCTGCCGGCCGGGCACTGGTATCAGCAAGTCGAGGCCAGCCGTGGCGCCTTTGGCGTGTATATCGAGAGCGATGGCAACCCCAAGCCGTTCCAGAAACCCTATCGCATGCACTTCCAGTCGCCTTGCTTTAACTTGGTGGGTGTGGTGGATCTCACCTGCAAGAACAACTTGATTGCCGACTTGATTACGATTACCGCGTCGCTCGATTACGTGATTCCCGACATTGACCGATAATTAACCGAATTTCGAACTCAAATAAGAGATAAAAGATATGTTTGACTTTAACTTAGTCACAAATTGGATCGACAGCCTGCTCACGAGCGTGATGCCGGGTTGGTTGGCTATCACTGTCGAGTGCCTTTTGGTGGCCGTTGTGCTGCTCGCGCTCTACTCGGTGATTGCCATGATATACATCATGTATGAGCGTTGGGTATGCGGGTGGATACAGTGCCGCCGCGGTCCCATCCGCGTGGGCCCTTGGGGATTGTTGCAGATTTTTGCCGATGTCATCAAGATTCTCACCAAGGAAGTGATTACTTTGTGGCGCACCGATAAGTTTCTCTTCTTTTTGGCGCCGTTCTTTGTAGTGATTGCCTCGATGGTCATGTTCGCGTGCCTCCCCTGGGGCAGGGGACTGCAAATCGTTGACATGAACATTGGCGTGTTTTTCATTTGCGCGATCTCGTCGCTGGGCGTGATCGGCATCCTGCTTGCCGGCTGGTCGAGCAACTCGAAGTATTCGCTGATCGGCGCAATGCGCAGTGGTGCCCAAATGGTGAGTTACGAGGTCTCGACAGGGCTTGCCATGCTCACGGTCATTTGCCTGGCTGGCACCATGAGCATCAATGGAATATGCGAGAGTCAGCAAGACGGCTGGTTCCTCTTCAAGGGGCACCTCCCTGCTATCGTTGCCTTTGTCATCTATATCATTGCCGCCAATGCCGAGAACAACCGTGGACCCTTCGACCTGCCCGAGGCCGAGCACGAGTTGACGGCAGGCTACCACACCGAGTACTCGGGCATTCACTACGGCTTGTTTTATTTGGCCGAGTACCTCAATCTCTTTGTCGTCAGCGGTATTGCAGCCATGCTCTTCTTGGGGGGCTGGATGCCGTTGCACATTGGGGGATGGACCGCGTTTAACAACGTGATGGACTATATCCCGTCGCCCATTTGGTTCTTGGGCAAGGCTTTCTTCATGACCTTTATTTTCATGTGGATTCGCTGGTCGTTCCCCCGTGTGCGCATCGACCAAATCCTTGCCTTGGAGTGGCGCTACTTGATGCCCATTGCCCTGGTCAACCTGGTGGTGATGGCCGTGTGCGTGTCAATGGGATGGGTTTTTTAATGATTACACCGATTTTTATTCAACAACTAAAGTTATTCTATATTCGCGATTATGGCAGATAATTATGGAAAAATCACCCAGGTCATTGGTCCTGTGGTCGATATTACTTTCGATAGTGAAAGTTCTGTCCCCGACATCTACACGGCTTTGACCGTGACTCGTCACAACGGGGCCGAAGTGGTCCTGGAAGTTGAGCAGCACATTGGCGAAAACACGGTGCGTTGCGTGGCGATGGACAGTACCGATGGTCTGCAGCGAGGAACGCCGGTGAAAAACTTAGGTCACCCTATTTCGATTCCCACGGGCGACCAAGTGAAGGGACGGCTCCTCAACGTGATTGGCCAACCCATTGACCACCTCGCCGACTTGGAGGGTGGAAAGCGCCGTGCCATCCATCAGCCCGCGCCCGACTTTGCCGACTTGTCGATTTCACAAGAGATTCTCTACACGGGCATTAAAGTCATCGACTTAATCGAGCCGTTCTCAAAAGGCGGCAAGATTGGCCTGTTTGGCGGTGCCGGTGTGGGCAAAACCGTGCTTATCATGGAACTTATCCACAACATTGCGCACGGACACAATGGATTCTCGGTGTTTACGGGGGTGGGCGAGCGCACCCGCGAGGGCAACGACTTGCTGCGTGAAATGATTGAAAGCGGTGTTGTCAAGTATGGCGACAAGTTCAAGGAATCGATGGCCAACGGCCAGTGGAACCTTGACGAGGTCGACATGGAGGCGGTTAAGGATTCGCAGGCAACCCTTGTCTTCGGTCAGATGAACGAGCCGCCTGGCGCCCGCCTTCGCGTAGCCCTTTCGGGACTGACTGTCGCCGAGCAATTTCGTGACCAGGGCGGTGGCGGTAAGGACATCCTCTTGTTTATGGACAACATCTTCCGTTTCACCCAGGCCGGGTCTGAGGTCTCGGCGCTATTGGGCCGCATGCCTTCGGCAGTGGGTTATCAGCCCACTTTGGCTTCCGAGATGGGCATGCTGCAAGAGCGCATCACATCGACCAAGAACGGGTCAATCACTTCGGTGCAGGCCGTGTATGTGCCAGCCGATGACTTGACCGACCCCGCACCCGCCACCACGTTCAACTTCCTGGATGCCACCACCGTGTTGAGCCGAAAGATTACCGAGCTGGGAATTTACCCGGCTGTTGACCCCCTGGCCTCCACGTCGCGCATCATGGATCCGCACATCATTGGCGAGGAGCATTACAATGTGGCGCAGAGCGTGATTAACCTGTTGCAAAAGTACCACGAGCTTCAAGACATTATCGCCATTTTGGGCGTTGAGGAGTTGAGCGATGAGGACAAACTCGTCGTGCAGCGCGCCCGTCGCGCCCAGCGCTTCCTCTCGCAGCCATTCTTTGTGGCCGAGCAGTTCACGGGGCTACCTGGCGTGATGGTTCCGCTCAACGAAACCATTCGCGGCTTCAAGATGATTCTCAATGGAGAGGTCGACGACCTGCCTGAGCAGGCGTTCCTTAACGTGGGTACGATCGACGAGGCAATTGCCAAGGGCAAGCAGATGCTTGAACAAATTAACGCTTAATATTAAACAGAGACAGTACTCGCCGCTTGCGCGATGGCTACGGGTCTCCTTGTGACTAACAAAACAGCTTATGACACTCAAAATCATATCGGCCGAGAAAATTGAGTTTGAAGGCACCGTTACGTCGGTAACCCTTCCTGGGGCTTTGGGCTTGTTCCAAGTGCTCAACAACCATGCCGCGCTCATCTCGTCGCTCGTGCCTGGCACGATGACCTTTGTCACTGCCGAGGGGCAATCGCAGACTCGCGACATCGACGGCGGAGTCGCTGATATCAAGGATAATGTGGTGTCGGTGTGTCTATATTAAGAAATATGAAGAAAGTAATTACAGCAATCGTAGCACTGGTACTGCTTGCGCTCATGGCGTTTGGCTATATGCAGTCGGCTCGTCAGCCCGCGCAATTGCCTGCTGCCAATGGCGCGCAAGCCGTCGATGCCAAAGGCATTATCTTCAGTCACCTTGGTGATGCCTATGGTTGGGAGGTTCCTTTCTCTCATCACTATCAGATTCCGTTGCCCTGCATCGTGCGCGATGCCGCAGGGGGCTGGCACGTGTTCTCGTCGGCTCGCATAGCCCATGGACAGGCCTATGAGGCTTCTCCGGGCGTGGTCTACAAGATCGACGAGACCGAGGCCCATCACAACCGCATCGTGCAGGTGGGCGCTGGCGAGGATGGAAGCGACTACCGGCCGCTCGACTTCTCGATCACGAAGGATGCGCTCGGCATCTTCATCGCGGCGCTGGTGGCGATTATGCTGGTGTTCAGAGTTCGCAATTGGTACAAGAAGAACGGCATGAAGGCTCCACGCAAGGCCACCGCCATGCTGGAACTGATTGTCGATTTTGTCTACAATGACACCATTCGCCCCATTATGGGCAGGGAGGCTCCCAAGTACGCGCCCTATCTGCTCACGTGCTTCTTTTTCATCCTGACCATGAACTTGCTGGGACTCATCGTGATTTTCCCGGGTGGAGCCAACTTGACGGGCAACATCGCCGTGACGATGTTGCTGGCCGTGTGCACGTTCCTGGTGACCAACTTCACGGGAACTAAGGAGTACTGGAAAGAAATCTTTTGGCCCGATGTCCCCATCGCGCTCAAGTGCCCGGTGCCCTTGATGCCCTTCATCGAGTTCTTTGGCATGTTCACCAAGCCGTTTGCCTTGATGGTTCGTCTTTTTGCCAACATGATGGGCGGCCACATGGTGGTCATCGTGTTTACCTTGTTGATTTTCATTTTCTCGGCAATGTATGGCGCGATTGCAGGGGCTGGAACCACGGTGCTCTCGCTGGCGCTGTCGCTGTTCATGCTCTTGCTTGACACGCTGGTGAGCTTTATCCAAGCCTACGTGTTTACCATTCTATCAACCATGTTTATCTTCATGGCCCACGTGCATGAGGAAAAACCTAAAACAGCAAATTAAACAAACAACAAATAACAATTAAAAAATTACAACTATGTTAAGTATGATTTTAGTAGATGCCGCATTGGCATTATTAGGCGCTGGTCTTGGCGCAGGTATCGCTGCTATTGGTGCCGGTCTCGGTATTGGTAAAATTGGCGGCTCGGCCATGGAGGCTATCGCTCGCCAGCCCGAGTCGGCAGGTGATATTAGAAGCAACATGATTGTGATTGCTGCCCTTATCGAGGGTGTCGCTTTCTTTGCGCTCATCGTGTGCATCCTTTGCATCTTCATAAAATAAGCAATCGTCAGTATGGAACTGTTTGTGCCTGAGTTTGGCCTGGTGTTTTGGATGTTTGTGGCGTTCCTGTGCCTCTATTTCATCCTGGCAAAGTATGCATGGCCCTTCATAATCAAGTCGATGGAACAACGTGCCGACTTGATTGACAAGGGCGTGGCCTATGCGCAAGAGGCTAAATCCCATCTTGACAATGCCAAGGCTGAAGCCGAACAGGTGATTGCTGAAGCACGCAAACAACAGGCTGACATCCTTCGTGACGCTGCCAAGATGAAAACTCAAATCATCGAGGAGGCCAAGGCGGCCGCGTCAATCGAAGCCCAAAAAGTTGCTGACGCTGCCCAGGTCTCTATCAATCAAGCCCGAAAGGAATCTGAACAGCAACTGCGCCAGGAGGTTGGTGCCTACGCCCTGCAAATCGCCGAGCGAGTCATCCGTAAGAACATGACCGATGACAATGCGCAAAAAATCCTGGTAGAGAAATTGTTGAACGAGGTTGAGTCTAAAAACTAATAAGAAGATGAACGAGGGACTGATTCCCAATCGATATGCCAAGGCGCTCTACAAGTATGCCGTTGAAAACGGCCAGCAGCAGAGTGTCTATGACGAGGTAAAAAGGCTTGCCGCCAGCTACGAGGCCCTGCCCGAGCTGAAAGCGGCAGTGTGCAACCCGTTTATCGCTGTCGATGAGAAGGAAAAAGTGCTATTGACGGCTGCTGGCGCCAAGCCAGGCAGTTGCCTTGACCGTTTTCTCCTGCTGGTGATTGACAAAAACCGCGTCGACTACTTGCGTGCCATTTCCCTGGCCTACTTGAAACAGTATCGCCATGACAATGGCATCGCCAATGTTGAGATTGTGACGGCAACCGAGATGCCCGACCAACAAATCAACGCTATTGTCGATGTCGTCAAGAAGCAGCTGGCTGGAAAGTCACTCGAAATCTCCAAGAGTGTCGATCGTGACCTCATTGGCGGTTTTACCGTGAATGTCGACGGCCAAGTCCTTGACGCATCGGTTAAGAATGAATTAAAGAAATTGCGTTTAAAACTCCTAAGTTAACGAAGTGAGATGATAAACCCAAGTGAAATATCTGACATCTTAAAGCAACAGCTCAGCGAGGCGCGACAGAAGGTCTCGTTTGAAGAAGTGGGCACTGTGCTGGAGGTGGGTGATGGCGTGGCACACGTTTACGGCCTTGATCATGTGGAGGCCAACGAGCTCGTCGAGTTTGATAACGGTGTGACAGGCGTGGCCATGAACCTTGAGGAAAGCAACGTTGGCGTTATCCTGATGGACAAGGTTGACTCGGTGCACGAGGGCATGACTGTGAAGCGTACTGGCGAAATCGCCTCAATCCGCGTTGGCGAGGGCCTGCTGGGCCGTGTCATCAACGTGCTGGGCGAGCCCCTTGATGGCAAAGGCCCTATTGAGGGCGACCTCGTCCGCCTGCCGCTTGAGCGCAAGGCCCCGGGCGTTATTTTCCGCCAGCCAGTGTCGCAGCCGCTACAGACGGGTCTCAAGGCGATTGACTCCATGATTCCAATTGGCCGCGGCCAGCGCGAACTCATCATCGGTGACCGCCAGATTGGAAAAACGGCTATCGCCATCGACACCGTTATCAACCAAAAGTCGGAATACAAAGCGGGAAAGCCCGTCTATTGCATCTATGTGGCCATTGGTCAAAAAGCGTCGACTGTCGCCGCCCTTGTCAAGGTGCTGAACGACCACGACGCAATGCCTTATAGCATTGTGATTGCAGCAACAGCCAGCGACTCGGCTGCCATGCGCTACTATGCGCCATTTGCAGGAGCGGCCATTGGCGAGTATTTCCGTGACTCGGGTCGCGATGCCCTCGTGGTTTACGACGACCTTTCCAAGCAGGCTGTGGCCTATCGCGAGCTCTCGCTCATCTTGAAGCGTCCCTCTGGCCGCGAGGCCTACCCAGGCGACATCTTCTACTTGCACAGCCGCTTGCTTGAGCGTGCTGCCAAAATCAACGACAACCAGCAGGTGGCTCAGGCCATGAACGACCTTCCCGAGGCGTTGCGCCCCAAGGTGAAAGGCGGTGGGTCGCTCACGGCGCTTCCCATCATCGAGACGCAGGCGGGCGATGTCTCGGCCTATATCCCAACCAATGTGATTTCTATCACCGATGGCCAAATCTACCTCGAGTCGTCGCTTTTCAACAACGGCATCCGGCCTGCTGTGAATGTGGGTATCTCGGTGTCGCGTGTGGGCGGCAATGCCCAAATCAAGTGCATGAAGAAAGTTGCCGGCACGTTGAAGATTGCCCAGGCGCAGTTCCGCGAGCTTGAGTCGTTCACCAAGTTTGGCGGTGACATCGACCCGGTGACGGCAAAAACCATCGACACTGGGCGCAAGAACGAGCGCCTGCTCGTCCAGCCGCAATATGAGCCGGTGCCTGTCGAGGAGCAGGTGGCCGTGATTTATTGTGGCGTGAACGGCTTGATGAAAAACGTGCCACTCGACAAAGTGGGCGAGTTTGAGAAATTGCTCATCCAGTACCTGCACGCGAAGCACCAGACCGATGTGCTTGATGTGCTCAAGGCCGGCAAAATCGACGAGGGCGTGATGGCCAAGTTGAAAGCCGCCGCACAGGAAATCGCTGGTAAATATTCTGCATGATTTTTTTGATAGAGGGATTGGCATGTCAACATTGCGAGAATTAAAAAGTAGAATTGGCTCTGTGGCGTCGACCGAGAAAACAACCTCGGCCATGAAGATGATATCAAGTGCCAAGATGCACAAGTTCACCAATCAAGTTCACCGCATGATGCCCTACCGCGGCATGGTGCGAAGCGTGATTGGCCACTTGCTTGCAACGGGGGTCGAGTTCTCGTCGCCACTCATCGCCGAGCGGGAACTCCAAAACGTGGCTCTGGTAGTCTTTGGCTCCGACGACGGGCTGTGTGGCGCGTTTAACATCAACGTCTTGAAGTTTTTGCTCAGGACCATTGATGAGAAACGCAGGACACTCGGCAAGGATGTGGCGTTTACTGTGATTCCTGTTGGCAAAAAAATCGTGAAGGCCGTTCGCAACCTCAAAGGCGCTGATTTCAGCATCGAGACTGTCGACTACATGAACACGCGCAGCGATGCCGGCCAGCTGCATGATTTCACCGACATGCTCAAGCGCCGCTTCCTGGAGCATGACTACGACCAGGTCAATTTAGTGTATATGCGCTTCCAAAGCACGGGCCGCCAGGTGCCCACTTGCGAACTCATGTTGCCAGTGAGTTACCAGTCGCTCATGCAGGAGGCCGACAGGAGCGCTGCCAATAGCCCTTGCCTTTTTGAGCCTGATGCCAATGCGATTTTCAACAGCGTGCTGCCGCTCTACATTCGCTCGATGATGCAGGAGGTGTTTATCGAGAGCAGTGCGTCAGAGCAAGCGACACGCGTGATGGCTATGCAGACGGCCAGCGACAATGCCGCCGACCTGCTTGATGAGCTCAACCTTGAGTACAACAAGCTGCGCCAGCAGAGCATCACGACCGAGTTGCTCGACATCATTGGAGGCCAGGTGGAGCGTTAATGTGACGCGATACCGCATCCTCACTCACGACGTGAAGGCGCAACGATGTGCTATGCTGGTCACAGCGCCTTCCGTTTCAAACTAAAAAACAATCGGCATAGCATCTTTTAGATACAAGACTTATACTACAATGAGCATCAAGGAGTATTTCTCTTCTCTCTTCAAGGGCATCCACAGCCTGATCAAGGGAATGGAAGTCACAGGCAAGGAACTTGTGACGCCCAAAGTTACCGAGCAGTATCCCGAAAATCGGGATACTAAGAAAGTTTCCAGCCGCTTTCGGGCCACGTTGCAGTTTATCTATGACGAGGAGGGCTACCACAAGTGCATCGCTTGCAAGACTTGCGAGCGCAACTGCCCCAATGGCACCATTCAGGTCATCACCAAGATGGTGGACCTGCCGAACGGCAAGAAGAAAATGAAACTCGACAAGTACATCTACGACCTTGGAAGTTGCACGTTTTGCGACCTGTGTGTGCTCACGTGCCCCACGAGTGCCATTGAGTTCAGCAACGACTTCGAGCAGTCAGTGTTCCAGCGCGATGTCTTGGTCAAGCAGCTCAATTACCTGCCCGAGAAAGAGAAACCAGCTCCTGTGCCCAAGCCAGCAGCCCAGCCCGCTGCCGTCGCGACTCAGGCCTCAAAGCCTGCCGAGGGGACGAAAGAGGCTTCCGAAAACGATGAAAATAAAAAATAAATATCATATATGGACTCAGTAGGAAATATCATTTTGTATTTCGTGATTGCGATTGCAATTATCGTGTTTTCGGTACTGGCCGTGACCTCCAAGAAGATTTTGCGTGTAGCAACCTATCTGCTGTTTGTACTCCTGGCCACTGCATTCATCTATTTCCAGATGGACTATCAGTTTCTCGGAGCCGTGCAGATCGCGATTTATGCAGGCGGCATCGCGGTGCTGTTTGTCTTTGCGATAATGCTCACGCACAAGCCCGGACACGATGCTCCGCCTCTCGTTTCAGCCAAGAAGTGGGTAGGCTTGAGCGCGTGTTTGGGGGGAGTGGCTGTGTGCGCCTATGCGCTGTTCAGCTATGGCCAGTTCTGCGTCAAGACCTTGGCGCCTGCCGGAAACTATGACATCGAGACTTTGGGCAACGCGCTCCTCGATTCTAACCACTATGGTTATTTGTTGCCTTTCGAGGCAATCAGTGTGTTGTTGCTTGCATGTATTATTGGTGGTGTGGTTATCGCTCGCCGACGCTAAAAACAGGAGGAAAGAAAAATGGATTTAACATTGTGGATGTATCTCATTCCAAGCCTCGCCATGTTTGGCTGCGGTGTCTACGGGTTTATCACCCGCAAAAATATGATTGCAATCTTGATTTCGCTCGAGCTCATGCTCAACTCGGTCGACATCAATTTTGCCGTGTTCAACAGGTATCTGTTTCCCGAGCAACTCGACGGCATGTTCTTTGCCCTCTTTGCGATCGCAATTGCCGCTGCCGAGACCGCTGTGGCTCTCGCAATTGTTATCAATGTATTCCGCATTGCTAAGAAAATTGATATCAATGAAATCACTAAATTGAAATTCTAAACGTTATGCCATTACAATATACAATTGCAGTAGTAGCTCTCCCGCTGTTCATGTTCCTTTTCCTTGGGCTTGTGGGCGTGAAAATGGGCCGCAAGGCCACTGGTGTGTTGGGGGTTATCGGGCAGGGCGTGACCACATTGATTGCCTATGCCGCCGCAATCACCTACTTCTTTGGCACAGCGCAAGGCCAAATCGCGAATGGGGTTCGCCAAACGCTCATCTTCCAGGATTGGCATTGGCTCCGCCTTGGCGATAACGGCTTGATGGCCAACATGGGTGTCCAACTCGACCCGGTGGCGGCCATGATGCTCGTGGTGATTTGCACCATTTCATTTTTTGTCAACCTCTATTCGTTGGGCTACATGAGCGACCATGATGGAAATCCCGAAAAGGGATTCCAACGTTACTTCGCTTTCTTGGCGCTGTTCACGTTCTCCATGTTAGGCATGGTGGTGGCTACCAATATTTTTCAGATATTTGTGTTCTTTGAGATGGTGGGTGTCTCGTCCTACTTGCTCATTGGTTTCTATTACAGCTCGCCCGCTGCCGTTCATGCGTCGAAGAAGGCGTTTATCGTCACGCGTTTGGCCGATTTGTTCTTCCTGTTGGGCGTTATCCTGTTAGGCTACTATGCCAAGGAGCTCAACTTCGCGGGCATCCTCAGCGACCCGGTTGCCACGCTCGCCTCGGGCGGCAACGTGACGTTCATGGGCATGCCGGTTCTCACGATTTCGCTCATTTTCATTTTCATTGGCGGCGCAGGCAAGTCGGCCATGTATCCGCTGCACATTTGGCTGCCCGATGCCATGGAGGGTCCCACACCCGTGTCGGCACTGATCCATGCGGCAACCATGGTTGTGGCGGGTGTGTTCTTGGTGACACGTCTCTTCCCGCTCTATGCGCTCGATAGCGTAGCTCAGGAAGTCATCGCCGTTACGGGCGCTTTCACCGCATTCTATGCCGCAGCCGTAGCTTGCACACAAAGTGATATTAAGCGTGCCCTCGCATTCTCAACGCTGTCGCAAATCGCCTATATGATGACGGCAATTGGTGTCAGCACCAATGTTGGCCCAGGCATCGAGGAGGGGGGGCTTGGCTACATGGCTGGCAACTTCCACCTGTTCACTCATGCTATGTTCAAGGCGCTGCTCTTCTTGTGTGCCGGTTCTATTATTCACGCGATCGGTAGCAATGAGAATGACAAGATGCACGGCCTGCACAGGCTCATGCCCATCACCAGCTGGTGTTTCCTTGTGGGCTGCTTGGCTATTTCGGGCATTCCGCCATTCGCGGGCTTCTTCAGCAAGGACGAGATTCTCGTGGCCTGCTACGACAAGGGGCTCTTCTGGGGATTGTGGATGTCATTAGTGGCTGGCATGACTGCTTTCTATATGTTCCGCATTTATTATCTCATCTTCCATTGGAAGAAGCACGAGACGCCTGCTGGCGAGCATGAGCCGCACGATCAGGCTTGGACCATGAATGTGTCGCTCATCTGCTTAGCTGCCGTCTCTGTCGTGTGCGGCCTTATTCCTTTCGGCGATTTGGTCACGGCCGATGGCAAGCCGCTTGTGACCCACACCAATTGGACAGTGGCCGTTTCAAGTGTCTGCGTTGCCATCGTCGGCATTGGTCTTGCGACCAAGATGTATTTCAAGGAAAACGAGCTTCCTGTCAAGATGGCCAATTCTTGCCGAGGGCTCTGGACGGCTGCCTATCGTCGCTTCTACATGGACGAGTTGTACCAGTTCATCACCCACAAGGTGATTTTCCAAGGCATTTGCAAGCCTATCGCATGGTTTGACCGTCACATTATCGATGGATTCATGAACATGCTGGCCGACGTGACGACTTCTTGCAGTTTTGCCATTCGCAAGTTGCAATCGGGCAATGTCCAGGCCTATGTTTATGTTTATTTCTTTGGAGCGTTGTTCCTGGCAGTCATCACGATGCTGTGTTTATTCATTTAGTCTACGGTCTCTAAACTTACAATTGATTATGATTTTCGACAATATATTGATTTATTTCGTGATCATCCCACTGGTCACCTTGCTGGGATTGGCCCTTTGCAACAACAAGGGCATTCAAGTGATTAGAGCCGTGGCGACCATTGGCGCTACCGCCTTGATGGCGCTTGCTGCCTGTTTGGTGGTCTATTTCTTGCGTGAGCGCGCTGCCGGCAACGAGGCGCAAATGTTGCTTCAAGGCAGCTGGGATTGGTATGAGCCGCTCAACATTAAGTTGGCGCTGGGTGTCGATGGCGTTTCGGTGTCGATGATTCTGCTTTCGGCATTCATCGTCTTTGCGGGCGTGTTTGCCTCGTGGAAGATGGATCCCTTGCCCAAGCAGTTTTTCCTTTGGTTTTTCTTGCTTTCTACGGGCGTGTTCGGCTTCTTCATCTCGATTGACCTGTTCACCATGTTCATGTTCTACGAGGTGGCGCTCATTCCCATGTATCTGCTTATCGGTGTCTGGGGGTCGGGCAACAAGAACTACTCGGCCATGAAGCTCACGCTCATGCTCATGGGCGGCTCCGCATTCTTGATGCTGAGCATTCTGGGCATTTATTTCCACTCTAATGCCGATGGAAACTTGACCATGAACCTGCTCGATATTGCTAAGAATAATGCGATTCCTCACAACTGGCAGTTGTTCCTTTTCCCCATGGCATTTGTGGGATTTGGCGTGCTGGGCGCGATGTTCCCTTTCCACACTTGGTCGCCCGATGGCCACGCTTCGGCGCCCACGGCGGTCTCGATGCTTCACGCTGGCGTGCTCATGAAATTGGGTGGATATGGCTGTTTCCGCATCGCCATCTACTTGATGCCTTATGCTGCTGCCGAGTTGGGCTGGATTTTCATTACGCTCACGGGTATTAGTGTCGTTTATGGTGCTTTCAGCGCCTGTGTTCAGACCGACCTCAAGTACATCAACGCCTATTCCTCGGTGTCACACTGTGGCATGGTGCTGTTGGCAATCCTCATGTTTAACCAGACTGCGATGACGGGTGCTGTGCTACAAATGCTCTCGCACGGCTTGATGACGGCCTTGTTCTTTGCCCTGATCGGCATGATTTATGGCCGCACCCACACGCGCGACATTCGCGACATGGGCGGCATGATGCACATCATGCCTTACCTCGGTGTGGGCTATGTGGTGGCAGGCTTGGCTTCCCTCGGCTTGCCGGGCTTGAGTGGCTTTGCTGCCGAAATGAGCATCTTCTTTGGCTCTTTCCAGGAAAGCAACCTGCTCAACCGCGTGTTCACCGTTGCGGCATGTGCCTCCATCGTGATTACGGCAGTCTATATCTTGCGTGTGGTGGGAAAACTGTTGTTTGGAGAGGTTCAGAACGAGCATCACCGCTCGCTCACCGATGCCGATTGGTTTGAGCGCCTGTCGACGGCAACGCTCATGGTCGCAGTGCTGGCCATTGGTTGCTTCCCTAACTTCTTCGGCGGTCTCATCCGCGACAGTTTCAACCCCGTGGTTGATGCCGTGAGAGTGTTTATTGGCGCTTGATACCGGCAGTGTTGAACTTAAAATTGATTAAAGATAAGATATGGATTATTCTCAATTTTTAATAATGCCGCAAGAAATCGGTCTGTTGGTCGCATTCTTGTTAGTGTTCATCTATGACACGTTCATGCCAAGCAAGTGCCAAAGGGCGCTACCGGTTGTCGCTGCGGTGATTTTTGCGCTCTACACCGTTTTCTCGTTCTTTCCTGCCCAGGCAGGTACGGCTTTTGCCGGCATGTTTGAGCAAAGCAAGGCAACGTGGGCCATGAAGGGCATTCTCAGCGTGGGCACGCTCTTTGTGCTGCTTCAGGCGATCAAGTGGACCAATAGTGACTTCATGAGCGTGAGGCGCGGTGAGTTCTACGAGTTGATTTTCCTCACTTTGTTGGGGATGTTCCTCATGGTGAGTGCCCGCAACTTCTTGCTGTTCTACATCGGTCTTGAAACCGCTTCTCTGCCACTGGCAGCGTTGGCGGCTTTCGAGAAAAACCACTATGAGAGCCGCGAGGCTGCCGCAAAATACATCTTCACGGCCATCTTCTCGTCGGCCATCTTGTTGCTGGGCATCTCGTTTGTCTATGCACTCACGGGGTCATTCATGTACACCGATATTGCCAAGAGCTTGCTCAATGCCAACGCGGGTCATTCTGCCTTGCTGGTTTTGGCGGTTGCCTTTGCGATTGCGGGCATAGGATTCAAGTTGTCGCTGGTTCCGTTTCACTTGTGGACAGCCGATGTCTACCAGGGCGCTCCCACGGCAGTCACGAGTTACCTGAGTGTCATCAGCAAGGGATCGGCAGCTTTTGCGTTCCTTGTCATCATGGTGCAAGCCCTGGGTGTTGTCTATCAAGATGTGTGGAAATGGATGCTTTACGCGATCATTATCCTCACCATCACCATTGGCAACCTCTTTGCGGTGCGTCAGCGCAATCTCAAGCGGTTCCTCGCGTTTTCGTCAATTTCGCAAGCCGGATACATTGTGCTGGGCGTGATTGCGGTCAACACGCTGGGCATGGCTTCGATGATGTATTATATCCTGGTCTACATCTTCTCCAATTTGGCCGCTTTCGGCGTGATTGCCGTCATTGAGCGCCAGGCGGGAAAGGTGACCATTGACGACTACAACGGCCTGTTCAAGACCAACCCCTGGCTCTCGTTCACCATGATGATTGCCATGTTCTCGTTGGCTGGCATTCCTCCGTTTGCGGGATTCTTCAGCAAGTTCTTCGTGTTTGCCGGCACGTTAAGCTCGGGAGGAGGGCATGACCTGTCGCTCTACATCCTCGTTTTGATTGCTTTAATCAACACCATCGTTTCGCTCTATTACTATCTGCTGGTGGTTAAGGCCATGTTCATTCGCCAAGACGAGTGCTCGGTTCCTGCCATCAGGAGCCATTGGAGCGAGCGGGTGGGCATGATTTCATGCGCGTTGGGCATCATTCTGCTTGGTCTGGCGAGTTGCGTCTACATGTCGCTCAAGGACTTTGCCGATGCCAGTGCCTCAATGTTCCAATTGTTCCAGTAAAAAAACAAACTGAAATAACCCAATAACCTTGTGTGGAGAGCAATGTGAGTTGTTCTCCTCATTCTTGTTTCGCTTAACCCCATCTCATCATGTGGTGGTGAAACTGTGCCGAGCGTAATGATGAAGATTCAAAGATATAAGCAACTCTTGCACTAAAGTGTTACTCAATTATAGAAGTATTTATCTATTGCAATACGGTATCAAATCAATACGACAGTACGACAATGAATCAGTAAATCTATACGTCAGCAGTGTTTCATGGCTATAAATGCTTATCATATTCATGTCATTTTGATAAAGAACATAGCTTGATGCTCCATTCAAGCAATTTACTACAATAAGCGATTAGAAAGATTATCCTCTTCTAATCGCTTATTGCAAAAAATCAACAAACTCAATTGATAAAAATTCTTTTTTTACCGTTTATTATATAAATCTGACCTTTTTGTGGATTTGCCACTTTACTGCCATTTAAATCATAAATATTATTTTGCGCATTTGGTTTGTTTATGTTTATATTATGTATTATTGCTTTAGGAAAATCATCCGTTTCTATAAAGTTGGTAAAGTAGTCCCATCCCCAAGCCTTGCGATATTTTTCGGCAGCTCCCACAGGTACATAGACAGGGATGTCTTTAGGCGTACTCGGAGAATCGTATCCCCCAAATGGAGTGTAGCCAATATTAAGAGTGCTCACCTCACATACTGGAGGTTCTGAAGCCATACAATAAATACGCTTTACACCTGTCAAATGTGTACAACATTCCTCACCTAAGAAATTCAATGTTGCAGGAAAGACAAGTTGGCTAAAGGCATGACAACTCTGAAAGGCATCTTTTTCGATACTTTCAAGTCCAAGCGGCAACTCAACATCGTTTAAACTCCTACAGTTTTGAAAAGCTTCCATGCCAATGCTTTTTACTGATGACGGAATGTTTACATGGCTCAAACTTGTGCAAGCATCTGCAAGATTGTTTGGGATACGCTCTATCCCATCTGGCAGATGCATCTCCTTGAGTTTCAGATTCAGTTGAAATGCGAAAATACCTAAGTCCTGACATGAATTGGGAATATGTACTTTCTCCAATCTACAACCATAAAATGCAGCATCACCTATTTTCTTCAACCCTTCAGGAAAGTTGATAGATGATATTTTTGCACGCCAGAATGCCGCTTCGCCAATTTCTTTTATGGTAGAAGGCAAAACGACTTTTCCTGTCAAGCTCGTACAACTTGCAAAAACGGCTCTGTCTAACTTCTCAAATCCTTCAGGGAAAACTAAAGAGTCAGCCTTCAGGTTCTCACATTGCTCGAATGCAGAAGGACCTATATACTGTAGTTCGGAAGGAATGTTTATATCTTCAAGATTTTCCACATACGAGAATGCTGAATCTTCGATTCTTTTGATTCCGTTTGGCAATATAATTCGCCTAAGGTGTATGAGGGTTATGTATCCTTCTTCTATATTCAATTGCTCTGAACGCCAAAAAGCGTCCTCGGGAATAATGCCATTTTTAACTTCGGCATTTTCCATATTTATGACCGAAAGCTTTCCATTGAAGGAAGCATCCCACAATGTGTGGATATCTACATCATCGACAGTTCCCCTAATGACTAAGGAGTCAACTTTATAGATGTTGTCCCCTAACAGTTTCGCCAAATCTCCTCCATGCGATGTTATGTCCATGCTATAAAAATCGCTATTGCCATCTATAGCCTTAGGGGCTTTTATTGAATATTTATAGCGATTTAGTTGTAACTGCTTTTGAGTGTTTGCCAAAGCGTCTTGTTGCAACACGTTTTGAGTCTGTGCAAATGAAACTGTTGAGGATAAACAGTTCATTATAAGACCCACACAAAGTAATAATTGTTTCATACCACAAATGTTTTGATGAATTTATACCATTATTGACGAACACAGTGTAATCCATAAAAGAAATTACGTTTCAAAGTTATAAAAAAAAAGGAATAGCATCGTACTTTTTGATAACAAAAGACATGTTTCAACCGTTATTTTTAACAAGTATAACAAGTGTTACATTCGTGTCCGCAAACACCGACTACAGAGAGTGTAAAGTAAACTGTGTCAGGCTACAATAAAAATTAGTTTAACACAGTTTATTTTTTATGGACAACAACGAAATCGATTACAAGCGAGCTGCCGAACAGCTTCGTAATGGTGA
>CABTZK010000018.1 GCA_902489275.1 uncultured Porphyromonadaceae bacterium
CAGAGCGGCATGGTCAGCGTGATGGTTGACGAGTCCAGCAGCTTGATTGGCATCCTGAAACGGAATTTGGCGCGTTGCCATACCGCCTGCTGTCCGAAGTCCGTTTTGGAGTCACGGATGATTTTTCTTATACTTTCTTTCAATGTTGCCCTAACCCCATTTTTTGAGCGAAAAACCAAAAAAATGGCGTTTTCACTTGGAGCCTTTACAAGAGACGAGAATGGTGCGTTGCTGTCTTGAACGCTCACCATTGGCGGGAGTGAGGCACTGGCGCTGTGCGAGCCTTGCGATAGAAGTGGATGAGGACGGGGAGGTTGAAGGAGAGCATGAAGATGCCGAGAGCGATATAGAAAATAGAAGTGAGCACTTTCACCCCCTTGAACTGCCAAAAAGTGACGAGGGTGAGAAACATGATCACGCCCAGCACAATCGTGAAAGCCACCATGAGGTTGAAGCGCTTCTTGGCCCTCGTGTTCAAGATGGGCAACAAAGGCTGCCTTGCAGGATGAAGACCGCGAGAAAACATGCGATAAACGATGGCTCCCGATGTGGCATAAAGTAAAAACAGGAATAACGAAACAAGGAAAAACCGCCACTCGATGCTGTCCATGTCGTCGACCGAGAAATTTTCGGGATAGCCGCCAGCGGTGGGGTAGTAATAGGTTTGCTCGTCGTTTTCCCAATCGGCATAGCGGCTGCGATAGGAGTAATCCTCAAAGAAATAGGCGCGTTTGTGGGCACACACCACAACCCCCATCGCGTAGAAGCCGCTCATGTCGCGCGTCTTTGACTTGTAGGCCAGCGCAGGATGGCCATGGACATCGGGGAGGCGCTTGGTATCGTACTCCTCTTTGTTGAGCAGCCCCGAGCCAAGGAACTTGTTATAGACATTGCGCTCGGTGTCGTAGATGTGCTTGAATCGATGGCTAAGGTCAAAGACGTTGATGTGCTGTATCTCCCGCACCTCGCCGATCTCGCTCAACATGGACTTCTGGTAGGCGCACAGCAGCGGGCCGCCTCCCCGCTTTTCCAATTCTCGCTTAAACTTGTCGTTCATCAGGAATTTCTCGAAGTGCTCGTCTCGGCTCTCGTTCACGCTGAAGAGGCCTCGCTCATAGGTGTGCCAGGGGCCGCTGTGCAGGCGGTAGTCGCTGTAGTAGACGATGACCACCGCCACCAGCGAAGTGACGGCCAGCAGCATGAGCGCCAGCAATTGCTTGTTGCTTGTGAGGGCCAGGGCAAAGCGGCGAAGTGCCAGCCTGAGGTTGCTCCAGTCTTCTCTCCAATTGATGTGGATGCCGTGTTTCATTCCCGTTGCAAGCGTCGGCGCATGATGAGTGAGGTGACCAGCGATGTGACCAAGCCAATCACGGCCACGAGCAGGAACACGACCAGCACATCGGTCCAGATGACTTTCACCGGATAGGCCTGCACAATGACGGTAGCCTCGTCGGCAGTGAGCTTGAGCCATCCAAACGCTTGCTGGCACAGGCACAGGAGCAGCCCCAACACGACGCCAGCCACAGCGCCTACGAGCGCGATGAGCCACCCCTCGATGACAAAAACGCGGGTGACTTGCTCGTTGGAGGCTCCCATGCTGGTCAAGGTTCTGATGCTTTCGTCTTTTTCAATGATGAGCAGTGACAAGGTGCTGATGACATTGAACGTGGCGATCACCAAGATAAAGGCAAGGAGCAGGAAAGTGATCCATTTCTCCATGTTGACTAAGCGAAACGACGTGGCTTGCTGCATGAGGCGGTTTTTCACCGTGTAGCCTGCGCCTAACCGTGCTTGAAGCTGACCCATCACTTTCTTCTCATCGGCGCCGGGCGCCAGCTTAACCTCGACTTGGGTGGCCTCGGTCGTGTAGTCAAAGAGGTTGCGGGCCAGCTCGATGGGAACAAAAATGAGGTCGGCATCATAATCCTTTTGCTGCACCTGAAAAATGCCCGCCACAAAGACCGAGTCGTTGGTGAAGGCATTCATCGGGTCGTTGATGTTCACGCGTCCCTGCCGCTGTGGCGCGTAGAGCTGCAGCATGCACAAGTAGCCTGGGCGGGCCTTGAGCCTAATGGCTGGGCCAGCGCCCAGCACGGCATAGCGCGACACGTCGTCGTGAAGCCTAAACTCACCATCCACAAGGATGCTGTCGATAGCAGTCATGCGGTTATAGTTGTCGGGGACGCCCTTGAGGCGCACGGGCATCTGAAAATCGGAAAAAATAGCCAGCGCATGGTCCTCGACCACGGGTACGGCCAGCCGCACCCCTGGCACGCTCATGACGACCTTGGTCACACTGTCGCCGTCGCTCATGGCTTTTCCTCGCGCCGCGTTAATGGCGACTTCGGGGTCGAGCTTGGAGAGCTTGCTCGCAATCAGGCCAGAGAAACCATTGAACACACTGAGCACGCAGATGAGCGCCGCCGTCGTCACCACCACTCCCAGCACCGAAATGACGGAGATGATGTTGACAGTATTGTGAGCTTTCTTTGACTTCAAATACCGCAGCGCTATCTTTGTTTCCAGCGTCATGCTCACTGTGGGGTTTCGTCGTTGCCGTCTTCTTGACAAGGCTTCTTTTGGGCAGCCTTATCCTTGGCCAGCAACTCGTCGATGTGCTCGATATAGTCGAAAGAGTCGTCGATGTAGAACGACAATTCGGGTGTTTTGCGCAGTTGGTAGCGGACGCGTTGTGCCAAGTGATAGCGAATGCTCCTCTCGCTCTCGTTGACGTTTTTGATGATGGCCGCGCCCTGCTCGCTGGGAAACACGCTCAAGTGCACGCGCGCCACGCTCAAGTCAGGCGACACACGCACTCGGCTCACACTCACGAGCGTGCCGTGGGTCTTGGCAGTCTCGCGGCGAAAAATCTCGCTCAACTCTTTCTGGATGAGGCGTTGTATTTTCTCTAATCGGGTTGATTGCATAGGTGATAGGGTTAAAAATGACTGGCCACTCCCGTTGAGAGAGGACCTACTTGAATCTCCAAACGATGGTGCCGATGCCTTCGGTCGTGCGGTTTTTGGGAACGCTGAAGCGGCTCTTTTTCGACTCGATGATGCAACTTTTCCGCGCGGCCGAATTGGCAATCGTGCCGCCCACCACACGCGCTTGTGTGACATATCCACGCGCATTCACGTGTACCTGCACAATGACAGTGCCCTCAACGGTGCTGTGGGGGCGGCCAAAGTACTCGCCCGTGTATCCCACTAAGCCCGAGCCTAAACTGGCATGGCCACTGCGCGCGGTTCCCTTGCCACCCGATGACGAGGCACTGCTGCTCCCCGCTCTGCTGTCACGCCCCTGCCCAAAGGCATTTTTCATCCTTTTGCTGATTGCGCTTGACTGTGACGAGGTTTTGCTTGCGCTCGCCGATTTTGTCTCGGTTCGGGCTTTCACAGCAGGCTTGCTGGCGGGTTTCGGGTTTTCTTTGGCCGCGCCAGTGGGCTTCACTTGGGGTTTCCTGTTGATTTTCATGGGCGACTCCTTGGGGCTTGTGACGAGCTTGGGGCGCTCTGGCGACACTTTACCGGCATCGTTCAGGTCATTGCCCTCATGTTGTGTCTCGGCAGGCTGGTCGGGGCCTTGGTCGGCCGCGCTGGCGCCCTCCTCGGGCTCGCCGTTGCTTTCGGGTGACAAGTCATCGGTCGCTACCTGTTGCTCGCCGCCCATGGGCAAGGGGATGTCCTCGGTCTCGACATAGATCGAGTCCTCGTTCATGCACGCCAAGTGGTTGATCCCCTTAGGCGGATATTGGACACTGATATGGGTGCCTACCAACAGCAGCAGGATGGCCACAGTGAGCAGCAAGGTGATGATAGAGGACCATATTTTACTTTTGTTTTCGTCCATTATGGGTGAGCTTCGGCCGGTTGTGACTGAATTTGCTGGAGGCCAGAGGCCTCACGTTGAGCCTGCAAGGCCTCGTGGGCATAACTGCGCGAGGTGGGTTGTGTGGCCAGCACAATCTTGAGGCCGGCTTTCGAGCCCTTGTCAAGAATATCGACGATTTTCCCATAGGGTACAGCCTCGTCGGCGTGCAGAGCCACAAACTGGTGTGCCGAGTCGCTGGCTGCCTTCATCGTGGCGAGCATAGACTCGAGCGAGTCGTAGGGCAGCACCTTGGGGTCGGTTTCCTTGATGGAGTCGGCCATTGTGTAGTACATGACCCCCACCGAGTCGATGTAGATGCGCGAGGAGGGCTTGAGCGAGGTCGTTTGGCTGCTTTGTGGCAGATTGACCTCTAAAGCCGAGGGGAACACAAAGGTTGACGTCACCATGAAGAAGATGAGCAGCAGGAAGATGACATCGGTCATGGATGCCATGCTGAACATCGACTGGCTGTCATGTTGTCTTTTTAATGCCATAAGTCAAACGCGTGGGTTATTTTGCGGGTTCATTTAGCAAGTCCATGAATTCCATTGCGTTACGCTCCAGCTTGCTCATCACTTTCTTCACGCGGCTGGTGAGGTAGTTGTAGGCAAACAATGCGACAATGCCCACCACAAGGCCAGCGACCGTGGTCACCAGCGCCTCATAGATGCCCTGGCTCAAAATGGTCACGTTGGCACTCGTTCCTGCCTTTGACAATGCCATGAAGGCTCTCACCATGCCCGTGACCGTGCCCAAGAAGCCAATCATTGGCGCTCCTGCGGCTGTTGTGGCGAGCCAGGAGAATCCTTTCTCAAGCCGGGCAATCTCCATGTTGCCCACATTCTCTACAGCCACAAGCACATCGTTCATGGAACGGCCAATGCGGCTCACGCCCTTTTCAATCATGCGAGAATAGGGGGTGTTGGCGTTTTCGCACAAGCTCTTGGCCTCGTCGATGCGTCCGGCGCGAATGTGGTCACGTATCTGCTGCATGAAGCCCTTGTCCTCGCGAGCCACGCGGTTGGTCACGATTGAGCGTTCAAAGAAGATGTAGATGCTCACGATGAGCAACAGGGCCAGCGGAAGCATGATCCAGCCGCCTTTGAGGGTGAGGCTCCACAAACTCTCATCGGTAGCGGCGGCCTGGGCAGTTTGAGCAGCGGCAGGGGTGGCTTGTGCCAGTATCAAATTCAGTAATGTCATTGCTAAAAAAATATATGTTGCTAAAATCTTATCTTTAATTTCTTGCCCGCTTGGGGCATGTGGGAGGAACGCGGGGATCGCGCTCTAAAATCTCACTTTAGGCACTCTTGATAGGCCTTGATCGTCTGCTCCAATCCAAGATAAAGGGCGTCGCTGATGAGATGGTGGCCAATCGAGACCTCTTGCAAGTGAGGCACGTGATCCTTGAAGAACTTGAGATTCTCAAGATTGAGGTCGTGGCCGGCGTTCACGCCCAGTCCCACCTTGCGGGCGGCCTCGGCGGCGCGCGCAAAGGGCTCGACAGCCGCCTCGGGGTCGGTGCGGTAGGCTTGGGCATAAGGCTCGGTGTACAGTTCCACGCGGTCGGTGCCCGTTTTGGCCGCCAGGCGGATGTTGTCCTCATCGGTGCCCACGAAGATGCTGGTGCGAATACCCGCCTCTTTCAAGCGGTCGACAGTGCTTGTGAGGAACTCCATGTTGGCGGCGACATCCCAGCCCGCATTTGAAGTGAGCGCATCGGGCGCGTCGGGAACTAACGTGACTTGGGCGGGCTTCACCATGAGCACAAGGCTCATGAAATCCTCGCTGGGGTAGCCTTCAATATTAAATTCGGTGCGGATGATTGACCGCAACGCGAGCACATCGCTACGCCGGATGTGGCGCTCGTCGGGACGCGGGTGCACCGTGATGCCGTTGGCGCCGAAACGCTCACAGTCGATTGCGACAGCCTCCACGTCAGGAACATTTCCACCCCTGGCGTTACGCAGCGTGGCTACCTTGTTGATATTTACACTTAAATTGACCATTATTTAAAATTTAAGGGTTTTTACAGGTTTGCCGGCACTGGATACGCTTAGTTTCACAAATTATGCGTAAATTTGCCAGCACCCATAATTCGTGCAAAAATAGAGAGAAATCACGAGAAATAAAAGGATTTTACCCAAAAATCACGGTTTCTTTGTCTTTCGCAACGCATTTTTAGATTGATTATGAAAATAGCAATATTCGGCAACCAATACCAAAACGAGGCACTCGCCCACATTGAGCATTTGCTCGGTGTGCTCAGCGCCCACCATGTGAAGATTTTCATCGAGCAAGATTTTCTTGACTACCTGCAACCGCTGATGAAGGGATTGCCAGCCATGCAGCCCTTCAGACGCGCTGACTACGGCGGCGCGCACGTGGATGCCGACGTGGTGCTGAGCATTGGTGGCGATGGCACCTTCTTGCGCACGGCGCAAGCCGTTGCGCAGCAACATGTTCCCATTATTGGCATTAATTCCGGGAGGTTGGGCTATCTCACCACCGCCAGCGCCAACGAGGCCCCACAGGTCATCAACGACCTGCTCACGGGCAACTACCGCGTGGAGAACCGCGCCATGCTGCAAGTGACACGCGAGGATCGCCCAGAGAGGGACTATCCTTTTGCCTTGAACGAGGTTGCCGTTTTCCGCCAGGACACGCCAGCCATGATTGACGTGGATGTGCACATTGGCGCAAACTGGCTCACCACCTTCCGTGGCGACGGGTTTCTTGTGTGCACCCCAACGGGCTCAACAGCCTACAACATGAGCGTGGGCGGCCCCATCCTGGAACCCCTGTCGCAATGCCTCGCCCTCTCGCCCATCTCGCCGCACTCGCTCACCATGCGTCCGCTCGTGATCAGCGACAGCTCGGTGCTCAGAATCACCACCCACAGCCGCGCCACCTATTTCCAGTTGAGCATCGACGGCGAAACCGAGGTTTTGCCCAGCGGCACGACGCTCATGGTGAAACGCGCGCCGTGCGATGCCCGCGTGATCCTGCTCCCCGGCCGCGACTTCGCCACCACCATGCGCGACAAACTCATGTGGGGCCGCGACGGCCTGTAGCCAACCCGGAACGGACTCCCCAGGGAGTGCGCTTTCGAGCAAGCCGCGCAAAAAAGGCGATGCCCTATTCTTGCGCTCGCTAAGGTTGCGTTTCACGACCTCTAAATGTGTGTTTTACGAGTCTTTGAGCTAAATTCGCACTCGTTATTGGCATCGCCACAAAACGATTTTTCAGAGAAAAAGAGGGGCTTCCTGCTTGCAACTGAGGAGTTTTTCCTACCTTTGCAAAGGGGAGCTTTTGATGGCATCGACGCAAGTCTCTCCGCTTGCCTAACGGCAACTGCTAACCCACCAACGGAACATCAATTCAAAAAGATGAAGCACAACAAAGAACTTGATTTTTTCAAAGCTGTTTTGATCGGCTTGGTCATTCTCGTTCACATCGTGAATTTTGGCGAGCTACACCCATCGGTCAAAAGCTCTATCCTGGCATTCATGATGCCCAGCTTTTTAGTCATTACTGGATATTTGGTGAATGTCAACAAATCCTTGAGGGATTTCATGCTTTACCTCTTGAAGATAGCCTTGCCCTATGTGATGGCGGTGATGGGCTACGCCGTGTTGTCGCTCTATCTCCCGGTTCGCGACGGCATTCAGGTTCTTGACGCTTCCACCGCTATCCATATTCTTTTCTTCAAGCCACTTGGCCCCTATTGGTTTTTCCACGTCATGATCGTGTGCGGAACGATCTACTATGCCACATTTCGCCTCTTGCGCAATGCCGACACCACCGTCAAATACTCCATCTTTGCCTCCTTGCTGGTGGTCGTCGCCCTATTCACTCCATTTCTCAATATCAAAAGCGCGGTCTACTACTTTATCGGGGTTGGTGTCCGGCAATATGCCAACGATTTCTCGCGAATTTACAAAAAAAGCTGGTGGCCCATCTTTCCCTTTGGGTTGCTGATTTCACAAGCGTCATTTCACGACTGGGGATCCATCTCTATTATCATCTGCGTCCTCTCATTCTTCTGCTTCTCGGCCTACTTCTTCTCGTTCTTGAAAGGCAAGGGGAAATCGGCCGTTGAGTACATCGGGCGCAACACGCTGCCCATCTATGTCTTTCACCCCATTTTCACCATGCTGTCGAAGTTCATCTTGCCAGCTTTCAGCTTCGATGCCACGGGAATTGCCCACGCCTGTTTCACGGTCGCAATCGGCATCGCCGGCAGCATCGGCATCGCTTGGCTGATGGACTGGTCCCGTCTCTCCTGGCTCATAGGGCGCAAAAGAATCTTAAGATAGCCCACGACCCCTTGCTCACCAGCAGGCGCTGTTGGACTTTGCCACACGCTGCGGGGATGGAAAAATTGGCCGCTCTTGAAAAAAAAGGAGAAAAGCGCGCGGGGTTAGCCAGTAATTGACTATCTTTGCAACTACAATAAGCGTTTAATGAAACAATTATCTTAAAACAAAATGAAAAACGTTTTGATTATTGGGTCAACAGGCCAAATTGGCTCTGAGCTGACCATGAAATTGAGAGGAATTTACGGCAACGACCACATCGTGGCCGGCTACATCCCCGGAGCAGAGCCTAAAGGCGAGCTTGCCGAAAGCGGTCCATCAGAAATTGTTGATATCACGAATGCCCAGCAGATTGGTGCCGCAGTTGACAAATACAACATCGACACCATCTATAATCTCGCCGCGTTGCTCAGCGCCGTGGCCGAGGCAAAACCCCAGTTGGCATGGAAAATTGGCATTGGCGGGCTGATGAACGTGCTGGAAGTCTCGCGCGAGAAGAAATGCGCCGTTTTCACGCCAAGCTCCATTGGCTCGTTTGGCCCTAACACGCCCAAGGACGGCACCCCGCAAGACACCATCCAGCAACCCAGAACCATGTATGGCGTGACCAAGGTGAGCGGCGAGCTGCTGAGCAACTACTACGCGCTCAAATTTGGCGTCGACACGCGCTCGGTGCGCTTCCCGGGCCTGATTTCCTACGTGACCCCTCCGGGCGGAGGAACCACCGACTACGCTGTCGATATTTACTACAGCGCTGTTCAAGGCAAGAAGTTCACCTGCCCCATCAAAGCTGGCACTTTCATGGACATGATGTACATGCCCGACGCGCTGCGTGGCGCTATCGAGATCATGGAGGCCGACCCCGAGCGTCTCATCCACCGCAACTCATTCAACATTGCCTCGATGAGTTTCGAGCCCGACACGCTTTACAAGAAAATCAAGGAATACATTCCAGCGTTTGAAATGGTCTACGAGGTCGAGCCCGTGCGCCAAGCCATTGCCGAGTCATGGCCCAACAAGCTCGACGACACTTGCGCCCGCGTCGAGTGGGACTGGAAGCCCGAGTATGACCTCGATGCCATGACACGCGACATGATTGAGAAGCTCCGCATCAAGTTTGGCATTAAAGCCTGACGGTAGCGAGCCATCAGGAAGCCTCATCATCCACCCATCACCAGCAAGATTGCCATGATTCATCCCATGGCAATCTGTTTTTTCGGCAAAAGGAGGGGGGGAGCGAGTGCGCGTTAGCGGCAATCATGCAAAGAATTGCTGGATATTGACGTCACAATAAAATAAAATGAGCAAATCGCATAATTTCGCAAAATTCTGCCAATTTCCGCAAATTTTTCCCTACATTTGTAGATAGTTAAGAAAACTCTCAAAACAGCTACCAGCTTATGTCAAAAAAAGACAAACTGAAATCATTCAAACAAGAGCGCCGCGAACTTCACGACAAAGTGATTAATTTCTTTAACCACGAGGAAAACATTCCCTACAACTACAAGCAAGTGAGCGCCGGTGTAGAAGCTAAGACACCCAAGCAACGTGCCATTGTCGTAGACATCCTGGAACAATTGCTCATCGACGGATTTGTCAACGAGGTCACCCCCGGCAAGTTCAAGGCCTTGCAGCGCAGCGCAGTGGAAGAGGGCATCTTCATTCGCCGCAGCAATGGAAAGAACAGCGTGGACACAGCCAACGACGACGGGAAGCCCATCATGGTGGCCGAGCGAAACTCGATGCACGCCTTGAATGGCGACCGCGTGCTGGTGCACATCAGCGCCGCCCGGCCAGGCATGGAGCCCGAAGCCGAGGTACTCAAGATTGTCGAACGCAAGGAGCAAGTGTTCACCGGCACCTTGCAGGTGAAGAAATTCTTTGCCATACTGGCCACTGACAGCAAATTCCTGGCCACCGACATCTTCATTCCCATCGAGAAACTCGGGAGCGGTACCACCGGCGACAAGGCCGTGGTGAAGATTGTCGAATGGCCCGAGGATGCCAACAGCCCCATTGGCGAGGTGATTGACGTGCTGGGCAAGGCTGGCGAGAACAATGCCGAAATCAACGCCATCATGGCAGAGTTTGGATTGCCCTACAAATATCCGCAAAACGTGGAAAAAGCGGCCGATAAGATCGAGCCAGGCATCACCGACGAGGAAGTGGCCCTACGCCGCGATATGCGCGATGCCACCACTTTCACGATCGACCCTGCCGATGCCAAGGACTTTGACGATGCCCTGTCGCTGCATCAGCTCGAAAACGGGCATTGGGAAGTGGGCGTGCACATTGCCGACGTGACGCATTATGTGAGACCAGGGTCAGTGATTGACAAAGAGGCCGAGAGCCGCGCGACTTCGGTTTACCTGGTAGACCGCACCGTGCCCATGTTGCCAGAGCGCTTGTGCAACTACATCTGCTCACTGCGCCCCGACGAGGACAAGCTCACCCACTCGGTCGTTTTCGAGATGGACGATGAGGCTAAAATCTATCGCTACGACATTTGCCACACGGTGACTTGCAGCAACCGCCGTTTCAGCTATGAAGAGGCACAAGAGATTATCGAGGCGGGCAAGGGCGACTATGCGACAGAGATTTTGAAACTGAACGATTTGGCGCAAAAGCTGCGCGCCAACCGCTTCAAAGAGGGCGCTGTGACCTTCAATCGAGAAGAGCTCAAGTTCAAAATCGATGAGAATGGCAAACCCTTGGAAGTGCTGGTTAAGGTGTCGAAAGAGGCCAATCAGCTCATAGAGGAGTTCATGCTGCTGGCCAACCGCACCGTTGCCACCCACATTGGCAATGTGCCCAAGGGCAAGACGGCCAAGGCATTTGTTTACCGCATCCACGACATGCCCGACAGCGACCGGCTCTCCAACTTTGCCGACATCTGCGCGCGCTTTGGCCACAAGGTTAAAGTGAGCGGCACTGCCAAAGAGGTGAACAGGAGCATCAACAAGCTGCTTGAGGCCATTGTGGGCAAGCCCGAGGAGGAAATGCTGTCGATTCTCGCCATTCGGTCGATGGCCAAGGCTGTGTACTCAAGCAACAATGTGGGGCACTATGGGCTGGCGTTTGAGTTCTACACCCATTTCACATCACCCATTCGCCGGTACCCCGACATGATGGTACACCGCCTGCTGGACCGATATGCCAAAAAGGGTGCGCGTAGCGCAAATCAAGCCACCCTGGAGGAGGAGTGCAAGCACGTGAGCGCCCAGGAGCAACTGGCTGCCGATGCCGAGCGAGCCTCCATCAAGTACAAGAGTGTGGAATTCATGGGCGCGCATTTGGGCGAGGTGTTCACCGGGCACATCTCGGGAGTGACGGAGTGGGGAATTTACGTGGAACTCGACGAGACCCACTGCGAGGGCATGATTCCCGTGCGCGACCTGGATGACGACTTCTACGAGTTTGACGAGAAGAATTACTATCTGATTGGCCGCCGCACCCACAGGAAATATCAGCTGGGCGACAACATCACCATTCAAGTGGCGCGCGCCGACCTCATCAAGAAGCAGCTTGACTTTGTGCTGGTTGACGAGAACAATCCTGCTGGCGCCCACCGCATCGACAAAGCGCCCATCACCGAGGCCGACCGGCTCCCGGGCAAGAGAGAAACGAGAAACGACCGCAAGCGCAGCGACTATGAGGGCGGAAAAGCCTCGCGCCGCCAGCAGCGCGGCAACCGGGGGAATAGCCACCGCCGCAACGCCCAAGATAAGCACAGGAGGCGGTCAGGAAAAGCACGAGGGAAAAGGAAAGCCAATTCCTGACGCTCTTTTCACCATCACGGGGCTATACTGCGAGAAAACGCCTGCAACGACGAGGCGGCTCATGGCAAGCCGCTTCGTTGCATTTTGCCCCTACATCGCGAGGAAAAGGCCATTTTTCTATTAATAATCATTAAATTGTGGAAATCTCTCGGGAATCTTGTTTTAATTTGAGTGATTGTTGCGTCTATATCATGTAACGACAATTGAAAAATGACAGAAGCAGCATTTGAGCAAGTAGCCGAAAAATTGCGCGACAAGGCCATGGCAACAGCCAAGGCTTGCGGCATGGGCGAGATGCAAGCCGATGATATTGCGCAGGATGTCATGCTCAAGCTCTGGACCATCCGCCACGAGCTGGACCGCTATCGCTCGCTCGATGGCGTGACAGTGGTGATGACCCGCCACCTGATTACCGACCAATGGCGAAGGTCACGCACCGTCCCGCTCCCCAACGAGGCCAATGCGATTGTCGCCAACAACGCCACGCCCAGCGAGCGCATCGAGGAAATCGAGAACGACGCATGGCTCAAACGACGGATTGACCAGTTGCCCAACAAGCAACGCTGCGTGCTGATCATGCGGCAGGTCGAGCACCGGGAATATGAAGAAATCGCCCGCCTGCTGGGCATCAGCACGACATCGGCCCGAACACTGATTGCAAGAGCGAGAAAAAGTTTATTAGAAGATTTCAAACGAAGAATGAAATAATGAGTACTGATCAACAATATATTCAACACCTGCTTGACCGCTTCATGAGTGGACAAAGCACGCTGGCAGAAGAGCAGCAGCTCAGCCGCTACATGGCTACCCATGAAGTGGAAAGCGAGTGGAAAGCCTACCAGGAAATGTTTGCTTACTTCGACGCGGGAATGACAAACGCTGGAGAGCGTGGGACTGCCCCCTCTCGAAAACGCCTGAATCCGTCGTGGCTTCGCTGGGTGGCGGCTGCCGCTATCGCAGCCCTTGTGGCCACCGCCGGACTCATGATGTGGAACAGCCAGCCCGTGGCTCCAAGGCAAGCTGCACGCTATGCCGTGGCGATCGAGCAACGCTCTGCCCCCTTGGCGCACCACCCCGGCACTCAAGTATCGCCTCCTGAGCCTGACACTTGCCCTGCCACCCCAACGGACAAGGAGCGGCTCTTGGCCGCCGCCGCCCCCAAACAAGTGAAACGGCGCGTGAGCACCCCACAGCCCGTTTCAGCCAGTCCCAAGCGCTTGCAAATCTCCCGCGACGACGCCGAGATGGAATTGGCACTGATGCGCGACGTCGCCCTGGAGGTGGAGCTGGAGGAGCAACAGGAATGCGACGAGCTGGAATGGGCGCTCTTGCAGGCCTCGACGATGCCCCAGCTGCTGAATGTGGATGACAACCTAATGATTAAATAACCATAAAAAAAGCAATGATGATGAAAACGATGAAGAAAATAGTGCTGGTCGCAGCCGGCTTTGCACTGGCCTGGCCCGCCATGGCCCAGCAAAACGTGATTGCGGCCTTTGAGCAACTCAAAGACGCGCAGCAGGTTACAACCACCCGGCTATCGACCCAAAACAGAAGCAATGGAGAGACCAGCCAAATGGAAGAGTACAAATTCAGTTATAAGAAAAGCGAAAAACTGATTGATCCGCTCATCCAAGCATTCCAAGACGATGCCAGCCAGGCCTACAGCTACATTGTGCACGACGGAGATAAAGACAAAAAGGAAGCCTACTGGCTCTATCAAGACGAGAACACCAACCGCATCACCGTGGGCAAGAACCCCAGCGACAATTATGTGCTTTACTGCATTGCCGACGATAACAATGAGGGCTACCGCTACTGCTACGCCTTGGAGTGGAGAGAGAAAAACGGAACGGTAACGGGTAGTGCCATCAAGGTGTACTCGAAGCGCCCCGAGACCAACAAGGGGAAACGCACCTTCACCTACCTTAAGGATTTCGATGACGAGGGCATTGAGGGGAAATTGTCAAGAATTACCATCGATGGATTATTTAACGGGCTTGACTCGCTCGATTACGACCAGGTTGCGCCCAATATCTACATCGGGCAGAATACAAGTGCCCTGTCACTCCAACCCAAGAGCGAGGAAGATTTTTTAGAGCAATTCAACTTCATCCGCAATCGCTTCAAGCGAGTAGCGGCAAAAGAGAACACCAACCTCCCCATGAGCTATGCCACCAAGATGCTCAAGCTGTGCAAGCAAGCCCGAAAACTGCAACTGAGCGACAACATGCACAAGCTGTGCGTCAAGGGCCTCTGGGAGATGCGCCGCATGAGTAGCGACGATTTCATCAAGGGCGTTCTCGACGAGGCCATCGCCCAGCTAAAATGAGCAGGGCGACTGGGAAAGCAATCACTTGAATTCACTAAAAGACCCCGAGGGCGTACCAAATCATTTCAATTTGATACGCCCTCGCGGTGTTATCGCATGGGATTGTTACGCGCTACTCCGACCTCATCTTGTAGAATGAACGGTACACGAACAGCAGGCCAATTACGGCAAAGAAAACACCGCAATAGGGAGCAATGTGGCGGAAACTCTCGCTAATGGCGATTTCCATGGCCAGCACGCCGAAGAGCGTGGTGAACTTGATAATAGGGTTCAGAGCCACCGAAGAGGTGTCCTTGTAGGGGTCGCCCACCGTGTCGCCCACAACCGTGGCGTCGTGCAGTGCTGTGCCCTTGGCATTGAGGTCGACCTCAACAACCTTCTTGGCATTGTCCCATGCGCCACCGGCATCGGCCATAAACACGGCTTGGAACAGGCCAAACACCGCAATGGAAATCAAGTAACTGATAAACAAGCAAACCGCATTGTTGCCGCCCAATCCTGCTGGCGACGACAGGCAAGCAAAGCCAAGCGCGAAGCAGAAGATGGCAATGAAGATGTTAATCATGCCTTTTTGGGCATATTCAGTACAGATTTTCACCACTTCCTGCGACTTGCTGATGTCGGCTTTTTTGGGCGCATTGGCATCGAGCTTGATGTTTTCCTTGATGAACTTCACCGCGCGGTTGGCTCCCGTGGTCACGGCCTGCATCGATGCGCCTGTGAACCAGTAAACCACACAGCCGCCCAGAATGAAGCCGAGAATGGAGTAGGGGTTAAGCAGGTTGAGAATTTCGGTGGGGTTAACGCCCAGTGTCTTCTGAATCAAGAGAATGAGCGAGAAAATCATGGTCGTCGCGCCCGCCACTGCGGTGCCAATGAGCACGGGCTTGGCCGTGGCCTTGAACGTGTTGCCAGCCCCATCATTGGCCTCAAGATAATATTTCGCCTTCTCCCAGTCGGGGGTGAAGCCAAATTCCTCTTGGATTTCCTTTTCGGCTTTCTCCTTGTCGTCTTCAATGAGCGAGAGCTCATAGACCGATTGGGCATTGTCGGTCACAGGGCCATAGCTGTCAACAGCGATGGTCACAGGTCCCATGCCCAGCATGCCGAAAGCTACCAAGCCGAAAGCGAAAATCGAAGCGTAGTCACCAACGATAGCTTCCATGCCAAACTGGGTGGAGAACAAGTAGGAGAGCAGCATGAGGATAAAGAACACAAATCCCGTCCAGAAGCTGCCGAAGTTACCCGATACAAGTCCCGAGAGAATATTGAGCGAGGCACCGCCTTGACGGCTGGTGTTCACGACTTCTTGCACGTGGGTCGAGTTGGGCGAGGTGAAGAGCTTGGTAAACTCAGGGATAAGCGCCGCGCCAAGCGTACCGCAACTGATAATGAGCGAGAGCCCCATCCAGTAGTTGCCGCCAAGGCTGGAGAGGCAGAAATAGCTGGCTCCGAAAGTGCAAATGATGGAGAGAATCGAAGTAATCCAAACCAGGCTGGTGAGGGGCTTCTCGAAGTTCATGTCGTCGGCGCCGCGATATTTGGCTTTGCTGATTCCATTGTTAATGTAGTAGGAAATCACCGAGGTGATGACACCCAAGATGCGCATCACAAAAATCCATACCAGCATGTCAATTTGATGCGTGGGATCTACTTGGAGCAGGATAAACGAGACGAGTGCCACGCCCGTCACGCCATAGGTCTCAAAGCCATCGGCTGTGGGGCCGATGCTGTCGCCCGCGTTATCGCCGGTGCAGTCGGCAATCACGCCAGGGTTGCGAGGGTCGTCCTCGCCAATCTTGAACACCACTTTCATCAAGTCGCTGCCAATGTCAGCAATCTTGGTGAAGATACCGCCCGCAATGCGCAGCGCGCTTGCGCCTAACGACTCGCCAATGGCGAAACCAATGAAGCAACTGCCTGCCAAGTCTTCGGGCATGAAAAGCAGGATCGTGAGCATGAGCACAAGCTCCACACAGATCAAGAGCACGCCGATACTCATGCCGGCGGTCAGCGGGATGTTGAGCAGTGCCAACGGCTGGCGACGCAACGAGGCAAATGCCATGCGCGCATTGGCAAAAGTGTTCATGCGCACGCCATACCACGCCACAGCGTAGGATCCCAGCACACCAATCACCGTCCAGGCGAGGATGAGCAATACTGAGCCCCAGGCCATGCCTTCCAGGATACCAAAGTACAAGAGAACGGCCATGCCAATGAAAATGAACAAAACGCCCAAGAACTTGCCTTGCTGCTTCAGATAGGTGGAGCAGGTCTTGAAGATGACGTTGCCGATCTCAAGCATTGACGAGTGTGCTTTGAGTTTGCGTACTTTCATAAACTGGAAGAATCCGAAGATCAAGCCGAGTACAACGACAAGGAATCCCCAATAGAGAATACCCGTCTTGGAATCGCTTGCAAACCCTTGCGGCATTTTCAGGTCAGCCTCGCTTGCCAACATGGAAACTGGAAGTGAAAGTGAGAGGAGTGCAGTTAATAACTTTCTCATTTTAAAGTGTTTAAAAGATTGTTATATAAGTTGTTGAAATGATTTTATATAGTTATGTGTTACAAAAAGCACGTAAAGGTATAGGTTTTTAGCCTAATAACAAAATGTGAGGCTTAAAAAATAGGCAAAAAAGCGAAAATTGCATTTTTTCCGTTTTTGTCGAGCGATCTTGGCAATTTGTTGAAATTGCATTTTATCGATTGCCCTTTTTGATAACTTTTGCGTCAAAATGGAAACTTATTGATTTGATATTTTTGGCGCGCCGATGGCCTTGTTTCTTTATCCCAATCGTGTGAATATTCTTGTCGACATCGGGACGGAATGACTTGTCTGCTTTTCGGTCATTTTCCTGCCCCCCAAAGCGGCAGAGTAGCTGCCGCATGAGCATAGTCGGAAAATTGGCTTGACCCGTGTCGCAAGACAATCAAGCCAATCTCCAACAGGCATGGGAAAAATACAAATAAAAATGGAGAAAACACATTTTCTAAAGCGGTATTTTCGCAGGATTGCATCAATTCCTGTTGAACGGGGTGTGGAGGGCAAAAATCCGTTCCGCGCCAGGTTGCAGCGCATCCCCGCCAGGTCTAAATCACCTTTTTCAAAGTGTAGCGGTAAAGCCCATCGGGAGTGACTTTGCGTAGCACAACGCGCGAGGAGGTCTTGGCTTCGATGGCGAAAAAGTTTTCTCGCTCAATGCCTGGTAATGCCAGCGGTTCCATGTCGTCGAGGGGGAACGTCATGGTAAAGGTGTCGTCATCGCCTTCCTGCCAGTTGCCAAAGCACTCGGCATTGTCGTGGAGAGCGTTTTGCCACCCCATGCGCACGATGGCGTTTTGGAACTGGAAGATGTAGTCGCCATCATAACTCGCCTGAACACCCTCGCAAGTCACCTCGTCGACATGCCACGTGCCATACCAAGCGCCAATGTCGCTGCCATTGTGCAGGCATGAGCCACAAAACAGGAGCAAGACGAGCACAGCCAAGCCGCGCAAAACACGTTCCTTCATCATTTCAAGAGATTTAAGTGACCATGATAAGAGATTGACACCAGCCCCCCCGCGTTGTGGCCATAGAGGCTGCCCCAGTCGCAAGCCCACTGCGCCTTGATTGTGAGGTTGCGCACCCGATGGGGGGTAACGGTTGCTTCCAGCATGAGGGATGTGGCCGTTACGCTCTTGTGGCGCGGGAACTCTAATGCCCCCCACGCGCGGCGATAGGACAACATGGCCCGATAGCCCACCTCGTCGCTCACCGTGCCCATGACGGCCGCATGAAAGCCGCGCAAGAGATTGTCGGTGTACCGCAAGTAGCCGTCCCGGTTATAGAGGGGTGATTTCACAAAGGGTGTGCCAATTGACATGCCTCGGTTTTGATAGCCGTTGTAGGCATAATTGTTATAGTAGTTATCGGCACCAGTGGAGTGGTCCTTCAGCACCGAGTTAGGGTGGTCGTCTTTGGAGAAGTGCACTGGCCCGCACTGGTTGGTGAAATCAAGATATTCCAGCGCTACACCGCTCACCATGCCTTGGCTCCCACTGCGGTATTCCAGCCCCCACAGGCCGTCGAAGCCGTTTTGCTTGCCGATGCTCGAGCCGTCTTCCCATGGAGACTGGTAATAGCCCCTGACCATGCCCCGATGGGGCAACTTGTACTCCAACACGACATCCCAGCTGCCTAAATGATTCCCCTCGACGTAGGAGTCTCCCGGGTTGCTGCCGCCACTGCCAGCAATCAAGCTGCGGAAGAATGCCTTTGCGTCGGCTTCCATCTTGACGGTCTTGACCAGCCTCCCCTTCTCATATTTGCGCTGCGTGCCGGCAAATTGGCAAGCGGCCTGCGCGCCAATGGTGAGCACGAGCGGGCGTGTGGGACGTGTGCGGAAGTGGCAACTCTTGTAATTGAGCCAGTAGCCCGTGGTGAGGAAATGGTTGTAGCCGTTGTAGTGATGGTTGAGCCAGCCGCCATCGCCCAGGCGATAATAGCCCATTTGCCCCACAATTTGCAGTTCTCCCCGGGTGAAAGGGATATTCTGGAAATTGACGAACCCAATGTTGAATCCTGCTCCAGGCTTGGCGTTGCCGCTCATCACAATGTCGCCACTCGATAGGCGCTGGCTCACGATGGGGGAGTGCAGCTGTTTAGCGCCCAGCGTGGCGAAGACACCGCGGTATTTCACCTCGGCATAAAGTTGCTGAATCCACACGCGGGCAGGGTGCTGCGCATTGGGATAGAAACCGTCTTGCTTGGCATTGTAGCGGTCATAATCGGCACTCGATGCCGCGCCGGCCCACACTTCGGCTCCAAATCCCCACGACGCGCGCCGGGTGGTGTCGAGCGAGTGAGAGAGTGCCGCGTCGGCCAGCAGGCCGTATTGCTGGGTGACCGTCCCGCCACGGTTAGAGGCAATATAGTAAGGTGCCAGGCTTTGGGTGCCGGCATTGGCCGTAATGCCTCCCTCATATTCCACTTCAAGCTGGGCATGGGCTTGCTGGACAGCAGCGATAGCCACCGCCAGCAGCACAGTGATGCCGCAACATGATATGTGGAGAGGTCTCAATTTCGTTTTGGATCAAATGTTTTGATGTGGCGGCTCTTTTTCCCGTCAGCAATCTCGTCAATCTTAAAGAAAATCCCACTTTCCTCGACTTCGCCAAACTCGTGGTTGATGGCTGTGCCAAACATGCGCATCTTGGGCGACAGGCTCATGTAGGCGTTAATCAGTGGGGGGATGTTGATGCCGTGATGGCGAATGAACGCATTCAGCCGCAGGTAATCTTCCTTGAAATGATCGCCGATAAAGAAATTTTTCAGCCAGTCCTCGCCAAGCTGAAGCTTCACCGGCTCGATGGGCGTGACCAGGTGCTCCTCGTCGGGGAAATACAATTTCAGGAAATAGAGCAGCAAGTCACGGCAGTCACGGGGATAGGTGGGGTACATCGTCATTTTCCCAAAGAGGTATTTCATCTCGGGATAAACCACAGTGAGCGCCCCAAGCCCGTCCCAAAGGTTGTCGAGCGCGAAAATAGAGCGAATGCCCACCCGAGTCGACTGGTAGGCGGGGTTCACAAAACTGCGCCCTAACTCAATCGTCACGGGCAAGTAGTCTTCCAGGAATTTCCTGGAAAACTTAAACATGTGGCTCGTGGCAATGTGGGGCGTGCCGTCAGGACACATTTTAATCTCAGAACCTGTGATGAACCGATAGGCTCCCACAATCTGCCTGTCACGGGGATTCCACACAATGAGCTGCTGGCAAGGTGAAGTCATCGTGTCGAACTCGTCAATGTCGTAGGAATTGCCTGTGCCGCCTCCCGAGGCGCGGAACGCGATTTCACGCAACCGGCCGATTTCACCCATCGTGCATGGAGCCGTGTGGGCATCAATGACGTAGATTTCGTTGTCGCCCTTGTTGGTGCGGCGCAGCAACCGCTCGGGGGTGAGTTCCTCTACAATCAGTTTGGAATCTACCGGGTCAATAATCGTTTCTAACATGATTTTAAATAGTTGCAGGTAATAAACGATGAAGTACGAGTCACCTCTCCCTTGGTGCCAGCGCATACACCCTGTCGCGCATGCGCTGCACCTCGGCGTGCGCATGCGTGGCGTCGAGCGTGGTCCAAGCGATGGGCTTTCCCACGCGCACGTAGAATGTGCTGCCGCGGCTCTTGAGCATCTCGCCTGGCAAGAGTGCTTGCTCAAGATTGAACTTGATGCCCAACCGCTTGCGCCACTTGGCCACACGGTAGAATCTCATGGTGTTCTGGCCTTCAAAGAAGATGGGCACGATGTCGCGACGGGTTTGAACGGCCCGGGTGATGATGAACTTGTGCCAGGGCAAGTCACGGATGTCGCCATTCTTGCTCATGCGCGAGCACAGCCCTGCCGGGAAAGCAATCATCTGATTGTCGCCCATGTACTGAGCCTCAATCTCGGCGGCGTGAAGGCGCGACTGGCGGCCAAACTTGTTAACGGGCAAGAAGATAGGTGCCAAGGGCTTGACAGCCATGAGCAAGTCGTTGACTAAGAAGCGGATCTTCCCTCCATACTTGTGCCCGAGGCACGAGATGAGCGACAAGCCATCGAGCCCTCCCAGCGGATGGTTGGAAGCGAAAATAAACCGGCCCTCCGGTGGAATATTTTCCTCACCCAGGAGGGTGGTGGTGATGCCCAAGTCGCGCAATGCGCTATCGGCAGCCTCGACACCGCCTGGCTGGCGCGCCATGTTGCGCAACAGCACGTTGAGCTCTTCCTGATGAATGACCCGTTCAAGCCACTTGACTAAAAAGTGCGGAACCCAGCGGTAATGCTGTGGTATGCGCTGCCTAAGTAGCTTGTCAAGATTGATTTGTATCGCATTCTCCCTGTTCATGCACGTTCTGTTTCAACTTTTAGGCAAACAAAGATAGGTAATCTTGTCCATATTTTCAATAACCAACCGATAAACTTTCTTATAAAATCACAGAAAAGTAGTAATTTTGTAGCAGAAACGACAACCTGCACATGACCCATCATGCCCAAAACATGGAAAAGACAACAAGAGCAGCGCTCAAGCCCAATCCCAGATGGCTTCACCTGCTGGCCGAGGTGCTGGCATTCGCGGGCATAGCGTGGGCCGGGACACGGCACTATGCGTTGCCCGATGCCATCTCGGTAATCGCCTCGTTAGGCGTGGGCTACGCCATCCCTCGCGTGACCTACAGCCGCACCCGGTGTAAAAACCGCGCCGGCGCCATATTGCTCACCATTGTGGGATTGCTGCTGGTGGCGTGGGCGCTCTACTGCCTCAACACTTGGACTCAAGGCGACGGATATGGCCTGCGAAATCCTTACTTGAGTTCCGATGATGGTTCCTACTACAAGTGGGCGGTGTGCCACTACGACGGCACGGGACGGCCGAAACGCTTGACTTTCCTTGGCTTCCCCTACATGATTCTGGGCACTTTCAAGTTGCTGGGAGTGAATGTGGTGTGGATAGTGGCCATCAACATGATGATGACGCTGCTCGCTATCGTGGTGACTGGGCAGACAGCCGCTCGCCTGATGGCTCACCGTGTGAAATGCCACACGCCAGCAGGTATCGCGACGATGGCCATGCTGGGTGTGGCACTGCTCACCTACTACCTCAATCACTCGGTGCTCGTGCTCAAGGAGCCAGGGCTGTATCTCTCGATCTCGCTCGTGGGCTATGTGTTTGCTCGCATGGCTGCCAGCGGCAAGGGTGAGCGCCCATGGCGCGACTTCGCCCTGTTCACGCTCGCCTGCGTGATTTTAGCTGGTTTTCGTGGCAATATGCTCTATTTTGTGATTGCGGGATGCCTGATGATGCCATGGGGCGGCCGCTGGCGCGAAAACTGGAAATTTGCCAGCGCACTACTGGGCATCTCGGTGGTTTTCGTGCTGATAGGCAACTATTTTTCCACCTACGACATGGCTCAACAGCAGAATATCATCTCGGGCAACAGGATGAGTCGGATTTTTGGCATCGGCTTGGCGCATGCTCCCTATAGCGGCATTGTGGGCGACTATTTCAACCTGCCTGCGTGGCGCAAGCTCTTGCTGCTGCCCGTCACCATGACGGTGCAGTTTGCAACGCCTTTTCCATGGGTTTATGGTTTCCGCGACATCACGCTGAGCGAGGTTGTGTGCCGCATTCAGTTGTGGTACTTGGTGGGACTTGTGGCCTTGTTCTACTACCTTTTCATGAGTTGGCGGCGGCGCGAGACTTTAGGCGCGTGGGCATGGTGGCCCGTGGTGTGCTTTGCCGCTACCGCCTATCTCATGGCCGGTAACGTGGCGCGCTATGCGCTTCCTTTCCAGCCGCTTTTTGCCATCGTTGCCACCTATGCCCTTTGCAGGCTGAAAGAGGAAAAGAAACACCGCCGCGAGTTTGTCTACTATGCGGCGGCATGCCTCGTGATAGCCGTTGTGGGGCTTTCGGTGGCCCATCACCTTCAAGTGGCCTACGTGAGTAGTTTTTAGGCGTTATCTTTTAGCAAGGCGCGAGCACCCGAGGTTCCCGTTTCTCGTCAGTACACCACCGTGCCAATGTTTTCTCCAGCCACAACCCTCTTGAGGTTGCCTTTCACATCCATGTTAAACACGTGAATGGGCAGCTTGTTCTCCTTAGCCATGGTGGTAGCGGTCATGTCCATGACTTTCAATCCTTTGTTGTAAATTTCATCATAGGTAATCCTGTCAAACTTGGTCGCTGTCGGGTCTTTCTCGGGGTCGGCCGTGTAGATGCCGTCAACGCGAGTGCCCTTGAGCATGACATCGGCCTCGACCTCAATGCCGCGCAGGGTTGACCCTGTATCGGTTGTGAAATAGGGGTTGCCCGTTCCGCACGACATGATGACCACCTTGCCTTGCTCCATGGCGCTGATGGCGCGCCACTTGCTGTAATGCTCGCCAATGGGAAACATGTTGATGGCCGTGAGCACCTGCGAGGGTTGCCCCACCGCGTCAAAACCGTTAGAGAGGGCAAGTGAGTTAATCACCGTGGCCAGCATGCCCATTTGGTCGCCTTTCACCCGGTCAAAGCCCTGGGCGGCTCCCTGGATGCCGCGGAAGATGTTTCCCCCGCCTATCACGACGACCACCTGCACGCCAGCCTGGACAAGTTCCTTGATTTGTTCGCAATAGTCGGCCACTCGCTGGGCATCAATGCCCTGGCGCTGCTCCCCAGCCAGCGACTCTCCGCTGAGTTTGAGCAAAATGCGCTTGTAGATTGTTTTCATGTTTTCTGATAATGATGGGATGAGTATTCTATCGCAAAATTACACACTTTGTGCCAACTGGACAAAAAAGGTTGGACAAATCTTACGACTTGCCCAACCTCCTTAAATATGAAACGGATTGTAGATTCACGGGGTTATTCGTCGCCATTCAAGGCTTTAGCACGCTCGATATACTTGTCGATGTTCATGTTGTTGCTCAGATAATACTGTGGGTATTTCGACTTGATGTCTTTGAGCAACACAATTTCGTCGCGGTACTTCTTGAGCGCGTGCAGCACGGTGGCTTTCTTGAGCATGAACAGCGGGGTAAAGCTCTCGTTGTCGCCAGCCATCTTGACGGCCTCGTCGTAGATGCTCAAGGCCTTGTCATATTGCTTCTTGTTCACATAGCAGTCAGCAAGCAGCGACTTCACGGCAGGACCAGCGATCTTGCCATGGGCAGTGCTCTTTTCGAGATATTTGATGGCCTCGTCATATTTCCCCTTTTTGTACATCTCGACCGCGTAGATTTGAGCGCCTCGGTTGGCCGGGAGGTAGCTGGAGTTGTCGAAAGCGCGCTTGTAGAGCGCGGCGGCGCTATCGGGGTTGTTTTGCATCAAGCACACGATGTCGGCCTTGCCCATCAGGTTCTTGGCATCCTCGATGCCTGGCTTGCGGATGGCATAGACGTAGACCAGCACAACCGCCACAATGGCAACCACGATGCCAAGCGTCCAATAAATATATTTCTGGTTGTTTTCCAATTTTTGCTCGAATGACGAGAGCGAGTCGTTCACGCTTTCCAAAGATGTGCGAGCGTTACCTGTTTGTTGCTTTTTAGCCATGTTGTATTTGAATCACTAAGTTAATTTTTTCGTTTCAGCTTGCAAAATTAATAGATATTCTCAAAATTTGAAAACAATTCGTGTACAATTTTCAAAAAAGGCCTGAAAAGATGCTCTAATTGCCGAAAAGGACCCTTATTTGCGAAAAGATTTTGTATCTTTGTGGCAACGAATCAAAAAACTTTTTTGACAATTTCTATGGAACTTAGGTGTCCACACTGTGGAAAAATTTTGAACCTCTCGATTGAGGAACTTGCGGCAAGCGGGAAAATGGTGGTCTGCCCCCAGTGCCTCGGAGAGTTTGTCGCACATGGTGTGGAGGTCGCTGCCCGTCGTGCAGCCCCCAAAAAGCCCGACCCTTCCCCAAAGCCTGCGGGCGCGCAAGCCGTCTTTTGCCACAACTGCGGCCGGCAGTTGCCAGTCAGGGGGCTTAACTACTGCCCGTTTTGCGGCAGCTCACTCCACTTCAGCCAGCCTAAGCCCAGCGAGGAGGATGCGCCCACCCCCAAAAAGGAAGAGGAGCAGCGGCCGCAGGCCCGCCCCGCCTCGCCTGCTGCCGAGAAGCCGCTGGCCACGACGCTCCAGTACCTGCCCAACTTCATGGGCCGCGAGCTGCGAGAAGAGCCAGCCGGCCCCTTGACAAAATTCATCTGCTCCATAATTATCCTCATCCTCATCGCCATTTTCATCTTTATTGTGTGGGAGGGCATCAAGTGATGAGAAACCAATGAACTTTGAAAACTACTATTCATTTCCAAAATCTAACATCTACAGCGAGATATGAACGAGAACAGATATTGCGTCATCATGTGCGGCGGTGTAGGTAGCCGCTTTTGGCCCTATAGCCGCATGAGTAAACCCAAACAGTTTATCGATTTTCTCGGCACGGGCCAAAGCCTGCTGCAACTCACCGTTTCGCGGCTGGAGAACATTGTGCCCTTTGAGAACATCATCATGCTCAGCAACGAGCAGTATGCCGGGCTCATCAAGGAGCAGGTGCCCCAATTGCGCGATGAGCAAATCCTGCTTGAGCCAGCGCGCCGCAACACCGCGCCCTGCAACGCATGGGCGGCATGCCACATCCGCGCCCTCAATCCCGATGCCAAAATCATGGTTGCTCCCAGCGACCACCTGATCCTCAAGGAAGATGAGTTTCGCCGATGCGTGCTCAGGGGATTTGACTTCCTGGAGCGCAACGACGTGCTGCTCACCTTTGGCGTCAAGCCCGACCGTCCCGAGACGGGTTATGGCTATATCCAAGTGGGCGAGCGCATCGACGAGAACTTCTCGCGTGTGAAAACTTTTACCGAGAAACCCGACCTTGCGTTGGCCAAGGTGTTTCTTGACAGTGGCGAGTTCTTTTGGAACTCAGGCATGTTTTTCTGGAGCGTGCAGTCCATCTGCAAGGCGTTGAGTGACCTGGCTCCCGATGTGATGAGCCGTTTCGAGGCAGGGGGCAGCGTCTACGGCACAGCGCGCGAGCAAGCGTTCATCGACAGCATGTACCCCAGTTGCCCCAACATCTCGATTGACTATGCCGTGATGGAAAAAGCTCCCAATGTGTGTGTGGAGCGGGTCGATTTTGGATGGACCGACTTGGGCACATGGGGAGCACTCTATGACGTGTCGCCCAAGAACCAGGACGGGAATGTCACACAGCGCAGCAAGACGCTGCTCTTCGACAGCCACAACAACGTGATTGCCGTGAAAGGCGACAGGCTCGTTGTGGCCTCGGGGCTCGACAACTATATCGTGGCCGATGCCGACGACGTGCTGCTCATCGTGCCCCGCAGCGAGGAGCAAAAGATTCGCACCTACGTCAATGAGGTGAAAACGGCTTTCGGTGACAAATTCCTCTGAGAAATCGCCTCTTTTCTTGACTTCATCTGCTCTCTATTTCAAGTGGCGGCTTGAGACAAAGAGCAGATTTGGTCATCTACATGACGTGAAATTGGAGAATTTTATATAAGTTTGCAATCTAAAAACAGCAAATTGATGCGAGCATCGCTACTGGCCATACTGATTATCCTGGCCTCGCTACAGCCCCTGCTGACCCAGCGAGCGTCTGCTTCTGCCTCCCAGCCTGCCAGCGACGCCACGCTCGTCTATGACGGCATCGACGTGTCGAGTCACCAAGAGGTGATTGACTGGGCCGCGACAGCCACCGACAAGAGCATCAAGTTTGCCTATGTGAAAGCCACCGAGGGCCGGTCCTACAAATCCCGGCACTACCTCTACAATATTGAGCAGGCGCGCAAGCATGGCATCAGCGTGGGAAGCTATCACTTTTTCCGCCCCACGGTGCCCGTGAGCCAGCAATTTGACAATTTCGCGTCAATCGTTAAGCTCAAGGACCAAGACCTCGTGCCCCTTATCGACATTGAGACCAAGGGCGGCATGACAGGCGCGCAAATTGCCGACAGTGTCCTTGCCTTTGCCAGGCTGCTTGAGCGGCACTATGGGTGCCGCCCCATGATTTACACGGGCAGCTCATTTTACAACTCCAACCTGCAAGGACGGCTCAGGGGCTACAAGCTCTTCATCGCCCGCTACTCCAGATTCGAGCCCAAGTTAGCCGATGCCCAGTGGACCCTGTGGCAGTTCTCGGAGCGTGGCAGCGTCAGCGGCATCAAAAACTACGTGGACCTGAGCCGCTTCAACAAAGGCTGCACGATGAGCGACATTCTCATCAAGGGTCGAAGAGGCTCGCACCGCATCGAGAACAACGCCAGCAAGCCCGTGCCGCCTCGCAAAGCCGCGCCGCAAAAGCAGCAGCCCGTGCCACTCTCCAAGAAAGAACTCAAAAAGCAACGCAAAGCCAAAGAGAAGGCTCAAAAAGAAGCCGCAAAACTCGCCCGCGAAAAAGCGCGCGCCGAGGCAGAAAAAGCTAAAAAATTAGAGAAAGAAAAGAAAAACGCCTACAAGATTGTGCGTGAAAACGAAAAGAAAGCAGCCGAAGAACGCCGCGAGCAGGAACGACAAAAGCAGGAAGCGGCCAAAAAGGCGGCCAAAAAGGCGGCCAAGGAGCAAAAGAAGCAGCAAGAAAAAGCGGAAAAAGACAGGAAAAGAGAGCAAGAGCGTGCTGACAAGCAAAAACGGGCCAAGCAAGCCGCTGACAGGCAGAGCGCCAATCAAGAAGCCAAGAAGCAGGGCAAGCGCATCAACGGCAGCTCGGCCGACAACTCCGACGATTAAGAGGCTCCAAAGCGATGAAAAAACAGTCCCCAAGGGCTAAATCTTGCCAATATGCTTTTGTGTTTTTATCACTTTTTGTAATTTTGCCACACATTTATCAAAAACAGACATTAAAAGAAACTAATCTTCTCATTGACGAGTAATCATTAAAGAACTATGTGGCGACACTTCTGCCTATTGCTGTTATTACTTGGCGCATTGTCAAGTTATGCTCAGGACAGTGCCCTCGTGGACCTCTCGCTTGAGGCACGGGGCGACTATCAGCGAAACGCTATCGACGGCGATGCCGTGAAAGACGACTGTGGCTTTAAAGGCCAGTACCTTAATCTCGTGCTCAATGGCAACATCACGCCCAAGCTGAGCTACTCCTTCCGCCACCGCCTCAACAAGATGCACAAGAACCAGAACTTCTTTGACGCGACCGACTGGCTTCATCTTGACTACAAGCCCACCCCTGCAATCACCCTCTCGGCGGGCAAGCAAGTGGTGTGGATTGGCGGATTTGAATATGACCGCGCACCTATCGACCTCTATTTCTGCTCCGAGTTCTGGAACAACATCCCTTGCTACCAGTGGGGAGGCAGCGCGGGCTACACCTTTAACCGCCAAAGAGACCAACTGGTGCTACAGTTCTGCGAAAGCCCATTCCGGAGTTTTTGGGAACACAGCGACATGTACGCCTACAATCTCCTTTGGCGCGGCAGTCATGGCCCGTGGTCCACGATATGGAGCGTGAATGCCATGGAGTGGAAACAAGGGCGATTCATGAGCTACATTTCACTGGGCAACCAGTTCCAGCTGGGCAGCAAGGCCACGCTGGCCATCGACTTCCTGAACCGTGCATCTAACCACCAGACTTTCCTGTTCAAGGACTGCTCGGTAGTGGGAGAAGTGAGCGTGAGGCCCATCAAGCGGCTCAACATCTTTGGCAAGTACTCCTACGACGTGAACCACAGCGGCACCGCACACGACTTGCTCGTGCTTGACGGGACTGAAGTCCAGCGCATTGGGGCAGGCGTTGAGTTTTTCCCCTTGCGGAATCACGACGTGAGACTGCACGCCAACTACAGCTACTCCTGGGGAAGCAATGCTAACCCTCACGGCGCAACGATGGACAAACAGTCAATTTTTGGCCTGGGGCTCACCTGGAAAATGAATCTCCTGCACTTCAAGAAAACCGCTTCACAATCTTCCGCTTCCAAAGCACATGTCCTCTTATAACAAGTTACCATGAAAAAAAGCAAATACAATAGTGGCTGCTTATGCCTCCTCGTTGTGGGCGGCATGTTCACCTACATTGGCTGGAAAATGGGTGCAGCCAACATGCTCAACACAATCATGCACACCGCCCACGACTTGTTGCTCAACACGTGCTTCTTCTTGATGAGCATCTGTGTGGTGACGGGGGCTGTGGGCAAGCTGTTTGTCGAGTTCCACGTCGTCGACCTGCTGGAGAAGCTGCTGCGCCCCTTGATGAGGCCGCTATTCAACTTGCCCGGCATGGCGTCGCTGGGCGCTGTGATGACGTTTCTGAGCGACAACCCTGCCATCATCACCTTGTCGAAAGACAAGCGCTTTGCCTCGCACTTCAAAAAATACCAGTTTATCTCGCTCACCAATTTTGGGACCGCTTTTGGCATGGGGCTCATCGTGATCATTTACATGTTGGGAATCGGTTACTTTGTGGAGCCACTCATCGGCCTGATAGGAGCTTTCGCAGGCTGCATCATCTCCACTCGCTTCATGCAGTACTTTGTGGTCAAGGCTTTCCCGAAATACAAGGACGAGTTAGCCGTAGAGCTTGTAGAGACTCCACAGGGCGACGGGGATGAACAGAGCTCCGATGAGCAGAAATCGCTTTTCACGCGCATTCTCAACTCGTTGCTCGACGGTGGCCGCATGGGCGTTGATGTGGGCGTGTCGATTATCCCAGGCGTGCTCATTATTTCCACGCTCGTGATGATGCTCACCTTTGGACCCGATGCTGCCAAGGGCTTTACCGGGGCTGCCTATCAGGGTATCGAGCTGCTGCCCAAGCTGGCCGAGCAAGCGTCGGGATTTTTTGGCGCGCTGTTTGGCTTCAGCGACCCCCATCAAATTGCATTCCCTATCACTGCCTTGGGCGCCGTGGGCGCCGCATTGGGGCTTGTGCCCAATTTCGCAGCTCACGGGTGGATTGACGGCAACGCGGTTGCCGTGTTCACGGCCATCGGCATGTGCTGGAGCGGATTCTTGAGCACCCATACCGCCATGCTCGACTCAATAGGCTATCGGGAACTCACCTCCAAGGCCATTATCTCGCACACGATTGGCGGCATTGGCGCAGCGCTTGTGGCTCACTGGATCTTCCTTTTGTGGACACTCGTTATGTGAAATAGCAAAAGGCAACCCACACGCATTGCAGCGCTTTCCTAAACTCATAAAAAAATCCTCGACATTTCTGCCGGGGATTGCTTAACGAATTAACTTTCGATTAGCTTAACATATAAACCTTGAACAAATAATGAAATAAAATCCGCCATCACGGCGTGCTATACTTCACAACCTATAAAAACTTGTATCATGAAAAACTGGCGCAAAGATACATGAAATATGTTATATAGCATATTTTTTAAAGAGCCTCTCTTGGAAATTTAACTCTTATTAGGGAAAGTTGTAAGAGAATTAACAAGCGTTAATCGTTCAGGCTAAAGTCAAACGATTGGGGTGAGTGAAAAATAAGAACGCTTGTAGACACCAGCAGGTTGATGACATTCACCATTGACAAGTGCTAAAAAATGTGTAAAACAAAGATTTATTGGACACTATTTTGTAATTTTGCGTTCAAATGAAAAAACATAGTCACATCATTGTCATGCTTCTGGCGCTTGCAGGCATCCTGCCAGCAGAAGCTCAAAATTCGATAAGCCCCTATTCAAGAATGGGTTACGGATTGCTTGGCGAAAATGCTACGGGCATCCAGCGCCAAATGGGAGGCGTGGGCTACGCCATGCAGAATGGCCGGCAGGTCAACGTGATGAACCCCGCATCCTATGCACAGACCGACTCGCTCACCTTCTTGTGGGATATAGGCTTGGATTTCACGAGCGTGTGGATGGAAGAGGGGGGCAAAAAGGGCAACAGCACGGGGGGCGGCCTCGACTACATCACCTCGGCATTCCGCATTGCCGACAACTTAGGCGCATCGTTTGGCGCAGTGCCCTTTTCCAGCGTGGGCTACACTTTTGGCACCGATATTGACCATGGCAATGTATTACGCACGGGCACAGGCTCGGTCTCTGAGCTTTATCTTGGCTTCGGCTGGTCCCCGATCAAGAATCTCTCGATTGGCGCCAATGCCTCTTACATGTTTGGCACATTGCAAAACTACACCTTGATCAATAGCACATCGACCAGCCTGTTTCTACGTCAAATGGAAATCCGCGACTGGAATCTCCATGCAGGCATGCAATACGTCATCCCTTTCAACAAGAAAAACCGTGTGACCCTGGGTGTCACCTATTCGCCCAAGAAACCCATCCACGGTCATGCCTGGGGCAGCTACTATGACGCGGCGACCGATGAGAAAAAAGACACTGTCGGATATAACTCGATGAAAAACAACTACGAGCTGCCCAACACCATTGGGGCTGGCTTGAACTATACGCATGGCAACCAGTGGATGGCAGAAGTCGATTTCACCTATCAAGATTGGGCCAAGGCAAAATACACGCCCATCAAGGGCTTCGAGTCGGCCAACGCACGATTTGATGACCGCTGGAAGGTGTCGGGGGGCATTCAATTCGTGCCCAGCGCGCGCGGAAGCTACCTCAAGCGCATGGCCTATCGCGCAGGAGCCTACTACAACCATGACTACCAGAATTTTCACGGCAACAACTTGCGTGACTATGGCGTGAGCCTCGGCTTCGGGTTCCCCGCCTTAGGCAGCAAGACAACCGTGAACTTGGGCTTTGAGTACAAGCATCGCTACACAGCGCCCACTTGCCTCATCAAGGAAGATTACTTCAACGTGACACTGAGTGTGAACTTCAATGAGATGTGGTTCTGGAAAAACAAGATTCGTTAACCTCTCCCTCTTGCTGCCGCTCACTCATGCGCAATGCCCGCAACACATTTTGTGTCTTTACCATAGCCATTTTGGCTGTGGCGGTTGCTGCTTGCGACAACACGTCAACCGCTGTGGTGAAGCAAAGCACCGACCCAGAGACGGTGCCCACCATGACCACCCACGACGTGCAAACCCTTATCAGCGACTCGGGACGCACGAGGTATCGCATCACCACCAAGCTGTGGCGCGTCTTTAGCGAGGCGAAAGTGCCCCATTGGACCTTCCCCAACGGCGTGGTGGCCGATGAGTTGGACGAGAAATACCATCATGTGGCCTCGCTCATCTGCGACTCGGCCTACTACAATATGCAGTCGCACGTGTGGAGCGCTATTGGCAATGTGCAACTCACCACGCGCAATGGCGACAAGGTGAAATGCGACCGCATGTACTACGACGAGCACCAGCATCAGGTCAACTGCCAGAACAACGTGCGCATCACCCGCATGCGCGGTGACAAGATCCTCACCAACCAGCTCTACTATGATACCCAAAAGGGGTTTTACCACAGTGCCTCGTTTATTCACTACGAGGGTAACGGGCGTGTTGTGGAAGGCTATGGCTACCAGTTCTACGAGCGCGACAAACATGCAAAAATCGACCAGGTGCAAGGTATTTTCCCCATCAACGACCGCTCACTGTCGCACCCCTGACCCCCCTACAGAAGGCCGCTGCTGACCATCACCACGGATAACGTCAGCGAGTTCGCCGCGCACGAGGAAATCACAAGGCGGATCACCTCAGAGGCGGAGAGCCTGTGACAGTCTATCTCGCCGACGCGTATTCCTCCTGGCAGAAAAGGGCCATCGAGAACGCAAACAAGCCCATCAGAAGGTATATCCCCAAGAAAGCAGACTTCAATGACTTCTCCGACTGGAAAATCAAGGAAACACAAAAGAAAATCAAAAGAAAATCAACAGAAGGCCAAGGGGAAAACTCAACTTTGACACGCCTAAAAGGCAAGTTTTTCGACAACTTTCCCTAATTTTGCATTTGCTGTTGGACGCTACACTGCGAACAAATTATTTTCCTCAACGCTATAAAAGTATGTGATTGTTTGGTTGTGAGTAAAAAAATGCTTAACTTTGCAATAGTTTTTTATAGAGTTCTATAATTTAATTAACTTAATTTATGAAGAAGATTATTCTCTTTGGTGCCATTCTTCTTGGCATCACCAGTGCGCAAGCACAAAGCAATGACCATGTGTATGGCACACAAGCCACCGACAACTGGTCGTTCACGCTCAAGGGTGGAGCAGCCACTCCGTTCCAGCATTTTTCTGTGTTCAAGAATGCCCGCGGCATCTTTGGCGCCGAGCTTCGCAAGCAAGTGACCCCCGTGTTAGGCTTGGGCGTTGAAGGCGAGTGGACCATCAACACCTCAAGCTGGATCGACGCCCGCACTCCCTCCTGGGGCGTGCACAGCGCCACGATGATTGACCACCAAATGGTGGGTGCGTTCGCCACTTTCAACTTGTCGAACCTCTTTGGCGGCTACAAGGGCACGCCTCGCTGCATCGAGTTTGAGGGCATCGCTGGCGCAGGCTGGCTGCATGGCTACAAGCACGCGACCTCGGCCGACATGAACTCGTGGTACACCAAATATGGCATGAACATCAACTTCAACCTTTGCGAGAGCAAGGCTTGGACCATCTCCCTGAAGCCTGCCGTGCTTTGGGACATGAACGATGTGAACCAATACAGTGAGGTGGGCAAGCAGTACAGCGATGTGATTGCCCACGGCTTGCAAGCCGGCGCCAGCAACCGCCAGCAGACGCGCTACAACGCCAACCGCGCCATGCTTGAGGTTGAGGTTGGCCTGACCTATCACTTTGGCAACAGCAACGGCTTGCACTACATGACCCTTTGCCCCTACAAGTACACCCAAAGCGACATCGACGCCCTGAACAACCAAATCAACGAGTTGCGCAACCGCAAGCCCGAGGTGATTGAGAAAGTCGTCGAGAAACCTGTCGAGAAAATTGTTGAGAAGATTGTCGAAAAACCCGGACGCGACCTCGGCTCGCTGGAGAGCACAGTGTTCTTCAAGATTGGCAAGTGGGACATCACCCGCGACCAAATGCCAAACGTGGAGCGCGTGGCACACTACATGAAGCGCAATCCTAAAGCAACCGTCAACATCGAGGGCTTTGCCTCAAAGGACGGACCAAAGGAACTCAACCTGAAACTGGCCAGAAACCGCGCTAACGCTGTGAAGAACTGCCTGATCAACAAGTACGGCATCAAGGCCAGCCGCATCAGCGCCGCTGGCAAGGGCATCACCGAGATGTTCAGCGAGCTTGAGTGGAACCGCGTGGCCATCAGCGTGATTAACAAGAACAACTAATCGCCCACTCCGCGATTACAATACCTTACTGAAACTCCCCGCAGGACGCTTGCGGGGAGTTCACTTTTCTCTCCCTCGCGCCCGCCGTGTGCGGGGACATCAAAATGCCGAACGGCACTTGCGTTGAAATCAATTTTTTGGTAAATTTGCAGTTAACTTTCAAGACAAACAACACATTATGGGATTACTTGACGACAAGAAACGCATCAACGACATAGATCCTGAGCGCGCCGTGCTCGTGGGTCTCATCACGCCCCAGCAAAATGAGGCCAAGGCCAACGAGTATCTCGACGAGCTCGCATTCCTGGCCGACACGGCTGGTGCCGAGCCGGTGAAAAAGTTCTTGCAGCGATGCGATGGACCCAACAGCACCTCATTTGTGGGCAAGGGCAAGCTGGAGGAAATTGCCCATTATGTTGAAGACAACGAGGTGAACCTGTTGATTTTCGACGATGACCTCAGCCCCAAGCAAATGGCTCACATCGAGAAAGAAACCCACGTGAAAGTGCTGGATCGCACGAGTCTCATCCTCGACATCTTTGCTCGCCGCGCCCAGACGGCCAACGCCAAGATGCAGGTGGAACTGGCACAATACCAGTACTTGCTGCCACGGCTCGCCGGCATGTGGACCCACTTGGAACGCCAGCGAGGCGGCATCGGCATGCGCGGCCCGGGCGAGGCGCAGATAGAGACCGACCGCCGCATCGTCAAGACCAAAATCGCCCTACTCAAGCAAAAGCTCGCCAACTGGGACAAGCAGAAAGTGATTCAGCGCAAGAACCGCGGCAAGCTCACCCGTGTCGCCTTAGTGGGCTACACCAACGCAGGCAAGTCAACCCTGATGAACGTGCTGGCGAAAAGCGACGTTTTTGCCGAGAACAAGCTTTTTGCCACGCTCGACACGACCGTGCGCAAGGTGGTGATTCAAAATCTGCCCTTCTTGCTCACTGACACCGTGGGCTTCATCCGCAAGCTGCCCACCCACCTGGTCGACTCGTTCAAAACCACCCTCGACGAGGTGCGCGACAGCGACATCCTCGTGCACGTGGTCGATATTTCTCATCCGCAATTCGAGGAGCAAATCGAGATCGTCAACAAGACCTTGCAAGAAGTGTGCGCCGCTGGCAGCAAAGAGGTGATCATGGTATTTAACAAGGTCGACCAGTTCTCCCATGTGCCCAAGGACGAGGACGACCTCACTCCTCGCCAGCGTGAGAACATCCCCCTCGTTGAGCTCAAGGACACCTGGATGTCGCGGTTGGGCGACAATTGCGTGTTTATCAGCGCCAAGCACAAGCAGAACATCGAGGAGCTGAAAAAACTGCTCTACGACAAGGCTAAAGCCATCCACTTGCAGCGCTTTCCCTACAACGATTTCCTGTATCAGACCTACGAGAATTTAGAGTAGCCCGCCCCGCCGGGCGCGCTCATCACCCTTGACTCAAAACCAATAACCGCGGTTTCTTGTTGGAGAGACCGCGGTTAAACGTTATGGTGCAAACGGCTCGCTAAGCCGCTATTTCTTCTTGGCCACCTTGGTGTAACGGGCGTTGAGCCCTTTCACCACATCGGCCGTCACGTCACATTTCGGGTCGATGTAGAACGTGGCCGCCTTGTTCAGAATCACATCATATCCATTCTCCTTGGCATAAGCCTTGAGGAAGTTGTTCACCGAGTCGTTGAGCGCCTTGTTGTTTTCCTGCAACTGCTTGGCATTGCGGGCTTGCTCGGCCTCGATTTGCTGCTGCGCGTCGTTCAGTGCCTTCTGGTAGCGCGACTGGTCGGCCTGGGCTTGCTGCGGATTGGTGGCGTAGACGTTGTTCTTCTCCTTGTTGGCAAATTCATTTTGGAGCGACTGGATGTTTTGGCTCAGGTTTTTGCGCTTGGCGTCAAGCGCGTTCTGCATGCGGATGCTCGACTCGTTGTAATCCTTGGCCAAATTGTACTGCGACATGAGCGTGTCGGCATCGACATAGCGAATGACCAATGCTTGCTCCTGGGCGGCCTTGGGCATTTTCGCCTCATTGCCAGAGCCCTGTTTCTGATTTTGCTCTCCACAGGCGGCTGCCATCACCATGAGAGAAGCCAGCGCGGCAAACTTGATTCTGCTTGAAAAGTTCATTGCGATTTTTTAATTTGTATCTGTATAAGTTTTTAATTGTAAAATTCAGAATTTTTAGCACAGGTAATCCCTCGCCTGCGCATTTCCTTGTTGTTGTGAATGTGCGTGTTGGGAAATTTGCCACCCTTGGTGAAAAAAATTTTCACCCCCAGTAAAACCACGGCAATGCCTATCAATCCAATGGTTAATAATGCAATTCTCATCTGCTCATTCTAAATAGTAGTGCAAATATAAAAAACCTTTGTGAGATTTTGCGTGTCATTTCAATTATTTTTTGTATCTTTACAACGGTTATCTTAACTATTTAACATTAATTTTGCTCAAGCAACTTTAACTAACAATCTAAAATTAATATGATGACAGTAAAAGAACTGAAACCCACCAACGTGTGGTCAATCTTTGACGAGATTACTAAGGTGCCTCGTCCATCGGGAAAACTCGAGAAAATTCGTGAATGGCTGGTCAACTTCGCCAAGGCCCACAACCTGGAGTACAAAGTTGACGAAACGGGCAACGTAGCCATGTTCCGCCCCGCCGCGCCAGGCTTTGAAAACGCCAAGAAAGTGGTGCTCCAAGGCCACATGGACATGGTGGCCGAGAAGTTGCCCACCAGCAACCACAACTTCGACACCGACCCCATTGAGACCATCGTCGAGGGTGAGTGGGTGCGCGCCAACGGCACAACATTAGGCGCTGACGACGGCATGGGCCTTGCCCTGGCACTGGCCGCAATCACCGACCCCGACATCAAGTGCGGAGCCATGGAGGCATTGGCAACCGTCGACGAGGAAACGGGCTTGACAGGCGCTTCCAACATCAAGGCCGACATGCTCGTGGGCGACTACCTGCTCAACCTCGACAGCGAGGACGACGGCATTATCACCATTGGCTGTGCAGGCGGCGTGGAGTCGCTGGTCTACTTCGACTACACTCCCGAACCAGCCCCTGCCGATCTCACCTACTTCCGCTTGAGCATTGGCAAGCTTCACGGCGGCCACTCGGGCAGCGACATCGACAAGGGCTACGCTACCGCCACCAAGCAAATCGCCCGCTTGCTCTACCGCCTGCAGAAAGAAATGAGCCTGCGGCTGGCAAGCATCAACGCTGGCAACCTGCACAACGCGATCGCCCGCGATGGCGTGGCCGTCATTGGCATCAACGATGCCGACAAGGAGAAACTGAGCGTGGCCGTCAACCAGTTTGCTGCCGATCTTGAGGGCGAGTACAAGGCCACCGAGCCACTGGTAGAGGTGCTTTGCGAGAGCGTCGCCACTCCCGCAACCGTTATCGACGCCGACACGGCTTGCCGTGTGATTGCCGCCTCGTTTGCAGCCCAACACGGAGTCTACAGCATGTGCCATGACATTCCCGGGCTGGTTCAAACCTCGACCAACTTCGCCAGCGTGAAGACGCTTGAGGCCGAAAAGACCATCTACATCGAGCTCTTCAGCCGCTCCTCGATCGACAGCAGCAAGGACGAGTTGGCCGATCAAATCGAGGCACTGTTCACCTTGGCCGGCGCGCGCAAGGTCGTGGCCGAGGGCAGCTACCGCGGATGGGAGCCCAACAGCGAGAGCAAGTTGCTCAAAGACGCTGTTGCCATGTGGGCCAAGCTCTTTGGCGAGGAACCCAAGGTAGAGGCCATTCATGCCGGCCTGGAGTGCGGCTTGTTCCTCGACGCCGCTCCCCACATGGAGATGATTTCATTTGGCCCGACGCTGGAAAACGTGCACTCGCCACAAGAGCGTTGCCACATTCCTCCCGTGCAAAAGGCTTGGGACTTCATCGTCGCCTTGCTCGACAAGATTGCCCACGAGTAAGCGCATGAGCGCCACTGCCGCTTGTGCGGCACGACCGAGACCCTTTACCGCGACTCCTCAACAGGGGTCGCGGTTGCTTTTGGTACGGTTTTTGCAAAAAGCCTCAAAAACGCCTGTTTTTGTCAAAAAACATAAAAAGGCGGATTTTATTTTGCATTGCGGCCAACTTGCCGTAACTTTGCATACTATATACGTTTGAACGACATTTATGACTGAAAACAAGACATTAGTACAAGCCATCGTCGAGGGCATCCAAGAGAAAAAAGGGCACGAGATTGTTCACGTCGACATGAGCGACATTGAGGATGCCGTCACCCGCGATTTTGTGATCTGCACCGGCAACAGCAACATTCAAGTCGATGCCGTGGCCGATGGCGTGCGCGAATATGTGGAGAAGGAGTTGGGCGAGCGTCCTTTCAACTACGACGGCTACCGAAACTCCCAGTGGATTGTGATTGACTATGGCACGGTCTACGTGCACGTGTTCCAGCCCGAGTACCGCACTCGCTACAACTTAGAGGAACTGTGGGCCGACGCTGTCGTCACCCGCATCCCCGACCTTGACTAACCACACTCACATCTATGGCAAGCATTTTCAACAAAAATAACACCAAAAATAATCCCCGCGGCGGCGGAATCAAGTTTAACAGCATCTACTTGGTCTATGCCGCCATCGTGCTGGTGCTTGTGGGCATTGCCCTCACCTCCGACCGCGCCAGCTCAAAAGAGGTGGGGTGGAGCGACTTTGAGACTTACGTCCAGAAAAAAGGCGTGAGCAAGATTGTGGTCTACAGCCGCAAGAACGAGGCCGAGGCCACGCTGACCACCGACATGGCCAAGGAGGTGTTTGGCAGCAACTACCAGCCCAGGCAAGGCGCTAACGCCACCATCACCACCAACATCCCATCGCCCGATAAATTTGAGGAGAAAGTCGACAAGTGGCGCGCTAACGGCGCCTATAACGGCAAAATCGAATATGAGAACAGCAGCGACTTCATGTCGTCGTTCTGGGGTTTTCTTCCATTCCTGCTTATCATCGTGTTTTGGGTATGGATGATGCGCGGCATGGGAGGGCGTGCCGGCGGAGGCATCTTCAACGTGGGTCGCTCACGCGCCAAGCTGCACGTCAAGGACAAGGGCAACGACATCACCTTTGCCAATGTGGCTGGCATGCACAAGGAGAAAAAGGAAGTGAGCGAGATTGTCGAGTTTCTCAAAAATCCCAAGCAATACACCGAGCTGGGCGGCACCATCCCCAAAGGCATCCTGCTCGTGGGGCCTCCAGGAACGGGCAAGACCCTGCTGGCTAAGGCCGTGGCTGGCGAGGCGCAAGTGCCTTTCTTCTCGATGGCGGGCAGCGACTTCGTCGAGATGTTTGTGGGTGTGGGTGCCAGCCGCGTGCGCGATATGTTTCGCGAGGCCAAGGAAAAAGCGCCATGCATCATTTTTATTGACGAAATCGACGCCATCGGCCGCGCCCGTAGCCGCAAGAATGACTACACGAGCAACGACGAGCGCGAGAACACGCTCAACCAGCTGCTCACCGAGATGGACGGCTTTGGCAACAACAGCGGCGTGATTGTGCTGGCTGCCACCAACCGTGCCGATGTGCTCGACAAGGCGCTGCTGCGCGCCGGGCGCTTCGACCGCCAAATCTACATTGGCAACCCCAGCCTGCAAGACCGCATCGACATCTTTAAGGTACACCTCGACAAGGTGAAAATCGACGGCAGCGTGGACCTTGACGCGCTGGGCCGCATGACCTCGGGGCTCTCGGGAGCCGACATCGCCAACATCTGCAACGAGGCCACCTTGCTTGCTGCCCGATCCAAGAAAAAGGCCGTGCAGCAGCCCGATTTCATTGAGGCCATCGACCGGGTGACCCGCATCCTCGACAAGCCTGAGCGCATGACCAAGACCGTCACCTTCGAGGACGTGGCAGGCATGGAGAAGCCCAAAAGCGCCGTGATGGAGGTCATCGAGTTCTTGAAAAATCCAGAGAAATTCACACGCTTGGGCGGCAAGATTCCGCGCGGCGTGCTGCTCGTGGGCCCATCGGGCTCAGGGAAGACCCTGCTGGCCAAAGCTGTGGCGGGCGAGGCACACGTGTCGTTTTTCTCGGTGTCCGCCGCCGAGTTCCAAGGGGAGTTCATGGGCTCGGGCGTGAGCCGCGTGCGAGAGTTGTTCCGCAATGCCAAGGAAAAGGCTCCTTGCATCGTGTTTATCGACGAGCTTGACGCCATTGGCGACCGGAGCAAGAGCGGCAACCACGAGCGTGAAATCACCCTCAACCAGCTGCTGGTAGAGATGGACGGCTATGGCACCAGCGATGGCGTGATTGTCATGGGCGCGACCAATCGCCTCGACGCTGTTGACAAGGCGCTGCTGCGCCCAGGGCGTTTTGACCGCAAGTGCTACGTGGGCTTCCCAGGACTAAAAGACCGCATTGAAATATTCAAACTCTACATCAGCCGCATCAAGGCCAGCGAAGAGGTCAATCCCGACGCGCTGGCAGAGTACTCCTCGGGCTTCAGCGGCGCTGAAATCTCAAAGACCTGCAACGAGGCCGCTCTCAAGGCCTCAGCCGAGAGCAAGGAGTCGGTTTCCCAGCAAGACTTGCTCGACGCGATTGATGCCACTCGCAAGGTCATTGAGAATAAGAAAACGGCGGTAGGCACAGTGAAGTTTGGCGATGTCGCTGGCATGGACGAGGCGAAACAAGAAGTGACCGAAATTGTGGACTTCCTCAAGAATCCGGCCAAGTACAACCGATTAGGCGGTAAAGTGCCCAGGGGCGCGCTGCTTGTGGGCCCTCCTGGTACGGGAAAGACCATGCTCGCGCGAGCCGTGGCCGGCGAGGCCAATGTGCCTTTCATCCAGCGCAGCGGCTCCGACTTTGTGGAAATCTATGTTGGCCAGGGCGCAAGCCGCGTGCGAGAGCTTTTCAGCGAGGCCAAGGAAAAAGCGCCGTGCGTGGTATTTATCGACGAAATCGACGCCATCGGCGGGGCGCGAAGCAACGTGGGCTTCAGCAGCGAGCATGACCAGACGCTCAACCAGCTGCTCACCGAGATGGACGGCTTTGAAGGCGACACGGGGGTGATTGTGCTGGCCGCTACCAACCGCGAGGACATTCTCGACCCAGCCTTGCTGCGCCCTGGCCGATTCGACCGCAAAGTGCACGTGAACCTGCCCACCGTGCTTGACCGCGAGGCCATTTTCAACGTGCATCTGCGCAAGAAAGCGGTGGATCATGATGTCGACGTGAGTCAGCTTGCTCGCCAGACTTCAGGCATGAGCGGCGCCGAGATTGCCAACATCTGCAACGAGGCTGCCATTTTGGCCGCTCGCAACAACGAGGATGCCATCACGATGCGTGACTTTGGCGAGGCCATCGACAAAGTGACCATGGGCTTGGAAAACAAGTCGATGCTTCTTACCCAGCAAGACAAGCGTGGAACCGCCATACACGAGGCGGGGCACGCCACCGTGAGCTGGCACGTGGAGTTCAGCGACCCGCTGGTGAAAATCAGCATCGTGCCGCGAGGCCAGGCGCTGGGGGTGAACTTGCACTCCAGCGTGGAGCGTGTGGGCATGACCAAGCAGCACTTCCTCGACGAGATTTGCACCTTCATGGGCGGCCGGGCGGCAGAGGAGCTTTTCATGGGCTCCATTGGCACGGGCGCGCTCAACGACATGCAGCAAGCCACGCGCATCGCCCGCGCCATGGTCATTTACTATGGCATGAGCGAGAAGATGCCGAACATCTCCTACTACGACCCGCAAGGCACAATGGGCAAGCAACCCTACAGCAACGAGCGCGCGCAAGTGATCGACGAGGAGATTAGCCGCATCGTCAACGAGCAGTACCAACGCGCCAAGGAACTCATCACCAAACACGCCAAGGGTCACCACGAGATTGTGGACGAGCTCATGGACAAGGAGATGATCGATGCCAGCGACGTGGAGCGCATCTTCGGCAAGCGTCCCTGGAAAAGCCGAGCCGACGAGCTCGTGGAACTCGCCGAGCAACGCCGGGCCCAGCAGCAAAAAGCCGCTGCCGAGAAAACCGAGACCCCTCCGCCTTTCGCTCCTGACGGCAGTGAGGAGCAGAGCAGCTAACTTAGCGATTTCCCTGCGAGCAAGCCCAGCACAACTGGCGCAAAGCATCTCAAAACGAGACAAGTGGGGCACAGTCACACCGACTCTATCAACAACGGCTCAATCACGCGATTGAGCCGTTTTGTGGTAATTGATTTTCCCGTCAAGTGTCTTGGGATTCCCGTGCTTATTGGAACGAGGTCTCGTGTACACATAGTATAGGCTCGCCGTATCCCTGAAATGGCTGACAAGATGAAAGCCTTGCTCCTTGATTCCGTCCACAAACGGACGTATGGAGAATTGGTTATATTAAGTTGATTAATTCTCTTATTTTTAAATGATTACATTAGAATTTATTGCTGTCCGGTAAAACTTTTTCAAACAAAATAAATTAGGGCTGACACATCTCACGAGGTATCAGCCCTTTTTGGTTATCTTTGTTTTCACAATATAATAAATATAACCATGAGCAAAGATAGTCATTTTACCGGAC
>CABTZK010000019.1 GCA_902489275.1 uncultured Porphyromonadaceae bacterium
AAGCAGAGGGTCGGCGGTTCGAATCCGTCAACGCCCACCCGATGAAAGCCGCAATGATTGTTGCGGCTTTTTTTTGATGCCCCCATCACCGAAAAGGCAGATGGGCGCGCCAAAAGGCGATGACAGAGCGCACTCGCAACCGAAGTCGCGAGTGCCGCGCCAAGCGCGCTCGGCCTGCTGGCGGCAGGTCAGGTTATTTCATCAGCTCGCCAATGCTCGTGGTGAAGTTGGCCATAAAGGTTGTGGCGCTGGTGTGGGGCTGTGCCACGGCAATGCCAAATCCAAAGGCTTTCACCTTCAGCCCGGCGCCCAACGAGAATCCCGACAGGAAATTGCGGTGGTAGGTGCTCATATCGGTGCGTGTCTTGTAGTTATAGCCCAGACCAATGTACATGTTCTCTTGTGGGACGAACTCGGCACCCAGCACAAGATGCCGCATCAGGTTGCTGCCAAACTTGTCTTTCTTCACCAGGTCGCTATGGCTGTCGTTCTTGTCCTTGGGCTCGTAGTAGGGCAGGTGCCACTTGCGCAGGTTCCATGCTGTGATGGAGATGCGGAATGGCGTGCCTGACATCAGTTGCGAGTAGCCAATCTGGATGTCCCAAGGCAGGTTGTCTTTCGTCTCGTTGAATTTTTTCACTTGTCCGCCCAGGTTTTTTACCACAGCCGAGAGCGACAGCTCGTTGTTGGGATTGTAGAGGCTCACGCCCAGGTCGGCAGCCACGGCGCCCGCGCTGAACTCGCCATATTTTGAGTAGAGGTATTTCAAGGTGATGCCGCCGCGCACGTTCTCGATAATATCGTGGCTATAGGTGAGGTTGAAGTTGATGTCGTTGGCATTGAAAGTCCCGTTTGGCACGCCGGTCTCGTCATAGCCTTGCATGTTGCCGTAGCCATAGTACTGGATGCCGACAGCAAAGGCGCTGTGCTCGTTCAGCCCCTGGCCGTAACGGAGCCCCGCAAAGTGAGTCGAACCGATGTATTTCATGTAGTTCACGCCCACTTGGTGGTCAAACTCTGGCCCGAGCAGGGCAGGGTTCTGTTCCACAAGGTTGATGTCGTCGTCGATGAGAGCCACCTGATGCCCGCCCAAGCCGTAGATGTGGCTCGATGGCGTGACATTTAAGTATTGGTAGGCAGTCGTACCGTCTTGCCCCACAGCGGCAGCAGAGGCCGTCAGGGCAAGAGTCCATGCCAAGAAGTGTTGAAATTTCATGCTCATCAATTATTTGTTCTATATAACGCAAAAAAGCGACCAATAGTATATCTGTGGCTTGCATTTTTTGAATTTTCGAGCCGCTTGGAGATTTCGCACCCTATAAAAATTTGTTACAACAGATAGAAAATCGCAAGGTATCTGTAAAAAACTATGAAACATCATTAAACAATTTCAAATTGCGCCCGAAAACAATTGGGGAATCCAAATTCTGCGGTATATTTGCAAGGCAATATCGTGCAAAGTGACCATTTTTTTTGATTGATAAACGCAAGGCGATATGGAAAAAACATTACGTGTTGACTTTCTTTTTCTTCTCATCATTCTTTTCACTCTTCCCGCTGCCGCGCAGCAGGCAAGAGGAAAGCGAGTTGGTACGGTCAATCCCATGTCGCCCGACCGCATGAGATACCTGGAGTACTACGAGTTTGAGCAAGTCGATGTTCAGCCCGAGTTCCCCGGCGGCGAGCATGGCTTGGTGAATTTTATCAACAACACCCGCGAGTACCCCTACGAGGAGTATGTGCGCCACAGCCAGGGGCGCGTGCTGTGCAGTTTCATCATTGGCACCGATGGCCGCGTGAGCCACGTGAGGGTGATTCGCAGCTCGGGATTCGAGTCTTTCGACAAGGAGGCGGTGAGGGTGATCAAGAAGATGCCGCGCTGGGAGGCGGGGCGCATCTACAATAGCAAGGTGAACGTGCGTCTCATTCTCCCCATTGCCTTTCGCTTGTGATGCCTGGGGCGTGTCATCATCGTTTCGGGAAAATTGCCTGTTGGCACGAGATCGGGGAATACCATAGCCTAAAAAGCAACTCTCGGAGAGGGAGTTGCTTTTTAGGTTTAAAAAATAGGTAATTGTTTTTTAAGGAAAATGATAGTCATTTTATTTTGCTGCACAAAGGTAAAGATAATTTAGGCGATCAGCAAAATCAAAAAACATGTTTTTAAACATGTTTTTGAGCTCTATCCTGAACTTATAGATTGTTGCTTGATTATCTTATTGATTATTAGGTAATTGCTTTCTGTTTTGAGCAAAGGTTAAAAAAGCCAAATAACAGATGTTAAGCCTGTGGCGCCACGTTAGCCGTCGAAAACGTGGAGCATGAGTTCCTGGCCGTCGAAAGTGGCGTAGGTGAACTGGTTAATCCAGTCGCCCAGGAAAGTGATTGAGCGGTGGCTGTCGAGCTGGATCTGGCGCGCCACGTGCAAGTGACCGTAGATGAAGTAGTCCACGTCATGGTGCTTTGCCGAGTAGTCGCGAGAGAAAATAACGAGATTTTCCACGCATTGGTTGATGTGGCTGGCAACCATTTCGGGGGTGCGGTGAGTGCGGTTTTGCGTGCTCCAGCCATGGGCGGCGAGGTAAGTCCACCGGGGGTGGATTGACGCATAAAGGAATTGGCACACCGGGTTGCTGAAGCACCAGCGCATGAAGCGGTATCCCGGGCGCTGGTAACCCACGTCATCGCCATGCGACAAGAAGAACTGCTGGCCCATAATCTCCTTTTGGGTGCAGGCTTTCAGCACCGTCAGGCCTATCTCGTCGCGCAGGTAGTCAAACAGCCAAACGTCATGGTTCCCCGTCATCCAGTAGATGGGGATGCCGGCGTCGGCCAAGCGGGTCAAAGCCCCGAAAAAGCGGATGTAGCCTCGCGGCACCACAGTCTTGTACTCATACCAGTAGTCAAGAATGTCGCCCAGCAGGTAAACCGCCGCGGCAGTGTCGTGAATGCTGTCGAGGAAACGCACCACGCGCTCCTCGTTCTCGCGTGGTGTCTTCAGGTACTTCGCGCCCAGGTGCAGGTCACTCAGGAAAAATGTGCGTTTTTGAGCCATTGGAAACTTCTCGGCATGTCTGTCGGCATCACCCGCTCACAGCATTCCCAACTCCATTTTCGCCTCGTCGCTCATCATGCTCATGTCCCATTCTGGCTCAAAGACGAGTTGCACGTTCACGCTTTTCACGCCCTGCACGCTTTCCACCTTTTGGCGGATGTCCTCAAAGAGGAAGTCGCCCATGGGGCAGTTGGGAGCGGTGAGCGTCATGTCGATGGACACGTTGCCCTCATCGTCAACGTCGATTTTGTAGATGAGTCCTAAACTGTACACGTCAACGGGCATCTCTGGATCGAAGACCGTCTTGAGCATCTTGACGATGCCCTCTTCAATTTTGAGTTTCTCTTCTTCAGTCATAATCAGTGCAAAGGTAATGCAATATTTTTGAAAATTGATTACCTTTGCAGCCAAATTTATAAAGACATTTCTTTGCCAATATGCAATTCTTAGGCGAGTTCATCTCTATTGGGGTCGCGTTCTCATGGACGGTCACGGCAATCTTGTGCGAGTATGCTGGCAAGCGTTTGGGCAGCATCACGTTCAATTTCTACCGCATGATATTCACGATTGCTTTCTCGTTTGTCCTGTTCTGGGTGGTGCTGGGAAATCCGCTGCCAGCGAGCGCTTCGGACCGGGCCTATGTGTGGATGCTGCTCTCGGGGGTAGTGGGGTTTGTGATTTGCGACTACAACTTGATGAAGTGCTACACCATCATCGGTTCGCGCTTTGGCCAGCTGTTCATGACGATTTCGCCCCTGTCGGCCGCAGTCGCAGCCTGGATGCTGCTTGGGCAAAGCCTCAAGCCCATGGCCATCGTTGCCATGCTGGTGACGCTGGCAGGTATCTCGTTGAGCATCATTGGCCGTGGCGACAAGCACATGTTCTCGCTCAAACTTCCTGCCAAAGGGGTCTTCCACGCCTCGGTGGCGGCCATCTGCCAGGGCATCGGCCTGGTGATCAGCAAGGTGGGCCTCGATTACTATCAGGAGTCGATTCCCCGCGACATCCTCGACCATGCGCCGTGGATTCTGCCCTTTTGCGCCAATTTCTACCGCTGCATTGCAGGCTTCATCGGCTTTGGCATTCTCGTGGCGCTCAATCGCAACGCGAGCGCGCTCAAGGCAGGCGTGGCCCGCCCCAGGGTGGTGGCTTCGGTGGTTTCGGCCACTATTTTCGGTCCATTCGTCGGAGTGGCTTTCTCGCTCATGGCCGTGCAATATACCGCTGCCGGCATTGCCAGCACGCTCATGGCGCTCTCGCCCATCATGATTCTTGTGCCGGCTCACTTCTGGATGAACCAGCGGGTGACTTGGAAAGGAGGCCTCGGAGCGCTAATCTCGGTTTTGGGAGTCGCGCTTTTCTTCATGGGATAGCCCGCCTCTCCCATCAACTTATAGGATTTCTTTGATTTCGTCAAGATAATAGACTGTTGGGTCGGCCAGGTCGCCAGCAATGTCGCGGTTCTTGATGTTGAAGTAGATGGTGTGCCATCCGGCGTGGTGCGCGCCCTCGATGTCGGCTTCGGGGTTGTCGCCGATCATCACTGTGGTTTCGGGGCATGCTCCGCTCCGCTCAAGGGCATAGTCGAAGATGCCTCGTTGCGGCTTGGCGATGCCGCATTGCTCGCTCAGGATGTTGTGGGTGAAGAAATGCGCAATGCCGCCAGAGCGAAGTTTTTGCTCCTGCACCCCCAGGAAGCCATTGCTCAGCGTGTTGAGCTCGTACCCTCTCGATTGCAGGTATTCCAGCAGCTCGCGGGCACCTGGCACCAGCAGGGGCAGTGAGCCTAAATAGTCGAGATAGGTCGTGTTGAGCAACGTGGCCATCTTGACGCAGTCGCCGCCATAGCCGCTCAGCTGCAAGGCGTAGCGAAACCGGTCGCTCACCAGCGTGTCTTTCTCGACAAGCCCCAGCTGGTACTTGCGCCACAGTTCCCTGTTCTTGACCGTGTAGATGTTGCGAAACATTTCGTAGTCAATGTGTTGGTTCAGGGCATAGAGGTTGAAGACATGACGCAGCGCCATCTTGGAGTTTTCGGAAAACCACCACAGCGTGTCGTCGATGTCCAGAAAAACGGTCTTGATGTTCAGCATTTCGATGTTCTTGACATTAACTGTAGGCAAATGTAGTGAAAAAGAATGTGATATGCAAAATTGTCTTGCTCATGGCTGGCTATCAGGATGTTGTGCCATTTCTCCCCTGGAATCCTCAACCAGTCGCCTGACCTCCTTAAAAAAACGCCTAAAAATTTCATTAACAAATGATAAAATTCTAATTTTCACTGAAAAAAATGCCACTGCGTTGGCGCTAATTCAAAAAAAATTCCGATATTTGCACTTACAAAAATAAGAAACTCTTGGGAAATGGCTTGACTTCGTGGCTAAACGCCTGAAAATCAAGTCTTGGTGAGAGTTTATGACTTTTGAAACGAATGATTTAATTTAAAATTTAAAATTACAATAACAATGACTAAAGCCGACATCGTAAGCGAAATTTCAAAATCAACAGGTATCGACAAAGCCTCTGTTCTTGAAACTTTGGAGAAATTCATGGAGACTGTAAAAGACTCTCTCGCCAATGAGGAGAACGTCTATCTGCGAGGCTTCGGCAGCTTCATCGTAAAGGTACGCTCGAAGAAGACCGCTCGCAACATTTCGAAAAATACGACCATCGAAATCCCCGAGCACAAGATTCCATTCTTCAAGCCCGCAAAGGTGTTCATGGAGCAAGTGAAATAGTGATTGCATGAGCGGGAAGCCCGGCCTCGCGGCTAAGCTGCCGCCACACAATAAAACTATATTATATTAACATTTTAAAACTAAGTAACAATATGCCAAGCGGGAAAAAAAGAAAAGGCCACAAAATGGCCACGCACAAGCGCAAAAAAAGACTTAGAAAGAATAGACACAAATCTAAGAAATAATCTTTCTAATTGAAGTCACGATACAGAGAACAAACTCCTTGTCGTGGTCTCGGACGCGAGAACCTCAATCGAGAGAGTTTGTTCTTCGTGTTATGCGTGATTAGTTATCATCCAACTCAACAAAATGAGAAGTGAACTCATCGTTGACGTACAAACGGCCGACATATCGACCGCCCTGCTCGAAGACGGGCGGCTCGTATCGCTGCAAAAGGAGTCAAGAGACGCCTCTTTTGCCGTCGGCAACCTCTACTTTGCCAAGGTAAAGAAAATCATGCCGGGGTTGAATGCCGCATTTGTCAATGTGGGATACTCCAAAGACGCATTCCTTCATTACCTTGATTTAGGGTCACAATTCAGCACCTACACGGAATTCATCAAGCAGGTGCGCGAAAAATCGGGGAAAAGGCCCGTCAGCCTGTCTAAAATCAAGCTGAAGCCCGACATCAACAAGCACGGATCGGTCTCCGACGTGCTCAAGCCAGGGCAGGAGCTCATTGTCCAAGTGGCCAAAGAGCCCATATCGACCAAAGGCCCCCGACTCACCACCGAAATCTCGTTTACAGGCCGCTTTATGGTTCTGACTCCATTCAACAACAAGATTTCGGTCTCGCAAAAAATTAAGAACTCTGCCGAAAAGATGCGCCTGCGCCGGCTGATCGAGAGCATCAAGCCTACCAACTTTGGCGTGATCATACGCACTTCGGCCGAGAACAAGCGCGCCGCCGAATTGAATGCCGAAATGAAAGTGCTCGTGAAATGCTGGGACGAAGCTGTCGCCAAGATGCAGGATGCCAAGCCGCCATGCCTCCTCTACGAGGAAGAAAGCAGGGCCGTGAGCCTCATACGCGACATTTTCAGCCCCGATTTCGAGAACATCCACGTCAATCATGCCGAGGTGTTTGAGCAAATTCACAAATATGTGAGCCTAATCGCCCCCGAGCGCAGTGAAATCGTGAAACTCTACACCGACGAGATTCCCGTCTTCGACAAGTTTAATGTCACCAGGCAAATCAAGTCGTCATTTGGGAAAACGGTCTCATTCAAATCGGGAGCATACATCATTATTGAAAGCACCGAAGCACTGCATGTGATAGACGTGAACTCGGGCAACCGCTCTAAAGCCTCGAGCGACCAGGAGAGCAACGCACTCGATGTGAATTTGCTCGCTGCCGATGAGATTGCCCGGCAATTGCGGCTGCGCGACATGGGCGGCATCATTGTCATCGACTACATCGACATGGCAAAAGCCGACCACCGGCAGACGCTCTACGAACACATGCGAGAAGTGATGCAGAAAGACCGGGCGCGGCACAACATCTTGCCATTGAGCAAGTTTGGCCTCATGCAAATCACGCGCCAGCGCGTGCGCCCGGCACTCGACATCGTCACTGCCGAGACTTGCCCATCGTGTGGAGGGAAGGGCGAGATTCAGCCTTCGCTGCTGTTCACCGATATGCTCAAGGACAAGATTGACTATCTCGTCAACTCCTTGCATATCTCCAATTTTGTGATGTATGTCCATCCTTTTGTTGACGCCTATTTGAAGAAAGGAATTTTCAGTGAGTTCTTCAAGTGGAAACGCGAGTACGGGCGCAAGTTTAAAATCTTGCCAGACCAGAACTTGACCTACTTGCAATACAAGGTGTTCGACAAAGATAGAAACGAAATTGACCTGAAAGAAGAGAAAGACACAAGCAGTTCGCAGAGCAAGAAAGAACGTCGCTCCAAGAACCACCAGGAAGATAACAGTTGACTGTGCCGTTGGCCACAGTCGAGTTTTCGATTCCGCGCGGCCGCAATACCAAGGTCGCGCGGCTTTTTTCCGGCTTTTTCCCTTATAGGAAATCCTGTCTTGCGCGGCTGAGTGGCTGGAATGGCTTGGCGGGCGCACTCGTTTCTTTTTCCTGCTATTGGTTGCGAGAGAAAAAATGATTATTTTTGCAGAATGAGACTGAAAAACGTTGTCCTACTATTCATGCTTTTGCTGCTGGCCGGGTGTCAGCAGAAGAAGGCTGCCGACGCACAGGCTTCCCCAAAGCAGGCGCGCCTGCTCACAATGACCCAGAAACAGGGCTATCTGCAAGTTGATGTCCAAGACCCCTGGCACGACGGGCGCGTGCTGCACACCTATTTGCTCGTCCCTCGCGACTCGGTGCTGCCCAAGGACTTGCCACAAGGTACGCTGGTGCGTACACCCCTCCAGAATGCCTTGGTGTATAGTGAGGTGCACACGAGCGTGATGCGCGAGCTTGGCGGCTTTGACGCGGTGAAAGGCGTGACCGATGTGAACTACTTTACCGATTCGGCGGTGATTAACCGGGTCAAGGCTGGCAAGATTGCCGACTGCGGCAACTCGCAATCGCCCACCATCGAGAAAGTGATTGCCATGAGGCCCGATGCCATCCTGCTCTCGCCTTTCCAAGATGCCACTTACGGTCAAATCGAGAAACTCAACATTCCCATTATCGAGTGCGCCGACTATCTGGAGTACACGCCGCTGGGACGCGCCGAGTGGGTGCGATTCTATGGCGCGCTGCTGGGCAAGCGGCAGGCAGCCGATAGCCTCTATGAGGCTGTGGCCAAGCGTTACAATGCCATCAAGGACAAGGTCGCCCCAGTGACTCACAAGCCCATGGTGATTACCGAGATGGTGATGAGTGGCGTGTGGGCTGTGCCTGGCGGGAAAAGCTACATGGCTCGCGTGATTGCCGATGCCGGCGGAGACTATCCGTGGGCTGACGATGAGCGCACGGGCTCGATTTCGCTCGATTTCAACCAAGTGCTGGCCAAGGCGCAAAATGCCGACTTTTGGTTGCTGAAGTGGACCAATATCAACACGCTGGCCGACTTGCAGGGGCAATATGACCTCAACAAGAATTTCAAGGCTTTTAAAGAAAAGAAAGTATGGGTGTGCGACACGGGTAAGAGCCACTTTTTCGTGACAGCTCCTTTCCATCCCGATTTGCTGCTGGGCGACTTCGCCGCTGTGCTGCACCCTGAGTTGTTCCCCGGGTATCAGTTCAAGTTCTATAATCAATTGACCAAGTGATGGTGCATTGTCTGCACCATGGCAGCCGTGCATGATCGCGTAGAAGAGGGAAGACGATTGAAATGAAAAAAAACTACAGGTTTCCCGTCACGATAGCGCTGCTTGTGGCAACGCTGCTTGCGCTGGCCGTAGCTTGCTTGCTGCTGGGCAGCGTCGACATCGATGCCGCAGCGGTGTGGAGCATCTTGAGCGGGAAGGGGAGTGGCAACGAGGCCTGGGACATCATTATCTTGCAGTCGCGCATCCCCATGATTGTCACGGCAGCGCTGGCTGGCGCAGCGTTGGCCATTTCTGGCTTGCTGTTGCAAACCACCTTCAACAACCCCTTGGCCGGTCCATCGATTTTGGGCGTGTCGGCGGGCGCAGGCTTAGGGGTGGCCATTGTGATGCTTGCCATGGGCGGCACACTGGGCGGGATGTTTGGCGGCAATGTGGGCAGTTACTTGGCAACGCTCATCGGGGCGTTTTCAGGTGCTGGCGCGGTGTTGCTCGTCCTGATTGTGTTCTCGTCGATTGTGCGCAGCAGCACGATGCTGCTCATTATCGGTATTCTCGTGAGCTACCTTGCTGCCAGTGTGATTCAGTTGCTCAACTCGGTGGCGAGCCAGGAGGGTGTGCACAGTTATGTGGCCTGGGGATTTGGCAATTTCTCGGGTGTCTCTATGGAGCAGATGCCCGTCTATGCGACACTCATCGGGGGAATGCTGTTCCTGTCGTTTTTCCTGGTCAAGCCACTCAACGCCTTGCTGCTGGGCACGCGATATGCCGAGAATTTAGGGGTCAATACAAAGTACACACGCGTCAGGCTGCTCGTCATCACGGGCGTGCTCACGGCGGTCGTGACGGCTTTTTGTGGCCCTATCGGCTTTCTGGGCTTGGTGGTGCCTCACATTGCGCGCCTCACGCTCTCCACGAGCAATCATAGCAAGCTCATTCCCGCAACGATGCTGGCAGGCGCCGACATCGCGTTACTGTGTGCCTTGTTGAGTGCGGGCAGCGGGCATGGCGTGATTCCAATCAATGCCATCACGCCCATCATCGGTGTGCCCATCATCTTGTATATTATCTTGAATCGCAAAAAGATACAATACTTTAACTAATGCGTGTCGCTCTGGGGGGTGAATGGGCGATTTCCAAGCGATGCACGATGAATGTGACAACATGCTTTACCAAACAAGAAATCTGGCAGTGGGATATGCCCATGGAAAGAGAAAAACGACATTGCTCTCGGGCTTGAACCTCAATTTAGAGGCAGGGCACTTGGTGGCTTTGCTGGGGCAGAATGGCGCGGGCAAGTCAACGCTGTTGCGCGCGCTCACTTGCGCCACCCGCCCCATTGCTGGCACAATTGAGTATAACGGCGTGGACCTCAATCACATCACGCAGCGCGAGCGCAGCCGTCTCATCGGCCTGGTCTCAACCGACCGCATCCAGGCTGGAGCGCTCACGGTGAGGGAGCTGGTGGAACTGGGGCGGCAGCCCTACACGGGATTGCTTGGCCGGCTCGATCACAGGGACCACGAGGTGGCGCAAGAGTCGATGGAGCGTGTGGGAATTGCGACGAAGGCCGATGGCTATGTGGCGCAGTTGAGCGACGGCGAGCGCCAGAAGGCGATGATTGCCCGTGCGTTGGCCCAGCGCACACCCGTGATTATGCTCGACGAGCCTACGGCCTTTCTCGATGCCGCCAGTCGCATCGAGACCATGCAACTGCTCGCCACCCTTGCCCACGACCAGGGAAAGGCGATCTTGCTCTCGACCCACGACATCAGCCGCAGCCTGCTGCTCACCGACGAGTTGTGGCTCATCACCCGCGACCGCCAAGTCCTCACGGGACCCACTGCCGAAATGCTGGCCAGCGATGCCATGAACCAAGTGTTCACCAACCGACGCGTCACTTTCAACCCCGAGCATTGCGACTATCAGTCACGCTAAAGCCCCCGAAGAATCAAGATTGAAGAATCCGGGGGAATGAAAATATTATTTCTTGGTAAAATTTTGGCATTTCAATAAAAAAATGTATCTTTGCCACCGCAAAACAAAAAGCGATGCCACTGTGAGTGTCGCATTAGCCGCAATAGCTCAGTTGGTAGAGCATTTCATTCGTAACGAAAAGGTCGCGGGTTCGAGTCCCGCTCGCGGCTCGCGAAAGCGCCCCACGGCAAGTGAGGGCGCTTCTTTTTGCTTATATGGAGAGATTAGGGTATCTTTGCAGGAGAATTATAACTGATTAATCGCAATGGAATTCATTGAGCAATACATAAAAGGAGTGTGGGTCATCACGCCCAAGCGTTTTGGCGACGCGCGGGGTTACTTCAGCGAGGTGTTTAAGAAGACTGAATTCTTTGCCCACGTGGGGCCTGTGGAGTTCTTGCAGGACAACGAGTCATTTTCGAGTTATGGCGTGTTGCGTGGCCTGCATTTCCAAAAGGGGAAGTTCGCTCAGGCCAAGCTGGTCAGGGTCTCGCGTGGCAAGGTGCTCGACGTGGCAGTCGACTTGCGTGCTGGCAGTCCCACCTTTGGCCGCCATGTCGTTGTGGAGTTGAGCGCCAGCGAGGGAACGCAATTGTTCATTCCCCGTGGCTTTGCCCATGGCTTCGTCGTGCTTAGCGAGGTGGCGCAGTTCCAGTACAAAGTCGACAATGTGTATGCCCCCCAGAGCGAGGCTACCTTGCGCTTCGACGACCCGGAGTTGGGCATTGACTGGCGTGTCGCGCGTGAGCAAATGCTCCTGAGCGACAAGGACACGCGCGGCATGTCGCTAAGCGATGTCCGGAAGATGATTCAGCAAGTTGACGCATAGAGTCGCCTTCCAGATCGTTTTCATTTCACGATAAATAACGTGAGTGATGAATTTAGAATAATGCAAGTTGCGTGTCCAATGTTCTTTGTAGATTTGGTACAAGGCATTTTAGGAAATTTGTGCTATACCACTGAACAACTTATGAATATGTATCCTCTGGTTTCGGCAGACACGAAGCAGTGTGCTGTTCACAAAGTTGATACTTGTACGTTTCCCCAAAAGCGCCTTTTTTGATGAACAAGGCAAGAGAAATGACAACCTCCTTTTGGAGTTCGATGAAACGGTTGTGTGAGACAACTTGCGGGAACAAATGGCGAAGATCACGGCATACTTTTTCAAGATAGAAATGCTTCAGGCATTGATAGGCGGAATCGTGAAAGAGGATCATGATAAGCATGATTTCTGCCTTCGACATCGTGGAGTCACGATGATATTTTCTCTCATTAGCTGGCTTTAGTGTATATTTGCTACCATGGTATCAAAAAACTTACAGATCCCATCTGCCATACAAAATATTTTCGTAATTCTGGAAGATTTTTATAATCTCCTTAGACAAAGGAGATTGGGCATAAAGGCAATAAATGAGATAATGATTTGGCAACCGTATCTATTTCTGCGCTTTGCTGTGAGTTGCTTTCATTGTCACTCGTCTTAGGACAAAGGTAGCAATAAAAATTGGAATACCTCAAATGCAATGGAGCTTTTTCTCCAATTTGAGGTATTCTATGTTTATACTGTAAATTGACGGCTGATACATATGCTCTTTGCTCTAAACAATCAGTTTATACAATCGTTTGTTTTGGAAGCAAACTCGATTTTTTTCTAAGAGACCAATCACCCCAAGGCATCTTTCTTTTTTGAGGATAACAAATATAAAGATGTCTTTGAGCTCTAGTAATTGCAACATATAGGTTATTTTTCTCTTGTTGCATTTCAATGCTATTGTTCCCTTTTTTAATAGCACGATAATCGGGGAATGTACCTTCATCCATGCCCACAAGGAATACTACTACAGCTTGTTGACCTTTCATAGTGTGGACTGTGCTCAATGTAACCCCTTCTACATCCAAAGAAGCAACCGAGGTTTGTCCCAACGACATTGCATTACGAAAAGCAGACAAAGAATAGTTTGTTACACTCTTAGCATAAGAACTCCAATGATGTTTTAATAATTCAAATTCATCAAAAACAGCCATAGCTTCATCTGTCGATTTAAAATCCGAAGCGTTAGAGGCTTTTAAAGTATTCAATACAGATTTGATGGTTTGATACATATTACTACCATCATCTTTCAATAGTGAAGCTTGCTGTACGACTTCTTTTAAGAATGCATCGCTAATATTTTCTACGACTTGTTCTAATGATTTACAATGGCTCACGCCTACGATAGACTGTAGCATATCAAGATGCAATCTATCATAGGGGTTGGTTCGTACTACCATAGCCAAATCAAAGGCTTTAGCAGCAGTGGATGCAAATTCCAAACCTGCTCCTGTAGTTTTATAATGATATGGCAAGTTACTACTCTTTAATTGCTCTTCAATCTTTCCAAGAACAAATTTATTTCTAGCAAGTATTGCAATATCAGAATAACTCAATTTTCCGTCATAACCTTCTATTTCAGTACCAACCAATGATTTTATACCACTTACTACTTCTTGCGCTTCCTCACATGGTGTATCATAAGCATATTCCTTACAAACGCCCGTATAAGGTAAGGTTACATCTAAGGTGTCATCATGCACTACCTTTTGTGCATAATCCAAAATCGCCTTAGCACTTCGATAATTCTCATTTAGGTTATATACGGTTGGATTGTAGTCATTCACAAACCAATCATCCATATATTTACTGCTTGAACCATTAAAGGCATATATGGATTGTTTAGTGTCGCCCACCAGCATTACGTTTTTATGCTCACCACCAGTAATTGCACGAAGAACCATGTATTGAGCCTTGTTTAAATCCTGAGCCTCGTCCACACAAATGTATGTAAAACTTCTTCGATATAAGTCCGCGATTCTTGGGTTATGTATCAGTAATTGGTAAGCATTAAGCAACAAATCATCAAAATCAATTGCGTTTAGCGAATCCATCTGCTCTCTATAACTTAAATATAGATTACGCATCTGCTCATCTTTAATAACCTTAGACAGTTCGTTATCTAAAATAACAGACCGTTTTATAAGGCTGATATTATCCAATGCCCGATAAAGAGTTTCTCTACGTTCTTTATCATTAAGCCTCCTATACCACTGGCTCAATGATGGAGTTCCTGTAATTGTTTCTTCCAAAATCTTCTTTCTGTCATCATCTGCAAAGATTTGCGGCATTGTCACAAATCTTGTAGCGGCAATATGGCTTTCAATGATTGATTCGCATAGACCATGGAAAGTTGCAACAAAAACATGCTCCAGTAGATTTTCATCCACTTCCGCAAGTCTTGTCCTAATCTCTTCACAAGCCTTGTTGGTAAACGTAATCGCCAAAACCTTACGTTTAGTCATACTAGCCAACATTTTTATACGTTCCACAAGTACTCTTGTCTTGCCACTTCCGGCACTTGCTCGTACTAAAATTGCGCCATTTTTCAATGATGCAATTTCTTGTTGTTTGGGAGATAGCTTTATCTTACACATGGCATATGTCCTTTTTTATTCCATCAAATAGTTTAACTACCAATGGAGGTAATGTTTTTCCGCTTTCAATTATGCAATTTGCCAATATAGGACCTAACTGGGCTTTATTGTTCTCCATAATATCATCTAAAGCCGTTAGCCGACCATCTTCACCATCATAGATTCGTTCTATATCAACAAATATATTCTGATGACAACTTTCACACACTTTAGAAGTCTTTTCTCGTTTCTTAGGCTTATGATTATTTTCTCTAATAAATTTATCAATATAGCCTTCTCCTTTCAATTGTTCTATGGCTTTTTCTATTTCATCTTTATACCCATCATCAAGGAGCATTCCTTCAAAGTCTTTTTCATTGGGAATGATGAAAATATTATTCTGTTCCGCCAGTTCCTTATCTTCATCATAAGCCTTCTTCAAAAGTTTTTTAAGACCTTTCTGAGTATCTTTTTCTCCATCAGAAAAAATATACCAAGGTATCTGAAACGCTTCAGCAAGAGCTACAAACGGATAATAATTTCCACATCCTTTGGCATCGATAAATGTTAGTCCAGATTCAACTGGAGTAAATCCCCAATATTGTTGACAAAAAATAGGCAAAGCCTGCACTTCTGTTTCACCCTCACCCAATACTATTGCTTTAGCAAACAGCAATTCTCCATTACTCATTAATACAGCTTGTCTTATTTTTCTTTGTTCCTCATAAGGCAGAATAGGCAAATTTCCACAAACGGTCTTCTCCACGTCTTTATACATACCTCTCAGCTCTGATAATTCTGCACATGCAGCCACATACGGAGAGTGTGTTGAGATTATTTTAATGCCCGGCATTTCGTTCATCTGTTTGTAGAGTTGCTTCTGTGCATTTGGATGCAAATGCGCTTCAGGTTCTTCTATAGCTATAATCGGCAAAAAAGCCTCGTCTTCCGGATTTTTGCTATCGCACATTTGCTTTACAAAAGCCCGAAACGACAACATAGAAGACCAACTCCTAGTTCCCATGCCATGATAGTCCATTGTAAAACTACTATCCTCCGTTCCATAATGGATAGTCAAGCTCTTATTTAAATCTCGCAATTTCTTAGCAAAAGGTGAAACATAGACCTTGCCTGAAGAATCCATTGTAGCGTCAATCCCTTTTAGTGATTCCTGAATATTTTTAAGTACATCACTTTTTTCTATGGCTTCTGCATTTAATGAACTTATTTTTTGTTCTAATTCAGCAACATCTTTTGGGTTATAATTGCTAACTACATCACCAAGCATTTTACCTAAATAGGAGGTTCTGGCTTTTAAATCATCCTGAATATCCCGTTTGGCATCCAGATAGTGAAATTGAAAATAATCTCCCTTAACTGTGGATTTTTTACCTTTCAAATCTTGCCAAGCGATGCCTGCCGAATCCCATTCATTCAAGATTTGCATATCCCTATTAAATGAATTCTGAAGTGTTTGAAAAATGTATTTAACACGCAAAGGTACATAGGCGAGTTCTTCAGCATCCATTTTTATATTATCCGCACCAAATGCAATTTCCCATACATCTGAGAAATTTGCAATACGTCTTCCATCATTATCAATTGCCACTATTTTGGCATCAACAATGATACAATTTGATTTGCCATTCTTGTCAATGTGTAAATCTTCTGTTGAAAGGAACGAGCTGTTTCCAAACAACAGCTGTAGTGCTTTTAAAACAGAAGTTTTCCCAACATTATTCATGCCTGTCAGTACCGTAGTTTCTGAAAGGCTCATTTTAAAATCTTTCAATCCACGGAATCTATCTATTCTAATTTCGTCAATTAGTATCTTTTGCATAAGAAGACAATTAAAATTGTTATGTGCAAAGGTAATACTTTTATGGCAGAAAAAGCCTGTTTACCAAATAAAATTTTGTACTTTTGCACTCGTTAAACAAGATAGTGCGTGTATGAACCGAATAAAGGAAGTATTGGATACAAAGGGGATTAGTCAAACAGAGTTGGCAAACAGGCTTGGAAAGACCTTTAATATGGTCAATCTATATACAACAAACAGAGTCCAACCACCCATCCATGTCCTATATCAAATAGCAGAAATTTTGGATATTGACGTTCGAGAACTTCTTGTTTCAAATAAAAATTAACAGCAGATAATTATGAAACTGACAGATATAATCAAAGGAACTGAATACGATCTTAGCCTGTTCACAGAGACTCAAATCACTGAGTTAGAAAGTCGTATAGCAGAACGGGAAACAAAAAAAGGGACAGAGTATTATCTTACATGCGCTGTACGCAGAAAGGATATAAAAGCTACTCCTGAAGAAGTAGTGCGCCAATTATATCTGTTAGTGCTTATTGTAGATTTAGGTTATCCCGTTTCTCGAATGGAGTTGGAGTATGAAGTTACATTCGGCAGAGAGAAAAAGCGCGCAGATATTGTCATCTTTGACAAGCAGCAGACAACGAGCCCTTATATCATTGTGGAATTGAAAAAGCCGAAACTGAAAGACGGTAAAGAGCAACTGAAGAGTTATTGCAATGCAACAGGTGCTCCAATCGGTGTATGGAGCAATGGTCGGCAGATTTCTTACTATCACCGAAAAGACCCGAATTATTTTGAAGATTTAAGCGGTATACCTCGTGCAGACCAAAAACTATCCGACATTCTTTCCGAGCGTTGGAAAATAGCCGACCTTATCAAGAAAGATAAGTTGGTGAATGAGCGCAAGTCCCTTAAAGACCTCATTCTTGAAATGGAAGATGAGGTATTGGCAGGTGCAGGTGTGGATGTGTTTGAGGAAGTGTTCAAACTTATCTTCACCAAACTATTTGATGAAATGGAAAGCGGACGCAAGCCTAACCGCAACTTGGAGTTCCGCAACTATGGCGATACTGAAACAGAACTGAAAGATAAACTACAAACACTGTTTGACAAGGCAAAAGACAAATGGCAGGGTGTATTTACCGATGATGCCAAACTTCTTCTTACACCATCGCACCTGTCAGTTTGTGTAGCTTCGTTACAAGACGTAAAATTATTCAATTCAAACCTTGATGTGGTGGATGAGGCCTTTGAATATCTTATCAACAAAAGCAGCAAGGGTGAAAAAGGTCAGTATTTTACACCTCGCTACGTGATTGATATGTGTGTAAAGATGCTTAATCCCAAAGCAGATGAAAAAATGATTGATACTGCGGCAGGCAGTTGCGGCTTCCCTGTTCATACAATTTTTCATGTTTGGGAGAATATTCTAAAGTCTAAAGGATTGAACCGTAGCCATCTATTCACATTGGAGGAAAAGCCCGCTGAATGTACAGATTATGTGCAGAACAACGTTTTCGCCATTGACTTTGACGAAAAGGCTGTGCGTGTGGCTCGCACTCTCAATCTGATTGCAGGTGACGGACAAACGAATGTGATGCACCTCAATACGCTCGATTACGAGCGATGGGATGAAATGGTCAAGGATGAAAATTGGAGCGATACCTATTCCGAAGGTTGGAAGAAACTGAAAAGATTGCGTGTTGATAGAAGTAGCAACCGTGATTTCAACTTTGATATAATCATGGCAAATCCTCCGTTTGCAGGAGATGTAAAGGAGAGCAGAATACTTGCCAAGTATGACTTGAGTAGGACGGTTTCATTGGAAAAACTCAAAAATGCACCACGAGGTATTACTGTTGTAGCCGGAGAACCAACTTTTCCTGAAGCATTGAGCAACAATGGCGAAACGATTTATCAAATGAGTGATGGTACATTCCGCAAGACCAAATTAAAACAGGCAACCAACATGAGCCGCGACATCTTGTTTGTAGAACGTAACATAGACTTCCTAAAGCCTGGCGGCAGAATGGCTATTGTGTTACCGCAAGGACGCTTCAATAACAGTAGCGACAAATCATTGCGAGAATACGTTGCAGACCGCTGTCGCATTTTGGCTGTTGTCGGACTGCATGGCAACGTATTCAAACCACATACGGGAACAAAGACAAGTGTCCTTTTCGTTCAAAAATGGGATGATGTACTATGCCCCAAAGTGGATGATTACAACATCTTCTTTGCAACAATGCAGGAATCAAGCAAAGATAACAGTGGTGATAAAATCTACCGTAACACTACTGACGAGAATGGAGAAAATATTCCTCTGCTTGATAGCCACGGACATCTAATTGTCAAACATGACCTTTTCAATCATGATGGTTTGACACACGACGGAATTGCAGAAGCATTTGCCGAGTTTGCAAAGAAAGAGCATCTCTCTTTTTTCGCGGATGCCCCTTTGACGAAGTGAAGTATAAGACTTTGTTAGAGGGGCTGGAAGCAACAGAAATTTCAATTTCAGACTTAGAAAGAACTTATAGGCTTGATTCGGAGTTTTATTCAAAAGCAAATCTTAAACAAGTTGAACTTTTAAAAGACATAGGTGCAATATCTTTATCCAGATTAGCAAAGATTTCTGACGGAAATCATATGTCTATTAGTGATAGTTTTATAGAGAATGGAATACCATATTATCGCGGTGGAGATATCTATAATTCATTCATAGAATTTGCATCCACTCCTTTACATATACCTCAACACATATTCGATATGTCAACGATGCACAGATCCCATCTGCGCAAAGGAGATATTTTGATGTCAATTGTCGGTGCTATTATTGGGAATATCTCTATCGTATCAACTAATAACGATGCTACATGTAGCTGTAAGTTAGCAATAATACGTCCTTACGAGAATGTTTCTTCTGAATATTTAGCGACATTCTTAAGAAGTGGGTATGGGCAACAACAAATACAAAAGTTTCGTAGAGGTTCAGGGCAAACCGGATTGATACTGGAAGATTTTGATCAATTATTAGTGCCGATGTTAAACAGTAATGTAATACAGTTAACAACAGACACAGTAAAAAAGTCTTTAAATTGCTTATTAGGTAGCCAAAAATTTTATTCCTCCGCAGAATCATATCTCTTGGAATGTTTGGGCATGACGGAATTTGCATCCAATCCTGACGCATACAATGTAAAGACCTTGAAAGAATCATTCCTTGAAACAGGGCGTTTTGATTCTGAATACTATTTGCCAAAGTATGAAGATTATACACATCTCGTACAACAATACTCTGATGGTTATGGTCTGATAGGCAATATATGTAAAATTAAAGATACGAATTATAATCCCGAAGATGGGGTAAAGTATAAATATATCGAACTTGCTAATATCGGCAAATCCGGTGAAGTGACAGGCTGTGACGAACAATTAGGACAGAATTTGCCTACTCGCGCAAGGAGAATCGTTCATAGAGGAGACGTTATTGTATCTTCAGTGGAAGGCTCGCTTGATAGTTGCGCACTAATTACACACGAATACGATAATGCATTATGTTCCACAGGGTTCTATGTACTACAATCATCAGTGCTTAACCCTGAAACATTGCTTACGTTGTTTAAGTCTCAACTTATTCAAAATCTTATGAAGAAAGGCTGTTCGGGTACAATCTTGACAGCCATAAGCAAATCTGAATTGGAAAAAATTCCTATGCCTATCATTCGACAGGAGATTCAGGATGAGATAGCCAAGCATGTCCGTAAGAGTTTTGAATTACGTGCTGAGGCTATGCAACTACTTGAAAACGCGAAACTCACCATTGAATCCGCAATAGGGGGGGGGTAATTTATTGATTTACAACGATTTAGTCAAGCAGTCATCAAGAAAATGGAATTTTGCTTTATGGTTATTGTACAGAGAGATTGGCTTTACAGAAACGGTAAAAGCTCAATCGCAAACAGTATATGGGCATAAAGCACTATCCAATAGTTTTCTATTAAGTGGTAGATTAGATGCAGAATACTATCAACCTAAATTCGATTATCTTTTCAATGAACTAAATAAGTTTAAGACAAAGACAATAAAACAGATAGCAACACTATCCAAATCAATAGAACCGGGCAGTGACGCTTACAAAGACAATGGCATTCCTTTTGTTAGAGTGGCAGACCTCTCTAAATTTGGGTTGTCAGAACCTGCAATTTACTTGGATAGTTTCACTTTTAAGGAAACAATACGTCCTAAAAAAGATACTATCTTGCTTTCAAAAGATGGTAGTGTAGGCATAGCCTATAAAGTAGAAGAGCAAATGGATGTCATTACATCCGGTGCTATTATACATTTGACTGTTACAGACAAAGAAGTCTTGCCGGACTATTTGACTTTGGTAATTAATTCTATTGTAGTAAAAATGCAAGCAGAAAGAGATGCTGGAGGCTCTATTATACAGCATTGGAAGCCATCGGAAATTGAAAAAGTAGTTATTCCTATTTTACCAATGCAGGAACAAATAAAATTGTCGGAAATGCTAAAACAAAGTTTTGCTCTACGAAAAGAGAGTAAAACGTTACTGCAACAAGCTACTTTGATGGTAGAAAATGCCATTGCAGAAATTTAAGTTAAACATTTGACCGTCAGTACAATATTGTGCTGACGGTCAAAATCTTTACAACCTCATCCCCCGTCTGCGTTTCTTCTTCCTGCGCAACATTTCCGCCATCTCCTGATTGACTTCCGTATCAGCAGCGTTGTAGGATGGTCCATAACAGTTCAACAATCCCAATGAACCGCTGAAAAGCTCACCTCTTGCTGTGTCGGAAGTTGCGCTTGGTGTATTTACCGTATGAGATAGTTGTAATCCTATACATGAGCATATAAGACGCAACTTTGAATGGTAATAGAAAGTTGATTTTCCGTTCAGGGAAGAGAGAATCCTCTCTTTTCTAATAAAAATAACTTTATCTCCCCCCCCTTGCTGATGATATCCAAAAGTTGCATTTCTTAATTGAACTTACTTTTTCATTCCCTGGATACTTCATCTTTGAGAAATTCGCACCGGCAGGGCGGCGGAGAGGCCGCAAGATTGATGGCCGGCAAGAAGGGAAGCAGGTGCTGAAAAATCCTTGCGTGGCTTTTCGGGAACAAGTTCTGGCAAGGGTGGTTTTCAGCACCTGCTTTCGTGTGCGGTGGATGTGAAATGAGGGGGTAGATGGGGCTGCGCGCCTTTCACCTCTCGTGGCTATTTCATGTCTTGCATTGCTTCGAGTGTGGCGCGTTGCACGGCTGCGTTCACTTCCTTTTTGCAGTTGTATTTTGCCTCTTTTGAGTGCATCAGTGTGCCAAACTGCTTTTGCAGCACGTCGATTTGCTTCTTTTGATAGGGAGTGAGGTCTTTGTAGTGCTTGTTGCTGGGAAGTGATGCCTTGATGTAGCTATACACGGCAGCACTTACCGCACTGGCGCTCTTGGCGGCTCGGAGTTGGGCAATGCCTTTGTTCAGGGTGGCTTTCATGATGTTGAAGCCTTCGGCGCTGGCAACGAGTTGCGTGTGCAGGCTGCGAGCCGGAGCGGCGCTTTGCGCGGCTACTGGCGCGGTCATCATCAAGGCAGCGCACAGGCTTGTCATCATCAATAATTTCACTTTCATGTCAGTCTTGATTTTCTTGTTGAAACCCGTGTGCGGCCTTATTTCACGGCAACACATTCAATCTCTACCAGCGCATTTTTGGGCAGGGTCTTCACGGCAACGGCCGAGCGTGCAGGGTAGGGGGCCTTGAAATATTGCTCATAAACCGCATTCATCGCGCCAAAGTCGCCCATGTCGGCCAGGAAAACGTTGGTTTTCACCACATGGCTCAAGTCGATGCCAGCCTGAGCCAGAATGGCTTGCAAGTTGCGGATGGATTGGTGGGTTTGCTCTGTCACGCCGCCTTCGGGGAAACTGCCGGTTGCAGGGTCGATGGGGAGCTGTCCGCTAGTGTAGATGAAGCCGTTGGCTTCGATTGCTTGACTGTAGGGACCGATGGCCGCTGGAGCGTTGTTTGTGTTAATTGCGTTCATCATTAATGTGTTTTAATAAATTTTTCCATGCAAAATTACAAAAAAACTTGCACGATTGAAATAAAACGCCTATATTTGTCAAGGCTTTTAAACTAAAATAACTTAATAAAAAGGATTATAGAGAAATGAGCATGAAAAGATTAGTCAAAAAATTCAGCAAAGCGTTGCCTGCATTGGTCATTTTCCTTGCTTTTGGTGTTCAAGGCAGCGCCCAGAGTTCTGTTGTTGTCACGGGCGTTAATGTGAACTTGCGCACCTCGCCCACAACGGCCACTGACAATATCCTGAAAGGCCCAGGAGGCAAATCGATACATCCAGCTAAAGGCGAGATTCTGCAATGCAGTGGCTCGACCCGGGGCTTCTACCATGTCGTTTACGGTGGGCTGGATTGCTACATCAGCAAGCAGTTCTCCAAAGCCTACTTCCCGCGGGCGGCTGTGAATCGCGCGCCAAGCAGGGTGATTGTCACGGGCACTCACGTGCGTTTACGCCTGGGTCCATCGCTCAACCACAAGGCGTTGTGCTACAACAACGGCACGCCCATTTATCCCGAAAAGGGCGATGTGCTCTCGTGCGTGGGTCAAAAAGGCGGCTTCTACACGGTGATGTATGACGACCAAGTGGTGTACATCTCCAAAAAGTATGCTAAACCCTATGAAAGATAGTGTTTTTCTTCAGTGAATAGTTTTGAAAAATCGCCGTGTTCACGGTCAGTCTGAAAAAAGATTGACGAAGCATCTCGGCGATTTTGCTTATTCTTCAATTCTCACGATTTGTGTGTCAAATGCAAGTTGCACGTGGTCAGGCAGCCTGTGATTGACCTCATCGTGAAATCCAATCTCGTGGGTCATGTGAATGAGCAAGGTGCGGCGGGGCTTGATTTTACTCACCAATTCAAGTGCCTCGTCCACTAAGAGGTGACTGTGGTGTAATCCAGTCCAGCGTAGTGCGCTCAAAACGAGCAGCGGCACGTTTTCCAGTTGCTCGATTTGCTCGTCCGCAAGGGTCTTGCAGTCTGTAATGTAGGCCAGCGGCCCGATGCGATAGCCCAAAATGGGAAGTCTCCCGTGTATCACAGAGATGGGATTGACCTCCACATCACCTATTTTAAAAGCCTCATTATCTTTTACCTCGATGAAGTTAAGTTGTGGAACACCAGGGTATTGGTGGCTTCCAAACACGTAGGGCATGGTTTGGCGCAAGTGGATAATGACATCCTTTCGCGCGTAGATGGGAAAGTCATGCTCGTAGGTGTAGGGCCGCAAGTCGTCGATGCCGCCCGCATGGTCGTAGTGGATGTGGGTGAGCAATAGCGCATCGAGGTCATCGCTTGTGGCGCGCAGCATCTGCTGGCGGAAGTCGGGGCCGCAGTCAATCAAGATGTTTTTGCCACCGTAGCGCACGATGGAGGAGCAGCGCAGCCGCTGGTCGCGTGGGTCGGTCGATTCGCACACGGGGCAGTGGCAGCGCACTGTTGGCACGCCGCATGAGGTCCCTGTTCCTAAAAATTCGATCTCCAGCATAAGTCAGTGTCTTCTATTTTGAGTCTGTTAGTTATTCTCTGAACTGTTTGAGCAGGCCGTCTTGAAAATAGAGATAGCCTCCGCCGTCGTAGTACCAGTATTCCCGCAGTCCCGTTTGGTCAGGGTGCTGCACCATGTTCTTAGGCGCGCCTTTGGCCAAGCGGCATTCCTCTTTCGACATGTCCAGGACCAGCTCCCCGCGCGTGATGTGCGCCCAGTTCTCGTTGCTGATTTCAGGGTAACTCTTGTGGAGGTCGTCACGGGAAAATTGTGAATCGAAGTCGCGGCTGTGCATAGCGCTATGGCCTGTCGAGAGCCACACCATGGCCTGCTCACCCGTGTCGGCGGTCGTGAATTTCACCTTCAGGGGCAGTACTTTGTTGCCAGGCAGCACGCTGTCGATTTTCACTTTCACAAATTGACGGCCGTCAATCATTTTCTCGCTTTCAGCGTCATACCAGATGCGGGTTTTCACCCAGAATTCCTTTCCGGTGATTTGGGCGGCAACCTGTTCCACAACGTCCATTTCAATGAGGAAAGGGATGCTGTAGCCCCGATGCAGCTCGCTCATGGTGCGGTTGGTGCGGTAAGAGTAGGTATTGTTTCCGTCGGTGAACTCCAGGGTCACGGTCTTGCGATTGTCGAGCATGCTCTCCGTGTCATAGCCTTTGTAGGCGATGCGTCTCCCGGCCAGGTGCAGTGAGTCGGTGCAATAGGCGTTGGAATGAGCGAAGATGAGGCGTGCCTGGTCATCGGTCACATAGAACAGTTTCCCCGCTTGCCACAAGGCAACCGAGTCGGGGCGGAGCGTCAGCGACGGCGTGGGTTTTTTCCCCTCGTTGCGCTGTGCAAGCGCTTTTTTCACGTCTTTTTCGCTCACGGCCTTTGTGCTCTCAATGCCAGTCCCGCAGCCCGTGGCCACCAGCGTCAGCAGCAAGATGTAAAACAGTCCTTTTTTCATTTTGGTCTACAAACTTACACAAAATTCCTGATTTCCCACCAGTTTAGTCAAGAAAAAATGAACACAACCGCCAAAAGCCCTCAAGCGCCTTGAGCGGCTTCTTTTGCGATAAATCGCTGCGGATGGTGCGAGATTCCAAAAAAAAATTGTAATTTTGCACCGTCATACTCTTCAGGGCAGGGTGAAAGTCCCGACCGGCGGTAAAGTCCGCGAGCCTCCTATGGGCAGAATCGTTGCAACTACGATACCGACAGTAAAGTCTGGATGAAAGAAGAACAATAGAAGCCTTGGATTGTTATGCCTGTTTTTCGATAACAACAAGTTTTCTATAACGATGAAAAAATCTTTGTTATTTGTAATGGGCATTGCAGTTCTTCCCTCGCTGGCAGTCGCTGGCGAGGTTGAAGAAAAGCCCACAGACAAAATGCTCACCATTCAGGAGGTGACGGTCGAGGCCAATTTCCTTCGTCCCGAAACGTCGCCCCTCAGTTTATCAACCATCCGCCCGGCCGATGTGACCCGGCACACCGCGAGTCCGAATTTCGTGGAAATGCTGCAATCGTTGCCAGGGGTCTATGCGACGCCCTCAACGGGCAGTTTCGGTGACGCCTCGCTCAACATGCGCGGTTTCAAGCAGGAGAACATCGCCGTTTTGCTCAACGGCATCCCTATCCAGGGGTTGACCTCGGGCTCCATGTATTGGAACAATTGGATGTCGCTCACCGATGCCACCTATGCCGTGCAGGTGCAGAAAGGCATTGGCGGCTCCATGCTGGCTGACTGTGCCATGGGCGGAACCGTCAACATCATCACCCAGCGTCCCGCGTCGCGGCCGTCGTCTCGCTTCAATGTCTCGGTCACCGAGCAAGGGCTGCACAAGGAGGTGGCGAGTTTCTCTTCAGGCAGGTTGGCGCGAGGGTGGTCGATCACGGGCATGCTCTCGCACGTGGGGGGCGATGGATATGTGGAGTGCACCGATGTGAACACATGGGCCTATATGCTCTCGGCCAGCAAGCAGCTTGATGAGCGAAACCTGTTGATTTTTACGGCATTGGGCTCGCCCGAAAAGCACAATCAGCGCAATACTGAACTCTCGTCGGCCGAGGTGGAGAAATATGGATCCAATTACTCGAAGAATTGGGGCACGCTGCGTGGCAAGCCTTTTTCTATCGCGCGCAACCATTATGTGAAGCCTTATTTTACCATGCAGCACCTTTTCGACAGCGGCAAGTGGCAAATGCGCAACTCGCTCTACCTGGCCATTGCCGATGGAGGCGGATATTCCACCATCAGCGCCGAGAAGGGAAAAACCGTGCTCTCGTTTCAAACCCCCGATGGACACATTGACTTTGATGCCGTGCAAGCCAGCAATGCGACGCAACAAGACGAGCAGGGCAAGCGTGTCGGTAAATACGCGATGATTGACTACTTGTCGGGGCATTTGCAGGCAGGTGGTGTCGCTTCGGGGTGTTATCAGGTCAGCCCGGTCTGGAAGTTCTCGGCAGGCGTGCAATACCAATACTATGACACCTGGTACAAGATGAAAATGCTTGACTTGCTTGCTGCCGATTACTTGCTGTATCGGGGAGGACGCTATGGCTTGGGCGACTATGTGGGCAGCCGCTATGGTCGCACCACGCACCATGTGTCGGGCTACGTGCAGGCCAACCATGAGAGGAGGGCTTTCTCTTCCAACTTGGGAGTTGCCGTTTATAGCGGCACCTACCGCCGTCACGACGATGCCACGGGCAAGCGCAGCCGGTGGGTGAGCGGTTGCGGATTCAGCGTGAGAGGCGGACTGGTGTGGCATTTGAGCCAAAGTCATGCGCTCTATGGAAACTTAGGCTATAACAGCCGGTTGCCATACGCAGGCATCTACTTGGCGTCAAGCGACTTGACGGTGACCAATAATGTTACGAACGAGAAGAACCTCCTCACCGAAATGGGCTGGCGCACTCGCTGGAAAGGAGGCCGTGCTGAGATTTCGGGCTATTTGGCCTCGTGGCGCAACAAGCATTTGACGGTCAATCAGGCCAAGCGGGCCAACGAAAATGCCGAAAAATATCAAATTTCAGGACTCAATGCCCTGCATGTAGGCGTGGAGGCCACAGCCACACAGGAAATCACCCGTTGGCTGAACCTGAATGCCTATGCCATGCTGGCGTCTTGGAAATGGAAAAGCGGAGGCCATGCCATCACCTACGACACCTATAGCGGCGAGGTGCTCAAGCAGTATGCCATCTATTGCGACGGCTTGCACGTGTGCGATGCCCCGCAGACGCAGCTGGGGCTACAGGTCAATGTGTCTGCAAGAGGATGGTATGTCAATGCCGACTGCCGCTACAATGCGCGCATGTATGCCGATTTTGAGCCTTCAAGCCGGGTTTCTTCTGACAGGCGCGACGCATATCGGTTGCCGGCTTACGCTATTGTCAATGCCACGGCAGGTTACAAGTTTCCAGTGCGCAAAGTGTCGCTCAATTTTTTTGCCACCGTCCGCAATCTCACGGCGAACCAGTATATTGAGCGAGGCATCGATGGCGCGAATCACGATTTGGACACCTTTAGAGGTTACTGGGGAATGCCTCGCCAGTTTAGCTTCGGAGTTGAGGTAAGGCTGTAAGTGCGAGGGAGTGAAAAAGAATCCCTACAAAAGACAACCAAAAGAGACTGCACCACAGAACGAAGGGTGCAGTCTCTTTATTTTCAGTTTTTTTGACGGTCAAAAAAAGTGTTATTTGATGGTCTTCATGGCGCTTTGCGAGCCATCGGTGTAGGTGGTGACCACGATGTTCATTCCATCGAATGGCACATTGCTCTGTTGGCCAGCAAGGTTCACATATTTCACGCTGGCAATAGCCTTTGATGCGGTCACGTCGTTGATGCCTGTGGTGACGATCTCGGTCACGTTCCAGCCTTTCTGCTGGGCCAGGTCGATGTGAATCTCATCATCTGCCTTGTGGCTCAACACCAGCTGCCGGCACCATGCCGCGCTGTTCTCGCCAATCTCGACACTGTTCACGTCGGGCAATTGCTCGATGAGGGCGTTGAGCGCTTCTTCAGGAAGATCATTGCCTTGAATGCTCAAACCTTGCAGACCTTTGTTGCTGGCAATGTCGAGTGCCTCCAGGCGGTTGTTTTCGCAAGCGAGCCATTGCAGGTAGGTGTTGTGGCTCACGTCGAGCGAGGCGATGCGGTTGCTGTCGCACTCCAGCCAGTAGAGATAGGGGTTCCCCGAGAGGTCAACAGCCTCGATGTCGTTATTGTCCACTTTGAGCCAACTTAAGTTTTTGGAATTGCTCACGTTGATTCCCTGCAATTGGTTGTGGGAGATTTTGAGTTGCGTGAGCAATTTGTTGTTGCCGAAGTCACCTTCTGTGAGTTCGTTGTAGTCGGCCATGAAACTTCTCAAGTTAGCGAGCATCGTGGTATTGAGGGTTTTGAGCTGGTTGTGCTCAACGCGCAGCCAGTTGATGGCCGTGTTGTTGGTGAGGTCGAGGGAGGTAAGCTGGTTGTTTTGCACATACAGCCCTTCGAGCAATTTGCAGTCGTTCAGGTTGATGCTGCCAAGTTGAGCGTCAAAGGCTTTGAGCGTGGCCAAGCTCGTGCAGCCGGTGAGGTCAAGGCTTGTCAAGCGAGTGCCGTCGCAATAGAGTTCTTCGAGTTTTGAGAGGTTGCTCACGTCCAGCGTGCTGATTGGGTTCCTGCTCATGTAGACTTGAATCAGGGTCTCGGTTTTGGGAAGGACAATAGCGGTGACCTGGTTGCCCGAGAGGTCAACCTTCGACAAACTGCTCATTTGGCTCAGGTCGAAGCTGCCGCCAAGCGTGCCGTTTTCGGAAAAGTCGATGACTTTCATCGCCGTGCAGCCTTCAAGCCCAGTGAGGTTAGTGACCCGGTTGCCAGCGGCATAGATGCCGGTCATCACTGGGTTGTTGTTCAGCGTGAGGTCGGTAATCTGGTTGTTGTCGAGTTGTAAGATCTTGAGGCTTGGGGCATTGCTGGCATCCACTTTGGTGATACCCAGGTTGGTGGCCAAAACACGATAGGCGTTGTTGCCATAAATCTTCACAACAGGGATGTTGGTGAGCGTACCGGTGTAGTAGGAGGATTGGCTGCCAGTTTGCAGTTCTCCATCGCCAAACTGGATTTGGAAGTCGCCGTTGGTGTAGATGCCCATGCGCACCGTCTTGTTGACGAGTGAGTCATTAAAGGTGAAGGTCATGGCGGCTTGTTCCGTGCCAGCGGGCATGGCGGCACTTGCGCTCAAAGCGGCGAGGCCGATGCATAGGAAATTGTAAAACTTCTTCATTTTTTATGTTTTTGAATGATTGAAAAGGGTCGGAATTTCATGATTTCACTGCTGGTGAGGCACTTGGGGGCTTTCAGGGCAGGATTCCATAGGCGAGCCTTGGAATCCCGTCCCTGGTCTCTATTTTAGCCGCATGAGGGTTTCATGCAGCTGGTCGCCCAAGTTGATGGTGTAGCCTTGCTTGCTGAACACAATGCGGTTAAAGGTGTCAGCGATGATAAACAGTGGCAGCTGGTTGGTCTTCAGCTTGAGCTCACTCTTCAGCGCTTTCAAAATCGAGCCTTTTGGGTCGATACCGTACTTCACATTGGCGGGCAGGTTAAAGTCGTTCTTGTCGAAATGCTTGCTGGCGGCATTGGCGTCCTCAAACAGCAATAGCACGGGGCGGTCGAGACTCACCTTGGCGATGTCGCGCAAGGCATGGTTGGTGGGTTCCTCGCCAGCAGCGATAATCCCCAGCACGTAGTAGCCGCGACCTGTCGATGACAAGATGCTGAACTGCCGGAGAAGGCAGTTTTGGGTGAACAGAGGAAAATACTTGGATTCGCTGTCGAAGTTGCCAATCACGGCAATTCCCCCCTCCTTTTGGCGCATCACTAAATCAACGGTGGTCGTCTCTCCCTCTTTGATGTCAAATTTGCGAGTGGTGGCAACCACGCTGCCATCGGCCTGGCGGGTTCCCGTCACGAGTACGTAGGTGCCCGCGTCCATTTTCGCGCCGTTCTTGAACGTGCTGGCCCAGGTGCACTGGTTTTCGTCGTAGTTCAAGAGTTCCAAGTGCCCATCAACGAGTTTGCTCAGCGAGAAGTGCGTGTAATATTTGGGGTTGTCGATGATTTCAGTAGGCTTGTAATTGAGTGTGAGGATGCCCTGTGGGGCGATTTTGGGCTCGGTAGCGTCCCATTTCACATCAATCCAGGGCTGGTTGTCGCCCATGCGGTATTGCACTTTGCCAGTCACGGCATCTTTGCGCGCGTTGATGTCGAGACTGCGTGCCACGTCAACCCAGAAAATGTCGCGGCTGCGCTCGTCGGTAAAACGGTAGTTGTAGACACTCACGGGCGATTGCGCGTAGCGCAGCGCTTTGCGGTCGGGGTTGAGCCTCAAGTTCTCTTTGGCCCAGTTCACAAGCCGTTGCGGATTCTCTCGGAAACTTTTGGCCTCTTGGGCGAAAGCCTGCTCGAAAAACCGCTTGAAAGGCCGCAAGGGCTCGTCCTCGACGCGGGGTGAGAGTTGGCTGCTGCTGGCGGTCATGTTGTCGTCGAGCACTTCCATGGTGACGTCACGCAGGTCTTTGTCGCTCAAGCAGTCGAGCAGCTTGTAGGCGCGTTCTTCTTGCCCCTGGTATCGGTTGAGGAAATTCAGGATTGTGCTGTGGTTTCCACAGGATTTCACGAGATAGTCACGGCTGCGCTCGGGGTAGCGCATCGCCTTTTTGGCCGTGATAAAGGTGGAAGTGTAGGCGTTGCGAATCGAGTCTTCCTGAGCAAGCCTGACTTTGTTGGCCTCGGCCAGTGCGGCGGGAACGTCGGGTATGACGGCGTGTTCTGGCGGCGGCACGATGTCAATCGAGTCGGGGAGGGCCGTGTCATGGGCAATCTTGATGGTCATGGTCTGGTCTTTCCCGAAACTGGCTTTGACCCAGCCATAGCGCTTGGCGCTGTCGCTTGCCCACACGAGCATGTCGCCCAATCCTGCCGTGAGGCTGGTGTGTCCTTGCTGGTCGGCGTATTTTGTCACGGCGCTGTAGAATTCTGCATAGTTGTAAATCTTGAATTCTACACGGGCGTTGGGAACGGCCACGCCTTGCTCGTCGGTGATGGTGAAGTCGATTTTCGCGGTTTTGGCATAGTTGCCCACCAAGTTGACCTCGGTGTAGTTGCTCGTTTTGAGCACGGTTTCCTCGGGGCCGTTGTAGTCGCCAAACACGCGAGTGTGCATGAGCATCGCGCGCGATGCGGGAGCGTTGAACCATCCCAGGTCGAGCACCGCCTCGGGCTCGCAAGCGCCCAGGAAGTGCCAGCGCCCGTCGGCCCAGGCCTCAACCCAGGCGTGATTGTCGTCGGTGTGTGCCCAGCGAGGCGTGTAGACTTGCCGGGCCGGGATGCCCACGGCGCGCAGTGCGGCTACCGTGAGGGTGCTTTCCTCGCCACAGCGTCCGGTGCCCGTCTTGATGCTTTGCAGCGGCGTGGAGGTGCGCGCGTCGCTCGGCTGGTAGGTCACATGCTCGTGGCACCAGTGGTTTACTTCGAGAATGGCCTCCTGCATCGAGAGGTTGCTCACGCGGTTTCTCAATGCTTTGTAGAACACCATGCGACTGCTGTCGAGCGCTTCGTTGTTGACCCTGATGGGCAGTACGAAGTGCCTGAAAATGTCATCGGGAATGGTTTTCCCCCAGGGCATCTCGGCGCGTGTGGCAAAAGTCTGCTTGATGTTTTCAATATAAAATTGCTCGGAGTAGTCAGTCACGTCACACAGTGGCGCATAGGCATAGATGAAGTGCAGGGCTTCTGTCTCCTGCTCATCCAGGCCGGTCTCTACGAGCTTGAAGCCCACCTGCTGCTGCCTGTGCTTGAAGGCGTCGTTGATGCCTGTGGCATGGACGTTCACTGCAAGCATGGTGAGCATAGTGAGCATGCTTCCGATAATAGTTAGTTTGGATTTCATAAGAAATTAGTTTTTAATGGTTGTGAGTCGCTTCTCCCACATGTCACTTGGGTTCCCAGGGATAGAGGCTTTCACCCTCGTGCTTGATGACAACCTTCATGCCCACGTAGGCATACTTGTCCTTGAGTGTGATGATGTCTTTATCGAGCAGGCGAATGCAGCCCTCGCTTGCGCGGCCGGGCACCGTGTTCTCGTTGTTGGTGCTGCCGTGAATCCCAATTCCGCTATGGCCTGGAGTGTTGAGGCGCATGAACCAGCGCCCGTAGGCTTTGATGTTGCCGCGGCCGTCCTTGAAATCGTGCTTCCATGTCGATGCGTTTTGAATCATCGAGATGCTAAAGGGCTTCCCAGCTGGCGACTCAGGTGTTTTCATGTCGCCCACGCGCTGTTTGTTGCCCTTGACTTTGCTCAGGCAGGCGGGGAACTGAATGAGCAGCGTGCTGTCTCCGCTGTACACGCGCAGGTTCTCGTTGCCAGTCTCCTTTGAAATCACGATAAATGAGCCGTCGCCCTTGTGGCAGATGCGGCCGTCATTGTTTTTTTGAGCAATAACGGCAGTCACGGTCATTAATGCAATGAGAAGTGTTACAATCTTTTTCATGTCTTGTGAGTTAATCATTTTGAAGGCTTGATGCCTCATTTGTATTGCTTGGCGATGCGGTATATGGCCTCGTATATGTCCATGTCGCTCTTGGTGAGCTCAATCCCGCGTCGTGCCATCACGCGCTTTGCAATGGTTAGGAATGCAGGCAGTTTCACGCCCTTGAACCCTGCGGTGCTGCTGCCTTCCAGGAAAGATGCCACGAAATTCCGTGGGAAGCCGGCACCATGTATGTTCACGCCCACACCCAGCACCGTGGCGGTGTTGATCATGCAGTTCACGCCCGTTTTGCAGTGGTCGCCCATGATCAGGCCGCAAAATTGCAGCCCCGTAGGCTCAAAGTGTTTGCTGGCGTAGTTCCATAGCTTGATTTCGCTATAGTCATTTTTAAGGTTGGAAGCCGTTGTTCCGCCACCAATGTTGCACCACTCTCCAATCACGGCATCGCCCAAGAAGCCGTCGTGCGCCTTGTTGCTGTAGCCAATCATGACCGTGTTTTCCACCTCGCCGCCAATTTTGCAATGCGGGCCCAAAGTGGTTGCGCCATAGACTTTAGCGCCCATACGCACTTTTGCGTTGTGGCAGGCTGCAAAGGGGGCGCGAATGCAGGCTCCCTCCATGATCTCAACATCTTTTCCTACGTAGATGCACCCCTCGTTGGTGTTGAGTGTGGCGCCTTCCACGTAGGCGCCATGCTCAATGAAAATGCGATTGGGGTCGCCAATCACCGTGTTGCTTTTACTCAGCGCTTGCGACTTGCGTCCTGCGGTGATTCGCTCGAAGTCATCCTCAAGCACTTGCCCGTTGAGCAGGAAGATGTCCCACAAGTGCCCAATCAGCCGCGGTGGGGTCCCAAGCGCGACGACGTGGTCGTGTTTCCTTTCGTCAAAGTTGCGGGCGCTGCCGTTGAAGGCGATGAGCTCATCGTCTGCCATCAAGGCTTCACCAGCTTTGAGTCCAAGAGCCATTTGAGCGATTTCGGGCGTTGGAATCACGTGCCCTGCTATCATTAGATTGGTGTCGCAAAGCACGGTGGGGAATTTTTTCTTGAGGTAGCCTGCTGTGAGGTAGCTGTAGTGAGCTTCCCCGAGCAGCGCGCGCCACTTCTCCTCGATGGTCGTGATGCCCACGCGCAGCTGGCATGTGGGGCGGGTGTAAGTGATTGGCAGCAATTGCTTGCGAATCTCATTGTTGTCAAAAAATATGACGTTCTTCATCTTTTTTGCAATATAATAAACCACGCAAAGTTAGAAATTTTTCTTTGTTTTACCAAAAGTGCGCGCATGAATTATGATCTGTGAAAATAGGAGTGTAAATGCGTGTAAATTCATCATGTACCCTCAGCCATCTTAGCGAATAGGACGTTGTGTAATAGATGAGTGCGGGAGTAAAAAAAAGGGACACCGCGTGGTGTCCCCTTGAAAGTGTGTGATTGAAATAATTTCTTATTTAACCACTTTGCTTGTGGTCTTGCTGCCGTCGGTGTAGTTGGTCACCACGATGTTGAGACCCTCGAATGGAGCAGCGCTTTCCACGCCCATTGCGTTGTAGTAGCGAATGCTTTCCACGGTCTTGCCCGCGTTCACGTCGTTCACACCCGATGGGGCGGTCTTCACAACGATTTGCTCTGGGACGCTCTGTATCAGTCTGTATTCAGCGTTCTCGCCAAATCCGAATTGCACATATGCGAAATAGGTGCCTGCGGCTTGTGGAGTCCAGTCGAAGCTGTAGCCGTTGGTGCTGTTGGCTGCGATTTCAGTAGCTTCGGCAGTGGCATCTTCTTGCATTTCTGCATCGTAGATATGCAGCTTAGCCGTGTAAGTGTTAGCGGCGATAGCCTTGTCGTTGCCGTTCTTCACGCTTGCGGTCGCATGGATGGGCTCGCCCACCCGACCCGAGCTCGGAATACCATAACTCATAAGCTCCACCTTGTTCCAGTCAAAGGTTGGTTTACCTTTCACTTTGAGGACGTATGAAGTGTAGCCTTCTTCTGATCCGCCATGCCATCCGTCATTCACGCCATGGTCTGCAGGAACACCAGTTGAGAATTTTTGCCTGTCAATTTTCAAAACATACTCGCCCGTTGGCAAATTGGGGTCGATGGCAATTAAGAGCTTGATAATGGAAAGGTCTCCCTCTGTCTTTGCTTTGATTAAGGCGTTTTGCATGTTAAAAACAACAATGCGTAGACTTGTCCCAGCAGGATCATTGCCTGCTAATTGATGATTCTTGGCGCGATTGATTGTTTTTCCCCATACAATCACGGAATCTCCCAAAGCGTCATCCCACTCTCTGTATTGAACGGCTTTGATGCCTTCGCCATAATGGAAGTCAGCCTGGAAAGCGGCATATCCAGTTTGGTTATACAGGTTGAGCGTTAATTCAACCGTATCTCCAGCATTAACTTCACCTTCAACAGGGCTGAAATACAGGCTGTCTGTTACGTAGGTTGGTTCGGCACTGGCAATCCCAGCGCCACACGCTGCTACAAGTGCAAGTAAAAAACCTTTGAATAATGTTTTTTTCATATTAGTTGTATCAATTAGTTAATAAAAAATAGTTAATTCGATATTTTGCCCAAAGTTAGTGACATTTCATGAAATAGCAAATAAATTCTTTTGTTTTTTGAATATTTTTTTTGTAACAAAGGCAGAATTGCCCTCCTTGAGCAAGAAAAGAAGATAAAAATGTGTTTTTTACGACTGATTTCGTATTTTTTTATTACTTTTGGGCGAATAATGGAAATTCAAGCGACTTCAGGAACAAGAACTCCAGAATGTGCTGCTCAATTCAGAACACATCAAAAATGATAAATATGGACACAGAGAAAAGCCGATGGCTTGACGCAAGACGCAACGTCATCACCGAAAATTACACGTTGCCCGCCGATGAGCAGGCACGTGTCGACGACATGTTTAGCCGAATGGAGCAACTCGCCAGCGAGTGCGCCAACCAGGGCGAGTTTGAGAGCCGCTTGGGCGCGTCGCCGCTCGCGGGGGAATATGGCGAAATGTTCACGCGCATTACCAAATACAACACAACGGCCAAAGAGATGAAAAAGGCGGTTTCCCGGAATCAGACCGTGGGAATCGCGTTAGGCTCCGTCTCTGGCCTCGCGAGGACACAGGCCCGCGGATGGCTCATGCAGCAGCTGTGGAAAATCTTGCCCAACTGGTGTTATGACCTTTTTGTCTACCGTTGGTATAACATCCCCGTCATTGGCAGCATCCTTTCCTGGAGAAACCGCAAAAGTTATGTCGATGACGTTATCGAAGGGATAACAAAAAACAAGGAAGGGAGAAACCGGCGGCCAGGTGGCCCGGCTGGCTCGGTGTGAGCGAGAAGTAACGTTTGGCAATCCAGAGGGGCAGCGATGCGCCCGAGCGGGACCGAGGCTCCTCTCGTCGCTTGCTGCTCATAGCAATCTATATATAACTATATAATAATGTATAACAAAAAAATAATTTTAGTCATGGCCGCCGCATTGGCTTCCATGCTCATGCAGGCGCAAAACAAAGAAGAGCGAGCGGTCAACTTTTACATGGCACACTATGGCAAAATCGCCAAGATGTGGCAAGCGAGACAAGGCACCGACGAGGCATTCCGCACGGGGATTCCCACACATTGGACCTTGGTTGATGTTGATGGCGATGGTTGCCTTGAGCTGTGGCTGCGTAGCAACGATGGCAGCGAACAAGCGATGCTGGCCAGCGGGGGCGAGCAGCGCGTGCAGGAAGTGGCGCGTGCCAGCAGCGCCGAGCAGCTCTCGCTTGAGGGAAATGCCGTCGTCGTCACCCGCATTCTCGATCGAGGAAGTTTGAGCAAGAACTATGCCGTCCTCCGGCAAAGCGCTGTGGAGGAACGCTTGACCGATTTGATGACCGAGCGCACACCGGGCATGCTCCCCATGGAATATGACCACACCTATTCTTACCCTGGCGTTGACGACCCGAAGAAAGCTGCAAAAGCCGCAAAAAAACTGCTCAAGGCCATCGGGAAAGCACGCGTCACCCGCGAGCAGCCGATGGCGTGGAGACGCATGGGCGATTTAGGGCTCTACTGGACCAACAACATGACCCGGCGAGAACGGCCCGTGATGGCTCATGCCAATTTCAGAGAGAACGCATACGTCTATACGGCCGGCGACAAGACATTTGACCCGCAAAAGTATGCCTACTTGGTGTTTAAGCAAAATGTGGGCGAGGTCGAGCTCGTGAGCCAGAGTCCCGACAGCGCAGGCGCGGCGAGGGCCTACTGCTACCGCCTGAAAAACAAGAAAGCGGCAAAGAAGATGTTCAAGGGCTATACTGACCGCGAGGTGATGCCCGTGCTCATGACCGCGGCTTGCCGCAAGTCGCACGAGCTCATCAAGTTCAGCAAGTGGAAAAGCGGCGAGTCGAAGCGTGTGATGACCGCCGAGGAACGCGCCAGGGTGGAAAGCTGCTATGACCGTGGCGTGGTGAGTAACCAGTGGATGGCCGGTTTCAAGGACGGAAAAGACATGATGGACTTGTGGGCCGTGTGGTTTGACGGTGCCCAGATTTCGCCCCTCACAGCCCTTGTGCTCACGCGCAATGGCGTGGTAGAGGCCACGTTCAACCACCATGGCACGCCCGAGCACTCCCGCAACTATGTTGAGCATCTGCCCAGCCTGCAGTGCATTGCCAAAGCACAGGATGCGCCGGTGGAACTCTATATCCACCACGAGTTTCCTGGCCGCTCCGAGGACTATATCCTTGTCCAGGCGGGCAACATTTTTGTGACCGTCGGCAGCGACTCGGCCGAGTAAAGGCGCGCCCTCGCGATTTTTGAATGGATGGCAAGAAATTTGCCTATTCAGCAAAATGGTTGTAATTTTGCAAGATGTTTTTGATGCACAGCAAAAAATAGAATACGAAGATATATGTTTGAGAACTTATCAGAGAAACTTGCACGGTCGATCAAGGTCCTGAAAGGACAAGGCAAAATCACAGAGATTAACATTGCCGAGACCATGAAAGAGATACGCAAGGCATTGCTCGATGCCGATGTGGAGTTTAAAGTGGCCAAGGATTTCACCAATCGCGTGAAAGACGAGGCAATGGGGCAGAACGTGATCAACTCGGTCAACCCTCAGCAACTGATGGTGAAGATCGTGCACGACAAGCTGGCAGAGTTTATGGGTGGCGAGGCTGCGCCTTTCAACGTGCAGGGAAATCCTGCCGTGATTCTCATGTCGGGCCTCCAAGGCTCGGGCAAAACCACTTTTTCGGGCAAGCTCGCCAATCGCTTGAAAGAGGGCAAAAAACGCAGTGTGCTGCTCGTGGCTTGCGACATCTACCGCCCAGCTGCCATCCAGCAGTTGCAAACGGTGGGCGCGCAAATCGATGTGCCGGTCTACACCGAGCCCGACAGCAAGGATCCCGTGAGCATTGCCCTGCACGCCATTGAGGAGGCTAAGCGCCTTCAAAAAGACGTGGTGATTGTCGACACCGCCGGCCGCCTGGCCGTCGACGAGCAAATGATGACCGAAATCAAGGCCATCAAGGACGCTATCAAGCCCAGCGAGACGCTGTTTGTCGTCGACTCCATGACGGGCCAGGATGCGGTGAACACCGCTAAGGCTTTCAACGAGCGGCTGGACTTCGATGGCGTGGTACTCACCAAACTCGATGGCGACACCCGAGGAGGCGCCGCAGTGTCAATCCGCGCCGTGGTCAACAAGCCCATCAAGTTTGTGGGCACGGGCGAGAAAATGGGTGAAATCGATGTGTTCCACCCCAGTGGCATGGCCGACCGCATTTTGGGCATGGGCGACATTGTGTCGTTCGTCGATCGCATGCAGCAGCAATATGACGAGGAAGAGGCCAAGAAAATCCAAGCCAAGATCGCAAAGAACACTTTTGATTTCAACGACTTCCGCAACCAAATCAACCAAATCAAGAAAATGGGCAACCTCAAGAGCCTGGCATCGATGATTCCAGGCGTGGGCAAGGCCATCAAGGATATTGACATCAACGACGACGCCTTCAAGAGCATCGAGGCCATTATCGACTCGATGACACCCTATGAGCGCCAGCACCCCGAGGCCATGAATGGCAGCCGCCGCAAGCGCATCGCCATGGGCAGCGGCACCAAGCTGGAAGAGGTGAACCGCCTGCTCAAGCAATTTGACCAGACGCGCAAGATGATGCACGCGGTGACCACCCGCAACCCCATGAAACTGATGAAGCGAATGAAGCGGTGAGCCGTGAAGAAAGAGGAATAAAGGATTGACGAGTTTTTGAGGGGGCGTTTCCCCTCCTCGTTACGATCAAAAAAACATATTCATCATGGAATTAATCGACGGAAAGAAAGTCTCGGCTCAAATCAAGCAGGAAATTGCAGCCGAAGTGAGAAAAATGACGGCAGCGGGGATGAAGCAGCCCCACTTGGCTGGAGTGCTCGTGGGCCACGATGGGGGCAGCGAGTCCTACATGGCGAACAAGGTGAGAACCTGTGCCGAGTGTGGTTTCAAATCGTCGCTGATACGCTTTGAGAGCGATGTGACCGAGGAAAAATTGCTGGAGACCATCGACGCGCTCAATCGCGATAGCGATGTCGACGGCTTCATTGTGCAGCTGCCACTGCCCAAGCACATCGATGCGCAGAAGGTGATTGAGGCAATCGACTACCGCAAGGATGTCGACGGATTTCATCCCATCAATGCCGGCCGGTTGACCATCGGGCTGCCTTGCTTCCGCAGCGCCACGCCGCAAGGCATCCTCACGCTGCTTGAGCGCTACAAGATTAAGACCCACGGCAAGCATTGCGTGGTGCTGGGTCGCAGCAACATTGTGGGCAAGCCCGTGGCCGCCATGCTTATGCAGAAGGCCAGCCCCGGCAACTGCACCGTGACCGTGTGCCACAGCGCAACACCGAACATCAAAGAAATCACCCGTCAGGCCGACATCCTGATTGCCGCCCTGGGAAGCCCGGAGTTTGTCAAGGAGGACATGGTGAAAGAGGGCGTGGTCATCATCGACGTGGGGACGACGCGCCTGCCCAGCGACAAGACCAAGAGCGGTTGGAAACTGCATGGCGATGTTGACTTTGAGCAGGTGGCGCCACATTGCTCCTACATCACGCCAGTGCCAGGCGGCGTGGGCCCAATGACCATTGTGTCGCTCATGATGAACACGCTGCTTGCGGCACAGCACAAGATCTATTAAAAGTAACGGGGACTTTGAGGAACTTGGCTTTTCTTCAAGCCCCCGCTTCGCTAATGCTCAAACAAGAAACCCCCACATGACGCATCTGGCCTCAATATTGCTGCTCTCGTTTTTGGAATTGCTGTGCAGCCCTCTTGACAGTGCCGACCTGCTTTTCGCGGGCGACGCCATGCAGCACGCCGCCCAGAACGTGGCAGCGCGCCAAGGCAATGGCACCTATGACTACAGCGAGTGTTTCGCCTTGCTGGAACCCTACATCCAATCGGCTGACTACGCCGTGGTGAACTTGGAGTGCCCACTCGGAGGCAGGCCCTACACGGGTTATCCGTGCTTCAGTGCGCCCGACGAGTTTGGCTGGCAATTGAGAAAAAGCGGCTTCGACCTGATCTTGACGGCCATCAACCACTGTCTTGACCGCCGCGATGCCGGCTTGAGGCGCACGGTGGCGAAGCTCGACGAGATGAAGATCCCACACATCGGCACCTATCTCAATGCGGCCGCCCGCAACCGGCAGTTGCCATTCATGGTCAACCTCAAAGGCATGAAAGTCGCGTTCCTCGACTACACCTACGGCACCAACGGCATCCCGGTGCAAAAGGACGTGGTGGTCGATCACATCGATTTGCGGCAAATGGAAACCGACATCAACGCCGCGCGCGATGCCGGCGCTCAAGTGCTGTGCGTGTGCCTGCACTGGGGAGTGGAGTACACCCTGTCGCCCGTCAAGGAGCAAAAGGATTTGGCACAGTGGCTCGTCGACCGGGGGGTTGACTTGATTATTGGCGGGCACCCGCATGTGGTGGAGCCTTTCAAGGTGGTGCATAGCGACGCTTACGACAAAGACGTGCTGGTGGTCTACAGCTTGGGCAATTTCATCTCTAACCAGAAGCCCGTCGACACCCGGGGCGGCGCCATGGTGAAAGTGACACTCAAGGTCGAGAACGGCAAGCCTGTGGTGAGGAATCCTCGCTATCGCCTGTTTTTCTGCCAGCATCCCAGCGGCCGCGGCGACAATTACCGACTGATACCCGAAAACATGCCCGAGAAAGTGCGCCGTGACAGCAAGCCCATGTTCAACCAGTTCATGTCGCGCACCCATGATTTAGTCATGAGCAAAAACTCCGGTGTCCGTCACGACAAGTGAGCACCCCTCATCCCGCATCATCCCGCATCATCCCGATGCGCTCTTTTTAGGGTGAATTTCGTTAGATTTCTCGTGAAAAAGTTGCGAGTTTGCTTGGAAAATAGTAATTTTGCAACCGATTTCCGAAAGGCTCGACTAAGCGCTGCACTTTTTCGGGGTGTGGCCGCCGCACGGTATAACTTGTAATACAATGAATTAAATGTACGCAATTGTAGACATTCAAGGACAGCAATTCAAAGCCGAGGCCGGCAAGAAATTGTATGTTCACTATCTCGGCGATGAGAAGAAGGAAGGCGATGCCGTAGAATTTGAGAAAGTTCTCCTCATTGATGCCGACGGTGCCGTTACAGTAGGCGCGCCAACCGTTGATGGCGCAAAGGTAGTTTGCGAGGTCAAGACTCCCCTCGTGAAAGGTGATCGCGTGATTGTTTTCAAGAAGCGCCGCCGCAAGGGCTATCGCCGCTTGAATGGTCACCGCCAGATGTTCACCGAGATTGAGATTAAAGAAGTTATTGCTTAACCATTAAATTTTTCACGCATTATGGCACACAAAAAAGGTGTAGGTAGTTCAAAGAACGGACGCGACTCCCATAGCAAGCGTCTCGGTGTTAAAATTTATGGTGGCCAGTTCGCCAAGGCAGGTAACATCATCCGCCGTCAGCGCGGCACGGTTCATCGCCCAGGCGAAAATGTAGGCATGGGCAGGGATCACACCTTGTATGCGCTGGTCGACGGCATCGTAGAGTTCCAGCATCGCGCAGGCCACACCTACATTAACGTGGTAGAGGCTCAGCAAGTTGCCGAGTAGCTGCACGTTGAGTTAGGTCAATGTACACGTTGCCCCCGTCGTTTTGCGGGTGTGCAATGCCAATCTTGAAGCAATTCACCCCGAGTGGGCGAGTTGCTTTTTTAATGTTGCTCCCTTTGCGAGTGAGCTCAATGTGAAGAATTCAGATCGAAAATGCAATTTTTTCGCTTGCTTGCGAAGAATTTCTCAAAAAAGGCTTGTTTTTCTGGTTATATTTGCTATTATTGCTGTCCGGTAAAACTTTTTCAAACAAAATAAATTAGGGCTGACACATCTCACGAGGTATCAGCCCTTTTTGGTTATCTTTGTTTTCACAATATAATAAATATAACCATGAGCAAAGATAGTCATTTTACCGGAC